>PLXW01000123.1 GCA_003151595.1 Myxococcales bacterium
CGCCGAACCCGCACGTGGGCGCCGTCGTCGTGAAGAACGGCGAGGTGATCTCCAAGGGGCATCACGAGCGCGCCGGGGAAGACCACGCCGAGATCGCCGCGCTGAAGGGCGCGGGCGCGAAGGCCAAGGGCGCGACGATCTACGTCACGCTCGAACCGTGCAACCACACGGGGCGCACGCCGCCGTGCACCGACTCGCTCATCGCCGCGAAGGTGGCGCGCGTCGTCATCGGCTGCCGCGATCCGAACCCGCACGTCGCAGGCGGCGGCGTCGAGAAGCTGCGCGCGGCGGGGATCGACGTCGTCATCGGCGTGCGCGAGCCGGACGCGCGCGCGCTCATCGCGCCGTGGTCGAAGTTCGTGACCAAAGGGCTGCCGTACCTGTCGTTGAAGCTCGCGCTGTCGCTCGACGGGCGCATCGCCACGCGCTCGGGCGCGTCGAAGTGGGTCACGGGCCCCGAAGCGCGCGTGCGTGTGCATGCGTTGCGCGCGGCGCACGACGCGATCGCGATCGGCATCGGCACCGCGGTGGCGGACGATCCGCGGCTCACCGTGCGCGACGCGCCGGGCGGAAGCCCCGTGCGCGTCGTGTTCGACACGAAGCTCCGGTTGCCGCCGCACGCGCGCCTCGTCGAGAGCGCGGCGGAAGTCCCCACGCTCGTCCTGTGCAGCGTGGACGCGCCGGCGTCGAACGAAGAGGCGCTCGTCACCCGCGGCGTCGAGGTGCTGCGCGCACCGAGCTCGGCTGAGGGGCGAATCGATCCGCAAGCGGCGCTGCGCCTCCTGGCCTCGCGCGGGATCGTGACCCTCATGGTCGAAGGCGGCGCCGAGCTCGCCGGGAGCATCCTCGCCGGCCGCCTGTGTGACGAGCTCCACGCTTTCATCGCGCCGAGCCTCCTGGGCCCCCGCGGGCGGCCGGGCGCGGTCGATTGGGCCGGCCCAGACACCCCCGCCGAGGCCCCGCGCATCGCGAATCCTCGCTGGGAGCTCGTCGGAAGCGACGCCTACGTCCACGGCCGCGTTCAGTTCCCGGAGCGTTAGTGCCCGCCTGGAGGGCGGGTGACCTCGCCAGACGGCCCAACCGGCATTAAGCTCAGTCCACGTAGCAAATGGCCATCCGAACCATCCTTCATTACCCGGACAAGCGACTCCGCGAGCACGGCAAGCGCGTCGAGAAGATCACGCCCGAGATTCAGCGCCTCGTCGACGACATGGCCGAGACCATGTATGCGGCGCCCGGCGTCGGGCTCGCCGCCACGCAGATCGGCGAAGCGGTGCAGATCTTCGTCATCGACATCGCCGAGCAAGATCAGCCGAGCGACCTCCGCGTCTTCATCAACCCCGAGATCCTGGAGCGCGTCGACGAGGTCACGTGGAACGAGGGGTGCCTCAGCTTCCCCGGCGTGACCGAAGAGATCGATCGCGCCGCCAAGGTCCGCGTGCGCGCGCAGGACCGCGATGGGAAGTGGTTCGAGCTCGAGGCCGAAGGGCTGCTCGCCGTCGCGATCCAGCACGAGAACGATCACCTTCAGGGCGTGCTGATGATCGACAAGCTGGGGCCGCTGAAGCGGCGCATTCTCGATCGCAAGATGAAGAAGCGCGCCGAAGAGCGCGCGGCCCCCTGACGGTGCCGACTACCGCGCGCGCTTGAAGAGCGCCGGGTCGAGCTTGATCCCTCGCGCCGCGAAGTCCGCCATCGCGCGCGGCTGAGCGCCGGTCGACTGGTACGTGCCGTCGGCGCCCGAGGCGTCGGGGACGAACACGAACAGATCGCGCGGTCCCTTCCCTTCGTACCCCGCGACCTCCGAGATGCGCAGGATGCGCGCGCGGCCGTCGGCCAGCGTGGTCAGCTCGATGGCGATGTCGAACGCTTCGGCGATGCACTCGCGCGCCGCTTCCAGCTCGAGCCCCGGACGCGCCATCGCCAGCTGCGAGGCGAAGCGCGCGAGGAGCTGACGGAGCGAAGGCGCAGCCCCCGCCGCGACCACCCCTTCGGCCCCTTCGCCGATCGCTTCGACGATCGCCGCCGTCGTCCCCGCGGGGATGCTCGACAGGATCATGCGATCGGGGCGCATCCGCGCCGCCGCGCGCACGGCCTCTTCACTCGCCTTCGGACGCGCATCGGCCAGCGAGAGCGCGATCACGTGCGCCTGCGGCATCTGCACTTCTTCCACGTCGGACAGGAGCGCGACGCGCTCACCGGCAGGCGCGGCCGACACGAGCGCGGCGACGAGGAGCGACGTCGACGTCCCCGAGGGGGCGCTGGCGAGCACGTTCGCGCGCGCTTGCACGCACGCATCGAGGAACACCGCCATCGGCCGCGACATCGCGTTCGAGCGGACGAGATCTTCGAGCGTCGCGTCGACCTTGCGGCGCTTGCGAATGATGAGGGCGTGCGCGACCGACGCCGGCGGCGCGACCGCGATCATGTGCGCGCCACGCGACAGACGACGCTCGATGACGAGCTCACCGAGCTTCACCGCGTCGCCCGCCTGGTGCGCGAGGCGCAGGATGATCCGCCCGAGCGCTTCGTCGCTCGTGAAGGCGGCGTCGGCGTGCACGAGCGTGTTCTGCCGGACGGCGAGCACCTGATCGTTTCGCGTGCACTGAATCTCCGTGACCTCGTCGTCCTCGAGCAGCGCCGCGATCGGCCCCAGCGCCACGAGCTCGCGATGCGCGTCGGCCGCGAGCGAGTCGAGGTCGGTCCCCTCGGGGGCCTCCCCCTCTTCGCGCATCGCCGCCGCTTGTTCCTTCGCGGTCTTCTCGATCGACTGCGCGAGCGCTTCGTCCACGACGGGCGACGCGCGGAGGGCCGCGAGATCGATCGTGTCGGCGATGCGATCGACCAGCGTGATGAGCGCGAGCCTTCGCCCGGCTTGCGCTGCCGTCTCGCGCGGCGCGACGCGCGGAGCCGCCGTCGCGATCACCATGGGCGGCGCGACGAGCTGAGCCTGCGCCGCGGGCGACGTCACCGCCGCTTGCTGCGGAGGAACGGGCGCCACCTGTCCCGCCGCGGACGCGACGGTCGAAGGCGAGCGCTGTTGCGCTGACTGCGCGGTGTTTCGCTGCTGCTGCTGCTGCTGCTGCTGTTGCTGCTGCGGGTTCCCTTGAAGCGCGAGCGTTTGCCCGCGCGCCACGTTCGCCGACGGTGCCGGAGCCGGCCTCGGCGCAGGTTGCGCGGCGGGCGCCTTCGGCGGCGGGGGAATGTCTTCTTCCTCGCGCTCGGCGTAGGCGGCGCCACCGGCGCCGGCGCCCTGGCTCAACATGCGCGGCGCCTGCTGCGGCGCCATCGCCGGCGGAGGGGGCGCGGGGGGAACGGGCTGCTGCGCAGGCGGATTGGGCTGATTGCGCGCGAGCGTTCGCACCGACTCGTCGTTGTCGTTGTTGGCGGCCACGTCGCCGCCGCTCGCGCCACCGGCATCGAGGCGAAGCACGAAGTCGCCGATGTAGATCTTGTCGCCTTCGCGAACGATCGTCGCCTGGGCGATCTTCCGACCGTTCACGTACGTGCCGTTCGTGCTCTTGAGGTCAGTCACGATGAACCGGCCGTCGCGGTAGAGCAGACGCGCGTGATGCTTCGAGACGTTCCCCTTCGGGAGCATCAGGTCGTTCCCTTGAACGCGCCCGACGTTGATCTCGTTCTTGTCGAAAGTCTCTCTACGCTCAGCGCCACCCTTCTCGCTGATGATGATCGAAAACATTTCGGATCGTCCTATCGAGACCGTGAAAAGGGATGGAAGCCTAGGGAAACCGAGAGAAGCGCGGGGTTCACGCCGGCCGCACGCCCGGATTCGCCACGGGCACGCGCAGCGCTCAATTGCGGATTGTCGAGCGCTGGCGCGCGGCGTGTCAATCTCATCGCGATCAAAGACGAACTAAGGGGGGTTAAATGGCGAAAGGCAGCGGGGAATCCCACGCTGCCTTCGACCGAGGTCCTACGAGAAGTACTTAAAGAACGGCGCGATCACAGCCTCGTGGGTCGCCGGGTCCCGGCCCGGCTCCGTTCACGAGTTGGCATCGTCGAATCTCGCTTCGCTCACGAAGCGTCGCGGCGTCCCTTCACTTCGGTGGCGACCATTCCGAGAAGCTCGCTGGCGAGCGACATCACGTCGCGCTCGGCGTAGCCGCTCGAGCGGAGCTCGCGGTAAATCGTCTTTGCAAGGATCGCGAGGGCGCGCGGATCGCGTGCGCCGTGCGTTTCGTCGAACGGGAGTGCCATTGGTCGCTACCCTCTACAAGCCTCGTGCCATCGCGACTGTGGCGACGAACCCCCTAAAAGGCCATTTTTTTGGGGGCTCAGGCGAGCAGGTGCGAACGCGCATGCCCATCGCAGGCGCGTCATCCGCGAACGCGTCTTCGCATTTCGCTCGTTTGCGGGTGAGCCGGAGTGCGCGAGCGGCCCTACGAAAATGCTAGCGTCCGCGGCCATCGCGCGATGACGACCGCTTCTCTTTTCGAAGGCTTCACGACGCCCGCCTCACGCAAGCGTCGCCTCGCGATCGCGACCTTCATCTACGTGGCGTGCACGATCGCGTTCGCGTCGCTCTGCGCGCGCCAGACGCTGACCGAGCACACGCCGTTCAATCACTACGCGCTGCAGGCCGAGGCGTGGCTTCACGGGCGGCAAGATCTGGAGAACGGCCCGCCGGCGTACGCGCAGGGGAACGACTTCGCGGTCTTCGAAGGGAAGACGTACATCAGCTTCCCGCCGTTCCCGGCGCTGCTGATGCTCCCGTTCGTGGCGATGTCGGGGAGCGCGGAGAACTTTCGCGACGGGCAGTTCATCCTGTGGCTCGCGGGGCTGGCGCCGGCATTTCTCTTTCTGATCCTGGAGAAGCTTCGTCGCCCGGATGCGAGCGGCGTCGCGCGTTCCACGCGATCGGAGACCGCGAACGTGGTGCTGGCGGTGCTCTTCGCGCTGGGGACGGTCTACTGCTTCACCGCCGTGCAAGGGACTGTGTGGTTCGCGGCACAGGTCGCGGGGACGGGCGTCTTCGCGCTGTACGTTCTGTTCGCGCTCGACGCGGAGCGGCCACTCCTGGCCGGCGTGTTCCTGGCGTGCGCGTACATGACGCGCCCTCCGATGCTCCTCGCGGCGACGCTCTTCGCGCTGGAAGCGATCCGCGTGTGCACGCGCGACGGGCTGCCGGAGGACGGATCGTTCGTCGCGCGCCTTCAGTCGACGTGGTCGCGCCTCGACAAAGCGAAGCTGGTGCGCGCGTACGTTCTCTTCGCAATTCCGATCCTGGTCGCGTTCGCGATCCTCTCGGTGATGAACCACGGCCGCTTCAAGACGTGGGACCCGACCGTGGGGCATCAGTACCTGACGGTGGTGTGGGCCGGGCGCATGAAGAAGTGGGGCCTCTTCGGGCTCCACTACCTGTCGAAGAACCTCGGCGTCGCGCTCACCGTCTTGCCGTGGCTCCCCGCGCGGCCTGCGCCGGCGGGCGCCGCGCCGTTCGTGATCAACGAGCACGGGCTCGCGCTGTGGTTCACGACGCCGCTCTACTTGTGGATCCTTTGGCCGCGCCGCAACCGCGGGAACGGTTGGCTTTACGCCGTCGTCGCGATCTCGGCCGCGCTCCCTGCGTTCCTCGACCTGCTCTACCAGAACAGCGGATGGCGTCAGTTCGGCTACCGCTTCTCGAACGACTACGCGGTGCTCCTCTTCGTGCTCCTCGCCCTCGGCGATCGCACGATGGGGTGGCTCTTCCGCACGGCGGCTGCGTGGAGCATCGCGTGGAACGTCTTCGGTGCGATCTCGTTCGACCGACGAGGCTACGATCACTTCTACTTTCGTGAGGGCTCGCAGACGGTCCTCTACCAAGCCGACTGACACGATGCGAAGGATCGCCTGCTCACTCCTCGTCGCCGCGGCCGGTGCGTGCGTGCCGCAAGGGGGCCCCGCGCCATCGGCGCCGCCGGGGAAGAGCGCGTCGTCGATCACGGTGACGAGCAAGTCGTTCTCGAGCGGCGGACAGATCCCGGTCGATCTCTCGTGCGACGGGAAGAACGTCTCGCCGCAGCTCACGTGGAGCGCGCCGCCGGAGGGGACCAAGGCGCTGGTGATCGTCGTCGATGATCCGGACGCGTCAGCGGGGACGTTCACGCACTGGGTCGTGATCGACTTGCCGGCGTCCGAGCTGGTGCTCGCCGAAGGGGCCGACCCCACGACGCTCGGCGCGAAGGTCGCGCAGAACGATTTCCACAACGTCCGCTACGACGGCCCCTGCCCTCCCCGGGGCGATCTTCACCGCTACCAGTTCAGCGTGTACGCCACCGACGCCGCGCTGCCGCTGAGCGAGAGCGCGACGCGCGCCGACGTCGACGAAGCGCTCAGCGGCCACGTCCTCGGCATGGGCACGCTCATCGGCACCTTCGCGCACTGACGGCGGGCACGTGGCGCGTCCTCGATCGCAGCCGTGGAAGAGCAGCCCCGAGCGGGGAGAGCTTCGCGCGATCTATGCGCGCGTGGACACGAGGCTCGCGACGTACTCGTGCGACGCGAGCACCGAGTGCTGCCGCTTCGGGGTGACGGGGCGCGAGCCGTACGTGACGCCCGTGGAGATGGCGGAGGTGGCGCACGCCATCGCCGCGTGCGGCTTCCCGACGCAGGCGGCGCGATCGCCGCGGACGCTCCCGATGGCCGACGCCGAGCGCCGGTGCCCGATGCTCGAAGACAGCGGGCGGTGCCGGATCTACGAGTCGCGCCCGCTCGGGTGCCGCACGTTCTTCTGCGACCGGGCGCACGGTGACATGAAGCGCTTCCCGCGTGACGAGTTGAACCGGGCCGCGCGCGACGTCGCCGACCTCGCTGCGCGCTACGCACCGCGCGATCCGGGCGCCCGCCCCTTCACGCGCGCGCTGAAGCGCTGACCCGCGCGCGGCGCGATATGCTCTCTGGAAGATGCACACTCGTCTGACGCGTCCTCGCCTGCGCCCCGTCGAGTCGATCGTGATCCCCGACGCGCAGGACGGAAAGCTCCTGGTCCTTCGCGACACGCAAGGCGTCACGTCGGCGAACGCGACGCTCCCGCCGGCGCTCGTGCCGATCGTGGCGCGCTTCGACGGGTCGCGGACGTGCGAAGAGATCGCGAGCGAGTCGTCGCGCGAGCTGGGCGAAGAGGTCCCGGTCGATCTCGTGGTGAGGCTGGCGAACGATCTCGATCAGGCGCTGTTCCTCCACGGGCCGCGGTACGAGGAGGCGCTCGCGGAGATCGCGAGTCACTTCGCCGACGCCCCGGTTCGCGCCGCGTCGCACGCCGGCGGCGCGTACTTCGACGACGCGCACGCGCTCCGGAAGTACCTCGACGACAAGTGTCTCGAAGCCGCCAAGGAGTGGGACTCCGAAGAGCCCGCGCAGAACCCCGCGGGGAAGCTCGTCGCGCTCGTCGCGCCGCACATCGATCCGTGGCGAGGCGCGGTCGGCTACGGCCACGCGTACGGCGCGATGCAGCGCGCGCTCGAGACGCAGAAGGTGAAGACGTTCATTCTGCTCGGCACGTCGCACGCGCCAATGCGCCAGCCGTTCGCGCTTTGCAGAAAGGGGTTCGCGACGCCGCTGGGGACGATGAACCCCGCGCTCGACGCGATCGACGCGCTGGCGAAGGCGGCGAATTTCGATCCGTACGCCGACCTCTTGAATCACAAGCGCGAGCACTCGCTCGAGTTCCAGGTCGTGTTTCTGAAGCATCTGCTGGGGGACAGCGACGCCAAGATCGTGCCGGTGCTCGCGGGGCTCGGAGAGCATCAGACGCGGGCGAGCGATCCGTCGGGCGACGACGGGGTGGAGAAGTTCCTGGGCGCGCTGCGAGGGATCGTCGAGGCGAGCGACGGGCACACGGTGCTCGTCGCCGGCGCGGACCTCGCGCATATCGGTCCGCGCTTTGGAGACGCGCCGCCGAGCGACGAGCGTCTCGCCGATCTCGACGCGACGGACCGAGCGTCGCTGGAGCGCGCGGTTGCGCCGGATGCGCGCGAGTTCTGGGACCACGTCGCGAGGGATCTCGACACGCGGAGGGTGTGCGGGCTGGCGCCGATCTACTCGCTGCTGCGGGCGTTGCCGGGCGGGGCGCGGGGGAGCGTGCTGCATTACGAGCAGACGATCGACGCGGAAGACCGCTCGGTGGTGAGCCACGCCGCGCTCGGGTACTTCGCGTGACGCGGGGGTTCGCGTGCGAGAGTGATTCGCGTAGTTGACAGAGCCGCGGGTGAACGCTAAGTCACCGCTCCGTTGCGGGAGTAACTCAGTGGTAGAGTGCCACCTTGCCAAGGTGGACGTCGAGGGTTCGAATCCCTTCTCCCGCTCTAGGAAACCCTAGAAAGATCGGCCGGTTACGGGAACCCCGTCAGCCGGCTTTTTCATGCTGTCCACCGCCGCTGTCCACTTTGCTGTCCACCGGTGATGCGTTTCCCTCACGCACTCGCTGAGTGATGCTCGTGAGGTTGATGATGCGTGCGATCGCCGACTCTTGCTCGTGCCCTCGCGCCGTCGAGTAGCGCTGCTGCATCTGGTCGGTGAGATGGCCCGAGATGCTCCTGACGACGACGTTGGCGACTTCCGCCTCCCGCATCGCGTCCTGAAATGAGCGTCGCATGGCCTTCGGCGAGATCTGCTTCGTGAGCTTCATCGACTTCGCGATCGCCTTGAACGGCTTGGTGAGCGCGGCGTTCGATCGAAAGCCGCCCACCTCGGACGGGAAGAGGAGCTCGCTCCTCTCCATGTCGCGCGTGAGGAGCCTTGTCGGCATGCCACCGGAGAACGGCCATCACGAAGTCGGGGAGCTTGATGACTTGATCGTGGTTCGTCCTCGTCATCTCCATCACCCGCTGCTTGCTGCCGCGCGAACGTCGGATCAGGACGAGGCCCTGGTCCCACTTCACGTCCGCGTTCTCGCCGGTGCGCCGAAGCGCGTAGAGGCTCGAAGGCCGTAGCCCCGTGACGGAGCCGAGAAGGATCACAGCGAAGTGCTGCGGGTACTTCTGCAGAACGTCGTCCCGTTCCCCGCCGCGCCGCCCGCGAACGCCGGCGCGACGATCGAGCGTCGTGAACGGCTCGGTGGCCTGCTCAGCTATTACTACCAAGAGGCCGCGTGATCCGCGCCGTCCGTGACGCGGGACACTACGCGATGCGCTCCGACGGCGGCGGCTCACCCCATCCCATCGCAAGCGCAAAGCGCTCAATCTCCTACCTCACGAGCCGTTCCACGGCCTGGTACTCCGCGCGCCGCGGTCCGAGCCGTGCCTCGAGCCATCGAGAGGTTTCCTGCCGCGCTCGCCGGTCGACCCAGTCGTCGAGCGGCGCGAGGCGACGACGAAATGTCTCACGAGCGAAGATCCAAGGCGCCTGGATCGGCGCGGAGAGGAGCCACAGGCCGGGCGCGGGAAGGCCGTACATTCGGCGCGTGCGCTTCGGGAGGAACCAGCCGACGTAGCCAGTTTCGAGCCCGTGCTTCCAACGTTTCATGATCCGATCACGCACGGAGTCGCCCGGCACCGGCGCGTACGATGCGAGGTACGACCGCGCGAGATTGACGCCGTCCTCCCCCGAGCCGCCGGCGCTCTTCACCTGCGAGGTGAACATGAGGCCGAGCGCGTCGGGGATGTTCTCGGGGTACCAGCGCGGCTGCACGCCCATGAGGTGACCGACGTAGCGCCAGAAGTGCATCATCGCTTCGATCTCTTCGCGCGACGTGCGGTAGCCGAGGAGCCTCAGCCCGTAGCCCGGAGCGAAGCTCCCGCCCATCAACGTCAAGAGCGCATCCCCTTGGCTTATCGGGATTCCCCACGCCGAGAGATCCCAGCGAGGATGGGCGAGCAGTCTCCGTCGCACGAAGACGTGCATCAAGCGGACGCGTAGCGCCGTCGCGCGCCCACGCCCCCCGGGAGCTAGCGCGCCGGGCGCCGCGACATCGACCCAGAACGATGCCGTCTCCAGAAATCGTCGGTTCGCCGACTCGCCCGTGTAGGCGCCGGTGAACGCGAGCGGCTTCGCCACCGAGTTCTCGCGGTACCCCTCGAGCGTAATCGCGCCGGCGAACGAGAACATGTGTGTGCCGAAACGACGGAACGCGCGTGCGCCGAGCGCGACGAGCGACGGGTCGAACCACGGCGGCGGCGTCTCGAGCTCGGCGAAGAGGTCTCTCAAGGACGCCGGCGCGTCGACGACCGCCTCTACGCCGCTGGCGAGCGCGCGGTCGACGAGCTTACGCCCCTCCACTTGTCCGCGCGCCTGGTACACCTCGTGGACGAAGACCTCGCCGATCGGATCCGCGTCGTAATAGGACTCGGCGTAGCGACGCACGATCGCGTCCGGGAGCTGCGGGTCCACACCGAAGAGCGCGCTCAGCTTCCACCGTAGCTTCTGCGCTCTGGGTGTGCCGATGTTCTCCCAGTACCGAAACTCGCTCGGGATTCGCGAAGCGGAGAACGCAGCGGCTGCCTTGGCATGAGTCACGGCGGGAGTCTCACGATTGCAGGTCATCCTACGCTTTCGACTCGGCGGGACGTCCCGCGGATTGCACTTGGTCGGAGTACCATTCCGGCGGACGTAGATGGAGACGACGATCTATGCCACGGCCATTCCGACAGTACAGCCGGCGCTCGACCGCGGCGCGAGACTGGGCCGCTACGTCGTTCTCGAGCTGCTGGGCGTGGGCGGAATGGGCGAGGTTTACACGGCTTCGATCCCGAGCTCGATCGCAAGGTCGCGCTCAAAGTGCTGCACACGCGCCGAGGCCTCGACGAGGCAGAGCTCCGTGTACGACGTGGGCTCCTCCGACGGTCGCATCCCTCTCTGCCAACGTGACGTGAGACACCTCTCTCCTCGAATCATCTGACTCGCAGGGCGCAGAAGGTTGGTCTCTCGATGCCTGTCTCCTCTTCAACGTTCTCGCTCGCCGATGGCGCGCTTCGGCAGCATGATCCGTCGGTGAGCACTCCCGACTCGAGGCCCGCAAGGTCCCGCAACGCGGGAGAGTCCGTGCCTCCCGCGGAGAAGCGCACGCGGCGTACGTTCACGGCCGCAGAGAAGCTCCGCATCCTCGACGAGGCCGACGCGTGCGAGCGTGGCCAGCTCGGCGAGGTACTCCGACGAAACGGGGTCCACAGCTCGCATCTCGTCTCGTGGCGGAAGCAGCTCCGACTTCGCGGGAGCAATGGCCTTGCGCCGCAGAAGCCGGGGCGCAAGACGCAGCGCGACGACAAGGACGCGCGCATTGCCGAGCTCGAGAAACAGCTCTCGCGCACCGAGAAAAAGCTCTCCGTCGCCAAGAGCGTCATCGAGTTCCAAAAAAAAATGTCTGCCATGCTCGAGGACGAGAGCGACGGGGACGGGCCCGAGCCAGTCTTTTCTAGGCCCCATGAATAACCAAGAGCAGATGCCTGCAATTTGTTATCGCGTTCAGTGCGACCCGTTGCGTGGCGGCATCAGTATTTGCGCGGCCCTGCCGGTGTGCGCACTGTTTGCGGTATTTGCGCCGAACGAAGTGACCATCATGCTCTTGGTTATTCTCGCCCTCATCGTTTTCGCGGTGATACCGGCGAGGTTGATGGTCGGGTGCGATGGGTTGGTGGTCTCGCGCTTCGACTACGAGATCCATGTGGCCTTTTCAGAGGTAGCGAGTATTACCCGTATAACTAGAGGCGTTAGGATCGAGCGTCGCCACGGGCGTGATCTGCTCGTTTTGACATACGGTGTGTCTGTCGCAGCAGGCGATGTCGCGCGCGATATCCTTGCTTGCTTCGAGACGTGGAACCGAGTGCCTGACCGTATCCTTTCATCCGAAGGTCCGTTTAGAAGCGATGGACGCGACGACTTGCTCGGCCGGGCTCTCAACCCAAGGCTCTCTGGGCCTCAGCGGGAACAGGCTTTTCAGCAGCTGGACGCGGTCCTTACGCCGGATACTGTCGAGCGTCTTCTTGCGACCGGTGATGCCTTCGCCGATCCGTCCGTGAGACGCCGTCTCCGGCGACTGCGGGCGCCAGCCGGCGGGAAAGAATCGTAGTCTCGCCGTCAGCCACGCCGCTCTCAGCGTGGCCGCCCTCTCGTTCTAAATTTCGTGGACCGACTCAGAACCCGAGCTTCGGCGTGCGGACCCCCATCGCAAGCCGAGCGCCGAGGAGTCTCAGGATGAACTTGCCCGAGTGCGTGGAGTAGTTGGGCACGTCCTCCGTCAGCGCCGTCACGCGTTCGCGTCCGCCTCGGTCATCCCTTAATCGCGCTGCCGATCGCCGTCAGCAGCACGAGGGCGGCGAGGACCACGAGCACCACGCACACCGCGAGCGAGGCGAGGGTCCCGCACGCCCACCACCGCGAGCGGTTCCAGGCGCGGGCCGCGAGTGAGACGAGGGTCAAGACCGTGAGCGCGCACCACCCGAGAAGGATCCACGCAGGCCAATCGCCATCCCGGCCCACCAAGGCACAGGACAAGAGGCCCAGGACTAAGAGGAAGGGTAGCGGCAGCAACGCGCCTTTCGCGAACTCGGCGCTGCGGGACTTCATCTCGCGGGACCGGTAGCAGGGGGAGGCACTGACGGGAAGGTCCACGACGGGGGCGCGAACGGCCGCGGCTGTAATGCCTTCGGCATGATGCTGGCGTACGCGAACATCGAGCACCGGCGTCGTGATGCCCCGCTCGTGTTCAAACGATGGCGTTGCGGCGCTCCCGATTCACTCCGGGCCGCACGTGGTAGCAAGGAAGGATGGGAAGACAGGCAGCCGTCGTGCTCTACGTGCTCGCGCTGGTAGCCGTCGTGGTCGGCGTGGACGTCCTGTTCTTCAGGAACCGGTTCTGGGAGCGGCTGATGGTGAACGTCGGAATCGTCCTGGTGTTCGCGGCGTTCTATTCGAGGTTCCTGAAGCGTCCATGAGCGCAGCCGTGACAGTGCATTCCTTCGTCGAGGTGGCTGTTGAGCGTCGTCGCGACGATGTCTCGCACCCCTCTCGCGCCGGCACGACGCTTGAAATGGCTCGAGATGGACGCGTCTGATCGCGTGTTAGAACTTCGCATGCGCCCGCTCCTTCTCGCGGCCCTCGTCGGCGCCGCCGCGTGCTCCTCACCGCAGCCTCCCGCCCCCTCGACGCCGCCTGCCAGCGTGGCGGCGACGCCATCGCCGCCAGCCCCGCGCGAAGGCGACGAGCTCCTCGGAACGAAGGCGCATGCCTGGACCGTCGATCACTGGATGCACTCGCAGCCGCTGGCGCTCAGCGACCTGCGCGGTCGCGTCGTCCTCGTTCGCTGGTTCATGTCGACCGAGTGCCCGCTCTGCTCCGCCACCGCACCGAGCCTCCGCGCGTTCGACGAGGAGTACCGGGGGCGCGGCCTCCGCGTGATCGGCATGTACCACCACAAGGATCCGGAGCCGCTCGATCCCGCGAAGGTGGAGACCTACGTGAAGAGGTTCGGCTACACGTTCCCGGTGGCGATCGATACCGACTGGCGCACGCTGAAGGACTGGTGGCTCGACGGCCACGAGCGCAATTTCACGAGCGTGAGCTTCCTCATCGACAAGCAGGGGACGACCCGCTTCATCCACCCCGGCGGGAAGTACGAGCCGGGGAGCGAGGGAGAGAGGGAGCTGCGGGCGCAGATCGAGAAGCTGTTGAAGGAGTAGCCGCGCAATCACTTCTCCCGCTCCAAACTACGCCCGACACGCCTTCCGGCGGTCGGGCCTTCGGCGTTTTGGGTCTTGTCGGGATGCGGCGCTCGGCAGAGCCGCCGCGAAGGGCGATCCGCTGGTCCGACCGATACGACGGCACGTAGCCTCGCGTGCATCGGCGACGCGGCCGAACGTGATCTTCATCGCTCCAGGCGACTTGGCGACGAACCAGCCGGAATCCATCCGAGCCCGCCGCAGGCGCAGATGATGTTCGGGAAGCTCCTGCCTTCGACCACGATGACTCCGGTGCCCCCGCACGACCGGCAGTCAACTGCCTCCGACGGCCGGGCAGGAACAAGCGTCGCCAGCTCAGGGTACTTCCGGCTCCCCTGCTGGAGCGCGGTGTTGCGCAGGCGTTCGTCGTCGACCGCCGAGAGCCCGTGGGGCTCGTCCCATGCGAAGGTCACCACCTCGCCGTCGAGCCGGAGGGCGTAGCACCCGCCAATGTCCATGATCAGCGGCAGCGACCCGAACTTCGCAACGACGGCGCGGAGCCCCAGTGGATCGGGTGCACTGTCCGCCAGAAACGCGCTTTCCGGAGCGAGCGGCTACTTCAAGCAGAACCGAAGCGGTTCAGGTGACCCCAGTCGTGGAGCGTTTGTAGGGTCGACGGGAGGCGGCGTCCGCCCCGTTCGAGATGCGAGGCTGCTCCAGCGCGCCGGCAGCCTGATCGGGCACGGCGTGGTATTGGCAATCAGCCGCGCCTCCTGCGCGACTTCGAAGTCGATCCGAGATCGGTTTTACCTGATGAGCTCCTTGCGAGGATGTGCCCCGTGAACCATTCGCTGTCGTCGTTCGGTCCTGTCGCGTTTCTCGTTTCGGCCATGGCGCTCATCGCCGCGTGCAGCAGCACGAGCACGGGGACGTCCACGGGTGACGGCGGGACGACGGCAAGCGGCGGCGGCGCGGACGGCGGAAACGCTTGCGGCGCGGTCGGCGACGGCACTGGCGTGACGGGCGTCGCGCTCTGCGGGCTTTGCACGAAAACGTACTGCTGCCCCGAAATCGAAGCGTGCAGCGCGAACGCCACGTGCCCGACGCTGCAGACCTGCCTCCTTCGTTGTGAGGCGAGCGATCAGATGTGCATCACCGCGTGCGACAACCTCTATCCGGACGGCGTGACGACCTACAACAACCTCACGAACTGCCCGCCGCAGTTCTGCGGGCAAGCGTGCAGTGAGCCGCCCGTGGGATGCACGAACGTCGCGATCGGATACACGGGCGGGTGTGAAGCGACGCAGTTTCCGCGCGTGTGGGACTGTCCGTCGGGCGCCCCCGAAGCGCAATGCGTCGCCGCGCCGAGCGGCAAGTCCGACGAGTATTGTTGTCTCCAGTGAGAGGCTGGGTCGCGATCCGCGCCCCGATCGAGGCGCAGCACGAGGAGCGGTGATCGCCGCGATCGAAGCCGCGCTCGGAGCTCGGCTGGTACAGCTGGCGGTACATCGCGCGAAGGGGCACTCCTCGCACGATCGCCGAGCTCCGCGACCACGACACCCCCACGCGTCACGGTGAACGGCGCGCTGACGACTCAGCGACGGGTCGTGAACGGCGCAGGCGTTGGCGACCTTCGGCGCACGTATGCGCGGCGGACATCCAGGCGGGGCGAGCGCGGCTGCCTACGCGCGTTTGGCCTCACGCCTTCCCCCAACTCCTCCGCGACCTTCCTCACCCCCGCATGCGGATGCTTCCCTAACGCCCCCCGGAATCGCCAAGGAGACGACCTCGAGGCCAACGTAGGACGACCAGCGAATCCCTACGCGGGGACTCGCGGCTCGTGTCAGAGAACGTACTTCCCGATCGCGTTGCCCGTGGGCACCGTGAACCACAGGTTGTGGTCGGAGCCGATCGCGACGCTCTGGATTCCGCCACCCCCGAAGGGAACGACGCTGATGGCACCCGCGGTGGTGACCTGTCCGACGGCGCCGTCATCATCTCCGATGACGAGGTTTCCTGCGGGGCCCGCGACGATCGCATTGGGGGCCGCGCCATTCGCCGAATCGGGGAACGTCGTGATGGTCCCGGCAGGCGTGACACGTCCGACGATCTGGGCGTTCGGATCCACGAACCAGACGTTCCCGTCGGGGCCCGCGGTGACGTCGACGGGGTTGCAGCCGTTCGAACCGCAATCGGCCGGTGGAACGGTGAACAGGGTGCTGATGCCTGCCGGCGTCACCTTTCCAATAAAGCCGGAGTTGACGAACCACAGATTGCCGTCGGGCCCGGCGGTGATGGCGCCCGGGTGACATCCCCCTGAGGATGCCGCGCAGGCCGGGGGGAGGGTAAACTCCTGGTAAGACCCCGCGGTCGTCATCTTGCCGACGGCGCCGAGCTGAGAGTCCGTGAACCACAGGTTCCCGTCGGGGCCCGTCACGATGCCGGTGGGCAGAGCGTTGGCGGGAGGTGGAAACTCCGTGATCGCGCCCGCGGGTGTGATGCGCGCGATGGTCGCGGCGGACAGCTCCGTGAACCACACGTTCCCGTCGGGACCCGGCGTGATGGCATTCCCGTCATTCCCCGAAGGGATGGGAAATTCCGTGACCGCTCCGGTCGTCGTGATTCGCCCGATGTTCTTGCCGGGGCTCTCCGTGAACCACAAGTTGCCGTCAGGACCGGCCGCGATGGCGTTGGGGGCATTCGTCACAGCAAATGAGGTGAAGCTACCGCCGGCTCCGCCGCTGTCGGACGTCGGGGGCGCGCCGTCACCGCCGGATGCGATGCCGGCATCGTCGCCCAATAGCGCGGCACACACCGTCAGCGCGCTAACTCCGTAATCGAGACCCGTGAGGACATAGGTCGTCCCGCCAATGGTAATCGAGCCGGCTGTCTGTCCTCCGGAGGTCGAGAGGGAGACGTTGTTGAAAGAGATATCGGCCGACTGCGCGACGCCGCCGTCCGACGAATAAGCGATCGCCGCGACGGTGCCGTTCATCTCGCCGGAAACGCTCTTCCCATTCTGGGTGCAGGCGACGGACAGCACCCCATCGAGGTATCCGATGCCGGTATTGCAGGAGGCGTAGCTGACCGTCATGACCGCTCCGCTCACGGCGACGCTCGCAGTCCCGCTCACGAGGCACTGGAACGTCTTGGTGACGAGGGCTTCGGGTTTGAATTGCGCGACGTCGTCCGGCGTCGCGGCCGAGTATTGGACCAAGAAGGCTTCCGTAGACGAAATCACACTGTCGACGAGGGTGACTTGTTCCGCGCTGAGGGTGGCGCCGGTGCCAGCGCTGCCGTTCTTCGAGCTGCTGCAAGCGCCCCCTACAAGCCCGGTGGCCGCAACGAGAAGCAGAGCCCGCACCGCATGGCGATGAGTGTGAACATGGCAAAAGGATCGCATGAAAAACCTCGCTGGAGTCGGATGGGGAGTCGACCACCGTACACGAGCCAGCGCTACGCCGGGACTCGCGGCTCGCCCGTGATGGCGTGAGCGTGGCTCGAGGGGGCCCGCGACCTTCCTCACCCCCGCATTCGGATGCTTCCCCAGCGCCCCCCACTCCACCCTCTCGATCGCAATCGCCGGATTCAACCGAAACCTCGCCGCACGAGGGCGCAGAACACGAAACGGGCCCCCTATTTCGGTGCCGCCGACGGCAAGCCGGGGACCTGCTAAGAATGACGGGTGACAATCCTCGCCGTGCTCGCCGTCGGCGCTTGAAGAGCGCGGCGTCCCTCGAGGACATCTTCGCGGTGATGTCTGCCGTGTCGCTCGGGCAGGCCAGCGCACGGGTGCCGGTTCCCGCGGATCCGCAGCCCGACGACGTGCCGACCCGACTCGCCGTCGCGCTCAACGTGCTGTTGGAGGACTTTTCGGTTCGCGCGAAGGCTACGGAACGGATGACCGATCGCCTGCGCATCTTGGCGGAGGCTGCGCGCGAGTTTGCAGGCGCCACGCAGGACCCGGAGCTGCTGCTGAGCACCGTGGCGCGTCGCCTGGCGGAAGTCGTGAAGGATCTGTGCATCGTGCGGCTCGTCTCGGACGACGGGCGGGAGCTTCTCCCCCTGGCGATCCACGCTTCGGACGAGGATGCCGAGCGACGAACGCGCGAGATGTTCTTCGAGCCATTGCCCCTGGACGGGCCGTCGATCTCACGTCGTGTCCACGAAACGGGTGAGCCATTCGTCGCGTCCAAGCTCGATCTGGAGGATCTGCGAGCGAGGACGACTCCGAAATATCTCGAGTACGTGCGGGCCCTCGAGCTTCACAGTATGTTGATTGTGCCATTGAGCTTCCGTGGCCGCTCATTCGGGCAAATCCTCTTGGCCCGCTATCGGTCCGATAGCCCGTCGTTCGACGACCCAGACCTCAACCTCGCCCGCGCCCTGGCCGACCACGCCGCCATCGCCATCGCCAACTCCCGATCCTACGTCGCGGAGCGAGATGCTCGCGCCGTCGCCGAGAAGGCGAAGGACGACTTGCGGGCGTCAGAGGCCCGCTATCGGCTGATGTTCGACAACAGCCCGCTGCCGAAGTGGATGTACGATCTGGAGACGCTTGGGTTCCTCGCCGTCAACGCCGCCGCCGTCCGTGACTACGGATACTCCCGCGAAGAGTTCCTCGGGATGACGGTGAGGGACATCCGCCCGCCCGAAGACGTGCCCGCCTTCCTCGAATCGGTGCGGTCGCCAGGCGCCGCGTCCATGTTCGGGACGTGGAGACACCGGAGGAAGAGCGGCGACGTTTTTCAAGTCGAGGTGACGATGCACACCTTCATGCTCGACGGGCGCACCTGCCGACTTGCCGTGGGAAGGGACGTGACCGAACGGCTCCGGCTTGAGGAGCAGCTTCGCCACGCGCAGAAGATGGAGGCCGTCGGGCGGTTGGCAGGTGGCGTCGCGCACGACTTCAACAACGTGCTGTCGGTCATCCTCAGCTACGGCGAGATGCTCCAGGCCGACCTGAGACGAGACGATCCCATGCGTGGGGACCTCGAAGAGATCACGAAGGCCGCGCAGCGCGCAGCCGCCCTGACCCGGCAGCTACTCTTGTTCAGCCGACAGCAGGTCGTCGAGCCCAAGGTACTCGACCTGAACGAGCTGCTCGCGGGGATGGACAAGATGCTGAGGCGAATGCTGGGCGAGGACGTCGACCTGACCTTGGTGCCGGCGCCCGAACTCGGACGGATCCGAGCAGACGCGGGCAACGTCGAGCAGGTCATCATGAACCTCGTGGTCAACGCCCGCGATGCGATGCCGACCGGGGGCCAGCTCACGATCGAGACCGGAAACGTCGACCTCGACGCCGACTACGCCCGCGAACACTTCGGCTCGACGCCGGGGCAACACGTGATGCTCGCCGTGACGGACACCGGCATCGGCATCGACAAGGCGACGCAGGCCCGGATCTTCGAGCCGTTCTTCACGACGAAGGAACCGGGGAAAGGGACCGGGTTGGGCCTCTCGACAGTGTTCGGCATCGCGCAGCAAAGCGGCGGAAGCGTTTGGGTCTACAGCGAGCCCGGCAAGGGGACCACGTTGAAGGTCTACTTCCCGAGAGTCATCGCGGAGATAGACGTTCCGCGCGAGACGCTTCCGCCCGTCAGCCTTCGGGGCAAAGAGACGATCTTGCTCGTCGAGGACGAAGAGCAGGTGCGCGTCGTCGCGGAGGGCATCCTCAAGCGAAACGGCTACCACGTCATCGTCGCTCAGAACGCAGGTGAGGCGCTCCTCTTCTGCGAGAAGCACCCCGGCGTCATCCACATGCTGCTCACCGACGTCGTCATGCCCCAGATGAGCGGAGCGGAGCTGGCGAAGCGAATCGCGAAGACCCGGCCCGACATGAAGCTGCTTTGCATGTCCGGCTATACGGACGACAGCATCGTTCGCCACGGCGTGCTCGAAAGCGGCGTCGCCTTCCTGCAGAAGCCCTTCACGCCGGAGTCGCTGATGCGAAAGGTGAGGGACGTGCTCGATGCGCCTCGCGGAGAGCGACCATTCCCGTGAGTGCGTGAGCCGCGCTCGAGTCGCGTGTTCTCACGTCCTCGCTCATGAGCCGATGGCTAGTCCTGCGCTCTCGGCGACGAGCGGAGATCGACGTGACTCATCCGGCGTCGTGCACGTGAAGGTGCTGAGCGAGCCGCGGCGCGATTTTGGCGAGCGCCGGCGCATCGAGTAGCTCCTGCACGCGAGTGAAGAGCGTTCGCTCCTCGACGCGCACGTGCGCCTCCAGGAGCGTACCGAAGCGATCGAGGATGTCGGCGATCGCGGTGGCATCGGCCGTACGCGACAGCTCCATGATGAGCCGCCGCATTCGATCGTGATCGCGCCGCAGCTCGGCACAGAGCGTATCGAGGTCGCGATCGAGGCCGTCGACCGCGACCATCAGCTCCAGCTCCTCGGCCGCGAAGTGCGGCTCGAGCTCGAGCTCGAACAGGCGGCGCACGTACGCCGCGAGCGCGAGCGGCTCCGGCGGCAGGCGTGATCTCAAGTGGCGCGAGCCGCCTTCCCGCAGGGCCGCCGCGAGCTGCAACGCGATGTGGTGATCTCTCGAGAGCGGAGCGAGCGCGGCGTGACGGTGGATCGGCATGACCAAACCAAGAGCATCGATCATGCCGCCCACTGCGGTCATTGAGGCGCCGCCGCCGTGCCCAGAACGGGTAGTCGATCCCCGCGAGCCGGTTGATCAGCGTCGTCGCTTCCGCGGGCGGATGCGCCGCTTTCGCCTCGGTCACGACCGACCCCGGCTGCGAATCCTTCTCATCGATGGCGCCCACCTGACTTGTACCGAGGAGGCCGCACGGGCGCGAGCAGCTTCTCGAAACGCGCAGGACCTGCCGGCGGGCACGCGCGGTCTGCGCTCCTGCCTAGGCGCTCACGGAGACACCGTGATCGGCGTGCGCACCATCAGAGAAAGCCCCGCACCAGCGCCGCGGCGAAGAACAGGATCGCCAGCGAGGCCAGGAGCACCAGGCGCCCGATCCACGAAGCCATGCGGCGCGCGCGCACCGCTTCGCGCGACGACGGGTCGCGCTCGAGCGAGTCGACGGCGCGCTTTCCCGTGAGCGCTTCGTGTGCCGCGGTCGCGACCAAGACCAGGGCGACGAGCGCGAGCTTGCAGGCGAGCGCGTGCCCGAACGAGCTCGCCCAGAAGTCGGCGTCGACGAGGGCCGCCCAGCGTATGCCACGGAAGTAGAGATTCGAGACGCCCGTCGCGACGAGGACGAGCAGCGCGGCCCATCCGAGGACGCGAAACCGCGCGCCGAGGAGGCGCATCAACCGCGGCGCGGCGGTTCGCACTTCGTCACGCCGAAGCACGGGCACGGCCACCGCGGCGAAGAAGATCATGGACCCGACCCACGCCGCCGCCGCGACGATGTGGAGCCACACGGAGAGCGCATACAGGATGCCCACGTTCCTGATCACCCCGCCTTTCCGTCCATCCGCCGCTTCGAGAGGAGCGGCGCATAGACGACCACGAAGACGAGGAACGCAATCGACCACAAGGCTCCTGCGGTCACCAGCGACGGGAAGTACCAGGCGGGTGCGAGGAGCGGGACGACGACGCGCGCGATCCCCGCAGCCGAGATCGCGGCGAACGCCCACGCGATCGGCTTCGCCACGACGAGCGGGCACCCCGAATGCCCCAGCGCGACGCGCGCCATCATGCCGAGCGTGAGCGAGCCGATCGCGCCGACCGTCAGGGCGTGAGTCGCGAGCGATCGAGGCACGGCCACGTCGAACCAGGCCACGGTGCGAAGCAGGAGCCCGAACGGGATCCACGCATAGCCTGCGTGGAGGATCCACAGGAGCGGCTGGTGCGCCGAGTACCGGGCACCCCAATGGATCGCGCGCACAGCTGCGAGAACGCCGACGACACCAGACAGCACGGCGGCACCCGCGCTCTCCGCCGCGAAGACGTCGACGACCGTCAGCACCGCCATCGCCACGATCGTGAGGACGTCGACCACCGGCACCGTTCGGATGGACGCGACGCCAGTCGCGCTGCGCGTGAACATCGGGAAGACGCGGCCGGCGATGATCTGGATGACGAGCACCACGATGTCGATGCCCACCAGGCACGCGCGCCGACCCGAACCCATCGCGACGACGCCGAGCGCCTCCAGATGGACCACGACGTTCGCGGCGAAGAGCGCGCACAGAACGGCGAGCATGACGAAATTGCGGCGGCTCTTCGCCGCAACGAGAGGGCGCGCGAGGATCCACACGAGCATCGGCAGGAACGAGAGGTCCACGATCGCGGGAACGCCCCGCGGCAGGAGCCCCGCCGCGACCATCGCGATGCGGCCGAGAACCCACAGCACTGACAGGGCGAGGAGGGGCGCGCCGACGGCCGTCTCCCGCTGCGTCCAGTTACCGACCGCCGTCAGCAAGAAGCCGGCGATCACGGCGACCGCAAAGCCGAACACCATCTCGTGCGCGTGCCAACTGGTGGCGTCGAGATAGGCGTTGGTCCGCAGAACGCCGCCGAGCACCAGAAGCCACGCCGGAACGACGACCGCGCCAAAGGCGGCAGCGAGCAGAAAGAACGGGCGAAACCCCTTCGCCGCGAGCGCCCACCGCGGCTTCACGGAGGACTCGGGGATCGCTCCGACAAGGGGTAGCGAGCCGCGCGTGCTCACTGCTTCCCGAAGTCGCGGATGATCTTCAACAAGCCCTCCACGACCTCGGGCTTCGAATCGAGATCCGGGTTCCCCGGCATGTTCGCGCTCTTCCCGACGGCCGAGCCGCCATAGACCACCGCTTTCTTGATCTCTTCGTCGGTGACCTTCGCCTGCCATTCCTTGTCGTGGTAGTTGCGCGGCTTCGGATTGAGCGTGATGGCGCCGGGGCCGTTGCCGCGCCCTTCCGGGCCGTGGCAGGTCGCGCAGCGCGACTTGAAGATCTCGTTCGCTTTGGCCGCGCCCACGGCAGCCATGCCCGTGTTCGATTCCGCGCTGGTCGTGGTCGGCTGGGTGGGCTGTGCGTTGTCGCTGGCGGCCGGCGAGCTGTCGGGCGTCGCACCCTTGCTACAGCCGCCGAGCACGAGGAACCCCGCGAGCGAGGCGACGTAGGCGATCGATTTCGTTCTCATGTTCTTCTCCTTCTCCGTCATTTTTTCTGGGCCTTTGGTCAGCCCACGAGATCCGAGCGCTCGAGGCGCCTCTGCGCGCGCCACATCGCGAACGTGCCGAGCAGCGCGGGCCACCCGACGCCCACGGCGAGCGCGAGCCGCGGGCCCAGCGTGTTCGCGAGCCAGAAGCCGACCGGTCCGAGCGCGGAGAGATCGGGATCGACGCCGGACAGGATCGCGATGCGCGCGGCCTCCGCCGGGTTGAGTGCGGCGAGCATGAAGACGGCCGCCGGTGCCAGCTTGAAACGGAGCAGCACTCCGACCAGCGCGAAGTCGTGCAGCGCGCTCGACGCGAGCCAGGCCAGGAGCGCCAACACCGTCGCCCGCTCCGGCGTGCGAGCCGCCGCCGAGACCCAGAACCCGATGCCGAGGAACGCCCAGGCAAGGGCCGCGGTCGTCGCGAGGCTTCGCGCGACCACGCCCGCGAGCGCGCTGTCGCTCGTGTCGAGGAGCGGCCCAACGACGAGGGCGCCGACGAAGAGAACGGCGAGAGGCCCCACGACGACGAGGAAGCGCGACGCGACGATCGACGCAAACCAGTCGGCCCGGCGCGCCGGCTGCGACAACATCAACTCGAAGAATCCGCTTTGCCGCGCGCGCACGATGCACGGGCTCGACGCCACGAGCGCCACGAGCGGCACGACGAGCGCGACCGCGTTGGCCATGTTCAGCACCACGCGCGAGAGCCCCGTGAACCCGAGGATCGAGCTCTCGCGCAGCCCTAGCCAGATGAACCCGGAGAAGACGAGCGCGTAGACGGCACCGGTGAACGCAAGCCAGCGCGAACGCAGCGCCTCGTTCAGCTCGAGGCGAAGGAACGCGCGCGTGGCGACCGCGGCGCTCATGGCGCCCTCCGCGACTTCGCCTTCACGCTCGCGCGCATCTCGTCCCACGCGACGCCGTCGCTCGCGCGCGCCTCGAAGCCGAAGTCCATCGGCGACGGAGCGCCGGCGACATACCGCGTGGATCGCGCCTCGAGCCAGCGGCCGGCCTCCGCGTCATGCACCCACGCTCGGGGCGTGCCGAGACCGCGCTCGTCGATGGCGAGGACCATGCAGCCCACGTCGTCGAAGAAGAGGCGATCGCCGGAATCCGTCACGAGCTGCGCGCCAAAGCGCCGATCGCTCAGGATCATGGCGCAATGGGCGCACGCCTGCTTTCCCCAGACGGGCTCGACGGGGCCGTTCTCCTCCGCGCACGCGGTGAGCGTCAGGACGGCGAGTAGCTGCAGGACCGCCCGGCGGTTCATGTCGACCCCACGACGCGCAGCCCGGTGCGCGAGGCGCGCAAGCCGATCTTCGGCGCCGCGAGTCGCTCGATGAGCTCGCGCATCATCTCGTCGACCGGGGCGTCGCGCGCGACCCGCCCGTCCCGCAGCTCGATCACGCGATCGACGACCGCCCTCACCTCTTCGATCCGGTGCGAGCACATCACGACCACGTCCCCCTTCGGTCGTTCGGCAAGCTGCTCGAAGAACGCCCCGCGCGCCTCTTCGTCGAGGTTCGCGGTGGGCTCGTCGCAGATGAGAACCGGCGCGTTCGTCGCGAGCGCCATCGCGGCGAGGAGCTTCTGCTTCATCCCCCCCGACAGATCGCGGAAACGCTTGGCGCGGTTGGCGTGCGCGTCGAGGCCGAGGCGCTCGGCGCGAGCGAAGGTCGCGTCCCCCCGGATCCCTCGGAGCGCGGCGTGCGCGCGCACGACCTCGCCTACCGGCGCATCGATCGGGGGGGCGATTTGCGGGACGTACGCGACGCTTCGAAGCGCCACCTCCGGCTCCCGAGCGACGTCGCTCCCCAAGATCGTCACGCGCCCTTCGACGCGTACGAGCCCGAGCAGCGCGCGGAGCAGCGTGGTCTTCCCCGACCCGTTCGCCCCCACGAACGCCACGCGCTCTCCGGCGAGGATCTCGAACGTCACACCATCGAGCGCGACGACCGGCCCGAACGACTTCTTCACCTGAGCAACCGTGATCATGGCGAAGGGATCTCCGGTGAGCGAACGAGCGGGGCGGGGTCCTCGAGCAGCGTGTGGCTCTCGAGCACCGGGACCGCGTGAGCCATCGCGTCCACGAGGTGCATCGCCGTCGTGCCGTGAAAGAACTGAAGCGCGGGGTGTGCGTCGGCGAGCTCACTCGAGAGCGTGCTGACGCGGTGCGGGACGTCGCCGAACCCGTCGCGGTCGAGGTCGTAGCCCTCGTAGTCGCTGAAGTGGTTGCCGCGCACGTCGCACGCCATGGCGTCGCCGCCGCCGTCGACGGCGATCGTCGCGTCGTTCTCGCGGAAGTCATTGCCGCGGAAGATCGCCCCTTTCTCGACGGAGTGGAGGCGCAGCGCCACGTCATTCAGCGCGAAGACGTTCCCTTCGAACACGACCGGCTGATCGGGCGTGCGCGGCGAGTAGTCGAGGTAGGTTCCCGTCGTGTTGGCAACGATCCAGTTGCCGCGCACGTGGACGTCATCGCTCTCCTTGAAGCCGAGCCCCATCCCCGCCGCGCCCCGCGCGCCAGCGAGAACGTTGTCCTCGATCGTGAGGCGTTGGCTGTACATGACGAAGATTCCGACGACGTCGTCCTCGATCCGGTTCTTCCGCGCGATCGAGTCGTGCGCGTACATGAAGTGCGTGCCGTAGCGTCCGTGGCGCACGACATTCCCCTCGATGAGCGCGCGGCGCGTGTACCAGACGACGACGTCACGCGCGTGATCGACGACGCACCCGCGCACGATCGAGTCGTTCGACTCCCACAGCTTGATCCCATCGCCGCGGAGCTCCGGATTGTCGCGTGTCCCTTCGATGCGGACGCGCTCGAGCGTGCAGAAGTGGCACGCCTCCAGGGTGGCGCCGAAGAGCGCGTCGTCGATGCGCACGTCTGCGATGCGCACGCGCTCACCCTTCGCTTTGATCCCCGAGTCCTCGGTCGTGTTGCGACGACCCGAATGGCGAACGGCGAGGTTCTCGATCGAAACGTCGTCGGCCTCGATCGCGATCACCGTGCCGGCACCCGTCCCCTCGATCGTCGTGCCCCGCTCGCCCACGATCGTAAGCGGTCGCTTCACGACCAGATCTCCGCGGTACGTCCCTGCGCGCAGCCCGATCACCCGCGGTCCGCTCGCGTCACTGGCGAGCCGCGCGAGATCGTTGAAGCTCGACGCGATCACCGCGTCGCCGGGGAGCGCACGCTCGCGAGGCCCCGTGTCGGCGTCGAGCGCGGGCGCTTCGGTCGCTGCCGCCGGGCCGAAGCCGAACGTCCCGATCGCGAGCGCCGCGATGACGATGGGCGTGAGCCGCGCGCGGATCATGCCGCCTTCTCCCCCTGGTCCGGCAACACCATGAAGCGCGGGCACGAGGCCTTGCACGTCCCGGCTCGGCTGCAGTGCGCGCAAACCTTGGTGCGAACGAGCGTCGCCGCGACGATGCACACGACCCCGGCAACGGCGAGCCAGAACCCGAGCGCCGGAGTGGCGTACGTCTCGAACTGTCCGATCTTGCCGTTGCCGAAGAGCTGCGGCGTGAACGTCCCAATCTTGAGCGGCGCGCGCGGATTGAGTCGATGCCCGAACGAGTAGAGCCAATAGAAGCTGTCCGCGAGGAAGATGACCGGGAAGGAGAGCGCCGGAATGGCGACGACCTTGTTGAGCCGCCTCCCGGACGCGACGAGCAGGCCGATCGAAATCGCAGCGATCGCCGCGACGCCGTATCCCGCAAGATGGCGCTCGACGGGAGCGGCGTCCTCGAGGTGGCCCATGCCGATGTAGTGATTCAGGAGATCGATCTCCTTCACGTCACCCGACATTCCGGTGAGCGCGATGTCGAGCCGTAGGCCGCCCGGATACTGCGGCGCGTAAAGCAAAAAAACCCACCAGGCGTGGAAGAACGCGAGGGCGAAGAGCACGGCCCCCCCGACGCCGAGCGCGACGACGAGCCACCGCGCCCAGTCCCATGCCGGCTTCGCCGCCGTCACGCTGAGGTGAACGTGGCCGTCGTGCGCAGGCATGGCTCACGTCCCCTTCGGCTTCACGAGGAGGTAACCCGTCATCTCGAGGTGCAGCGCCGAGCAGAACTCGGTGCAATAGAAGGGAAACACCCCAGGCATGTCAGCCTTGAAGCTGATGTTCTCGTGCTTGCCTGGCTCCATCGAGACGTTGATGTTGTACATATCGATCGCCAACCCGTGAGTCTGGTCCTCGGCGGTCTCCAGGCTCGTCACGTGGATCGTGACGTCGTCTCCTTCGTTGACCTCGATCCGATCCGGAGTGAAGTGGCTGCGGATCAACGTCATGAAGACCTCGACCTTGTTGCCGTTGCGGACGATCTTCTCCTTCCCTCCCTCGACTCGGTTCGGGTCGAGCAGCCCGGTCGTGGCCACGGTCCCGGGCGGGTAGACCTGCTGCGTCTTGATCTTGTCGGCCTTGATCATCTGCGCGTAGTGCGGCTCGGCATTGCCGATCGGCGCGTCGTAGAGGAGGCGCATCTTGTCGCCCGTGATGTCGATGAGCTGGAAGTTCTGCGGGAAGAGCGGCCCCACGGGGAGGAATCGATCCATCGACATCTTGTTCATCGCGACGACGTACTTACCGTCGGGGCTCACGGTGTCGCCTTCGGCCGCCAGGATGTGGCCGATGTTGTACTGGACCTTGAGCTTCTCGACCGGCTTGCTGAGGTCCTTGTAGTTCCATTTCGCCACGACGCTCTCGATGAAGACAGACGTGAACGCGTCTCCGTTCGTGCCGAACACGGTGTGCAGCGGCCCGAGCCCGATCTGGACCTGACCCTGGATCACCTCCTTGAAGGACATGATGCCCAGGCCGTACGGGTCCTTGCCCTCGAACCGCTTCGCATCGATCGCGCTCTTCATCTTCGCGAAGTCGTAGAGCGTCGTGTGCGTGTCGAGCTTGCCCCCGACCACGACCGCCTTGCCGTCCGGCGTGACGTCGCAGCCGTGCGGGCTCTTGGGCTCGCCGACGAGCGTGAGGACGCTCTCGGGGCCGGTCACGTCCATCATCAGCACGCGCATACCCGCGATGGTCCTGGTCTTGCCCGCGTTGACGAGTTGCTCGGCCTTCCGCCAGTTGATGACGTGCAGGTAGTCCATGTCGTTCTGCGACGCGCCCGACTCGATCGGCGGCTTTCCCTCGAGGGTGCCGCCGGTGGCCATCTCGGTGTTGAACGAGTTGATGAACGCCCACCCGTCGCTGTCGAGCTTCCCCGCGTCGGCGAGGTCCTGCGTGTAGGGTGGCAGCTCGATGGCCCAGCTCCGGGCAGGATCGATGCGCCCCTTCGCGCGGTCGAACTTCCAGAAGACCGCGACACCCCGGTACTTCTCCTTGTACTGGTCGATCGGCGCGTACGTGCGCCCCAGTGGCGCCGGGTACTGGGTCGTCTCGATGACATAGTCCGTGTTCGGTGTGACGAAGGCCCCGCCGTGGTCGCTCGCGGCGAGGGGGTTCGGAACGATCTGCTTGGTGGCGAAGTCGCCCAGGTCGACGACCGCGACGCGCGCGTTCGCCTTGTCGTTGACGAACAGATACTGCCCGTCGTAGTCCCCGTTCGTCTCGGACAGGTTCGGGTGGTGCATGTCGGCCCACCGGATTCGGTGGGTCCCCTGGTTGCCGGCTTCGAGGATCTTGTCGCTCTCGCCGCCGTATCCGTAGCCTTGCCACGACTCCGGCGTGAACACGCCGATGACCTTCAAGAGCCGCATCGACGGGACGCCGATGACGTCGATGTTCCCGGACTGGCCGCCCGAAGCGAAGATGTAGTACTCGTCCATCTTCCCCGAGGGTGTGTACGTCTTGAGCGCGGCCTCGACGTCGGCCTCGTTCAGCCCTCGCGCTTTCATCAGGTCGCGAACCGACTCCGAGGCGCCCAGCTTGCTCGAAGCGGCCGCGGTCTCCTGTGCCTGCTCGTGCGCGTTCCCGCATCCGCCGAGGGTGCTCACAGCGACGGCGGCCGTCAGGACAGAGATACCGACCAGGGTATGTGTTCGCATCGTTCTCCTCCGGAGTCCGGAGCGCCCAGTGCGCTCGCACGACGCGGTTGCAACCTGCGTACCGGGGCGCCGGCCGGTGACACAATGGACCACGAGGTCCGGTAAGTGCGCGCTTTCCGTGGCCCGTCCACGTTCGAGCCCGTTCACCGCTTGTGCACGTTTGGCAGGGTGCTGCATTTTCTTCGCCCGGCCGCGGGCTCGCCGCGGACGGACTCCGCGGTTACATTCGGGTCAAGTGGCGACTCGACATTTGCCGCACGCGACGTCGGGACAGGCGCTGCTGAGCCAGACGGCGGAGTACGCCCTTCGCGCGCTCGCGGAGCTCGCGATGCTCGAAGGCGAGGCGGCCAGGGCTAGTGATCTCGCGGCCCGCACCGGAGTGCCCGAGGCCTACCTCTCCAAGGTGCTCCGTCGCCTGGTGGAGCGCGGGCTGCTCGACGCGCAGAAAGGACACGGGGGAGGGTTCGCTCTCGCCCGCGCGCCCCGGCTGATCTCGTTCTTCGACGTGCTGTCGGCGCTCGACGAGATGCCGTCGCCAGGCCGGTGCGCCTTCGGTTGGCCCAGGTGCATGGACGCCAATCCGTGTCCGCTGCACCCCGCGTGGACCAGGCTGAACGACGCCTTTCGCTCGTGGGCCGGCGCGACGACGCTGGCCGAGGTCGCGCGTACCGGTTCGCGCCGACGCTCGCCCCGGACGCCTCGTTGAGACCTACCGGTACCCCTCCGCCTGAAGCTCGAACATCCGGGCGTACCTGCCCCTCCTGGCGACGAGCTCCGCGTGCGAGCCCCGCTCGACGACGCGCCCGTGGTCCAGCACGATGACGGTGCGCGCCATGCGCACCGTCGGGAACCGGTGCGAGATCACGATCGTCGTCCGGCCCTGCGCGAGCGCGCGGAAGCGCTCGAAGACCGCGTGCTCCGCCTCTGCGTCCAGCGCCGCGGTCGGCTCGTCGAGCACCAGGATGTCCGCCTCTTCGCGCATGAACGCGCGCGCCAGCGCGATCTTCTGCCATTGGCCTCCCGACAGCTCGGTGCCGTCCTTGAACCATCGCCCCAGAGGCGCGTCGAGCTTCCCGGTGAGCGACTCCACGAGCTCCGTCGCGCCGCCGAGCTCCACCGCGCGCTCCACGCGCGGCTCGTCCAGCATGTGCTCGACGCTGCCGAGGCCGACGTTCTCGCGCACCTTGAGCTGGTACTGATTGAAGTCTTGGAAGAGCACGCCGAAGCGCCGGCGCAGCTCGCCGGTGTCCCAGTCTTTCAGGTCGCGCCCGTCGAGCAGGATGCGCCCCTCGGTCGGCTCGTACAGGCGCGTGAGCAGCTTGACCAGCGTCGTCTTGCCGGCACCGTTCTCGCCGACCAGCGCCAGGCTCTCGCCCGCGGGGATCACCAGGTCGACGTGGCGCAGCGCCCAGTCGTCCTTCCCTGGGTACCTGAAGCCGACATCCTCGAGCACGATGCCCTTCGCGGCGTCCGGGCGGGCCTCGAGGCGCCCGGGCGGGCCGTCGGTCCCGGCGCGGCCCCGCGCCTCGCCCGAAATGCGCAGGTAGTCCCAGAGGTTGGACATGTAGAGGTTGTGCTCGTAGAGGCTCCCGATCCCCGAGAGGGCCGACTGGAAGGCCTGCTGCCCCTGCCGGAACGCGAGCACGTACATCGTCATGTCGCCCAGGGTCAGCGCCCCGGCCGTCGCCATCAGCGCCATCGCCGCGTACGCGGCGTAGAACGCCCCGGTGCCCACGAGCGACAGCGCCTGCGTCCAGCCGGCCCTCCGGATGAACAGCCGCCGGTCCTCGCGGTAGAACTCCTCCGACAGCGTCCGGTACCGGCCCAGCATGAGCGGCCCGAGCCCGAAGAGCTTGACCTCCTTCGCGTGCTCGTCGTTCGCGAGGACGTACTCGAGGTACAGCAGGCGGCGCGACTCGGGCGAGCGCCAGTTACGCGTCCTGAAGGCCAGCTTCGAGAAGCGCATCTCGGCGACGGTCGCGGGCACCGTCGCCGCGAAGAGGGCGAGAACCGCGACGCCGCTGAACCGCACCAGCAGCGCGGCGTAACCCGCGAGCGTGATGGCGCTCTGGACGAGCCCGAAGCTCTCGCTGACCAGCGAGATGGGTCGGGTCGACGCCTCGCGCCGCGCCCGCGTGAGCTTGTCGTAGAACTCGGAGTCCTCGAAGTACGAAAGGTCGAGGTCGAGCGCCTTCTGGAGGATCGTCGTGTTGATGTCGATCCCGAGGCGGGCGCCGAGCAGGCTGCGGACGAGCCCGAGCCCGCGCTGGACGCTCGCGAGCGCGACGATGAACGCCAGCTCGACCATGACCCAGCGCACCGTCGCGGGGCGCGACCGCGCCACCACCGCGTCGACGATCCGCTTGCCCGAGTAGGCCACTCCGAGGGGCACCAGGCCGCCGACCAGGGTCAGCGCGCCGAGCGCCAGGGTCATCGCGGGCGATGACCGCCAGACGAGGCCGAGCGTCGCCCGTGTGTGCGCGAGGCTCTCGCGGAGCTGCGACAGCCGCGCGTACAGAGAGCGGCGGCCCTCCGGGCGCTTCGGGTCGGGCAGGGGACGCATCGGGAGACCGTAGCGCGTCTGTGCTAGGCCATCGTGCAGGTCGCACGATGGCACGTCGCTCGTGCTAGTCCCTCGCCCTCGCCGGGGGGGGACTGGGAGAAGCTGGCCAAGATGGCGCGCGAGGAGCAGGCTCTGACGAAGAAGGTCGACGTGATGCTCCTGGAGTGGGCACGGTTGTCGGGAGAGGTTCAGTGAGGAGGCCCGGGAGGGCCGCCGCGCTGGCCGTGTCCGTTGCGCTCCTGCCAGTGGCGGGCGGCGGGTGCAAGCGCACCCACACGGCCGACGCGGCCGAGCAGAGCGAAGCGCCCCTCGTCGTCCGGTCCGACACCGAGGGTTTGCTCCTGACGTGGATCGACGACAAGGGTGATTTCCACGTCGAGGCGCGCGTCGCGGACGTCCCCCTCATGGGCCGCGACGCCGTGCGCGTCGTCGACCCGAACCGCGACGTCGGGGCGCACGCCGACCGGATCTTCGTCGTCGATCTGCGCCAGGCGCGCCCGGACGGGACGTACCCGGTCCGGGTCATGGCGCGGGCGGACTTCGACGCCCTCGCCGTGGCTCGCCGCGAGAAGAGCGGGCCGACGCTGGCGAGCGCCGCGCCTCCCGCGCCCGGAGAGCCCCCGGCCGACTCCGCCGCGGCGAGGCCCGCCCCGCGGAGGCTGGTCGTCATCTACGGCGCAGAGTGGTGCGAGGCCTGTCACCAGGCCGCGAGCTATCTGCGCAAGAAGGGGATCCCCTACGTCGAGAAGGACATCGAGAAGGACTCGTCCGCCGCGCGCGAGATGCAGGACAAGCTCACGAAGAACGGCCTGCGGAGCGGGTCGATCCCGGTGCTCGACGTCCGCGGAAAGGTCATGGTCGGGTTCAACTCGGCCCAGATCGACGCCGCGCTCTAGGAGCCCGGTGTTTTTCGCCGA
>PLXW01000033.1:0-15847 GCA_003151595.1 Myxococcales bacterium
CGACATCGGCGATGTGGAGGTTCGACATCCGAGATGTCGAGGGTGGAGATCGCCGATGTCCTGCATCGACATCCGAGATCTCGTCGTGGCTGATCTCATGAGTCACCCGATCGCGCTCGCGCCTGGCGCGTGAGCGAGCGATCCGCCTCGTTCGACGGCTCGGCCCTCGATCCACGCCGTCTTCACGCCGCTTTGTGACCGCTTTGTCGCCGTCTTCACGCCGTCTTCACGCCGACTCGCGTCCGATGCGGCGCCCGCAACGCGGCGGAAGCACGTCGCAATTGGGGGCCCTCGACAAAGTCCATGTGAAGTCCACCACAAGTCCAGATGCCGGAGACATTTGTTGGTTCATCGGAGGCGCAAAACGAATCGGCCGCCGACAAAGGAAAGAACCCATGTCCCTCGCAATCCTCATCAAGTCTCTCGAAAACGATCTCTCCCGCAACCTCCCGCGCAACCACGTGTCGTTCGCGGAAACCCGCGCGCGTCGCCCGGAGCTCTCGCCGTTCGAAACGGTGGGCGACATCCAGAGCGCGCTCGATTCATCATCGTCCCTGACGACGAACGCTCGCCGCTCACTCGTGGCGGCGCTCGTCGAGGAGGCGCAGACGGGCACGTCGGCACTGTGGTCGTCGGTTCTCGTTCTCGCCTTCGCGCCGATGATGCATCGCCTGCGCAGTCACATCGGGCGTCCCTTCGACGCGGACCTCGATAGCGCGGTGCTCGTGGCCTTCTTGAGCGCCGTGCGAACGGTTCGCCCGGGGCCGTTCACGTCACTCGCGCTCCGGTGGGCGACGGAAAAGGCAGTTCTCAACGGATGCCGCGCGGACCGACAGCTCGGCCCCATGGCCCCCTTCGACGACGAGACGTACGACCCCAAGAAATTCCGCGAGACCGAGTCGAGCAACACGTTCGACGAGGTTCTGCGCGTGCTCGAGAAGGAAGGGGCCGCCGAGATCCTCGACGTCCTAATCGCGACGCGAGGTCGCGACGAATCGCTCCGCGCCTACGTCGCGCGGACCTGCGCCAACCCGCGCGCTCGCGGCGCCCGGTACGAGCACCTTTGCCGCGCCCGTCTCCGCCTCGAGCGCGAGATTCGCGAACGGATCACGCCCCGTGCGGCGTGAGCACTTCACCTGATGCCATTTCGAAATTTCACCCGAACGAGAGAACGAAACCTGTGTCGAATTCCAAACCCACGAAGAAGTCACTCAGTCACGCAACTCGAACCAACGAAAGCACGAAGTCCATGAAAGCCAAGCACGCCACGAAGACCGTCAAGTCCCACGCCTCGAAGAAGCACACCGACACCGAAACGAACGAAAGCACGAATCCCATGACCGCTCACAAGTCCGAGATCGCCACGTCCACGTCCACCGTTTCCAACGAAAGCGAGAGTGCCACCATGATGACCACGACCCACCCGATCGTCAGCAACGCGGCCACCAGCACCACGGTGATCGATCCCACGCCTGCGCCGGCGGCCACGGCGAAGGCGCTCCCGTACATCAAGGCGCCGCCGCCGATCACCCTGCCGGCGGTGCCCGCCGGTGTGGTGAGCGTCCCTCCGGCGACGCTCCGAGGACAGCTCCCGCGCAAGGAGGAGCTGGCGCTCATGCCCGAGGTAGTGAGCGAGATGGCTCGCTTCGACGACTATCCCGACGTCTTCGGCAAGACGGCTCCGTCGAAGGACGCGACGGAGCAGACGTTGAATTCCGCGTACCAGTGGTCGTATCTCCGAATTCAACTCATGGCGTGGGCGGCCTACGCCCAGTCGCAGGAGACGATGGCGTGGGTCAACGCGCGCGGGGTGATCGAACGGTTGTCTCCGGCGTTCACGCTGGCCGTGAAGACGGACAGCACGGTCGGGGTGAACTACCCGTCGCTCGGCAGTCTGTTCGGGGTGCGTACGTCGATCGCGAAGCGCGGCGCCACGTCTCGGGCGGCCAACGTGCTCGAGGAAAAGGCGGGGCGCGCCCCGTACAAGGGGGCGGCCGGCAAGCGCCGGAAGGCGGCGGACGCGAAGGCGGCGCTCGCCGCTCAGGAGGCCGCGGAGAAGGTGCAGGCGACCGTCACGCCGGTCACGCCGGCGGTCGTTGCATCGGTGGTCTCGCCGATCGCCAGCGCGCCCGTCGCAGCCGCGGCGATCGTGGCGCCGATCGCCGACGCATCCGCGCCGGTCGTTCCGGCGACGCCGGCCATCCCGCTCACGCCGCCGGCCTCGCCGGTGAACGTGAGCACGGTTGGCCATGGCTGACCCCGCGACCGCGTAGCGCGGTCTCCGTATCCGCATCCGCCGACGCGCAGGAGAGGCTCACCCCCTCTCCTGCGCGTTTCTCTTTGTGCCGGCTTCGCGATTTCTCCGGACCGACGGTCGATTTCGCGCAACACGCGTCGCGAAAGTGCCGATGGGACTTGTAGGGGCACTTCCCGCCCCGCGCAGGAGCGGCTAACCCGTCTTTCGCCATGGCCCATTCGCTCTCCGACCCGTCGTCCGCGGTCGCCCCCCATCACCGGATCGAGTCGCTCACGATCGAGGACGGCGTCCACTTCCGCGCTGCCCACGTCCCGCTCGTTCCCGGTCTCAATTGCTTCATCGGCGGCATCGGCGCCGGCAAGACCACGCTGCTCCAATCGCTCCGCTATTCGCTCGGCGCCGCAGCGACCGATCCGCGCGCGGCGCACAACGAGGCGCAGGTCCTGGGAACGCTCGGCACCGGGCACGCGATCGCGTGCGTCCGCACGCAGCACGGCGCGGGGTACACGAGTGACCGCCGCGCCGGCGCGGAGCCGCGCATCACGTCGACCGATTCCGGCGCGCACGCTCCGGTGTCGCTCGACGGTGAGCTCTTCAAGATTCAGATGCTCGCGCAGAACGAGATCCACGGGATGGCCGACGACCCGGCGGCCCAGCTCACGCTGCTCGACGAGTTCGCTACGACCCAGATTCGCGCGCTCGAAGACGGCATCGCGCACGTCGAGGGGAAGCTCACGCTGAACGCCGCCGAGGTGTCGCGCCTCGAGGCGGAGATCGACGACGTGGGACACAAGACGAGCGAGCTGCCGTCGGTCGTCGCCGCCCTCCAGGCGCTCACCGAGACGGCAGGGCCGAACGCCGACGAGGCGCGGCGCGCGCACGAGGCGAAGGTGCTTCGCGGGCGCGAGCAGGCGACCCTACGCGGGCTGCGCGACGATCTGCGCGCGGTGCTCGCCGGGGCTGACGCGTTCGAGGTCGATGCGCGCCGCCGGCTCGGCGCGGCCATGACGCCCGCGCTCGCCGCGAGCACGAACCGGGCGGCGCTGGAGCACGCGCACGCGGGATCGCGCGACGCGCTCACCGTGATCCAGGACGCCGTGACGCGCGTGCGCGCGGCGCTCGCCTCGGCGGAGTCGGCGGCGACGACGGCGGGCGACATGCTCGGCGCCGCGCACGCCGGGCAAGACGCCTCGTACGATGCGCTCAACCGGAAGCACGACGCCGATCGTGGCCGCCTCGCCGAGCGCGATCGCTTGCAGCGCCGGTTCCTGGAGCTGGAGTCGCTGGAGAAGAAGCTCGCCGAACGCCGCGGCGAGCACGCCGCGCGCGCGGCCCAGGCGCAGACGCTGCGCGACGAGCGCGCGCGCTTGATCCAGACGCAGCTCGCCGTGCGGAAGCGCGTCGGAGGGGAGATCACCGCGGCGCTCGACGGCAAGTTGAAGGTGACCGTCGTGGGCGGCGCCAACGGCAAGGAGTACTCCGCGCTCCTCTTCGAGATGCTCAAGGGGGCCAACATCCGCTCGGAGCTCGTCGCGGCCATCGCCGCGAACATCCGCCCCGACGATCTGGCCGCGCTCGTTCGCGCCGACGATCCGATGCCCATCCAGGCCGTGGACGAAGCCAAGACGAACAAGGCGGAGCGTGCGCAGAAGGTCGTCAACGCGCTGCGCGCGAGCGGTCAGGTGGCGCGGCTCGACGTCGTGCGCCGCCGCGACGTGCCGCTGATCGAGCTGCAGGTCGACGGCGCGTACATCCGGCTGGACGAGCTCTCGTCCGGGCAGCAGTGCACGGCGATCCTCCTCATCGTGCTCATTCAGTCGGCCGCGCCGCTCATCATCGATCAGCCGGAGGACCAGCTCGACAACGCCTTCATCTACGACGTGCTGGTTCCGACCTTGAAGAGGATGAAGACCTCGCGGCAGATCATCTTCGCGACGCACAACCCGAACATCCTGGTGCTGAGCGAGTCGGAGCGGGTCTTCTTGCTGGAGGCGAGCCGCTCGGTGGGGCAGGTGACGAGGTTCGGCACGGTCGACGAGATGCGCGACGACATCGAGCGCTTGCTCGAAGGGGGGCGCGAAGCGTTCTTGCGTCGCAGCGCGCGCTACGGGCATACGACGGCGCCGTGAGCACCATCGGGGAGTCGCGCGAAGTGGGGGAGGCGAGGAGCGCGCGCGAAGCGTTGCGCGCGGCGGTCACCGCGGGCGACGCCGCGCGCATTCGGCAAGCTGTGGGCGCGTGGGCCGAGCAAGTGCGCACGGCGAAGGAAGACGACGATGCGCGGGTGCTCTCGGACGCGCTCCATCCGCTGGCGTCGCACGCGAACCCGAAGATCCGGCAAGCCGTCGCCGACGCCGCGGACGTGCTCCCTGAAGACGCCTTCGATCGCCTGCTCGCGAGCTTCACGGCCGACGAAGACCACTACGTCCGCACGGCCGTCGCGCGCGCAGCGAAGCGTCGCGCGACGCGGCGCAAGGCGCGCGCGAGGGAAGGGGAGCACGAGAAGCTCGTGGCCGATCTGTTCGGCGAGATGGAGACGAAGCACGGCAAGGCGGCGCGACGCCTCGCCGAGCGCACCGTCCGCCGCGGCACGGAGTATTTCGTCCGCAAGCTCCACCACGAAGCCTCGAAGATCGTGACGCCGCTCGAATTTTCGCTCAACCGACTCCTGTCGGAGGTCGCGCGCCCGGATCTCGATCGCCCCGTGCTGGCGCGCAACGTGGGTATTGCGCGGGACAGGCTCGCACACCTCCTGTCGATCCTCGATCGCGCGCGCGATGCCACGGAGGCGGTCACGCCGCGCTTCCGCGACGAATCGCTCCTCGCGTTGATTCAGGAGGCGCGCGCTCATCTCGTCGATCGGTTGGGAGAGCGCGCGAGCAAGCTCGCCTTCGTCGCCGAGGTCGACCCCACGCTCCGCTTCGACGTCGATCGCTCGGCGCTGCTGCAGGCGATCCAGAATTTCCTCCAGAACGCGGTCGAGGCCTACGCTGACGACGCGCCTCACCTTCACGTCACCGTGTCGGCCCGCGCGCTTCGCGCCGGCAGTCAGGTGGAGATCGTGATCGCCGACCGCGGGATGGGCATGAGCGAAGCCCAGCATGACGTGCTGTTCACCCCCTTCGGGAGCCAGAAGCCAGGCGGCACCGGCGTCGGCCTCGTCATCGCGCGCACGATGATCGAAGAGGTGCACGGCGGAAGCTTGTCGCTCGCGAGCACGCGCGGCGTGGGGACGACGGTGACGTGCGTTCTCCCCGCGCGGCAGGCGGGGACGAAGAAGAGCGCGGCGGGGGCGAAGCCATGAGCGGACGCCACGTCGCCCTCATCGTCGAAGACGATCCGTTCATCGCGGACAACCTGAAGGAGCTGGTCACTTCGCTCGATCACGAGTGGCGGCACGCGTCGACGCTCGAGGAGGTGCGGGCCGCGATCGCCGCGGGGGGTTACTGCTACGTGCTCCTGGACATGCAGATCCCCGCCGACGCGACGGTGAAAGAGTCGGTTGGCTGCGGCGAGACCGCGCTGCGCTTGCTGCGGCGGAAAGCGCCGGAGAGGAACGCGCGCGACAAGCACGTTCTCCCGATCCTCGTCGTCACGGGCTACTCGAGCAAGCCCGACTTCGTCTCCAAGGTCCACAAGGAGGGGGCCAACGATTTCATCGCGAAGCCGTTCGGGCCGTTGGATCTCGTGTTGGACAAGATTCGCGAAGCGCTGCGGCTCGCGGAGCGGGAGGAGCACGAGGAGTGTGAGGCGGCGGCGAAGGCGGCGAGAGAGGCGGCCGCCGCGGAGGAAGAAGCGGCGGCGGGGGACGAGATGGGCGATGCGCGCGGGAGATCGACGGCGGTGAGCGCGGCGCTGCGCTTCGTCATCGACGGCACGTACATGGCACAGCGGAGCCGCGTCATCGTGAACGACGTGACGGCTTGGTTGCCGGACGCGCACTTCCTCGTTCTCGTGAGCGCGATCGCCGTGCACGTGAAGACGCCGAGCGAATGGGAGTCAGCGACGAAGCTCGCGATGGCGCGGAATCCGTGGGCGACGTCGCGGATCGTGACCGCGTTGAAGGACGTGCTGCCCGCGGGGTTCCGGGTGATCGAGGCGAACAAGCCGGCGAGGTTTCGGTTGAATCCGGCGATTGTGATCGAGAGGGTGGAGTGGGGGGCGCTGGGGAAGCATCCGAATGCGGGGGTGAGGAAGGTCGCGGGGGAGGTGGGGAAGGGGTAGGTGCCTAGACGGCCGGGCTTCAACCGCGGATGCGCGGAGGGGGACGCGCACTCGAATCCGGGCACTGTCCTAATCCGAAATCCGCGACGCGATGGGCGGGCGTGACCCGGCGCGTGAACTACGCTTCGCCGGTGGCCAAACGTCGGAACGGTATCCATTCTCCTGAGCGCAAGCGGTCCGACGTGGCACGCAGGCTTTGCGAACGCATTCGGAACCTTCACCCATGACGCGCCCGCAGAAGAAAGCAGCCGAGCGTGCGCAGGTCGCCGAAGTGCTCCGCCGCCTCGGCATCGATCCGGCCGAGATCCAGGAACGCGAGAGCCCCGACTACGCACTACCCAGACACCGCATTGGCATCGAGCTCGCCGAGCTGGCCGATCCGTTCATCGCCGAAGGACAGGCCGCGCTTGAGGCCCAGCGGGTGGCGCTCGCCGAAGCGCTGTCTTCCGCCGGCATCCGCAGAGCGGTGCAGATCAGCGCCTCGGAGGGGTTCGCGAAACTTCTTTCCCCGAGAAGGGTGCGCGACGAGAACGTGCCCGCGCTCGTTTCCCTGATCGCGAAGCATGAGCATCGCCCGGGTTACTCAGTGGTCGGTTACGATGAACTAGTCGCGAACGGCGTGCGGTTCATCGGCGAACTGCGTTTGCTGACGGGTTCCGGTGGGGTGTCGGCGGGCTCGTCGCAAACCGGCCGTCGAGCGCCGTTTGTGCAGTCGTGCATCGATGCGAAGAACGCCAAGGTCGCCGACTACCGCGCGAACATGCCGGAGTGCGCGATATGGCTCGTGTTGGTTGCAGGGCTCGGCGTTCGCAGCGCTGTGTGGAGCGTTGTTGTTGAAGACTGCGAATACGTGAGCGCGTTCGACAAGACGTTCTGCATCGACGCCTTCGAGAACAAGTTGATCGCGAAGGCTCGCGACCTCGACGACGAACACGCTAGCGAGATCGAGCAGGACGTCGTGCGCCGCGCGCTCGAAGCCACGATCGTGAATCCGGCGAGGTTCGGTTCGTCACTCCCGACAAGCCGCGCAGAGCGCCCGAACTTCGAAGTGCGACCGCCTCTCGCGCGTCGACCTCCGCGCCGCCCGGAGCGAGACTCGCCTAGTGCCAAGCCTCCGCCTCATCGAACAATCCCTCGCCGCCTTCGCTCGCGCCCCGGGCTTTGCCCCCTACACGTTCGTCGCGTTCGCCCACCATGCCTCGGCTTTTGGAGGCGGGGACTGGAAGGGCATCTCACGCTCCGTCAGGTACGAGAACGACGGCGTCTCGTCCGACGTCCGTGTCCACGGGAATCCACGGACGGCTTCCAATCGTCACATCGTCACCTCCCTTGTGAAGGCGGGGTACGAGGTGTGGCTCCGGCTCGAGAACGAAACGTGGTGCCGCCGTTTGCTCGGGGCGAAGCGTCAGCTCCGGACCGAGCTGGAGTTCTTGCGCACGCTCGGCGACGACGGCGCTCCCGCGCGATGGCCGACGCGGGCCGCGACCCGCCGCTCCGGCGTTCGCAACCCGCGGATGGTGGGATTGCGCGAGACAATCGAGGCCGTCCGATCCAGTGGAGTGAACTGGAGGGACTTCTGCGCGGGGTTCATCCGGCGGGGGCCGCTCGCCGCCGAAGGGGCCGAGACAGCACTCACCGTGGTGGTCTGTGCGCTCGCGATGACGGACGACGGCGGCCGTGTGGTCCTCTTCGTCAGCATCCACGACCCGTCCGGCCGGATGTCACCGGCCCTCGCAAGAAAGCTCCAGGGGCAGCTTCGGCTGGTGGGCTACGAGCGACCGAGGTTCACATCGCGCGGTTCTGTACCAAACCAGGTGACCATGACGAAGACGCTGACGGGGGCCGCGAGCGCCGCGAAAGAGTGCGCTCGGGTGTACGCCGCTTTGACTGGGGGCTAGCGCGCGGAGTGATCGCCAACGTGAACGCGTGACCTCGACGAGGTCGATCTCCCTCGACGAGCAGAGGTATGGTCCGCGCCGTGGAACAACAAACGACGACGCTGACGCAGGGTTTCTCGGAAGATGAGATCGCAAAGCTCGAGGAGATCCTCGAAGGGTTCGGGACCGACATCGAATGGGCCGTCGGGTTCTTGGCGGCTGTGGTCAGCGGGCCTGATCTCGTACCGCCGAGCAAGTGGCTCCCCGTCGTGCAGGGGGACGAGCCATTCGCGAACACGGCGGATGGGCGGGTTGGCCTCGACCTGCTGATGCGCCTCTACAACCATGTGCGCACCGGGCTCGATGGCGACGTGGCAGCGCTATGCCCCGATCCGGAAGACGCCGACGAGATCGCGAGCTTCTGTGGCGGCTACCTCGAAGGGTCGCGGATGCACCCGTCGTGGGAAGGCGATCGGGTCGCCACGGTTCCGGTGATCGCCTTCGCAGGGCTGGCCGCGGGCGACGAGCTGGACGAGAGGTCGTTCGGCGGCGCGGGTGGCACCCCGGGGGACCTCGAGGCGTGGAAGAAGAAGCAGCGGGAGCAGCTCGCGCGCAACGTGGAGCAGATCCATGTGCACTTCGAGGAGAAGCGAGCCGCAGCGCGACCGAAGGGGGTGCCGGTCGTGAAGGCCGCGAAGATTGGACGGAACGACCCGTGTGCGTGTGGGAGTGGGAAGAAGTCGAAGAAGTGCTGTGGCAAGTAGAGCGGGTCCGCGTTCGCCTTCGCGCCCGCGCCCTCAGTGGTGACGCGCCGCGATCTCCCCCTCGACCGCGTCCGGCTCCCGCTGATACCGCGCGATCACATCCGCAATGAACGAGCTCGTATACGCCTCGGCCCTCGGCTTCTCGATCACGTCGACGATCGCCTCGGCTGCCCCTTCGACCGACTGCGCGCCGGGCAGCTTCCGGTTGTCGACGATCCCGACGCCGAGCGAATTGACCCCGAACTCCGTCGCGACGACACCCGGCAAGAGGAGCGTGACGTGAATGCCAGGATGCGTCGCGCGTAGCTCGACGCGGAGCGACGCGGTCAGCATGTTCACGGCGCTCTTCACGGCACCGTACGCCGCCCGCACGGGTGCAAGCGGGGCGCGCGAGAGACCGCTCGAGACGTTGACGATCTGCCCCGCGTTCCGCGACTTGAAGTGAGGCAGCACGGCCTGGATGCCGTAGACGACGCTCTTCATGTTGTCGCGCCACATCGCATCGAGGTCGTCGTCGCCGAGGTCGGCCACCGAGCGCGAGATGCCGCGGCCGGCGTTGTTGACCCACACGTCGATGCGCCCGAAGCGATCGAGCGCTGCCTTGGCGAGGTGCTCGACGTCGCCCCGCTTCGTCACGTCGGCGACGACCGCGAGGGCGTTCTCGCCGATCCCCGCGGCGACCGCGTCGAGCTCGGGCTTTCGGCGTGCCGCGAGGACGACCTTCGCCCCGCGCTTCCCGAGCTGCTTCGCGAGCTCGGCTCCGATGCCGGCGCTCGCGCCGGTGATGACGACCACCTTGTCCATTGCCGGGCTGTTTGTGGTGCTCATGCCGCTCAAGGTAGGCGGACTCGCCGCGCTTCGCGAGCGGGGCCGAGGGGATGATGCGGCCAGCGAACGCGAACGCGAACGCGGACGCGAACGGCAGGTCCGCGGCGGCGGAACACGAGGACGGACGCCGCCGAACACCCCCCCCTCGCGCGCCCTCCATTTAGTGCTAGAAACACCCGCCCCGTGGACCGTCACGCCCTCCTCCGCGATCTCTACTCCCGCCGCCCCGCGATCCTCGCGCCGCTCGAAGACGTGAGCGACGCGGTCTTCCGGCGCTTGTGCCGCACGCGCGGCGGCGCCGACATCTGCGTGACCGAGTTCGTGAACGTCGAGGGGCTGCTCCGCGGCTGCAAGAACGCCCGCCGCAAGATCACCCTCGACGCCGACGAGACGCACACCGCGATTCAGATCTACGGCTCGGACGCCCCGCGCCTGGCGGAGGCCGCCCGCATGGCCGAAGAGGCGAACCCGCTCTTCCTCGACATCAACTGCGGCTGCTGGGTCCCGAAGATCGCGGCGCGCGGCGCGGGCGCCGGATGGCTGCGCGAGCCGGCGGCGATGGTCGCCATGGCCAAGATGGTCGTCGACAGCGTGTCTCTCCCGGTCACCGTCAAGACGCGCATCGGCTACGGCCCCGAGTCGCACATGCCGATCGTCGATCTCGCGCGCCGCCTCGAAGACGTCGGCGTCGCCGCGATCACGATTCACTGCCGCACGGCCCAGATGGGCCACTCCGGCGCGGCCGACTGGACGTGGGCGGCGAAGGCGCGCGAAGGGGTCGAAATCCCGGTCATCGTGAACGGCGACGTGAAGAGCGGCCCCGACGCCGCGCGCGCGCTCGAAATGACGAACGGCGCAGGCGTGATGGTCGGCCGCCGCGCGATCGAGCACCCGTGGGTCTTCCGCGAGATCCGCGCGAAGCTCGATCGCGGGATCGACCTCGCGCCGCCGACCCCCGAAGAGCGCATCGCCCTGTGCCTCGAGCACCTCGCGGCGAACTGCGCGACGCGCGGCGAGCGCTTCGGTTGCCACGTCACGCGCCGCCACCTCACGGGCTACCTGAGCGGCCTCCCCGGCGCCGGCCAGGTGCGCCGCCGCTTGATGGAGTGCGAGACGTACGACTCGTGCGCGGCGATCCTCGTCGAAGCGCGCGAGCGGGCTGCGGCCTGAGCTAGGCTCGCAAGGGTGAACGCGCGTCCGCTCCTCGATCGTGTCGCCTCTGCACTGGAGGGCGCGAAGCTCGAGGCGATCCTCGTGGGGAATGCGGCCGCTGCGCTCCAAGGAGCGCCGGTCACGACGCTCGACTTCGACTTCTTCTTCCGCAAGACGCCGACCAACATGCGCAAGCTGAAGGCGTTCGCGCGCGAACTCGGCGCGACCGTCATGCGCCCGTACTACCCCGCATCAGACATGTTTCGGGTGGTGAACGACGACCTCGGGCTTCAGGTCGACTTTCTCGTGGTTATCCACGGCGTCCGCTCCTTCGAGGCGCTCCGAAAGCGCGCAGTTCGTGTCCCGATGGGGAGCGCATCGTTGCTCGTCGCGCCGCTCGAGGACATCTTGAAGAGCAAGCGGGCCGCGAACCGACCGAAGGACCGCGCCGTGCTGGACGTGCTGGAGGCGACGCTCGATGAGCAAAAGAAGACCGACCCGCGCTGAGCGACTCGATGCGCTCCGTCGCGAGAGTGACGTCGCTCTTCGGGAGCAGATTCGTCGACTCCTCGCGATGCCGATGGAGCAGCGGACTCATTTTCTTCGCGTGCGACTGCCGGGCGGGGGCACGGCGCTCTGAGCGTCACCGCCGGCGAATCGTCGCCTCGATCCCAGAGCTCTCCCGCCAGATGCGCTGATACGTCCGCAGGTACTCCGCTGGCCGCCGCAGCGGATGGCTCATTCGGTACAGGTCGCCGAAGAAATCGAAGCGGAACTTCTCGGGGAGCGCGTTCCACAAGCGCGCACGCCCGAACGTGATCGCGATCGGCCCGAGCTCGCCGCGGAGCACTGCGAGGAAGTCGGTCGCCCAGCACTCGATGCCGGCCAGGATCGTCTCGCGCGGCCGATCGTTCCCCACCGCGAACGCGCACGCTGACGGGACGTACTCGTAGACGAGCCTCTCGTCGCCGGTGCCGTGACGGAGGACGAGCGCGAACGTCGGCGTGCGTCCAGGCGCGGCGTCCTCGAGCAGAGAGTGAAGGCCCTTCCAGATCGTTCCGCCGACGAGCGACGCGGCGAACTGGCCGAGTCCTTCTTCGAGTTGCGCCTTCTCGTGCGCGTCGAGCTCGCGTCGCCCCGTCGCCGGCGCGTAGTCCGGGATCGCTCCCGTGCCCCCCTTGCCGCGGGCCGGCCAGGATTCGCGCGGCGCAGTGCTCAGGAAGGGCGCGTCGTTCTGCACCCGCTTGATGGCGCGCCCCTCCATCACGAACGTCTGCCCGGGGCGCGTCGCGTGGAACTGCTCCTTCACGTAGAGCTTCGCGAGCATCTGGCAGACGGCCTCGGTGTCGACGCAGAAGACGCGCTCGTTCATCCACGCCTTGTCGCCGGTGAACGCGAACCCGCCGGCGCACATCGCCATCGCGCTGGGCGCTCCCCACTTCATGCTGATCAGCTTGTGGCCCACGCCCATCTTCACGAAGCAGTCCTGCGTCGCGTCGACCCGCTCGGCCAGGTAGTCGGCCATGTGACTCCAGTCGAGCGCGTTGTTCGTCCAGCCGACGAGGACTGGGCGCGGAGCTCGCGCGCGTGCCCAGTCGACGTGTTGCTCGGTCAACGTGATGTCGACCATCGAGAAGAAGTTCCCCGAGCCTCCGGTGTCTCGGACGAAGAAGGGGAGGGTGTCCCACTCGTCGCCGCAGTCGACGCCGACGTGATCGCCGCAGAACGGCGTGAGATCCATGTCACCGAATTGGACCGTGCGACCGGGGACGAGCGGATGAACGGTGAATCCCATCTCGTGCAGGATCTGCCGCGCCGCCGTCGACGATCGCGACGAGAGGAAGATCGGGATCGCGCGATCGAGCAGCGCCAGCGACGGGATGTCGAAGTGATCGTCGTGCTCGTGCGTGAGCACGACGGCGTCGAGCTTCGGGATGTCCTCCGTCTTCAGGATGCGCGGCGGGTGAACGCGATACTCGAGCGCCTGGATGTGCCCGAACTCCTCACGCAGAAGCGGGTCGACGAGGAAGCACCCCTTCTTCGTCTGGAACAACCACCCTTGATGGCCGAGGAACGTGGTCGAGAACATCGGCCATCAGGCTAGCGCGACGCCGCGCCCCCGGCGCCGCGCCGTCTCACATCTTCACGCCGTAAACGAAGCTCGCCTTCGGGTTCCGCAGCCAGCGCTCGGTGATCGTCTTCTGGGGCACGATCGATCCATCGACGTACTTCTTCGCCAGCGCCTCGGCCCCTTTGCGATCGTTGTTCGCCTTCAGGAGCCCCACGACCTTCATCAGCTTGTCGCTGGCCGCGACGATCTTGTCGAAGTGGACCGTCAGCGCGCCGACGTCTTTCCCGTTCGCCGCCGTGGCCTTCGGGTCCCACGTGATCGCCCCTTCATCCATCAGGAAGCCGATCTGGATCGCCGCGAGCTGGCTGTACGCCTTTCGCTCGCCCCCCGCCGTGTACATGCCGCGCGAGATGTGACCGAACGACCAGACGATGTTGTCGAGGTACGCGCGCTTCGCCGCCGTATCGTCGATGATGCCCTTCTGGCGCAGCAGCTCGACGTAGTAGTACGCGCCCGTGTTGGCCTTCAGCTCCTCCATCATGCTGGAGAGCCCGCCGCCGAACGCCTGCGCGTCTGTCTTCCCCTTGAACTTGTACTCGTGCGCGGGGCCGAGGTTGTGCGTGGCCTCGTGGAGGATCGTGCTGAGGAGGCCCGACTTGGTCGAGGCGTCGTAGAGCGTCATCGAGTCGGCCGAGAGGAGCGTCATGGCGCCGCTGCGACGCGCGTCCATGCTGTCGGCGTCGGCATACAGGTTGCTCATGGCGACCGTGCGCCCGCGCCCTTCGTTCGCGACCGGGCCCCAGTTGGGGAGCGACTGGCCGATCGTCGCGCCGTCGGGGAAGCGATCGTTGCCGGCGTTCCATACGATGTCGATGAAGTCGGGGAGATGGAACGTGACCTTGCGCGCCGCGTACGGCTTGCCGATGTGCGCGCCGAGCTTCTCTTCCATCTCTTGCTCGACGGGGACGAGCTTCGCCTGCCACGCCAGCGAGTCCTTGTTGATCCGCGCGAACGTCACGTGGAAGCCGGCCTTGCGCGCGCACGGATCCCAGTAGACCTCGTCGGGCCCGATGCGGAGGTACCACGCCGAGTTCGTGGCGTTCATCTTCGCCCACGCTTCGTCGGCCGGCGTCCAGTTGTTGTCGGTGAAGCTCTGCGCCGCCGCGACCAGGTACGCCTTCAGCGCCCCTTCGTTCGGATCCTTCTCGGCCTCGGCCGCCGCGCGCAGCTCCGCGGCGATCGGCTCCATCAGCGCCTTGTACGCCTCCGAGTCGGGCACCGGATCGAGCACGCCGCCCTTGTCGCGCACGACGACGAACGGATCGAGCAGCGCCTTGCTGTTCGGCTCCTTCTCGAGCATCTCGCAGAACGTCGCGCGCCCCTGGATGACCGCCGGGTACGCGTCGCAGATCGGCTTCGGCGCGCCGGGGACCGATGAGCACGCCGGGTTCTTCTCGGTCGCGGGCGCGAGGCACAGCGGCCCCCAGTCGCGGCGGAAGAGGCTCTGGCTCGCGGTGTCGTCGGCCGGGATCTTCCCCGCCAGCGCCGCGGCGCCGGTCTGCATGGCGTAGAGGCGATCGATCAAGTCGGTCGCGGCGTGGATGTGACGAACGAAGTCCTTGTCGTCCGCGCTGAGGCCCGAGAGATCGCTCTGCACGAGCGTCGCGCGCCCCTGATCGAGATCCTGCACGACGAGCTTTCGCCGCGCCGTCTCGTCCGGCGTGGGCCCGCTCGGTTCTTCCTTGCTGGCGGCGACGATGCGCGCGTAGGCCGCTTCGAACGCCGGCGTGAAGGCGCCGTTGTCGACCCACTTCGCATCATTGGAGGTCGGATAGAAGAGGAGCGCCGCGGTCTCGCCGGGATCGAGCTTGCCGTCGTTGTCCGGATCCGTCGTCCAGTAGATGGGGAGGTTCAGGTGCACGGCGACGCGGTTGAACGCCATGCGATCGATCTGATCGTGCGCCACGGGCGGCGGCGCGGGCGCCGGCTGCGCGACCGGCTCCACCGGCGGCGGGGGCGGGGGCGGCGCGGCCGGCGGCGGCGGCTCGGCACCTCCGCAGGCGACGGCAGACGTGACGAGAAGAAGCAGCGCGGGGACGGTCAGGGTTCGCGTACGCATCGGGGACCGAATTCATAGTCGTGCCCGCGGAAGAAACAAGACCGCTCGCACGCGCCCGGGGTGCCAGCGCGCCGTGGCTTGTTCCGAAGCTGGGACGTGAAGTAGGACATCGTCATGCAGGACCCGCTCATCGTCGGTGGACGAAGCTTCGCGAGCCGCCTCATCGTCGGCACCGGCAAGTACAAGAGCGTCGAGGAGACCGAGCGCGCCGTCGATGCGTCGGGCGCCGAGATCGTCACGGTCGCCGTTCGTCGCGTCGATCTGAACGATCGATCGTCGGGCTCGCTCATGTCGCTCCTCCAGCGACGCAAGGAGTGGATCGTCCTCCCGAACACCGCCGGGTGCTTCACGGCCGACGACGCCGTCCGCACGCTTCGCCTGGCGCGCGAGCTCGGGCTCGGCGGCGAGCGCGACGGGCACGGGCCGATGGTGAAGCTCGAGGTCATCGGCGACCCGAAGACGCTCTACCCCGACAACGAGCAGACGCTCGACGCCGCCCGGACGCTCGTGAAGGAAGGCTTCGTCGTGATGCCGTACTGCATCGACGACCCGATC
>PLXW01000033.1:15919-92570 GCA_003151595.1 Myxococcales bacterium
ATGGCCGAGGCGATGCGCGAGGGGGTGAGCGCCGGTCGAAAAGCGTTCCTCGCCGGGCGCATGCCGAAGTCGCGCTACGCGAACGCGTCGAGCCCTACGTCGAATCTGATCGAGTGAGCCGGAACAGGCGTGTGATAATCGCGCCCCCCCGATGACCGACGCGCCGAGCCTCCCGAAGATCATCCTGGTCACCGATCCGACGTACGCCGACGAGCGCATCGTCGAGGTCGTCGAGGCGTGTGCGCGCGCGCTTCCGAAAGGGGCGTTCGCCGTGCAGCTCCGCGATCGCAAGAGGGACGAGGCGCCGCTTCGGGTCTTCGCCGAGCGACTCCGCGCCGTCACGAAAGAGCACGGCGCGATGTTCATGGTGAACGGCCACGCGCAGCTGGCGAAGGACGTCGGCGCCGACGGCGTTCACCTCGGCGGCACGGCCATGAAGGTCTCGCAGGCGCGCGCTCTCTTCGGCGACGCGGCGGACTCGGTGTTCGTCACGATCGCCGCGCACTCCGACCAGGCGGTGAAGCTCGGCGCGCGCGACGGAGCGAACGGCGCGCTGGTGAGCGCGATCTTCGCGTCGCCCGGGAAGGCGGCGGGGCGAGGGGTCGATGCGCTGCGTACGGCGCGGGTCTCTGCTCCTGAGGGCTTCGCGATCTACGCTCTCGGCGGAGTCGAGCGTGCGAACGCGAGCGAGTGCTTCCTGGCGGGAGCCGATGGCGTAGCGGTGATTCGTGCGCTACTCCTCGCGTCCGATCCCGCGGCGGAAGCGCGCGCCATCCACCAGAGCTTGACCGGGAACTGACGGGTCTACACCAGAGGCGAGCGAAGCCATGACGACGTACACCGAGACCCTCGCCATCACGACTGACATCCTCATGGGGCACGTGGAGCTCGACCGGCCGATCCGTCCGAACGATCACATTCAGAACGATCTCGGGCTCGACAGCCTCGGCGTCATGGAAGTCGTGGCCGACATCGAAGACCGCTTCAACGTGACGATCCCGCAAGACATGCTGTCGAACATCAGCACCGTCGAAGACGTCGCCAAGGCGCTGCAGAAGCTGCAGGCCTAGCTCTCGTCCTCGCTGTCACCCCTCGTCCTCGCTGTCATCCCTCGTCCTCGCTGTCATCCCTCGTCCAACGCTGTCATCCTGAGGAGCGCAGCGACGAAGGATCTACGTGGCTCGCGTGGATCCTTCGCTTCGCTCAGGATGACAACGGGGGTCACTCTTCGACGGGGCCGATGTCCTCGCCGCTGAGGACGAAGAACGCTTCTCCGTACGTCTTCAAGAGCTCGAGCGCCGTGTCCATGTCTTCCTGCGTGTGACCGCGCGTCACGTTCACGCGCAGGCGCTCTTCGCCGTTCTTCACGGCGGGGTAGAGGATCGGCACCATCAGGACGCCGCACTCGAGCAGCGCGATGTGCATGAAGAGCGTCTTCCGCTCGTTGCGGCACATGACCGGCATGATGTGCGTGTTGCTCGCGCCGAGATCGAACCCGGCTTCGACGAGCTTGCCGCGGAAGTACCCCGCCTTCTGGTGCAGCTCGCGCACGAGCGCGGGGCCGTCGGCCTCGAGCATGTCGAGGATGGTCGAGGCCGCGGCGACGATCGGGATCGGGAGCGACGCGCTGAAGAGAAAGCTCCGCGCGTTGTTCTTCACGAGATCGACCACCTCTTCTTTGCCGAGAAGCAGCCCGCCGATTCCGCCGAAGCTCTTGGAGAACGTCGACACCACGACCGGCACGCGCCCGAGCAGGCCGCGGTCTTCGAGGATGCCGGTGCCGCGCGTCCCGAGCGTGCCCGTGCCGTGCGCGTCGTCCACGACCAGCACCGCGTCGTAGCGCTCGCAGATCTCGACGAACTGCTCGAGGTGCGCGGTGTCGCCGTCGAGCGAGTAGACCCCTTCGACCACGACGAGCGCGTTCTTCCGCTCGCGCGTCTTCAAGATGCGCTCGAGGCTCTTGGCCGAGTTGTGGTTGAAGAAGCGGACCTCGGGCTGCCGGCCGGGGATGCCGGCCGCGAGGAAGGTGCCGTCGAGGATGCAGGCGTGGCTGAAGGCGTCGAGGATGACCGTCGTGTCCTTGTCGGCCAGGGCCACGATGGTCCCGAGCATCGCCTGATACCCGGTGGTGAACATCAGGCACTTCTCGAAGCCGAACCAGCCGGCGAGGCGTCGCTCGAGCTCGACGTGCTCGGTCGTCGTCGCTTGCACGCGCGAGCTGGAGAGGCCGCAGGCGTACTTGTCGACCGCGCGCTTCGCCGCTTCCTTCACCTTCGGGTGCTGCGTGAGACCGAGGTAGTCGTTCGAGCTGAAGTTGATGATCGGCTTCCCGCCGATCGACGTGTGCAGGCCGCCGCCGTCCATCTCGCGGAAGTAGGGGTACCCCTGGTCTTCCTTCGCCTTGCGAACGCGCGCGAGCTCGGTGTGCGCCTTCTCTTCGATCCAACTCTTGGCGGGCTTCCCCGATGACGTCGCGGCCATGGCGATGCTCCTTACTTCAGTTCGCGGTCACTTCAAGCAGGCTTACGAAGCACGACCGCCGAGGCGTTCCCGTAGAACCCGATCGCGGTCACGAGCACCGTGCGCACCTGCGCCGGCACCACGCCGCGGACGATGGCCGACGGCGGCGCTCCATCGAACCACGAGAGCGCCGCAGCCATTCCCATTCCGCCGCCCGCGCCGAGCGTCTCGCCGAGGACGGCCTTCGGCGCCGCGATGCACGTCGAGTCGGCAAACACGCGACCGATGGCCTCGAGCTCCACGCGATCGAACATGTGCAGCCCGCACACGCTCGAGGCGACGACGTCGACGTCCTCGGCCTCGATGCCGGCGTCGGCGAGCGCGCTCGTGATCGCGCGCTCCACCGCTTCGCTCGACGGATGAATCAACAGCGCTTCGCTCTCCGGCGGTACGAACGACGTGCCATACCCGGTGAGCTCGGCGACGACGTGCGCGTTGCGATCCTTGGCGTGCTCCACCGACTCCATCGTCATCAACGCCGCGCCCTCGCCCAGGAGCACGCCGCGCACGACCGACGGCTTCTGCGCTTCGAGCGCGCCCAGCTTCAAGAAGGCGAGGTACAGCGCTTCGCTCATCGCCTCGGCGCCGCCCACGAGGAGCGCATCGGCGCGCCCGGTGTCGAGGTAGATGTCGGCGCAGGCGAAGGCGTCGAGCGCGCCGCAGTTCCCGTCGCTGACCGCGACGTTGAGGGCGCGGATGTCTTCCCAGATCGAGACGTAGCCGCTGGCGCTGTTGGCCACGGTGTTCGGGAACTTCGACGGGTTGATGTACCGCGCGTCTTCGAGCATCGCGACGCGATCGAGCTCGGTGATCGCTTCCAGCGATCCGTAGGCGTTCGAGCAGCAGATGCCGACGCGCTCCGGCGAGCTCTGGACGTAGATCCCGTCTTTCTTGAAGCCGGCGTCGTGCATCCCGAGCCGCGCGGCGACGACGAGCAGCTTGGTCAGGCGATCGAGCGAGCGGAGACCTTTGTCCCCCAGGTACTTCGCTGGATCGAACCCGCGCACCTCGGCGACGGCCGGGTTCGTGTACTTCGACGCGTCGAACGTCTCCATCGTCTCGCGCGGCGCATCGTGCAGGAGCACCGGCGCCTGCATCCCGCGGAAGAACGCCTCGCGCCCGACGCCGAGCGTCGACACGATCCCTAGACCCGTGATCGCGCGCGGCTTCATCGGTTACGACCCGGTGCGCTGTAGGGGGATGCGCTGCGGCTCGGGGAGGACGCCAGGCCGCGCGAAGCACATGACGGCGTTGTACCCGCCGAACGCGAGCGAGTTGTTGAGCACCACGTCGGCTTTCCCGCGGCGCGGCACGTTGGCCACGACGTCGAGATCGCACTCCGGGTCGGGCGTCTCGTAGCCGATGGTCGGCGGGTAGATGCCGGTCTCGATCGTCATCACGCAGGCAATGGCCTCGAGCGCGCTCGAGGCGCCCATGCAGTGACCGATCGTGCTCTTCATGCTCGAGATCGGGACGCGCCGATCGCCGAACACGTCGCGCATGACCTTCGCTTCGGCGAGATCGTTCGCGTGCGTGCCGGTGCCGTGCGCGTTCACGAAGTCGACCATGTCGGGCGTGATGCCGGAGTACTCGATCGCGCGGCGCGTGGCGGCGATGCTGCCGACCGCTTCCGGATGCGGACGGGTGATGTGGTAGGCGTCGCACGAGAGGCCGTACCCGCCGACCTCGGCCTGCGGACGCGCGCCACGACGCGCGGCGTGCTCTTCGCTCTCGAGCACGAGCAGCCCCGCGCCTTCGCCGACGAGCATCCCCTTGCGGTTGAGATCGAACGGCTGGCAGCGATCGGGCGCCATCGCCGCGAGCCGCACGAAGCCGCTGAACTGGAGCTCCTGGATGATCTCGCTCGCGCCCACGACGACGACGTCGGCCCGCCCGGCGCGAATGAGATCGGCGCCGAAGCCGATGGCGTAGTTGCCGGCGGCGCACGCGGCGGGGAGGGTGAGGACCATCCCCTGGGCGCCGATGGCGCGCGCCACGTGAATCGGAAGGAGCGTCGAGCCGTACTTCGGGATGAGCGCGCGCTTCACGCCGCGCGCGCCGTTCTTGATCCAGGCGTGATCGAGGTCTTCGAGCACGTCGGCTTCGCCCATCGTCGTCCCGAGCACGACGGCGGTACGCGGCCCGCGCGTCTGATCGGCGCTGAGCCCGGCGTCTTCGACCGCCATGCGCGCCGCGGCGAGCGTCATCGCCGAGCACCGCCCGGTGCGACGCGCTTCGGCGGCCGTGAGGTGATCGCGCGGGCGGAAGTTCTTCACCTCGCCGGCGTACTCGCGGCCGAGCGCCGCGGCGTCGAACGACTCGACGAGCGAGATGCCGCTCTTCCCTTCGGCGAGCGCCTTGAAGAACTGCTCACGCCCCAGGCCGATGGAGCTGACGACGCCCACGCCCGTGATGAACACGCGCGAGACTTTCGTTGTCGGGGAGCCTGTTGCCACGAGGGTTGTATAGCGCTGCACGCGGAGTGCCGGCAACGTCACGGACCGGAAAAATGGCTGCGAAACTGCATTCGCGTGTGGTGGATTCTTCGCGCTGTTGCCGGCCTGCGACACGTCCGAAACCGGGCACCGGCGCCTTGCACGGGCTCACCCGGCGAAGTAGATGCGGGCCGGTCCCATGAGAACTCACGATCCGAAGCTCGTCGCGCCCACGCTGATCGAGGCCGTGAAGCAGCTCTCCCGCGACACGCAGCGCGGCTTCGTCTTCGTGAAACCTGACGGACAGGAGCGCTTCTGTTCGTTCCAGACGATCCACGAGGAGGCCACGCGCCGTGGGGCTCACCTCGCTTCGCGCGGGATCGGCAAAGGCGACCGCGTCGCCATGGTCATCCCCGACGGCGACGAGTTCGTCCTCTCGTTCCTCGGCGCCATCTTCGCGGGCGCGGTCCCGGTGCCGATCTACCCGCAGCTCTCGTTCAAGAACGTGGAGAGCTACCACGAGACCGTCGCGCACATCGCGCGCGCCTCGGGCGCCAAGATGCTGCTCACGACGACCGCGACGAAGCAGTACGTCGATCCGGTTCTGTCGCGCGTCGAGACGCTCGGCTCGATCGCCACGGTCGAAGATCTCGCGCCGCCCGCGCCCGGCGCCTTGAACGTCACGGTGAACCCCGACGACGTCGCCTTCCTCCAGTTCACGAGCGGGTCCACCTCGCGCCCCAAGGGGGTCGTCGTCACGCACGGCAACCTCGCGTGGAACAGCGAGTCGTTCATGATTCACGGCCTCGCGAAGGACTCGAAGGTCGACAAGGGCGTGTCGTGGCTCCCGCTCTTCCACGACATGGGGCTCATCGGGTTCGTCATCGGCCCGCTCTTCACCGACATCCCGGTCGTGTTCCTCCCGACGGCGAGCTTCGTCCGCGGGCCGCGCATCTGGCTCGACACGATCCACAGGCACCGCGGCACGATCACGTACGCGCCGAACTTCGCCTACGCGCTCGTCGCCAAGCGCCTGAAGGAGAAGGACATCGCCGGCCTCGACCTCTCCTGCATCAAGATCGCCGGCTGCGGCGCCGAGCCGATTCAGGCCAAGACGCTGCGCGATTTCGCCGAGAAGACCGCCCCCGCGAAGTTTAATCCGAAGGCGTATCTCCCGTCGTACGGCATGGCCGAAGCGACGCTCGCCATCACGTTCGTCCCGCACTCCACCGGCATGCGGAGCGACGTCATCGATCCGAAGTCGATGCAGGAGCGGGTCGCCAGGCGCGTCGATGCGACGGCCCCCGGCGCGAGCGAGATCGTGAACTGCGGTCGCGCGTTCCCCGAGCACCACCTCGCCATCGTCGACGACGAGACCGGCGAGAAGCTCGGCGATCGCCAGGTCGGCCACATCATCACGCGCGGCCCGTCGGTCACGAGCGGCTACTTCGAAGAGCCCGAGCTCACCGCCGCGGCGTGGAAGAAGGCGTTCGACGGCGAGGTGTGGCTCCACACCGGCGACCTCGGGTACCTCGCCGACGGCGACCTCTACATCTGCGGTCGTATCAAGGACATCATCATCATCCGCGGAAGGAACTTCTATCCGCAGGACATCGAGTGGGTGGTGAGTGAGCTTCCGGGCGTGCGCCGCGGAAACGTCGTCGCCTTCGGGGTCGACGTCGACGGTGAAGAGCAGCTCGTCATCTGCGCGGAAGCGTTCCAGAGCGACGCGCAGGGCCTGACCGAATCGATCACGCAAGCCATCGCCGCGCAGGTCGGGCTCTCGGTCCACAAGGTCGAGATCGTTCCGCAGGGTGCGTTGCCGCGTACCTCGAGCGGCAAGCCGCAGCGCCGGAAGACCAAGCAGATGTTCCTCGACGGAACGCTCCCCAAGCCGCGTGTCGGCAACAACGAAGGGTCGCAAGCCACCGACGGAGCGTGACCCGGTGCAGACCGGGCTCTCTGCGTGGATTTCTACGCAGCTGCGTCGCGTTTTACGCGCGCGGCTTTAATTGGCAATCGCCCCGCAAGACGTCATAAAGCCAGACCAGGAAGAGAAGAAGGAATCACGCATGGGGTCCACGCAAGCCGAAGTCGAGGTCTCTTACGACGTCTCGAACGAGTTTTTCCGCCTCTGGCTAGACGAGCGGATGAACTACACGTGCGGGATCTTCGACGAGCCCAGCGAGAACTGGAAGACCGACAACCTCGAAGAGGCCCAGGTCCGCAAGCTCGATTGGCACCACAAGTCCGCGCACCTCGCGCCCGAGAAGCGCCTGCTCGACATCGGTTGCGGCTGGGGCGCCAACCTCGAGTACCAGGCGGTGAACAAGGGCGTGAAGGAGTGCCACGGGATCACGCTGTCGCGCTCTCAGCACGAAGAGATCACGAACCGGAAGATCCCGGGCGTGACCGCCAGCGTCGTCTCGTACGTCGACTACAAGCCGGCGCAGAAGTTCGACGCCGTCATCTCCATCTGCATGATGGAGCACATCGCCCGCCCGGAAGACGCGCGCAGCGGCAAGCACATCGATCTCTATCGGAAGTACTTCCAGCTCGCGCACGAGTGGACGAACCCCGGCGCTTACTTCTCGCTCCAGACGATCCTTCGCAACCGCTTCCCGCGGACGAAGAAGGAGATCCAGGACATCGGGTTCTGCACGTACAAGATCTTCCCGGGCGGCATCAGCTTGCGCCTCGAAGACGTCGTCCTCGCCGTGAACCCGTACTGGGAAATCATGGAAGTGAAGACGCGCCGCACCGACTACCAGAAGACCTGCGCTCACTGGCTCTCCCGCATGACCGACCACAAGTCGCTCATCGTCTCGAAGTGGGGCCAGCAGACGTTCGACGACTACGACCGCTACCTCTCGACGTGCGTCTACGCCTTCGAGAAGCACTACCAATCGCTCGCGATGTACCAGCTTCGCCGGATTGATTGACCGCTCTCTTCCCCCGTTTGCTCCCCGTTTGCGCACCCACGACGTTTTGATTTTTGGAGACGAGCACTGACATGGCACGCAGTCGTCAAGACCTCCTCGCGCTCTTCCAGGCCACGGCCACGGAGATCGTCGAAAAGGAGTTCAAGAGCATCACCGAGACCACCGTCATCAGCGAGCTGGGCATCGACTCGCTCGGCATGCTGGAGATCGTCGGCTCGATGGAGCGTCAGCTCAAGATCCAGATCCCGGACGAGATGCTCGCGGGCATCCAGACCGTGAAGGACCTGGTCGACGCCGTCGAAAAGCGCGAGCCGCAGTGATCCGAGGAGCCTGACCGCCATGAACATGAAGGACACGGCACAGCAAGAGCGGGTCTATCGCCTGTACGCCACGTTCTTCGACAAGGCGGAGCAGGAGCGTCGCTGGAACCCGTACCGCGACGTCCCGTGGGACAAGATCCCGCGCGAAGGGGCGCACCCGATTCTCCAGACCGTCGCCGAGACGTTTTGCTGCGTGGAGAGCTTTCTCCCGGACTACATCGCCAAGGGGATCAACATCGTCCGGCCGTACTTCGGTCAGGCGTGGTTCGCGGCGAACTGGGGGTACGAGGAGTCGAAGCACTCCATCGCGCTCCTCGAGTACCTGCTCCGTTCGGGCGCGCGCACGCCGACGCAGATGTTCGATCTGCAGAACCAGCTCATGGAGAAGAGCTGGGAGCTCCCGTTCGACACCGCGCGGCGGATGACGATCTACGGGTGCTTCCAGGAGATGGCGACGTTCGTCATCTACGTGAAGCAGGAGCAGCGCGCCAAGGAGCTCGGCGACGAGTGCCTGGCCACGATCTTCCGGCTCAACGCGCGCGACGAGATCGCGCACACGCGCTTCTACCAGGACGTCACGAAGGTCCTCATGGAAGAGGATCGCCTCGGCACGCTCCGCGACATCGCGCACGTCGCCAAGCACTTCCAGATGCCGGGCGTCGGCATCGTGCCCGACTACGACAAGCGCATCGAAGTGATGCGCGACGAGGGGCGGGTCGATCGCGGCGTGTTCTTGCAGAAGGTGTTCTTCCCGGTCCTCAAGTACCTCGAGATCACTCGTCAGGAGCTTCAACAAGCGGCATGGGACAAGCAACCGGGCGAGCAGCCCGGCGCGGCTCCCACGGCCGCCGAGTAGTCAGGGAGATCGCACATGTCGCAGCTCAAAGAAGAACTTCGCGCGCTCATCTCGGAAATCGCGGAAGTCGACACGATCCCGGACGACACGCACTTCAAGGATCTCGGCATCGACTCGATGATGGGGGTCGAGATCGTCGCGGCGATCGAGCGGCAGTACCAGATCAAGATCCCGGACGCCGAGCTCGCCGAAGTGTCGACGCTCAACAAGAGCTACACGCTGGTGCTCGCGAAGCTGCCGCAAGAGAAGCGCGCAGCGGTCGCTTGATCGTTTGCGCGTGAGCGACACGCCGTTGCGCGCGAGACGCGGGATTCATCGCGTGCGCGTGGCGTACGCCGACACGGATCGCGCGCAGGTCGTTCACCACGCGACGTACTTCCGGTTCCTGGAAGCGGCGCGCATGGAGCTCTGGCGCGCGAACGGGTTCGACTACAACGCGTTCGAGCAGGCGACCGGGCTCGGCTTGCCGGTGGTCGAAGCGCGGCTGCGCTACCGGATCGCAGCGCGCTTCGACGACCTGCTCGAGGTCGAGACGTGGGTCTCGAAGGCCTCGCGCGCCAGCGTCTGGTTCGAGGCGGTCGTTCGTCGCGGGGCCGAGGTGCTGAACGAGTCGAGCGTGCGCGTAGCGTGCGCGTCGTTCACCGACGGCACCATCCGCAAGATCCCCGATCCGCTGCTCGACGCGTGTCTGGAGCCCGGACACGGCATCTGACCTCGCGCGACCCGGCTCTGGTGTGGACCGATACGCGCTCTGCGCGGACTCGCCTTCCGCCTGTGGTAAACCACGCGCCGATGGCTTCCGAACCGCGCTTCACGAAGGTCGATCCGAACCTCGATTTCCCGAAGGACGAACGGGAGATCCTCGCGCTCTGGAAGGACAAGCGCATCTTCGAGAAGTCGCTGGAGAGCGCCGGCCCGGACGCGCCGACATTCGTCTTCTACGAAGGCCCGCCGACGGCCAACGGCCTCCCGCACAACGGGCACGTCCTCACGCGCGTCATCAAGGATCTGTTCCCGCGCTACAAGACGATGCGCGGCTACAAGGTCCCGCGCAAGGCGGGCTGGGACACGCACGGCTTGCCGGTCGAAGTCGAAGTAGAGAAGGAGCTCCGCATCCACGGCAAGGCGGCGATCGAAGCGTACGGCGTGGAGCCGTTCGTGAAGCGCTGCATCGAGAGCGTCTTCCGTTACACGAACGAGTGGGAGTCGCTCACCGAGCGCGTCGCGTTCTGGTGCGATCTCAAGGACGCGTACGTCACGTACCACCGCAGCTACGTGGAGAGCGTGTGGTGGGCGCTGTCGCAGCTCTTCGAGAAGGGGCTGCTCTACCAGGGGCACAAGGTCGTCTGGTGGTGGGCGCAAGGCGGGACCGCGCTGTCGAGCGCCGAGGTCGGGCTCGGGTACAAGTCGGTCGATGATCCGAGCGCGTACGTCGCGTTCCCCCTGACCGAGAAGATCGACGGCAAGGACGCCGCGCTCCTCGTGTGGACGACGACGCCGTGGACCCTGTCGTCGAACATGTACGCGGCGGTGCATCCGAGCTTCGAGTACGTGCTCGTGAAGTGCGAAGACGAGCGTCGCCTCGTCGTCGCCAAGCGCCTGCTCGATGCGCTCGCGAAGAAGCTTGGCTGCGAGCTCACGATCGAGAAAGAGATCCCCGGCTCGGCCCTTGTCGGGCTCGCGTACCAGCCGCCGTTCGAGACGTTCCGCGCGGAGGCACAAGGCCACGACGCGATCTGGCGAGTGGTCGCCGCCGACTTCGTCACGCTCGACACCGGCACCGGCATCGTCCACATCGCGCCGGCGTTCGGCGAAGACGACTACGGCGTCCAGAAGAAGATCCTCGAAGGCGACGCCGACCTCCCGCTCTTCTGCGCCGTGAAGACGGACGGCACGTTCGTCGACGCGATGGGCCCCTACGCCAACCGCTGGGTCAAAGACTGCGACAAGGAGATCCTTCACGAGCTGAAGGGGCGTCACCTCCTCGTTCATCAGGAGCAGTACCGCCACGATTACCCGTTCTGCTGGCGCGCCGACGAAGACGCGCTCATCCAGTACGCGCGCCCGGCCTGGTACATCCGCACGACGGCGCTCATCGACAAGGCGATCGAGAACAACCGCACGATCCACTGGCACCCCGAGCACATCAAGGAAGGGCGCTTCGGCGACTTCCTGGCAAACAACGTCGACTGGGCGCTCTCACGCGAACGCTTCTGGGGGACGCCGCTCAACGTCTGGATCTGCGATCGCGACGCGCTCCACATGGAGGCGCCGAGCAGCGTCGCCGCCATCGAGGTGAAGAACCCGAGCGCCTTCGATCACTTCAAGAAGGCGCGCGCCGCCGACCCCACGCTGAGCGAGCACCTGATCGTCCACAAGCCGTGGATCGACGCGGTCACGTTCCCCTGCGGCCACGCCGGCTGCGGCGGCACGATGAAGCGCGTCACCGAGGTCATCGACTGCTGGTTCGACTCAGGGTGCATGCCGTTCGCGCAGTGGGGTTTCCCGCATCAGGGGGTCGAGAAGTTCAAGGAGAGCTTCCCGGCGGACTTCATCAGCGAGGCGATCGATCAGACGCGCGGCTGGTTCTATTCGCTGCTCATGATTTCCACGCTCGTCTTCGACCCCGAGACGCAGAAGAAGATGGGCCTCGCCCCCGTCCGCGAATATCCGCACCCGTTCAAGACGTGCATCGTGCTCGGGCACGTCGGCGACAAGGAGGGGAAGAAGGAGTCGAAGTCGAAGGGGAACTACACGCCGCCGGAAGTGATCCTCGACGCCGTGCAGATGGACTTCGCGGTGCTGGACGAGAAACAGGCTCGGGATGCCTTCAAGATCACGGAGAAGCTCGCGTCAGCCTCCGGTGCGACCGGTGGCTACGTCTACATCTGCCCGGAGGACGCCGACGGGCTCGATCTGACGGGCAAAACGAACGTCAACCTGACGGGGACACGGGGCGAACCAATTTCCGTCGTAATGGTTCCGCTAAAGAAGCTCCCGCGGCGAGTGGCGATCGTCCTTCCGAGCGATCTCGCGCAGCTGGGACTTCGGCCTACCGATCGCGTGGATGTTAAGCCCGTCGAGGTTCCGCGCCTTCCGCGTGAGCAGCGCGTAACGGTTACAGATCCGCATTCGAGCGCGCCGGGCGCCGACGCGTTCCGCTGGTTCTTCTATGCGTCGAACCCGCCGTGGTCGAACACGCGGCACTCACTGGCGAACGTGCGGGCGCTCCAGAAGGAGTTCCTCATCAAGCTGCGGAACGTTTATTCGTTCTTCGTCATCTACGCGAACATCGACGGCGTGCCGGCCGGGGCGAAGTCGACGCCGTCGGAGCTCGATCGCTGGATCTTGAGCGAGCTCGCGATCACGACGCGCGGCGTGCAGAACGATCTCGACGCGTACGACGTCTACAAGGCGACCGGGCGACTCACCGACTTCGTCGACGCGCTCTCCAACTGGTACGTGCGCCGGAGTCGCGATCGCTTCTGGCAGTCGGGATGGGGGCCGGACAAGGTCGCGGCGCACGAGACGCTGTACGAAGTGCTCCTCACGACGTCGAAGCTGATCGCACCGTTCGTTCCCTACCTGGCGGACGCGATGCACCAGAACCTCGCCGTCGGAAAACGCGCCGGCGCGAAGGAGAGCGTGCACCTCGAACGCTTCCCCGTGGCCGACGAGAAGGCCATCGACGAGGGGCTCTCGCGCGAGATGGCGGCGATCCGCGACGTGGTGAGCGTGGGGCTCAAGGTCCGCACCGACCACAAGCTGAAGGTGCGCCAGCCGCTGCGGCGCGCGCACATCATCTTGAACGACGCCGAGCTCCGTCACGAGCTCACCGATCACAAGCCGATGATCCTCGAAGAGCTCAACGTGCTCGAAGCGGGGTTCCTGGGACCCGAAGCCGCGTCGCAGTTCGGCGCTTACTCGTACAAGCCGAACTTCCGCACGCTCGGGCAGCGTGGGCTCGGCAAGCAAGCGCAGGAGCTGAAGAAGGCGTGGGCCGCGCTCTCGGAGAGCGATCGCAAGCTGCTCGACGCGATCGTGGCGGAGGGGAAGGGGACGTTCAACGGGATCGACCTCGTCCGCGAGGACATCGAAGCCTCGTTCGAGACGAAGCCCGGCTTCGCGGCGGCGGGCGATCGCGTCGGCGTCGTCATCGTGGAGACGACGCTCGACGACCAGCTGCGCGATCTCGGCCTCGTCCGCGAGCTGCTCAATCGCGTGCAGGCTGCACGCAAAGAGATGGAGCTCGAGTTCACCGATCGCATCAAGATCGGGATCATCGGGAGCGATCGCGTGAAGCGGATCGTGGACAGCCACGCGAGCGAGCTCGGGCAGGAGACGCTGGCCGTGTCGGTCTCGTCGACCGAGATGCCCGCAGGGGCGGCGGCGAAGGAGATGGACGTCGAAGGCGAGCTCGTCACGATCGCGGTCGCCAAGGCGTGACCGTCGCCGGTGCGTCTCGCCGTTCGCGGCTGAGACGCATCATTCTGCAAAGCTTCAGGGAACGAGGAATAGTATACGCAGAGCGGATGCGTAGTCGTTGGGCTCTGGTCGTCTTGCTCGCTGCGGTCCCCGCGGTGACGGGATTCGACTGCGGATCGGGGGGCGGCGGGCTCGGTGGCCAGGTGATCGTCACGTCAGGCGACGGCGGTGGACCGCCTTCGCCTGTTCCCGCGGCATCGGTCACGACGTGGACCGCGCCGACGTCGGGCGTCACTATCTCCGTCACGACGTTTCCTTTTGCGTTCTCCATCGCCGACAAGACGGGGAAGGTTCTCCTCGAGTCGGCGGCGCCGGACGGCGCGTTGGCGGCGACCGATCCCCTGCGCGCCTATGCACCGCTCGCGTTCACGCACGACACCGACGACAGCGGACCGACGCTTGCCTACGGATGGGCGTATTTCCAGGGGGTCGATGATCCGTGGAACGAAACGGCGCGTGTCGGCAGCGTCGACTCCGCGCCCGATCACTTCACGGTCCATGTGTCGACCACCGATGTCGCGCACCCCAGTCTCACGCTGAGAGTCACCGCCCAAGACAGCGGGCTGCACCTCGTGGCCGCCATCGACGAAGTCGACGCGAGCGACCCCTCGCCGGTGAACCGCGTGTCGCTCGGCTTCGCGATGCACGACGACGATCACTTCATGGGGTTCGGCGAGCGCTACGTGTACGCCGATCGCCGCGGGACGCTGACGTACGACTGGGTCGAAGAAGACGGCCTCGGTGACGGCGAGCAGACCCCGATCGGCCCCGGCAACCCGTCGCCCAACGGGCCGGCGATGACGCACATCCCGGTGCCGTGGTTCATGAGCCCGCGCGGGTTCGGAATGCTGCTGAACACGACGTGGCGATCGAGCTTCCACCTCGGCGAAGAACGCGCCGACGCCTGGCGCGTGGAGTCGACGAGCGGTTCTCTGGATCTGTCGCTCTTTGTCGACCCCGATCCCGTGAACCTCGTCGCGTCACTCACCGCCGTCACGGGTCGTCCCCCGCAGATCGCCGACTGGGTGCTCGCGCCGCGAAGGCGCGCCGATCCGGGGAGCGGCGACGTGGAGAGGCTGCGCGCGGCGCACATTCCGACGAGCGTCATCGACTCGGACGTCCACTACTTCCCGAACGGCGGCGGGCAAGACCACGCGGCGATGCTCGCGGTCACCACCGATCTCCACGCGCGCGGGTACAAGGCCGTCGCGTACTTCTGTCCGTTCGTGGCCGACTCGTGGCACCCGGTGTTCGACGACGCCGTGGCCAACGGCTACCTCGTGAAGCACGCCGACGGGACCGCGTACACGGTGCTCGATCCTCCGTACAACGCCGGCATGGTCGACTTCACGAACCCCGCCGCGGTCGCCTGGTACCAGGCGTTCATGGCCCAGGCCGTCGCCGACGGATGGGACGGATGGATGTACGACTTCGCCGAGTACGTCCCGCAAGACGCGGTGATGTTCGACGGGCGGAGCGGGATGGAAGCGCACAACGCCTACCCGGTGCTCTACCAGCAGGCCGCGCTGGAGATGTTTCAGAAGGCGCGCCCCGACGGCGACTTCCTCTTCTTCGTGCGCTCCGGCTACGCGGGGACGGGCGGCGTCGTGCCGATGGTGTGGGCCGGCGATCAGGCGACCGATTTCGATCTCGCGCAGGGGCTCCCCGCGGCGCTCACCGGCGCGCTCAACGCCGGCATGAGCGGCATCCCGCTGTGGGGGTCGGACATCAGCGGCTTTCACTACATGAACAATCCGCCGCCGGACAAAGAGGTCTACCTGCGGTGGACCGAGGTGGGCGCGTTCTCCGCCGACATGCACGACGAGAACGGCGGCGTCGGGACCGGGACCGTGCCGCGCTGGCAGATCTGGGACGACCAGGAGTCGACCGACGTGTACCGCCGCTACGCGCTCATCAAGACGCGCATGCTGCCGTACGTGCGCGTGGCGGTGCGCCAGGCGCGCGCGAACGGGACGCCGGTGATGCGCGCGATGTACCTGACGAACCCGAAGGACCCGCGCACGTACACGATGCAAGACGAGTACATGTACGGCGACGCGCTGCTCGTCGCGCCGGTCGTGACGCGCGGGCTCACGTCGCGTCGCGTGTACCTCCCCGAGGCGCAGTACTTCGACTTCTGGACCGGCGCGCGCGTTGCCGGGAACGCCGACGTGAACGCCGATGCGCCGCTCGACACGGTGCCGGTGTTCGCGCGCTTGGGGGCGATCGTTCCGATGCTGAGCGCCGACGTGGAGACGGTGATCCCGTCGACGCAGGCCGACGCAGGGGTGGTGTCGATGCAGGATCGAGCCGATTTCCTGGAGGTTCAGGTGTTCGCCGGGGGCTCGACGACCTTGACGCTCGACGACGGCACGTCCTTCTCGCAGTCGGCGCCCGCGACCGCGTTCGATCCCGGCGCGAGCGTCACGCATGGCGGAGCCGCGATCCCGATGGCGGCGAGCGTCGCCGATCTGCAGACATGCGACGCCTGTTTCTGGAACGACGCGGCGAGCCATGTGCTCTCGATCGCCGTCGTCACCGCGAGTGATTCGATCACCGCCGGACCGCTCACCGTGAGCGTCAGCGGATCGCCGAGTGTGAAACGCTATCTCTTCACCGTGCGCCACTAGCGGAGGCGGGCCGGGACCCGCCGACCAGCGGGACCGTCAAGCGCTATCTGTTCACCGTTCGCCATTAACCCGCGTTCACGCAGCGTCAGGCGTTTCGATTTCGTGACGGGCAGATCGTGAACCAGAGCGCGTTCCATCTGGTAGGGTCAGTGATTGGAACCGCGACGGGGGAGCACGCGATCGATCGCATGGCAACGCAACAAGCGAAGTTGAAGGTCGCGCCGCCGGCGCGGAAGCAAGCGCCGTCGATCGCCCGCGCGGAGATCGTCGACAAGGCGACCCGCGCTCGCTTCGAGGCGGAGCTCGATGCGGTCCTCAAGCGAAGGCCGACGAGCGAGGCGAAGTTCGCGGGAGCGCTCCGTGCGATCGCGCCGCTCAGCCCCGCGCTGCGCGCGTCGATGGCCGAGGCGGTCGCCGTGATGATCCGGCGCAAGTCGTTCGATCGCGAGATCTACTCGGCGTGCCTCCGCTCGATCTGCGAAGCGGAGGACCGCCAGGCAACGACGCTCTTGAAGCTCGCGCTCGCGGCCGACGAAGCCGGCGGAACGTCGACCCTCTCGGCGGCGTGCTTCTCGCGCGACCCCGCGCTGGCTGCGCCGCTGGCCAAGGTGGCGGCGAGCCGCCAGTCGCACGTCTCGTTCGCGGCGGAGATCGCGCGCGTCGCGCGTCGCGAGTCGAACGGCGCGCACCTCGCAGGCCTGGCGCCGATGATCAAGGAGAGTCACCGCATCTCGTTGTGCGTCGAGCTGTTCGTCCCGCTCGCGCGCAGCGCACCGATTCCGGCGGTCGTGGGGCCGGCGCTCGGCGTGCTTCGCGGCGCGGAGCGGCACCTGGGGCGCTGGCTGGTGATGGCCGACGTCGCCGTGCGCGCGGGTGATCGCACGCCGCTCGACGAGGCGCGATCGCTCGCCACCGTGGGGCCGCAGAGCGCGCGCGCGGCCTGGTCGCTCGTGGCGTGGGCGCTGTCCGAAGTGTCGACCGCCTCGGCAGTGCCGCATCCGACGACGAGGCCCACCGTGGAGCTCGTGGCACGCCTGTCGGATCGCCCGAGCGCCGATCGCGACACGACGTTCCTCTTCCGCATGGCGCGCGCCGGCGCGCCCGCGGCCAAGCCGATGCTCGAGACGCTCGCGCGCTCGTTGCCGCTCGGCGACGAAGTAGCGATCCGCGCTGCGCTCTACCTCGCGCGCGATCACGGTCGCGAAGATCTGAAGGAAGCGCTGGCCGAAGCGGCGATGGCGCCGAAGCGCGAAGACCTGCGCGGCCTCGCGATCGCGGCGATGTGGGACGCGGGCATGCGCGATCGCGCGCGCGCGCTTGCCGACGAGTTGCTGGAGTCGAAGGTGCTCGGCAACGCCGCGTGGGGCACGCTCGTGCGCGCGGCGGCGTCGCGTTCGTCGCGCGACGCCGGCGGCGACGTGCTGACCGAGACGCCGTTCCGTTGGATTCAGTGGGGCTGGCTCGAGTAACGCGCCGCGCGGTCACGCTGGCGATCGCGATCGCATGCGTGACCGGAGGAAACGCGCGCGCTGACGCGGGGCCTCCACCGGGAGAGCCTGCGCCGATCGTGCTCGCCGCGGACTGCGACGACGACGACGTGAACGGCGTCGCCGACGGCGCGCAGAGCTTTCTCCCTCCGGCCGCGCGCAAGGATCTCGTGCCGATCGATCGCGCGCTCGCGGGGGCGACGCTGCACGCGATCTCCGGCGCGGAGCACGTGCGCGTCGTGGCCAACGGGAGACCGCTCGCGTGGTCTACGCCGTTGCCGATGGGCGCGATGCTTCAAGGGCTCTCGCCGGGCGTCGCTTCGATCGTCGCCGTGCGCGGGTCGATGCAGATCGCGCTCGTCGTTCACGTCGTGGGCGCTTCGATGCGCGACGGCGCGCGCTACGACGTCGACCTCGCGCGCGATCACGCGTCGGCCGAACGCTCGCCCCCGTCGCGTGCGCCGGTGGGGGAGGGATCGGGCGACGCGCGGTACGACGACCCGGATGCTCTCCGCGTCGTGCTGGCGGTGCCGAACGAGGTCGCCGCGCGTGCGCCGCTCTTCGACGCGCAGGTCGAGTCGGTGTCGGCCAGCGGTGCGGTGATCGACGTCCTCCGCGTAGGCCTGTCGCCCGCCGCCTGCGTGGGCGCGAACCCGGGCGCGATCGCGATGCCCGGGATCACGTGCGCGGCGAGCGCGCCGCTGCGGTTCGTGGTCGATGAGGTCGATCAGAAACACCCGCTGGTCCGCGATCGATCGCTGCGCGCCGAGATCGGCGGCGCCATCGCCGTCGTTCGCGACGGCAAGAAGCTCCAGGCGATCCGCGTCGAGGGCCCGCGCGCGAGCCCCGCGGGCCCCATCGGTCGCCTCCGCGCCACGATTCGCGCGTCGGTCCTCCGCGTCGTCCCCGGCGGCGCGCCCGCCATCGGCGGCACGGATGCCGGAGCCATCGCGCTCCTCCGCGGAGAGCTGGCGCTGGCGTCGGCGATTTGGGGTCAATGCGGCGTGACGTTCGGGCCCGCGGGCGAGGCCGACGTGCGCGTCATCGATCCGCCCCCCGCGCACATGCTCGCCATCGGCGACGACCTCGGCCTCCCGGCGACGGGCGGCGAGGTTCGCTTTCGCGTCGAGAAGCACGAGATCGCCGTCACGATCGCCCGCGGCACCACGCCCAGCGGCGCTGCCGACGAGATCGCGCACGCCATCGATCACGTCGGCCTCGTCACGATTGTCTCTCCGAACGCGCGCATCGCCCCCGGCGCCGGTGGCAGCGTCGACATCTCCGTGCGCCGCCGCGACGGCCATCTCGTCACCGTCGAGTCTTCGGTGACGGGCTTGCCGCTCTCCTCCGACGCGTCGCTCGTCGTGCGCATCGGCTCGGTCGATCTGTCCGACGGCCTCCAGCACTTCGGCGACATGGACTCGGTCGCCGGCACGCTCGAAGAGCGCACGCTCTTGAAGGCGCGTGCCGAGGTCGATCCGCAAGCGGTCGACGTCGTCGTCGTCCCGCTCTTCGCCGGAGGAGGTCGCATCGGCGAATCGTTCATCGCCAGCGATCTCTCGAGCGTGCGCGACGCGGTCATCCTCGATCGCGCCGGCATCCGCGCCCGCCGCAGCAGCCTCACGTTGGCGCACGAGCTCGGGCACGTGCTCATGGATCTCCCCGGCCACCCCGACGACTACGGCATCGACACGCCGACGCTGCTCATGGACTCCGACGGCTCCGACGCATCGCCCTTCGGCCCGCGCCGTCTCACGCTCGACGAGTGCGCGCGCGTCGTTCGCCAGGCGGGCCCGAAGGCGCGCCTGCCGCTCCTCCGCGACTGGCCGCTCTTGCCGATCCCCTGGCGCGACTAGCGCGCCTTCGCGCGCGCGTCTCGGTGGAGGTAACCTTCGTGACATGGGTCGACGCGCGTTACGCCTCGTCGCGGTTGCGGTGCTTGCCGTGTGTCCGGTGCTCACGGGGGCCGCGGGCTGTGGATCGTCGAACGCCAACCGCGAGAGCGGTTCGGGCGACGCCGGAGGCGCGAACGACGCAGCGTCGTCGCCGGGTTCAGGCGACGGCGGAGACGCAGGCGTGGTTGGCGGAGACTCCGGCGGCGTGGTCGGAAACGGCGACGGCGGCGACTCGGGCTCCGGCGCGCTGCCGAGCGAACGATCGTTCCCCGACACGTGGTCGTCGATCGCGATCCTGACCGACCAGCTCCCGAGCGGGATGCCGTCCGCCCAGCAGCACTTCGCCGCGACCCACTACATCGGGACCGAGAAGCAGCTCCTCCCGGACACGCACGCGCTCCGCGCCATCAACCCGAATTTCATCGTGCTGCACTACCACCTGGCGATGTGGCAGTCAGCCGTCGACTTCATTCTCGATGGGACGTCGTGGGGGAACGATCTCTCCACCGTCACGCAGAACGAGACGTGGTTCTGGCACTCCGCCACGGACACGACGTCGACCGGCCGCGTGACCGCGCCCGACGGGAAGTTCCTGATGAACGTGTCGGTGAAGGGGTTCGCCGACTACTGGGCCTCGTCGCTCGCGCAGCAAGTGAAGGACGGCGAGTACGACGCGATCATGTTCGACTCGGCGTCGCCGTCGCTGCTTCAAGGGTGGTGCGGCGGCAGCGGCGCGAACCAGGATCCGCGCCTGGCGGCGACGGCGGCGAAGGACACGTCGTTCGTGGAGCTCGGCAACACGACCTGGATCGACGCCTGGCAGACGTGGGCGTCGGCGCTGAACGGCGCGCTGGCGGCGAAAGGGATCCCGCTCATCCCGAACGAAGGCTCGTTCATCACCGGCTGGGACGACACGAACTACGCGCTCACGGCGGGCGTGTTCTCCGAAGGGTTCGCCGATCCGAGCTTCGCCGAGAGCGACTGGCAAGCGTCGACCAACGAGCTCCTGGCGCTCGCCGCGGCCGACAAGCTGATGATCCTCCAGAACTACCTGAGCGCGTCGACCGACACTGGCAAGCGGCTCTACTACCTCGGCAACTACCTGCTCGTGAAAGGGCACCACACGTACCTCGACTACTTTGCGGGCGGCCCGCTCGAGTGGTACCCGGAGTGGGCGGTCGACCTCGGCGCGCCGACGACCGCCGCGACGACGAGCGTGGCGAACCTGCTCGTGGGCGGCGTCTATCGGCGCGACTTCGCCAAGGGGAGCGTGCTGGTGAACCCGTCGGCCTCGCCGGTGACCGTGACCATCACCGGACAGCAAGTGGTGCCGTCGGGCGGAGGCGCGGTCGATGCAGCCGGCGATGAGCCGGGGAGCGTGACCACGACCGCCGTCACGTCAGTGATCGTGGGCGCGACATCCGCGGCGATCGTTCTGCACTAGGCGCCGGTCACGATCGATCGCAGCAGCTCCAGCGCCACGATCTTTCGCGACGTCTCGCTCGGCCCCACGCACGCCGGGCATCCATCCGTGCAGGCGCACGACTCGATCAAGCGAAGCGCGCGCGCCACGAGTCCTTCGCGCTGCTCCCAGATCCGCTCCGACAAGCCGATCCCTCCCGGCACGTGCTCGTAGAGGAACAGCGTCGGGTTGTACCCCTCCTGCGGCCCGCCTCTGACCTTCCGCGGAATCCCGCTCGCCTCGCCGTCGGCCACGATCTCGGCGTCGCCCAGCGTCGCGCCGATGTCGCGCGGGTCGCACATCAAGGCCAGCGTCGCCACCGTCTCGAGCGCGATCCCGATCCCGCGCAGCGCATCGATCGCCGCGCCGCGTCCGGCGTCGACGTTCGCCACCACGCTCTCCGGCAGCGTCATCCAGAACGCCGTCGTGTGCATCTGCATCTCGGGGAGCCGCACGTCGCCGTACCCGGCGTTCTCGTGCGTGAAGAACTTGATCTTCTTGTACCCGACCACCTTCTCGACGATCGCCACCTCGCCCCATCCGCTCGGCCACGCGCTCGGCCGCGTCGGATCCAGAACGAGCGCCCCCGTCGCGCTCTCTTCGATGACGCTCACCTGCGTGTAGGTCATCGCGTCGGTGTAATAGTCGGGCTCGACCTTGCGGACGTACGCCTTGTGGTTCTCGTAGTCGAAGCGCTCGACCTGGTACGTCTCGCCGTCGTGCTGGTAGATGGCTTGCTCGTGCAGCATCGTGTGCGCGCCGCGCCAGTCCATCTCGGCCAGCGTCTTGCCGCGGAGCGCTTCGCCGCGATGCGGGTCGACCTTCTCGGAGCCGCTGACGTCGACCACCACGACGTTGTCCCAACCGACGCTTCGCAAGGACACGCTGTTGGCCGGATACGCATCGGTCGCCCAGTGGAACGTGCCGTTCGACTCGTGGAGCACGCGGTGCGTGGTGAGGAACGAGAGCGCGTCGCCGGTGTCCTCCGCCGGGAGCGAGCCGAACGCTTCGCCCGTCTTGAACGGCATCTCGAAGGCCGCGCACTTCAGGTGCTGGATCAGGATCTCGGCGTTGTTCGGATCGATCCGCGCCTCTTCCACCGGAGCGCCGAACGCATGGCGAGGCTCGCGCGCCAGGTACTGATCGAGCGGGGCGCTGCACGTGACGAGCACGCCGATGCTCTTCGACGTGCGTCTCCCCGCGCGACCGAACCGCTGCATGAGCGCCGCGACCGAGCCGGGGTAGCCGGCGCAGATGACGGCGTCGAGATCGCCGATGTCGATCCCGAGCTCGAGCGCGCTCGTCGCCACCACCGCGAGCAGGTCGCCTTCGCGCAAGCGCCGCTCGATCTCGCGCCGCTGCTCGGGCAAGTACCCGCCGCGGTACGCCATGATCTGCTGCGGATCGATCCTGTCGCCCGACACGCGATCGCGCAGGTACCGCAGCATCACTTCGACGCTGTTGCGCGACTGCCCGAAGATGATCGTCGGCACGCGCGCGCGCACCAGATCGGCCGCGAGCATCGTCGCCTGCTTCACGTAGCTCGCGCGGATGCCCAGCTCAGCGTTCACCACCGGCGGGTTGAAGAGGAACATCCGCCGCTCGCCTTGCGGCGCGCCGCTCTCGTCGAGCAGGGCCAGCTCGTCTTCGCGCACGCCGAAGAGCCGGGCGGCGTGCGCGAGCGGGTTCCCGATGGTCGCCGTCGCGCCGATCAACGTGGGGTGCGATCCGTGGAACGCCGCCACGCGAAGCAGCCGCCGGAGCACGTTGGCCACGTGCGACCCGAAGACGCCACGGTACGTGTGCATCTCGTCGACCACGATGTACCGGAGGTTCTGGAGCGTGCGCGCCCAGCTGGCGTGGTGCGGGAGGATCCCGGTGTGGAGCATGTCCGGGTTCGTCATGATGATCCCGCCGCGCTCGCGTGCGGCGCGCCGCGCGTCGCCCGGCGTGTCGCCGTCGAAGACCACGGCCGACGACGCGATCCCGCTCGCCGCGATCAGCTCACGCAGCCCCGCCTCTTGATCGCGCGCCAGCGCCTTGGTCGGAAAAAGGTAGAGCGCGCGCGCGTCGTGATCCTCCACGAGCGTCTGCAAGACGGGGAGGTGAAAGCACAGGCTCTTGCCGCTGGCCGTCGGCGTGGCCACGACGAAGCCGCGCGCCCCTTCGCTCGCGTCGTTCTCTTCGCTCCCGCGATGCTGCGCGATCGCGAACGCCTTCGCTTGATGCGCGTACAGCGACTCGACCCCGCGCGCCCGAAGCGCCGCGGCGATCTGCGGCGCAAGCGACTCAGGGATCGGCACGTGATCGCCGAGGCGCGCCGGCCGCGTCTCGTCCGCGCACACGCACGGCCGAACCCAGTCGCTCGCCCGCCACTTCGCGAGCACCGGGTCCACGCCTCGTTCGATGGCCCACGGCGCCTTTCGGGTCGTCGCTTGCTGCATGGGTCGACGCTAAACGGATGTACCGTAGTCAGGCAACTCCGCGTCTCCATCGAGCCGAAAACAAGCGCGCACGGAAGTTCTCTGGCCCCTTCCGTGGCGATGTCGTAGATCGCCTCGCTCGCCTTTACATCATGGACGAACCGAATCCCTCGCCGTCTCCCGACGGCTCCGAGTCTCCCGAGTCCGCGTCTGCACCGGAGGCTCCCGCTCCCGACGTCGCGCCTGTCGCCTTGCTCGCGCCCGAGCCGATCGCGCCCGGCGTCCCGCGCTTGCCGGCGCCCCGTGGTGCGGCCAAGCGGGTCGTCGATCCGAACGCGGCGCACCCGTCGTACCTGTTCCTGGCGGTCGTCGCGATCGTCACGCTCGCGTCCGACATCGGGTCGAAGCTGTGGGCCGAGAAGCGGCTCGATGCGCCGCCGGCGTTTCCGCCGCTCTGGTCGACCCACCTCACGTTCACGCTCGCCAAGAACCGCGGCGGCGCGTGGGGGCTGCTTCAGACCGCGAACGAGAACGTGCGCCGTCCGTTCTTCCTGCTCGTGTCGATCGCGGCGATCACGTTCATCGTCACGCTCTACCGCCGCCTCCAGCCGCGCCAGCGCGCGCTCCGCTGGGGTCTGCCGCTCGTGCTCGGTGGCGCGCTGGGCAACGTCTTCGATCGCATTCGCTACGGGTGGGTCATCGACTTCATCGACTACCGCGCCGAGTGGGTCCGCAAGATGAACGACGTCGTCGGTCGCGCGTTCCCCGGCCACGGCACGCCGACGGATCACTGGCCCACGTTCAACATCGCCGACGTCGCCATCTGCGTCGGCGTCGCGCTCATGGCGATCGACATGTTCACCTCGAAGCGATCGCGCGTCGTGCACGACAGCCCCGAGCTGATGTTTGGCGGCGCCGGTGTGCTCGCCAAGCCGGTCGTCATGTCGATCATCAAGGCGATCGCCCCCAAGCCGGGCGACCGCGACTATGCGCCACCCGACAACGAGCACCCGGCAGCCGACGACCACAAGACGTAAGCTCCGCGCATGCGCCCCGAGCTATTCCGGCTGTTCGACGTCGGCTTCCCGTCGTACTTCGTCCTCCTGCTGACGGGCTTCTTCTTCGCGACCGCGATCTGCGCCGTCGGCGCGCGACGCCTCGGTCAGAACCCCGACGTGATGGTCGATCTCGGGATCGCGATGCTCCTGTGCGGCGTCGCCGGCGGGCGATTGCTCCACGTCTTCGCCGACGGCTTCTTCATGGACTACGTCCACCTGTGCACAGACCCGTCACTCGTCGACTGGCCCATCACGCACGCCGAGTGCCTCTCCAAGAACTACGAGGGGGTCTGGGACACGGCGAAGAACGTCTGCCATCCGCAGGTGGTCGACTGCTTCGCGTGGGCGAAATTCTGGGCGGGCGGGCTTACATACTACGGCGGCTTCATCGGCGCGTCGGCCGGCGCGTGGTTCCTCTTGAAGCGCGATCGCTTTCCGTTCTGGAAGGCGGCGGACCTCGCGGGCGTCGCCGTGCCGCTGGGCCTCGCGTTCGGGCGCATGGGGTGCCTCCTCGCCGGGTGCTGCTTCGGCGCCGAGTGCGATCTGCCGTGGGCGCTGTCGTTCCCACCGAAGAGCCCGGCCAGCGAAGAGCAGTGGAAGGCGCACCTGCTCGATCACGCCTCGATGTGGAGCCATCGCGTGCACCCGACGCAGATCTACGAGTCGGCCGCGTCGCTGGCGATCGCCGCGGCGTGCTTGTTCCTCGTGCAGCCGAAAAAACGCTACGACGGTCAGGTGTTCGCGGCGTTCCTCGCGCTCTACGCCGCGGCGCGCTTCGTCATCGAGATCCTCCGGCGTGACGATCGCGGGGGGGTCTTCGGATTGTCGACGTCGCAGCTCATCGGGATCGGGCTCATCGCAGCGGCGTTCGGGATTCATCGGTTGCGAGCGCCGCGCACGCCCATCGCGGCGTCGAGTGCGGCGTAGCCACGTGCAGAGGGGACGACCTCGATGACGGCGATGGTGCTCGACGGAAAGAAGCTCGCGGAGATCGTGCGCGCCGAAGTGCGCGCGGGGGTCGACGAGTTTCGCGCGCGGTATGGGCGCGTGCCGGGGCTCGACGTGGTGCTCGTGGGCGACGACCCCGCGAGTCAGGTCTACACGCGCAACAAGGAGAAGGCCTCGAACGAGGTCGGCATGCGCGGCCGCTTGCACCGCTTGCCGGCGACCACCACCGAAGCCGAGATCGTCGCGCTCCTCCTGCAACTCAACGCCGACGACGCGGTCGACGGCATCCTGGTGCAGCTCCCGCTCCCGGCGGGCATCGAAGAGTCGCGCGTGCTCGATCTCGTCTCGCCGGCGAAGGACGTCGACGGCTTCCATCCTATCAACGCCGGCCTCCTCGCGTCGGGTCGCCCCGCGCTCGTCCCGTGCACGCCCGTCGGCTGCATGCGCCTCCTTCGCGAGAGCGGCGTCGAGCTGAAAGGCGCGCGCGCCGTCGTCGTCGGTCGCAGCAACATCGTCGGCAAGCCGGTCGCGCAGCTCCTCCTCGCCGCGCACGCCACGGTCACGATCGCGCACTCCCGCACGCGCGATCTCGCCGCCGTCTGTCGCGAAGCCGACGTGCTCGTCGCCGCCGTCGGCAAGCCCGAGATGATCCGCGGCGACTGGGTGAAGCCCGGCGCGGTGGTGATCGACGTGGGCATCAACCGGATCGATGCCGGGGAAGGGAAGACGCGCCTCGTCGGTGACGTCGCCTTCGACGAAGCGAAAGAGCGCGCGCGCGCGATCACGCCGGTGCCGGGCGGCGTCGGCCCCATGACGATCGCCTGTCTCCTTCAGAACACGCTGAAGGCAGCGACCGCGCGCGTCACTTCGTCGCCGTAGCCTTGCGCGCCTTCTCGAGCAGGTCGGTCGGATTGAAGGGCTTGGTCAGGTAGAAGCGCGCGCCGGCGTTGATGCCGGCGATGACGTCCATCGGCGTCGTCTTCGCCGTGAGAAAAATGATCGGCGTGCTCGCCAGCGAGGCGATCGTGCGCAGCGAGCGCGCGAACTGGATGCCATCGACCGCCGGCATCGCCACGTCGCACACCACGAGCCCCGGCGTGGGGATCTCGAGCAGCAGCTGCATCGCGCGCTGCGCCGAGTCGGCGACGTACACCGAGAAGCTCTGCGAGAGCGTCGCGGCCACGAGCGTGCAGATCGTCGGGTCGTCGTCGACGACGAGCGCCACTTTGGATCCTGGAGGAGCAGGTCGAAACGGAACCGCCATGGACGGTCGAGTGTGCGGGCTCGCGTTGCGGCGAGCAAGGAGCATCGATCGCCGCGGTCGCACTCCGCGCGCCTCTGCTACGTTCTTCTGGTGACAGCGCCGGGCGAGGGACCTCGCGAAGACGTCGTCGGCGATCGGTCGCGCCTCCTCGGGATCGGAATGGCCACGGTCCTGATCGCGTGCGTGCTCTTCGCCGCGCTCCGGTTCGGCGTGCAGGTCGCCACCGGTCGCGCCACGCCGTGGTGGGTCGACGCCGGAGGGGCCGTGACGCTCGGCGTCCTCTACGCCTGGTACCGCGTCGACCCCGCGGGGCGCTCGTCGGGCGCGGTTCACGGCACCGCGGCGATCGCGATGATCGTCATGGTGGTCCCGGCGGCGTACGGGATGACGTCCTCGAAGTGGTGGCTCGCGCTCATCGGCTTCTCGGTTCTCCTGATGGGGAGGCGCATCGAAGCGATCGTGTGGACGATCGTGACGCTCGTCCTGCTGCCCGTCGCTGCGCTCCTCGAGCCCCGCTTCATCGTACCGAACGCTGCGGGAGAGCCCGCGTCGGAGCGCGCGATGTCCGCGTTCGCGTTCGTGGCCATCCTCCTCGGCGTGACGTGGGCCTTTCGCCGCGTCGCTCAGCGCCGTGCGCGCGAGCTGACCGAGACCGCCGTGTCGCTCACGCGCGCCAACCTCGTGAAGAGCCGCTTTCTCGCGCACATGAGCCACGAGGTCCGCACGCCGCTCCACGGCGTCATCGCCATGACCGACATGGCGCTCGAAGGGGACGCCTCGCCCGCGGTGCGTGATCAGATCCACAGCGCGCAGCAATCGGCTCGCTTGCTCCTGTCGCTCCTCAACAACATCCTCGACGTCGCGCGCGCCGAGTCCGGCGCCATCGAGCTTGATCTGCGCCCGTTCCTTCTTCACGAGGCGCTGGCCGAGGTCCTCCGCCCGCTCGCGGCGCAGGCGCGCGGCAAGGGGCTCGACTTCGTGGCGCGCGCCGACCCGGGGATCGTCGAGCGGCGCATCGGCGATCGCGTCCGGTTCACGCAGATCGTGCTGAACCTCGTCGGCAACGCGCTGAAGTTCACCAAGAGCGGCCGCATCGCCGTGCGCCTCCGCGCGGGGGAAGGGGACGTGCTCGCGCTCGAGGTCGCCGACACCGGCGCCGGCATCCCCAAGGAGAGGCTCGTCGCGATCTTCGAGCCGTTCACGCAAGCGTCGCCCGAGGACGCGAGCGTCCAAGAAGGCGCGGGGCTGGGCCTGGCGATCGTGCGCGACCTCGCGCAGCGCATGGGGGGCGACGTGCGCGTCGACAGCGAGAAAGGGAAGGGGGCCAGGTTCACCGTCGACCTCCGCCTACCGCCCGCTCCGGACGCCGAAGAGGTTGGGCCGCTCGACCTGCTGCCGTCGACGCCGTCGACGTTTCCCGACGCCGAGCCGGTCTCCACCAGGCCTCTCCACGTCCTCGTGTGCGAAGACAACGCGGTCAATCAAAAGGTCGTCCTGGCGATGCTCGTGCGCCTCGGTCACCGCGCCACCCTGGCGAACGACGGCCTCGCAGCGTGGACGCTCCTCGAAAACGGATCGTTCGATCTCCTGCTCACCGACATCGAGATGCCGGGGATCGACGGCCTCGAGCTCGCGCGCCGCGTGCGCGCTCGCGAGACGGCGCGGGGAGATGCACGTCTGCCGATCGTCGGCGCGACGGCGCACGTGGGCGAAGCGGAGCAGCATCGCTTGCTCGGGGCGGGCATGGACGGCCACCTGGGCAAGCCGTTCACGCTCGCCGATCTGACGGCGGCGATCGGCCGCGCGGCGGGCGGTGATCGCGGAGGGGAGAGCACGTGAAGCGTCGCTCGCTGCGCCCGACACGCGCGTCGCTCGGCCCCTACGAGGCGAGCGTGCACGCGGAGCAAGTGGCGATGCTCTTCGCGCGCAACCGTGTGCCGACGCTCATCGGCGTCCCGTTCAGTCTCCTCATCTGCGCCTTCGCGTGGGCGGACGGGTCGCACGGCCTGCTCATCGCATGGCTCGGGTTGAAGACCGCGACCGCTGCGATCCGTGTGGCGTTGGACGCGCTCTACCGCGCACACCCCGAGCGCGCGACGACCAAGACCTGGAGCAATCGGCACCTAGCCACGCTCGCCCTCGACGGGATCGGGTGGTCGATCCTCATCCTGCTCTTCACGGGGGGGCAAGGCGGCGAGCTGGCGCCGGTGTTGATCGCCGCGGTGATCGGGATCGGCTCTTCGGGCGCCGTCGCGCTCTCGACCGATCGTCGCGCGAACGCCGTCTTCGCCTTCACGCTGCTCGTTCCCGGCGCGGCGCGACTACTCTTCCTCGGATCGCGCCTCGGCCTCTTCGGCGGGCTGGCGATGATCTTGTTCCTGGCGATCGTGGTCGAGCACGGCGTCCGCGTCTCGGACTCGACCGCCGAGCTTCTGCGCCTTCGCTTCGAGGTCGGCGACGCGCGCGACGCCGCCGTCGCCGCCGGGAAATCGAAGAGCGATTTCCTGGCCACGATGAGCCACGAGCTCCGCACGCCGCTCAACGCCGTCATCGGAATGTCTTCGCTCCTGGCCGACACGGAGCTCACCGCCGATCAGCGCGAGCGCCTCGATCTGATCCGGAGCAGCGGCGAGACGCTCCTCACGCTCATCGGCGACATCCTCGACGTCTCCAAGATCGAAGCGGGGAAGCTCGAGGTCGAGGCCGCGCCGGTGAACCTTGCGCGCGTCGTGGAAGATGCGCTTCAGCAGATAGCGCAGGCGGCGTTCGAGCGAGGGCTCGAGATCGGCTACGTGATCGCCCCCGATTGCCCCGCGGCCGTCGTCTCCGATCCCACGCGCGTCCGGCAGGTGCTCACCAACCTGCTCGGCAACGCCGTGAAGTTCACCCCCGACGGCAGCATCGTCGTGCGCGTCGACGCCGAGGCGCGCGACGACGATCGCGTCGAGGTGACGTTCGCCATTCGCGACACGGGGATCGGGATCGAGCCCGAGGCCATCGCGCGGCTCTTCGTCCCGTTCACGCAAGCCGACACGACCACGACGCGCCGCTACGGCGGCACCGGGCTCGGTCTGGCGATCTGCAAGAGCCTGAGCGAGCTGCTCGGCGGGACGATCGGCGCCGAGAGCGCGGTGGGCGAGGGGTCGACGTTCCACTTTTCGATCGTCGCCAAGGCGCTCGACGTCTCGCGCCCTCGCGCGCTCCCCATCAACCAGGGGGCGCGCGTCTGCGTCGCCAGCGCCGACGCGACGGCACGCGAGCTCCTCGGCGGTCACGTCTCGGGCGTGGGCCTCATCGAGGTTCCGGTGGCGAGTCTCGCCGGCGCCGTCGAGCTCGTCGCCGGTGGCGGGATCGACCTCGTCGTCCTCGACGCGCGCGACGCCGCCGACGACGCGATGCGCGCTGTTCGCGCGCTGCGTGACGGAGCGACCACGCCGGTGCTCGTGCTCTTGCCTCCGTCCGTCGCCGCGCCGTTTCGTGCGGGGTCTCCCGTCGATGCGCTGGTCGCCTCGGCGTCGAAGCCGGTCGGGGCCGCGCGTCTACTGGAGATGATCGAAGCGCTGCTCGCAGGCCAACCCGCGCCCGCACGACAGAGCTCGATGGCCGACATCGCGCCCGCATCGGTCGCCGATCCGCGCGGCGGCTCGGCGCTCGTGGTCGACGACAACGAGCTCAATCGGCGCGTCGCGCTGGAGATGGTGCGAAGGCTCGGGCTCTCGGCGCGCGCGGTGGGGAGCGGCGCGGAAGCCATCGACGCGGCAGCCCGCGAGCGGTTCGACTACATCCTCATGGACGTGCAGATGCCGGACATGGACGGCTTCGAAGCGACCGCGCGCATCCTCGCCATCCCGGCGGAGAAGAAGCCGCGCATCGTCGCCATGACCGCGAACGCGCTCCCCGGCGATCGCGAGCGCTGCCTCTCCGCGGGGATGAGCGACTACGTCACCAAGCCCGTCCGCCCCGCGGCGCTCGCAGCTGCGCTCCGGCGACATTACGAGGGGACGCCCGGCACCGGCGAGCGCTCCGGGATCACCGACGTCCTCGATGCGGGAGTGCTGGAGGATCTGCGCATGCTCGAAGAGACCTCGGGCGCGTCACTCATCGCCGATCTCGCCGCGTCGTTTCGCGCCGACGTCCCCGCGCGGATCGAAGACCTCCGCGCCGCCGTCCTGGCGCAGGACCTGCCTCAGATCCGGAGCCTCGCGCATCGCCTCCGCGGGAGCGCGGGCGCGGTTGGCGCCAACCGCGTCTTCGTGACCGCGACGGAGATCGAGATGGGCGCCGCGTCGACGTCCGTCCTGGCGATGACGTCGCTCGTCGATCACCTCGCGAAAGAGACCTCGCGCGCGATCGATGCGCTCGAGCGCGTCATCGGGCGCACCAAGCGCAGCGTGCCGAAGCTTCCGGAGAGTGACTAGCGGCGCCGAAGGCGTCCGCGTCTACATGACCCGTACGACGGAGCTCGTCGGTTGCTCCGACGAGCTCCTAGCGGAGCAGCTTGTCGATCAAGCGATCGAGCGCGTCCAGGTCCGCGTACGGGATCGCGATCTCGCCGTGGTTCCCGGCGTCGCGCACTTCGACCTTCGCCCCCAGCGCGCGCGTCAGCCGCTGCTCCAGATCTTTGACGGCGGTGCTCTTCGTGGCCCCCGCGCGGTCGGGCTTCCCGTTCTTCGCGCTCGTCTCACGCGCGCCGCGCACAAGCGCTTCGGTCGCGCGCACGCTGAGCTTCCCCGCGATCACCTTGTCGGCGAGCTGATCGATCTTCGCGTCATCGACCGCGCCCAGCAGCGCCCGCGCGTGCCCTTCGCTGAGCTCGCCCGTGATGATCTTCGATCGCACGCGCGCCGGCAGCTTCAGGAGGCGGAGGCTGTTCGCGATCGTCGATCGATCTTTCCCGAGGCGCTGCGCCAGCGACTCCTGCGTGTACGCGTGCTCCTTCATCAGGCGATCCATCGCCTCGGCGAGCTCCACCGGGTTCAGGTCCTCGCGCTGCATGTTCTCGATCAACGCCAGCTCGAAGGCGTGCGTCGTCGACACGTCCTTCACGACGACGAGCGCCTCGCGCAGCCCCGCCTTCTGGCACGCGCGCCACCGCCGCTCGCCGGCGATGATCTCGAACTTGTCGGCGCCCGCCGTCGCGCGCCGCACGACGATCGGCTCGAGGAGCCCGTGCTCGCGGATCGACTGCGCCAGCTCGTCGAGCGCCTGCGAATCGAAGTGCTGCCGCGGCTGCCCCTTGGCCGGCACGATCTTCTCGAGCGCGCACGAGAACACGCTCTTGTCGCCGTACGTCGCGGTCGCGGACGACGACGCCGGCGGCAGCAACGCATCGAGCCCACGCCCCAGCGCCCGCCGCTTCGGATCCACAGTCGCTCCGCTCATTGCGCGTGATCCCCGAGCATCTCGCGCGCGAGCGACAGATACCCTTCGGCCCCCTTCGATTTCACGTCGTACAAGATCACGGGCTTGCCGTGCGACGGCGCCTCGCTGAGCCGCACGTTGCGCGGGATGACCGAGTCGAACACGTGGAAGTGCTTCTTCACTTCCTCGGCGACCTGATGCGCGAGGTTGTTCCGCGCGTCGAACATCGTCAGCACGATCCCTTCCACTTCCAGCCCGGGGTTCATCCCGTTCTTCACGCGATCGATCGTGGCCATCAGGTGCGTGAGCCCTTCGAGCGCGTAGTACTCGCACTGGAGCGGCACGAGCACGCGGTCCGAGGCGTTCAGCGCGTTCACCGTGAGGAGCCCCAGCGAGGGCGGGCAGTCGATGAAGATGTATTCGAAGTCGGGCTCTTCGAGCAGCAGCGCCGCCAGCGCGTTCTTCAACAGTACGAAGCGATCGGGGTGATCGACCAGCTCGATCTCGAGCCCCACGAGATCCTGCGTCGCCGGCGCCACGCGCAGCGTCGGCACGTCGGTGGCGACGAGCACCTCGCGCAACGTCGCGCGTCCGATCAGTGCATCGTACACGCTTCGCTCGACGCTCCGCGGCCGCACGCCGACGCCCGAGCTGGCGTTCCCTTGCGGGTCCATGTCGATCAGGAGCGTCTTCTTCTCGGCGGCCGCGATGCTCGCCGCGAGGTTCACCGCCGTCGTCGTCTTACCGACGCCCCCCTTCTGGTTCACGACGGAGAGAATGCGCGGGCGCTTCGGGTTCATCGTCATGAGCGGAGGGGCGCGATGTGTAACGGCTCACGCTCGCCGCGGCAACCCGCGTGGCCCTTGCGAGAAAAACGATCCCAGTTTTTGGACCGACCTGAGGCGCGTAGTATGGTGTCACCAGATGTAGGCGCAAGTCGTTTCGACAGCGCACGAGAGACGGAAGACATCATGAGGAGCAACCCCAACGCATTCGGTTCCGTCCTTCAGACGACGGACGACGACCGCGGGCGTGACCGAGTTCTCCGCGTGAGCTTCTGGAGCTCGTCGAAGTCCAACGAGGGAGCAACCCCTATCGCGCTCGACGCGATCCGGAACGCGCGAACGAACCGCGCACGCTGATCCGCCACTCGAACCACGTCACTCGCCGGCCGCGTCATCGCGCGCCGATGAAGACGAACGTGCATTCACGACCCCAGACACGACCACCAGACGCGACCACCAGCCCACGACCGAGGAGCGAGAGACCATGTCCGTGCCCAAGAACTATCGCAGCATCGAAGAGTTCGAGCGCGAAGAGCTTCGCCCGCAGTTCAAGGTCGGGTTCTCGCTGGACGACCTCATTCAGGAGACCGCCTTCGACGGGAGCGACATGCTCTTCGACGACACGAAGGATGAGTACGACCCCGACCAAGGCGAAGACGAGGACTGAGCTCTCGCACGCCGAACACTTCGCGTTCCTCCCGGGGACGCGCTTGCGCCTTCGATCTGCCTCGATCGAAGGCGCTTCTTTTTTTGTGTCGTGCGACGGGGATAGACGTGAAACGCGCCTTGACGGTGCTGGCGTCACAAGTATGTTCCCCCTCCCTCCATGCAGATCATCGTCCAGCGCGTTTCGCCCGTTTTGATGGAACTTCAGATCGAGATCCCGGCCGATACGGTCCGTGACGAGGTCGACAAGGCGTACGGGGCGCTCGCGCGCAAAGCGCACGTGAAGGGGTTCCGTCCCGGCAAGGCGCCGCGCAGCGTGCTCACGCACCTGTACGGTCCGCAGGTCGCGAACGACGTGGCGAACACGATCGTGAACACCACGCTGCCGAAGGCGCTCACCGAGAAGAACGTGACGCCGATCAGCCAGCCGCAAGTCGAAGCCGGCAAGGTCGCGGCGAGCGAAGTGTTCTCGTACAAGGCGCGCTTCGAGGTGCAGCCCGACATCGAGGACGTGAAGTACGAAGGCTTCGAGCTCGTGCGTCCGCCGACCTTGGTCGACGAGAAGATGGTCGAAGAGCAGCTCGAAGGGCTCCGCCTCCGTCACTCGACGTTGAAGACCCCCGAGCCGGCGCGCCCCGCGCAGAAGGGCGACGTGCTCACGATCGACTTCACGATCGACGTCGACGGCAAAGAGGTGAAGGACGGCGGCGGGCAGGGCGTTCAGCTCGAGCTCGGATCCGGCCAGGTGATCCCGGAGCTCGACGCCGCGCTCATGGAGAAGAGCGTGGGCGACAAGCTCACCACCGAAGTGACGTTCCCCGAGCAGCACCAGCGCCCCGACTTCCGCGGGAAGAAGGGGACGTTCCACGTCGCGGTCACCGATCAGAAGGAGAAGATCCTCCCCGAGATCGACGACGAGTTCGCGAAGGACGTGGGGCAGTTCCAGACGATCGTCGAGCTGCGCGCCGACATCCACACGCGCCTCGAGAAGATGATGAAGGACCGCGCCGAGACCGCGCTGGCCGAGCAGATCGTCGTGAAGCTGAACGACGCGAACCCGTGCGACGTGCCGCCGTCGCTCGTCGAGCAGCAGTGCCGCATGATGGAAGCCGAGCTCACGATGCAGGCCCGTCGCGTCGGCCAGCCGTTCTCGCGCGAGCAGTTCCAGGCGCTCCACGAGCGCGTTCACGCCGACGCGGAGAAGAAGGTCCGCGCGGGCCTGCTCATGGCCGCGATCGCGCGCAAGCACGAGATGAAGGTCACCGAAGAGGACATGGAGAAGGGGTTCGCCGAGCTCGCCGCCGAGACCGGCAAGAACGTCGCGAAGCTCAAGGCCGAGTACCGCGAGAAGCAGAAGCGCGACATCCTCATCGGCATGATCCTCGAGGACAAGATCCTCGATTTCCTCGAAGGGAAGTCGAAGATCACCGAGGGTACGGACGCGCCCGTCGAGACGAAGACCGAGGGCGCTGCATCGGAAGACAAAGACGAGAAGCCGAAGGCGAAGAAGAAGTCGTCCAAGGCCGCCGAGAAGTCTGAAGAAAAATGATCTGCGTCACGCGGAGTCGTTAACCAAGGTCGCGCGTGAGGGGTAGGATTGAGACCACGATGACCAAGCGTCCCGAGACCCGCACGCAAGCCGTCGCTACGCTCGAACGAGCGCGCGACTTCATTCCGTATCCGACCGTCGTCGAGACGACCCACCGCGGTGAACGCAACTGGGACATCTTCAGCCGCCTGCTGAAGGATCGCATCGTCTTCCTCGGCACCGAGATCAACGACGACGTCGCGAACATCATCATCGCCCAGTTCCTGTTCCTGGAGAGCGAGGATCCCGACAAGGAGATCATGCTCTACATCAACAGCCCCGGCGGCGTGGTGACGAGCGGCCTCGCGATCTTCGACACGCTCCAGTACGTGCGCTGCCCCGTCTCGACCACCTGCCTCGGCATGGCGGCGTCGATGGCGGCGGTGCTCCTCACGGCCGGCACCAAGGGGCGGCGACTCGCGCTCCCCAACTCGCGCATCATGATTCACCAGCCGCTCGGCGGCGCGCGTGGGCAGGCGACCGACATCGAGATTCAGGCGCGCGAGATTCGCCACCTGAAGGAAGTCATCACGCAGATCCTCGTGGACGCGACCGGCAAGTCCAAGGACCAGATCGTCAAGGACATCGATCGCGACTTCTACCTGAGCGGAGCTCAGGCGAAGGAGTACGGGCTCATCGACGATGTGCTGGCGCCGAAGAAGAAATATGAAGGTCCCGCAGAGGTTAAGGGCGGGAAAGAGCGCTGATTTCTTCGTTCTTTGCGGCTGGCCTCCAGAGGCTCGGAAGCTTGCCGTAGTAGAGCGTGGGGTCTAAGCTTTTTGGCGGTACTTCGACGGCCTCCCGTCGACCCGTTCGTGGATCTGGCACGTCTGAGACTGCACGTCGGATCGTCGACGAAATTTCGAGGGAACCGTGGAGCGAAGGCGGGACGATCACAACAGCGGCAACTTGAATTGCTCCTTCTGCGGCAAGTCGCAGAAGGAAGTGAAGAAGCTCATCGCCGGACCTACGGTCTACATCTGCGACGAGTGCATCGGCCTCTGCAACGACATCATTGCCGAGGAGGTCGAGAAGGACGAGCCGTACGCCGGGTCCGCTCCGATCCCGAAGCCGGCCGAGATCAAGGCGACGCTCGACGACTACGTGATCGGGCAGGAGCGCGCGAAGAAGACGCTCGCCGTCGCCGTTCACAATCACTACAAGCGCATCGACTCGCGCATCGCGTCCGACGACGTCGAGCTGGCGAAGAGCAACATCCTGCTCCTCGGGCCGACGGGCAGCGGCAAGACGCTGCTCGCGCAGACGCTGGCGAAGATCCTGAGCGTGCCGTTCGCGATCGCCGATGCGACGACGCTGACGGAAGCCGGCTACGTCGGTGAAGACGTCGAGAACATCATCGTGCAGCTGCTCCAGAACGCCGACCACGACGTCGAGCGGGCGCAGCGCGGCATCGTGTACATCGACGAGATCGACAAGATCAGCCGGAAGAGCGACAACCCCAGCATCACGCGCGACGTGAGCGGCGAAGGCGTTCAGCAGGCGCTCCTCAAGATCATCGAGGGGACGATCGCGAACGTTCCGCCGAAGGGTGGTCGCAAGCATCCGCAGCAGGACTTCCTGCAGGTCGATACGACGAACATCCTGTTCATCTGCGGCGGCGCCTTCGTCGGGCTCGAGCAGATCGTGCAGCGCAGGATCGGTCAGTCGACGCTGGGGTTCGGCGCCGACATCAAGTCGAAGCGCGACTTCAAGCTCGGTGAGCTCCTCTCGCAGGTGCAGCCGGAAGACCTGCTCAAGTTCGGTCTCATCCCGGAGTTCATCGGCCGCTTGCCGGTCGTGGCCACGCTCCACGAGCTGAACGAAGAAGCGCTCATCGACATCCTCACGAAGCCGAAGAACGCGCTCGTGAAGCAGTTCCAAAAGCTGTTCGAGATGGACGGCGTGAAGCTGAAGTTCACGAAGGGGGCGCTCGCCGCCGTCGCGAAAGAAGCGCTCGCGCGGAACAGCGGAGCGCGAGGCCTGCGCGCCATCCTCGAGCACGCGATGCTCGACATCATGTACGACATCCCGTCGCGAAGCGGCATCAAGGAGGTCGTGATCAACGACGACGTGATCACGAAACGAGAGCCGCCGCTGATCGTTTATCAAAAGGAAGCGGAGCTCGCGTAGGGCGGGAGCGATTCCCGCGCGAATCCCTCACCCCCTGAGCTTCAAGCGAATCCCACTACCCCTCTCCCGCAAGGGGAGAGGGGTAGACTTCATTTGTGGCCCTCTCCCCTGGCGGGAGAGGGGCGCTGTAAGAGCGAGCGAAGCGGTGGGTGAGGGGACGCGAGCGGCGTTCGTCCGACCGCCTTCGGTTTCTTTAATCGGGGAATGCGGTAGAAACCAGGGGTGGCAAGCGTGAAGAACGAAGACGGGAAGGCATCGGCGTTGGCGAACAATGTGAAGCGTCGGGTCGTTCCGTTGCTCCCACTGCGGGACATCATCGTGTTCCCGCACATGGTGAGTCAGCTGTTCGTGGGGCGTGAGCGGAGCATCAACGCGCTCGACGCCGCCATGACGCGCGACAAGGACATCTTCCTCGCCGCCCAGAAGAACGCGAAGACCAACGAGCCGACGCCCGACGACATCTTCCAGGTCGGCACGCTCGGCACCGTCATGCAGCTCCTGCGGCTCCCCGACGGCACCGTCAAAGTGCTCGTCGAAGGGAAGCGACGCGCGCGCACCAAGCGCTTCGCGCAGACCGACGAGTTCTTCCTCGTCGAAGTCGAAGAGATGCAGGAGACGATCGCCAAGGGCGTCGAGGTCGAAGCCTTGATGCGCTCGGTGCAAGCCGCCTTCGAGATGTACGTGAAGCTGAACAAGAAGGTTCAGCCCGAAGTCCTGATGAGCGTGCAGACGATCGAAGATCCGGCGCGCCTGTCGGACACGATCGTCGCCAACCTTCCCACCATCAAGCTCACCGATCGCCAGAATCTCCTGGAAACGGAGGATTCCGCCAAGCGCCTCGAACGCCTTCACGAGCTGATGCAGGCCGAGATCGAGATTCTCCAAGTGGAGAAGAAGATCCGGTCGCGCGTGAAGAAGCAGATGGAGAAGACGCAGAAGGAATATTATTTAAACGAGCAAATGCAGGCCATCCAGAAGGAACTGGGTGGTGGCGAGCGCGACGAGTTCAAGAACGAGATTCAAGAAGTCGAGGAGCAGCTCAAGTCGAAGCGGATGTCCAAAGAGGCAACCGCGAAGGTGAAGAAGGAGCTCAAGAAGCTCAAGATGATGNNCGAGTTCAAGAACGAGATCCAGGAAATCGAGGACACGCTCAAGAACAAGCGGATGAGCAAGGAGGCCTCGGCCAAGGTCAAGAAAGAGCTCAAGAAGCTCAAGATGATGCACCCGACGAGCGCGGAAGCGACCGTCGTGCGCAACTACATCGACTGGATCCTGTCGCTCCCCTGGTACGACAAGACCGACGAGAACTTCGACCTCAAGGCCGCCGAAGCGATCCTCGACGAAGACCACTACGGTCTGAAGCGGATCAAGGAGCGGATCATCGAGTACCTCGCCGTGCAGGCGCTCACGAAGAAGCTGAAGGGCCCGGTGCTCTGCTTCGTCGGGCCGCCCGGCGTCGGCAAGACGAGCTTGTGCAAGTCGATCGCGCGCGCCACGGGGCGGAAGTTCGTTCGCCTGTCGCTCGGCGGCGTGCGCGACGAGGCGGAGATTCGCGGGCATCGGCGCACGTACATCGGCGCGATGCCGGGGAAGCTCATTCAGTCGCTGAAGAAGGCGGGGACGAACAACCCGGTGTTCTTGCTCGNNGGCGGAGATCCGCGGCCACCGCCGGACGTACATCGGCGCGATGCCGGGCAAGCTCGTGCAGAGCCTGCGCAAGGTGGGCACGAACAACCCGGTGTTCTTGCTCGACGAGGTCGACAAGATGTCGACCGACTTCCGCGGCGACCCCGCGGCCGCGCTCCTCGAGGTGCTCGACAGTGAGCAGAACAACTCGTTCAACGATCACTACCTCGACCTCGATTACGATCTCAGCGACGTGATGTTCATCACGACGGCGAACACGCTGTCGGGGATCCCGGTGCCGCTCCAGGACCGCATGGAGATCATCCCGCTCTCCGGGTACACGGAGTTCGAGAAGCTCAACATCGCGGTGAAGTACCTGGTGCCGCGGCACAAGAAGGAGTGCGGGCTCGAGGAGGTGCCGTTCACGATCAGCGAGAACGCCATCCGCACCGCGATTCACCACTACACGCGCGAGGCGGGCGTTCGCTCGCTCGACCGCGAGATCGCCAGCGTGTGCCGGAAGGTGGCCCGTCAGGTCGTCGAGCACGGGAAAGACAAACCGATCGACGTCGTCGCCAAGAACATTCCGAAGTTCCTCGGCGTGCCCAAGTACCGGCTCGGCAAGAAGGAAGAGCACGACGAGATCGGGCTCACCAACGGGCTGTCGGTGACGTCGAACGGCGGCGGCGAGCTCCTGGCGTGCGAAGTGGCGGTCGTCCCCGGCAAGGGGAAGCTCGTCATCACCGGTCTCCTCGAGAAGGGGATGGAGGAGAGCGCGCAGGCGGCGATGAGCTACGTGCGATCGCGCGCGGGCGTGCTCGGGCTCGACCCGGAATTTTACCAAAAGGTCGACGTGCACGTTCACTTCCCGGAGTTCATCCGGAAGGACGGCCCCAGCGCCGGCGTGACGATGGCGACGTCGCTGGCGAGCGCGCTCATCAAGGTCCCGGTACGTCGCGACCTGGCGATGACCGGAGAGCTCACGCTGCGCGGTCGCGTGATGCCGATCGGCGGGCTCAAGGAGAAGCTGCTGGCGGCGCACCGGAGCGGGATCTCGACGGTCATCGTGCCGCGCGAGAACCGCAAGGACCTGCGCGAGGTGCCGCGGCGCGTGCTCAAGGCCACGCGCATCGTGCTCGTCGAGCACATGGACGAAGTGCTTCGCGAAGCGCTGTGCCTGTCCGATCCGAACCAGCTCTTCGGCCCTCCGCGCGAGACGATGGAGTACCGCGACGGGGAGCTCGTCGTGGGGACGCCCGCGCCCGTGCCGGGAGCGCCGCCCGCGGGGAGCACGCCCGAGCCTGCCCCCGTTCCGGCCAACGCGTAGCGACGTGTGAACGCGATCACGCCTGATCGTGGGGCGGGGAAGGGCGTGGCGTGGGTGGTGCCGCTGCTCGGCATCGTCGCGCTCGCCGTGCTCGATTCGCTCGGGAAGACGTACGACCCGGACGTCTACTGGCACCTGCTGACGGCGAAGACCGCGCTCGCGGCGGGCTCGTCGCTGCCGCGCGACATGTTCTCGTACTCGTTCGACGGGGCGCCGTGGACGTACAAGGACCTCGTCGCCGACGTCGCGCTGTACGTGGGGTTCGCGCGGTTCGGGTACGCATGGTTCGCGGCGCTCAAGGCGGGCGTGGTGCTCGCCGTGGCGGGGGCGACGTACGTTGCGATGCGCCCGCGCGATCGAAGCGCGCTGGCGCTCCTCCTCAGCGTGGGGCTGGTGGTCGATGCGTTCTGGCTGACGCCACGGCCGCACCTCTTCTCATTCGCGATCTTCGTGTGGGTGCTGGCGCTGCTCGATCGCGCGCGGCGGCTCGGCGTGGGTGAGGGGAGCGAGAGCGGCAAGACCATCGCGCGCGCGTTCGCGCCCATCGTCGTGCTCGACGTGGCGTGGACCTGCCTCCATCGGTTCGCGATCCTGGGGTACCTGCTCCTGTTCGCGTTCGCCGCGTTCCTCGGGTGTGCGCGCCTTGCGAAGGGGTCTGCCGTGGGGCGCGCGCTCTTCGGGCCGGCGCCGTCGCGTCGGTTCGCGTGGGCCGCGTTCGGCGTGGCGCTGGTGACGCCCGTGGTCGCGGTGGTCAATCCGGCGGGGCTGGCGTCGTTCACGACGTCGATCAAGTGGGCCGCGCATCCCGAAGTGCACGCCGTCATCACCGAGTGGGTGCGCGTCACGCCGGGCGATCTCGCGCGCGCGTTTCCGGCGGGGGCGGCGCTCGTCCTGATCACGCTGGCGGCGGTCGCGTGGCGAGTCGTGCGCGCGGTGCGGGCGCGCGAAGACGATCCGCCCGTCACGCTGTGGCACGCGGCGATCGCCTTCGCGCTGTTCGCGATGACGCTGGCGAGCGTTCGCTGGGTGCCGTACGTCGCGCTGGGGTGCGGGCTCGTGCTGGCGTCGATCGTGGCCGACGTGATCGCGCGCGCGGACCGTTCGGTGCCGCGCGGCGCGTCGGTGCTCGTCGCGATCCTCGTGATCGTTCTCCTTCGCGTTCGCCAGGAAGACGCTCCGCTCGCGCTCGGCGAAGACCCGGCATGGAGCCCGAGCGGCGCCGTCGACTACGCCGCGAGCCACGGTCTGCACGGCCGCGTCGCCAACTGCCTCGAGCTCGGCGGGTATCTCCTCTGGCGCGCGTGGCCCGACGTCAGCGTGCTGGTCGATGGCCGCAACGATCAGGTCTACCCGCCGCAGTTCGTCGTTCGCACGATCCTCTCGGAGCACGACGCGCCGACCTTCGCCGCCATGCGCGCCGACGACGGCGCGACGTGGGCGCTGGGCGCGAACACGGCGGACCAGATCGTCTTCGGCTTCCTGGCGCGCGACCCGGCGTGGGCGCTCGCCTACTGGAGCGACACGGCGGCGATCTACGTTCGCCGCGACGCGCACCCCACGCTCTCCCGCGACCTGTATCGCTTCGTCGACCCGTTCGACGTCCCCGCGTCGATCGGCGCCGCGGTCGCCCGCAGCCACGGCGACCGCGCGACGCTCGACGCCATCCTGGCCGACGTGCACCGCATGCTCGACGCCTCGCCCGACAGCGTGCGGGCAAACCTGGCCCTGGCCACGTTCTTCGACGGCCTGGGGCCCGCGGGGGCCGCCGACAGGGACGCGGTTCTCGCGCGTCTTCTGGACCTGACGCACGACGCGCCGGCGATCGTCGCGCTCGTTCGCGCGGTGCAATCGCATCGTTTTCCTTGACGGTAGAAGTTCCGTGCGTAGAGTGCGCCGACCGGCTTGGGCGGGTAGCTCAGTGGCAGAGCGCTGGCTTTACACGCCGGATGTCGCAGGTTCGATGCCTGTCCCGCCTACTCGAGAGAGTGCGCAGGAAAAGCAGAGATAACGGCGACGGTTTCGAAGAAGTGGACTGCGGTTTCGGTTTCGGAAGTCGAGTGAGTACGGCCCCCTCTTGGGGCGGTAGTTAAGTTGGTTATAACGCCGGCCTGTCACGCCGGAGGCCGCGGGTTNNCGCGGGTTCGAGTCCCGTCCGCCCCGCTACTCACGGGAAAGCGCGTCTCCCTCACGGGAGACGCGCTTTCGTGCTTTGTCCGGGGCTCGAGAGCGCGAGACATGGGCGATCCGAGCTACTCCAACGCGATCGAGCTGCACTACGTGGCTGCGTGGTCGCTTCCTGTCGACCGGGTGCGACTGATGGACGGCAACATCGCCGCGTTGCCTCCGGAGTTCCAGGTGCTCGTGGTGCCTCGCTCGCCGGAGATGACGGCGTACGCGACGCGTTGCATGTCGCAGCCTGACGACCCGGAACGACTCGAGCTCTACATCGTGACGCGGCCGAGTGACGAGGCGCTCTCGGACGTCGTCGAGGTTCTGACGTCCGTCGCGCACTACCACCGAACAGGGAGCCCGCTCGCGCTCGGGCACACCGTGAATCTTGGCCGACCGTGGCTGCCGGGATCGACGTGCACGCACGGGCTCGTCTCGCTCCCGTACCTCGATGGGCCGGGGCTGGAGTGGATGGAGGAGCCGAAGGTTCGGTTCCTGTGGCTCATTCCGATCACGGAAGCGGAGCTCGCGTTCAAGAAGCTCCACGGGATGGAAGCGCTCGAGGAAAAATTCGAAGAGACACGCTTCGATTTTCTCGATCCTCGGCGGAGGTCGGTCGTCTGAGCGCCCTCCAGTGGCTCGACCCACCAAATCTCACGCAACACCCACTAAATCTAACGCGGTGCGCCCTGATTCTCGCGTACCACCCACTAAATCTAACGCAGCACCCACTACGCTAGTCGCTCGACCCACTAAATCTCGCGTACCACCCACTAACTTTCGCGTACCACCCACTAAATCTCTCGTACTACCCACTCGGCTAGTCGCTCGACCCACTAAATCTCGCGTACCACGCACTACGCTAGTGGCTCGACCCACTAAATCTCGCGTCCCTCCGTCTCGGCCCGTCGTCCGACGACAAGCGGCCCGCGTCACACTCGCCTGGCGCCCGGAGCCGAACGGTTCACTTCTCGAGGAGCGTGAGACCTTCGCGGACGGCGTACTTCGTGAGCTCGGCGATCGAGTGAATGCTCAGCTTGGCCATGACCTGCCGCCGATGCGTCTCGATGGTGGGCACGGCCAGGTGCAGCGCTGCGGCGATGTCCTTGGAGGTCTTCCCCTCGGCGATCAACTGAAGCACCTCGCGTTCCCGCCCACTCAGGTCTCCACCCAGGTGCGGCCCATGCGTCGTGCGCAAGAGCGCGATGACGTCCTCGGCGACGGTCGGGCTGACGTACGCGCGCCCCTGGGCGACCGTCCGGATCGCGAGAATGAGCTCGCTCGCGGCCGCGTCCTTCACGAGATAACCGACGGCCCCCACCGCGAACATCGCCAGCACGTAGCGGCGATCCGAGTTCATGGAGAGCGCGATGATCTTCGCCGCGCGATGCTCCGAGAGGATCTCGCGCGTAGCGTCGATCCCGTTCAAGCCCGGCATCCCGATGTCCATCACGACGACGCACGGCCGAAGACGAAGCGCGAGCTCCACGGCGCACCGCCCGTTCGACGCCTCTCCCACGAGCTCCATGTCCCCCTCGCGTTCGAGCACGGCGCGCAGGCCGTCCCGCATGATCGCGTGGTCGTCGACCAACAGAATTTTCATCCCGTCTTCTCCGGATAGGGGGTGGGTTTTCTCAGGTTCAGCGGGATGCGAAGACGCACGCGCGTGCCGCTCCGTAGCGTCGACTCGATCACGACCGTCCCGCCGAGCCTGGTGATCTGCTCGCGCACGCTGAAGAGACCGAAGCCGGAGGCGGGCCCGTGCACGGTCCTCTCGGTGTCGAACCCGATCCCGCGATCCTCGACTTCGATGACGAAGTCCTCGCGTTCGTGTCGCAGCTCCACGCGCGCGGTCGGCGTCTCGGCGTGCTTGAAGACGTTCGTGAGGAGCTCCCTGACCGCGCGAAAGAGGAGCGCCGCGATGGCGCCGTCGAAGGGAGGGCGCCTCCCGTCGTCGACGATCTCGACGCGGATCCCGGCCCGCGTCGCGATCTCTTCGGAGAGCCACGAGAGCGCCGCCTTCAGCCCGAGGTCGTAGAGGATGGGGGGACTGAGCTCGAAGGTGAGCGTGCGCGTGTCCTCGACGGACTGCACGATCAGCTCGATGGCCGCGGCGACGGCGGTCTTCACGTCGCCCGTCGCGCGGTCGTGGACCGATTCGAGCTTGATGCGCGCGAGGGCCAGCGACTGGCCGATGCGATCGTGGAGATCGCCCGCGATGCGGCGACGCTCACGCTCTTCGGCGAGCGCGGCCTGAAACGCCATCTTCTGGAGCTTGGCCTGGTAGAGCGCGATCTTCTGCTCCGCGCCCCGTCGTGCGCTCACGTCGGTGACGAACGTGACGAGGAGCGCACCGCTGCTCGACTCCATCGTGCTCAGCACGACGTCGACGGGGAACTCGGTCCCATCCCTCCGGAGCGCCACGAGCGGCCTCGACGACATCGGCCGCTCGCGTGAGGCGACGAACGCCGCGAGGTTTTTCGTGCGCGCCTCATGGAGAGGAAGCGGAAAGAGATGATCGATGCGGAGGCCGTCCATCTCGGTCTCCAGGTAGCCGAAGACGCGCGCCGCCATTTCATTCGCGAAGACGATGAGCCCTTCACCGTCGCTCATCAAGATCGGTACGGCGGCCGACATGAGCATGCGACGAAAGTCCGCGTCGCGTTCGGCCAGTCGCGCCTCGGTCCTCAGCTGCTCCGAGGCACGCGGCGTTTCGACGGCCGTGCCCGCGCCGACGAGCGCGATCGATTCCTCTTGCACCATGCGCTCTGCCTCCCCCGAGACCATCGCGCGCGAAACGTAGGCGCCTCACTCACGATCGGCAACCTGAACGTGTCTCACCCCTGGTGCGTTTTCAGTCACAGCGGCCGAGATCGACTACCTGGATCACGGGGGCGTCTTTCATTGGTTTTGATGATGCCGGTCGCGAAGCAGAAGGAGGAGAAAAGCAGGCTCTAGATCTCGTCAACGGGGGGGACACCATGACGGAATTTCTGGGCTGGATTCAATGTGCGGGGCATCGCGTTCTCGTCGAACGAATCGACGAAAACGATGGTTTTCACGTCGTACGCCTTTGTACCGCGTGCGGAATGTTCGAGCGCGGCCACGAGCTGCGCGTTCCCAAGCCTTCGTTCGTGGCGTGCGCGCGCGTCGCGACCGAGGCAATCCAGGCAGGGGTTTCGCCATGAGCCGCGAGTTCTTCGTACCGGCCGAGGCGCAGGCCGCGCCGAATACGATGGTGCAGGTGCATGAGCTCGCGTCGCGCGTCGCCGAGACCGACGCGACCGTGCTGGTGACGGGGGAGAGCGGAACGGGCAAAGAGCTCGTAGCGCACGAGATTCACGCGGGAGGCCGGCGCTCGTCCGGCCCGTTCGTGGCGATCAACTGCGCGGCGATGCCTGAGGCGTTGCTCGAGAGCGAGCTTTTCGGTCACGTGAAGGGCGCGTTCACCGACGCGCGTCAGACGCGACACGGATTGATCCTCCAGGCCGAGGGCGGCACGCTCTTCCTCGACGAGATCGGTGAGATGCCGCTTCTCATGCAGGCCAAGCTCCTGCGCGTGATTCAGGAGAGAGCGGTGCGTCCCGTCGGAGGAAACGTCGAGGTTCCGTTCGACGCCCGCATCATCGCCGCGACGAACCGCGACCTGGACGTCGACGTGGCGGAGCGGCGCTTCCGCGAAGATCTCTTCTACCGGATCAACGTGGTGCGGATTCATCTGCCGCCGTTGCGCGAACGAGGGGAAGACGTCGTGACGCTGGCGCAGTCGTTCATCGAACGGTTCGCGAAGATGCATCACGCGAACGTGAAGGGCTTGTCGCCGGAGACGGCTTCGCACCTCCTCGCGTACCGGTGGCCCGGCAACGTGCGCGAGCTGCAGAACTGCATCGAGCGCGCGGTCGCGCTGGCGGCCGAGGAGCTGCTGACTCCCGCCGATCTGCCGGAGCGCGTGCGCGACGCGACGCCGAAGTCTTCGAGACCGACGGGGAGCGAGCCGGTGGATCTCCTTCCGATGGACGAGATCGAGCGGCGCCACGTGTATCGCGTGCTGGAGGCGGCGGGCGGGAACAAGTCGCGCGCCGCGGAGGTGCTCGGCTTCGATCGCCGCACGCTCTATCGAAAGCTCGAGCGCTACCAGCACGCGACGACGAGCGTCCGCTCGGCGAGCGCGTGAGCCGCTACTCCGAATTCGCTATTCCGAATCCAGGGGCCAGCACTCCCGCTTGCGATCGAGCGTTCCGGCCATTCCCGCGCACCATGAGGCGGTGAAGCCGTCGGCGCCCATGTTCGTCTCGTTGTAGGCGGGGCCCCAGTAGCCCGACGTGATGAAGAACTCGCCGGGGCTCCCCCAGAGCCCCGAGTACTTGAGGAACGTCTGCCCGTGAAGCGGCGCGCTCTTCTCGCCGATGTCGAGAAGGCGCCCCGCTTCGGTGACGCTCCCGTCGGGCCAGCCCACGTGGCCGCCTCGCCACGTCTCTTGCCACACGTACGTGGCGCGATCGTCGAGGGTCACGAAGCACGGCTCCACCGCGCACCCGCGCGCGACGATGCCGTCACCGCGCGCGCGCGACGCATGGCCGCCCCCTTCGGAATACACGAGGACGTGCGTGCCCTCCCACTGCAGCTCGCGCGGCTGTAGCTCCGGCATCCCCGAGTGCTCGAGAAGGCGAACGTGCGCGACGGCGTCGTGGTGGTCGAGGACGACGTGGATCCCCTCCCAGTCGCCGCCGTGATCGTTGATGGCGTCGTTGTACGCGTAGAACCGCCAGTACTGGAGCGTCACGCCGCCGAGATCGTTGGGGTAGGCGTGGACATACGTCGTCCACCGGCGCGAGTCGCCGCTCCCGCGCCGGTCGCGATCGGGGACGTCGGCGAGGAAGAACGTCTTGTGCTTCGAGGTGCTGCGCGATCCGTCCGACGAGACGCGCGCGCCGCCGCAGGGTGAGGTGAGCGTGCGTCGAACGAGATCGGCTTCCGTCGGGGCGCGCGCGATCACGATCTGCTTCGCCGCCTCGCAGGAGTCGTCGTAGAAACCGAGCGACGTCTCGCTGAGAAAGTCGTCGACGTTCGTCGGAAGGTTCGACTCGTCCGACGAGTGGATCACGATCGGCGCGAAGCGCTGCGCCAGCACATCTTCGCAATCGTCTGCGATGCCGTCGTGGTCGTCGTCAGGCGACGCTTCGTGCACGCAGGAATCTCTCTCGACCGCGCCGTGCGGAGAGCTCGCGATCATCCAGGTGCGCTGCCCGCTCGGCGCCGCGCGATCGAGGCACCCGCTGGTGCCGCCGACGAAACACCCGACGACGACCGCCGCACGGAGAGCTCTCCTCGTGCGGCGGACGGCCGATCTACCCCTGCGCGCCGACGGCGACGAGAACCCCATGGCTCATCAATTAGCGCCATGGGCTCCCGGCGTCGTCTGAATTGGCCACTACGGACGAGCCCGCAGCTTCCGATTTGCACGACTCCGTATTCGAAGGTGTGTGACTGGAGACGAACCGTCTTCAGTCGCGTCGATACATCGTCACCACACCGGCACCACCCAGACCCAGGTTGTGTTGGAGCGCAATCTTCGCGTCCTTCACCTGGCGTTTGTCGGCCGTGCCGCGCAGCTGCCACACAAGCTCGGTGCACTGCGCTAGCCCGGTGGCTCCCAGCGGGTGCCCCTTCGACAGGAGTCCGCCCGACGGGTTCACGACGAACTCGCCGCCGTACGTGTTGTCGCCGGCCTCGATGAACTTCTCGGCCTCGCCCTCCTTGCAGAGACCGATCGCTTCGTACGTGAGCAGCTCGTTGGCCGTGAAGCAGTCGTGGAGCTCGACGACGTCGATGTCTTTCGGACCGATGCCGCTCTTCTCGTAGACCTCTTTCGCGGCCTCCTTGCTCATGTCGTAGCCGATCATCTTGATCATGCTCTTCTCGTCGAAGCTCGACTTGAAGTCGGTGCGCATCGCCTGCGCCGCGATGTACACGGGGTTCGCGATCCCGTGCTTCTTCGCGAACTCGTCGGAGCACAAGATCGCTGCCGCCGCGCCGCACGTGGGCGGGCAGCACTGGTAGCGCGTGAGCGGATCGAAGACCTCTTCGCTGGCCAGGATCTCTTCCACGCTGAGCGGCGTGTTGAAGAGCGCGTACGGGTTGTTCGCCGCGTGCTTCCGCGCCTTCGCGCTGATCTTGGCGAACGTCTCCTTCTTCGTCCCGTACTTCCAGCGGTACTCGCGTCCGGCGCCGCCGAACATCTGCGCCGGGGGAGGGGCCGCGGAGAAGCCCTGCACGTCGTTCATTACCATGGCGTGCTGATCGAGCGGGTTCGTGCGGTCGTTGAACTTCGCGCCGAGCGCGCCCTTCTCCATCTTCTCGAACCCGACGGCGAGCACGCAGTCGAGCCCGGCGTCGATCGCCTGCTTGGCGAGCATGAGCGCGGTCGAGCCCGTCGAGCAGTTGTTGTTCACGTTGAAGACGGGGATGCCGGTGAGGCCGACCTCGTAGACGCTCCGCTGCCCGCACGTGCTGTCGCCGTAGACGTAGCCGCAGAACGCCTGCTGGACGGCGTCGTACGGAACCTTCGCGTCCTCGAGGGCGGCGCGGATCGCCTTGGCCGCCATCACGTTGTATTCCTCGCTCGCCCCGGGCTTGGCGAACTTGGTCATGCCGACACCGATCACGTTCACTCGCTTGGTCATCGCATTGCTCCTCAAGTGTTGACCGAGCCGCGCTCTGCGCGGACTCGCCGTCGTTCGATCACGTGATCAGAGAAGGTTCTGAAGGAAGGCGAGCGAGCGGGCGAGGCGAACGTCGCCGTCCACGCGCATCTTCCCGTGCATGTAGAGATCGTGCGCATCGGCCTGGCCTTTGACGAGGGCGACCAGGTCTTCTTCTTCGATGCGGATGGTCGTGGCTGCGTCTTTCGCCGTCCCTTCGGAGGCGCTCTTCGCGTCGACGAAGAAGCTGGCGTCGGGGCTCTTCACCACGAACTGGATGGTGCCGGCGATGTCGCGTGCGCCTTTGGTCTTCAGCGCGCTGACGATCGCGGGTGTGCGTGACGCCTTCGATGCGCCGGCGGGGGCTTCGGCTCCGGCAGCAGTCGGGGCAGGGGAGGACGCAGCGCTCGCTTGCGAAGCGCCGAACTTCGCGAGGTAGGCCTTCGTGGCCGCGTCGCGATCGATCTTCTTCAAGAACTCGAGCTTCTGCGACGCCATCACGTTGCCGCCGATCTTCAGCTTGCCGCCGAAGTAGAGCTTCTGCGCGTCGGCTTGCCCCGTGGCCATGGCCACGAAGTCGGAGTCGGAGAGCTCCAACGTGACGTCCGGCTTCTCGGCCGTCCCCTTGGCGCACGACCCCTTGCCGTTCTTCACGTCGAGCACCCACTCGCTGTCGGGGCTCTTCAGCTTCCACTGAAAGACGTTCGCGACCTGCCCCACGAGCTCGGGGTGCGTCTCGATGTGATGCCCGATGCCGAACATGATGGCGTCGGTCATCGACACGTTCGGCATCGTCGGCTTGGGCGCAGGCGGGCCTGCCGTTGCCGCCGGGGTTGCAGCCGGCGCCGCGCCGCCGTGCTTCGCGAGGTAGGCCTTCGTGGCCGCGTCGCGATCGATCTTCTTCAAGAACTCGAGCTTCTGCGACGCCATCACGTTGCCGCCGATCTTGAGCTTGCCGCCGAAGTACAGCTTCTGCGCGTCGGCTTGTCCCGTGGCCATGGCGACGAAGTCGGCGTCGGAGAGCTCCAACGTGACGTCGGGCTTCTCGGCCGTCCCCTGCACGCACGACCCCTTGCCGTTCTTCACGTCGAGGATCCACGCGCTGTCAGGCCCCTTCAGCTTCCACTGAAAGACGTTCCCGATCTGCGCGACGATCTCCGGGTGCGTCTCGATGTGATGCCCGATGGCGAACATGATCGCGTCGGTCGTCGCGCCGCCGGCGGCCGCAGGAGCGGCAGCTTGCGGTGCCGCTGCCGGAGTCGCGCTCGCTTGAGGAGCCGCCGCCGGCTTCCCCTTGGCGACGGGCACTTCCTTATAGAGCTCGATCGCCGCGTTCGAGATCACGACCACGTCGCGCTCGACGACCTTGCAGCGGAAGACGATCTTCCCGTCGCTCTCCTTCCACATCTCGGTGCGGATCGTTTCCCCAGGAAATACGGTGTCCGCGAAGCGAACCTTGATGCTCTTGAAGCGGCTCGGGTCGCCGTCGAGAAACGCCTTGATGACGTGCCGGGCGGCGAAGCCGAAGGTGCAGAGCCCGTGCAAGATAGGCTTCTTGAACCCGAAGTTCGCAGCGAAATTCGGATCGGCGTGCAGCGGGTTCCAGTCGCCGTTCAGGCGATAGAGGAGCGCCTGGTTCTCCAGCGTCTTCTCGTCGATGACCGCGTCGGGCTTCCGATCCGGCGGCACGTTCACGTCGGCCGACGGCCCGCGCTCGCCGCCCCAACCGCCGGCGCCGCGAACGAACGTAGTGGTCTCGTTATAGAAGAGCTCTTCGCCGGTCTCGTCGGCTGTCGAGGTCGCCGTGACGACGAGGGCGTTCTTCCCCTTGTCGAAGATGTCTTTGACCTTCGACTTGTGCGTGAGCTTGGCGTGCGTCGGGAGCGGGCGTCGGACCTCGAGGTACTGCTCGCCGTGAAGGACGCGGTCGAAGCCGTAACTCAGGCCGGGGGCCGTCTTCCCCTCCTTCGCCATCTTGAAATAGACGTTGAGCGGCGGGACGACGCCGAACGTCGGCAGCACGCGGAAGCCGTCACCCGAGAACTCGTAAACGAGCGGCAGGTCCTTCGCGTCGAGCGGGTTCTGCGCCGCGCCGACGCCGAGCGCGTAGAGCGCGACGTCGCGCTCGTCGTACGAGGAGGTCTGCAGCGGGAACTCGTAGCCGAGGGCGAGATCGACATCGATGAATTCGTTGCCGCCTTTGCTCTTCGAGTTGATGTTCTCGAGGATGGGCGCCATCGACTGCGTGATGTCGGTGGGGTGTGTCGTCTTCTCGAAGCCGGTGATCTTCGACCACTCCTTCTGAACGGCCTCGGGCGCGATGGGCTTGCCGAGCTTGAAGCTCGCGCCCGCCGCGCGCTCCCAGCGGAGCTTCCCCATGAAGCCGCCGCCCACCTCGAAGAGCCCGCCGTTCTCTTCGCACGACTCGTGCGCGAGGTACGCGACGAGCGGCGAGACGTACTCGGGGAGGAGCGCCTCGAGCAGCTCCTTCGGGAGCACGGTCTCGGTCAACCGCGAGCCGGCGATCGGCGCGATCGTGTTCACGAAGACGTTCTTCTTCTTCCCTTCGAGCGCCAGCGTGTTCGAGAGGCCGACGAGCCCGAGCTTCGCCATCGCGTAGTTCGCCTGGCCGAAGTTGCCGTAGATGCCCGCGGCCGACGCCGTGAAGAGGATGCGTCCGTACCCCGCGTCGCGCATGTGATTCCACGCGGCGTGCACCACGCGGAAGCCGCCGAGCACGTGCACGCGATAGATGATGTCCCAGTCGTCCTGGGTCATCTTCTGGAACGACGTGTCGCGCAGGATCCCCGCGTTGTTCACGATGACGTCGATGCGCTTCCAGGTGTCGAGCGCCGCCTGAACGATCTTCGCCCCGTCTTCGACCGAGTCGTAGTTGGCGATCGCTTCGCCCCCCGCCTTCTTGATCTCGGCGACGACGGCGTCGGCCGCCGCGGACGATTTCCCTTCGCCGTGCCGCGACCCTCCGAGATCGTTGACCACGACCTTCGCGCCGCGTGACGCGAGCAAGAGCGCGTGCGAGCGGCCGAGCCCGGCGCCGGCTCCAGTGACGATGGCGACGCGTCCGTCGAAGCGCAATTCGGTCGGCATGATCGATGTTCCTTCTCTGCTGATCGTGACGGGAAGAACGAGCGGCTCGCTCGGCGCGCGATGGCGTCGCCGGCGTACGGCTGCGTCGGTGGATGTTTCGTACGCGAAGTATTCGGAGAAGATGCCGACCCGTCAAGCGACGACGGTGAAAAGCGAGCCCCATTTCCGTGCAAGCGCGGTAGGGCGGGATTTTCGCCTCGGCTGCCGTGCGGATTGTCTAGAGTCCCGCGGCCATGCCGAGGTCAGCGTGCTTCCTCTTGGCCTTGCCGGTCGTCACCGCAGGGCTTCTTTCGTCGGCGAACGCGCGCGCGGACGACGGCGCGTCGGTGACGGTCCACGATCTCGATCCGCACACCGGCGCGGAGGTGAAGACGACCGATCTGCGCGTCGACTACCTGAGCCTGGGCCCGCTCCTCTCGCTCGTCGGCGGCTATCACCACGCGACGGGCATCGGTCTGGAGGGGTCGTGGATGGGGTATCCGACGGGCCGGATGCCGTCGTTCGGCCTCGGCGCGTTCTTTCAGGGGCAGCTCTACGACGGGCGATACGTTCGCACGGCGGGCGGCGTCCAGGGGGCCGCGGGGCCCGCAGGCGTTGAGCTGGGGCTCGGGTTTCGCCAGGCGGACGACACGTACGCCTCGACGATCTCGGCGCACACCGCGGTGTTTCTCTCGATCGGCTACTTCTATTTCGCCGTTCGCGCCTCGTGGCAGCTCCTCGCGCTCCCCACGAACGAGCCGAGCTTCGGCCTGGAGACGGCGATGACGCTCGGCCTGAAGGTCCCCATCGCGATCCACGGACGCGACCCGACCGGATACGCGATTCAGGCCGCCGGCCACGCGTGGTGAGCACGCGCTCCCGCTTCGTGTAAATTGAAGCGATGGCCCACCGGCACCTTCTCGTAGATCGGGTGCTCGTCTCGGCGTGGAAGACGCCGGAGGCCGAGGACGTCCGCACGATCGTGGAACAGGTGGCGCTGGCCCGCGAGCGGATGGGGAGGCCGGTGCTCTACTTGTCGGTCATCGGCCCGACGTCGATCCCTCGGGGCGAAATCCGCGACGACATGGTGCAGTACTACCAGTCGATGCTGACGCACTGCGAGTCGATGCACGTGGTCATCGAGGGGACGGAGTTTCAGCAGAGCATCAAGCGGAGCGTGATCGCGAACGTGCTCCTGGTGGTGCCGTCGCGCGGGCGCGTGTTCATCGAGAACACGGTGCAAGGGGTGATCGCGGCGTCGCCCGCGGCGGTGCGCGTCGAGCTCACGAAGGCGGCGCAGGTGGCAGGCGAGCAGAAGCTCTTCGACTTTGCGCGAGGCATCGAGGGGAGCTAGCGAGTACGGCGTGGATCTGGATCGCATGCTCGAGATGTGTCGTCGCGATCAATGGTCGCCGGGCGATCTCGACTGGTCGGCGAAGCCGCGCCCGATGTCGCGCGAAGACGAGGAGGCGATCGTCCAGCTCTTCACGGACATGGCCGGCATCGAGCGGCTGGCGGGCGCGCTCTTCGGCGAGCAGGTGAAGCGCGCGACCGACCCCACGCTCCGCGCGATCTTCGAGTCGTTCGTGGGCGACGAGATCCGCCACGCCGCCGTCGCCGAGAAGCTCGCCGCGCACTACGACGTGCACCGCTACCGCGCGTACCGCACGAACCCGAGCCTCCGGAAGTTCGTCCCGTATTTCCTCGACGCGATCCGGCTGCTCAGCGACGACGTGGCCAACACGTACGTCACCGTCGGCGAGCTGATTCTCGACATCGCGCTCCTGCGATCGATCGACGACTACGTCGACGACCCGATGAGCGCGCAGGCGATGCACCTCATCAACCGCGACGAGTCGCGGCACATCGCCGTCGACTACAGGATGGTCGAGTACTACGCGTCGCCCGCGTACGCGGAGCAGATGGACGCGCGGGCGACCAGGCGAGGCGTCGTGGAAACGGCGCGCGCGTACGCCACGTTCGCGGGGATGCTCTTTCACGCGCAGCCGTTCATTCGCGACGTGTTCCTGACACCGATGGACCTCGTCGATCCCTCCGGCGTGCGCCTGCGCGAGGCGTTCAAGCGCTTCCAGCAGCTCGGCGCGAAGCCCGGCGTGCGCGCGCGGCCGTTCGGGCGCTTCATGATCGGGCTCCAGGATCTCTACCACCACCCGATCCTGGGCCGGGTCATCGGCGGCGCCGTCGGACGCCTGTCGGGCGTGGGCGACCGGTTTCTTCAGCGGCTCAACGACGAGTCGGAGCTCGCGGCGGCAGCGAACAAGTCGTACGAGCAGCTGGCGGAAGAAGCGCTCGGCGTGAAGCGGGCGGATCCTTCGCTGCGCTCAGGATGACGAGCCGCGGGGCGGGTCAGTTCACGCCGCGCGCGCGGATCTCTTTCTCTTCCACGCTGAGCGTGGCGATCGCGGCGAGCGCGCGCTCGGAGAGCGCCTTGTACGCGCGCGGGCTCGGCGGCACGTCGCGACCTGCACCGAAGTCGACCGGCGCGCCGAAGACGACGTGAACCTTGTCGGCCTTCTTCGTCCAGTTGCCTTTGACCTGACCGATGATGTCGTTGCCGAGTCCGTTGATGAACACGGGAATGACCGGCACGCGCGCGTGATAGATGAGCCGCCCGATGCCGGGCTGCGCGGGGAGGAACGTGTACGGATCGCCGTCCTTCTTCCGCGCCCCTTCGGGGTGCACGCCGACGAACATCCCGCCGCGACGAAGCAGGCGAACGATCTCGTCGAGCCCGGCGAGGTTCACCGCGGCGCGCGACGGTTGCCGGAAGATCGGCGGGTACATCGCGAAGAAGCTCATGACGCCGTTCACGAACGGCCCCATCGGGTTGTCGTAGAAGAAATTCGCGCGCACCGGGAAGAGGATGCGGTGCGGGAGACCGTTGCCGACGAGGTACGCGGTGACGGCGTACAGATCGAAAAACGACCGATGATTGCTGACGAGCAAGAAGCTCTTGTCGGCGTCGAGCGGCGGCAGGCGATCCAGGCCGTGAACGTGACGAAGGTTCGTGAGAGCGCCGTTGATCCAGCGCGCACCTATGGCCCGCTGACACCACCGCAACGTACGATCGAGCATCCCCGGCTCGAGGCTGCGCTGGATGAACCGGATCTGCGCGCGCGCGATCGGCTCCAGCAGCCCTTCGCCCGCGCGAAGCAGGTCTGCGCGCGCGATCTCGCGCTGCGCGGTCTCACGCGGGCGGGCGATCGGCTCGGTCTGCACATCGCCGATATGAGCCGAACAGACGACATTGGCAAGCGAGTTGCGCTGACCACCTACGTCAAAAGAGAGAGCGTCCGCTCCAAACCGAACGGTCGTGGCGGTGCTACGATGACCGAGCTTGGCGGAAGAAGTCGTCATCCTGCCTTTCCCAGTCGAGCGGGCGCGCGTTCCCACAGTCCGTCGCATCCGAAGCGGACTTCTTTGCTCGTCGATCAAGTCGCTGCGCGAGCACGGGTACTTCGATCGCTACCTGGCGAAGCTCCCGCACCAGTACCACGCGCAGATGCTCAGCCTGACCGCGGCCGAGTGGATCGATCCCGAGGTCGGCTTTCATCACTACGAGGCCGTCGACAAGATCGGGATGACGATCGAAGAGCAAGAGCACATGGGGATGCAGGTCGCGCAGCATCTCCAGAAGGGGTTTCTCTCGGTCGTCTTGCGGCTGGCGATCGAGTCGGGCGTGACGCCGTGGTCGGTGCTCGAGCGGTACCAGAAGCTGTGGGATCGGTACTTCGACGGGAGCGCGATCGCGGTGACGAAGATGGGGCCGAAGGAAGCGCGCGCGGAGCTCGTCGGATTTCCGATGGCGCGCATCGGGTACATCCAGACCGGCGTCGGCGGGATCATGCGCGGCGTGACCGAGCTCGTGGCCAAGCGGGTGTACGTGCACCGCGTGCCGAAGATGTCGTCGGATACGACGCTGACGTATCGACTGTCGTGGGTGTGAGTAGCTAGCCGATCTCGCCGGCGGGGAGCTCGACGCGGAACGTCGTGCCGCGACCGACTTCGCTCGTGACCTCGATGGCGCCGCCCATGGATTCGACGAGGTGCTTCACGATGGCGAGGCCGAGCCCCGTTCCGCCGCGCTCGCGCGAGCGGCCGGCGTCTACGCGGTAGAAGCGCTCGAAGAGGCGCGGCAAGTGCTCCGCGGCGATCCCGGGGCCGTCGTCGGCGACGGTGAGCACGACGCGCGACGCCGTTCGCTCGCCGCGGACGCGCACGGCTCCCCCCTGCTTGCCGTACTTGATCGCGTTGTCGACGAGGTTCTGGATCACCTGCTCGATGCCGATCGGATCGCCGAGCGCCGAAGCGCCGGGGTCGACCTCGATCGTCACCTTCGTCTGTTGCTCCTTCGCGCGCGCCCGCACGGTCTCCACGACGTGTCCGGCCAGCGCGGCGAGGTCCACCGACTCGCGCGCGGCGTCGTCGCCCGGGCGCGCCTCGAGCTCGCTCAGCGTGAGCAGATCCTGCACCAGCGCGCCGAGCCGCTGCGCCTGGCGAAACACGATCTCGAGGAACTGCTTCTGCGTCGCCGGGTCGGCGTTCGCCGCGAGGAGCGTCTCGGCGTAACCCTGGATCGCGGCGACCGGCGTTCGAAGCTCGTGGCTCACGTTGGCCACGAAGTCGCGGCGCATGATGAGGAGCTTGTTGATGCGCGCCATGTCGCGTTTCAGCTCGTCGGCCAGCGCCGTGAGCGTGCGCGACAGGATCCCGAACTCGTCGGGCGACGACGATCGCAGGTCGATGTCGTAGTCGCCCAGCGCGAGGCGCTTGGCGGCCGCGGTCATGGCGCGGAGCGGGCGCGCGGCGAGCTGCGAGGCGAGAAAGCCGAGGCCGATGGCGATCAAGACCGCGAGCCCCGACGCGAAGATCAGACGGCGCTGCATCGCGCTGGCCGTGGCCTGGATGTTCGACAGCGGCTCGCCGAGGCGAAGCACGATCCCATCGGCCGCGGGGACGGCGACGTACCGCATCTCTTCGTGCGACGAGGGGACCGTGCGCGAGGCGAGCCCCTCCTGGCCCATCATCGCCGCGACCACCTCGGGCGTGCGCGCGTCGGTGCCGGACGCGGGCGCCTGCGAAGACGAGTCGCCGAGCACCTCGCCGGCGGGGCCGAAGATCGTCACGTCGGCTTTGACGATGAGCGCGAGTCGACCGGCGAGCTTGTCGGGGTGACGCCGCCCTTCGCTGACCCACTGCGCGGCGCCGCGCGCTTGCTCGAGCAAGCGTTCATCGAGCTGCCGATGGAGGTCGGCGACGAGCGTTCGGTTCAGATCGAGGAGAGCGATGACGACGACGGCGATGACGAGACCGACGTGGCTCGCCAGGAGCTTCGTCCGAAACGAGAGTCGCAACATGTCGCTCCTCCGTGCGTCAAGGCCCCGGCTCGCGAAGGCGATAACCGAAGCCGTGAACCGTCTCCACCGCTTCGCCGTACGCCGCGAGCCGCTCGCGGAGGCGGCGTACGTGCGTGTCCACGGTGCGCGTGTTCACTTCGCTCGTGATCCCCCACACCTCTTCGAGCAGCTCGCCGCGCGTGAAGACGCGGCCGGGGTGCTCGAGCAGCATCGTGAGGAGCTTGAACTCGAGCGGCCGAAGCGAGAGCTCGGCGCCGTCGGCGAAGACGCGATGCCGCGCCGAATCGATCGTGAGGCCGCGCCACTGGAGCAGCTTGTTCTCGGGCTGCGCCGTCGTGCGGGCCGCGCGCCTCTCGTGGAAGCGCCGCGCCATGCCGCGCACGCGCATCACGAGCTCGCGAACGCTGAACGGCTTGACCACGTAGTCGTCGGCGCCGACCTCGAACCCGAGCACCCGATCGTACTCGTCGCCGCGGGCGGTGAGCATCAATATGGCGACGTCGGCCAGCGCCTCGTCCGCGCGCATCTGGCGGCACACCTCGGTCCCCGGAATGTCGGGGAGCATCAGGTCGAGGATGACGACCTGCGGGAGCATTTCGCGCGCCTTCGCCAGGCCGTCTTTCCCGTTGCCGGCGGCGTCGGCTTCGAAGCCCGCTTCGCGCAGGTTGAAGAGGACGAGGCGTTGAAGGTCGGGCTCGTCGTCGACGAGGAGGATGCGGTCGGTCATGCGCGCGTTCTCAAGGCAGTCATCATGGTACGACCTCCGCGTCGTACGAGGCGAAATCAACGCCACCGCGGCTGTCGCGGAGGACGATCCACAGGTGCACGGTGCCCGTCGTGCTCGGCGCCGACCATCCGTCGGTCGTGTCGGTGGCCGGGTCGTTCTCCGCGCGCCCGGTCGATTCGGAGTCGAGCGCGCCGCCGGTCGAATACCACGCGACGCGCATCGACTCGCGCCTCGTGGTCACGGCTTGCGACGAGGGGTCGTAGTACGCGTACGACTCGGCGTCGGCCGCGGCCCAGCTCGCCGTGAGCGTCACGCGCGCGCCGGAAGGGATCGCGCGGAGCGAAGCGGCGGCGCCGTCGAGTGTCGCGGTGAGCGGGAGCAGCTTCGGATTCAGGTTGGCGTGGTACGCCGCGGTGAACTGCGTGACGGCGGTGGCCGAGGCGTTCGCGAGATCGCACTGAATGCGCGCGAGCTCGAACGTCAGCGGCGCGCCGGCGAGATCGACGCGGAGCGGTTGGTAGTAGCCGCCGGTGACATCGGGGTCGCGCGGACGAAATCCCCCGGGCGGTGTCTCGGGTCCGAAGAGCGAGCACCCCCTCGACGGGGTCTTCACCCCGGTGGCTTCGCCGTTCCCGGCGGCGACGAGCGACGACGCCTCGAGGCAGGCGTCGCTCACCACGTTGTCGTCGGTCAGCGGCTTCGGCGCGTTGCAGAAGCTCCACGCGACGGGCGCGCTCGCCACCGTTCCGTTGGGGCCGGCGACGAGCGCCGTGAACGTCACCGTGGTTCCGGTCTTCGCCTCCGCCGGGTCGGCGCGTACGGCGATGACCCGTGCCGAATCGATCCGCGAATCGTCGCCGCCGAGGCTCGGCACGCACGCGACGGCGAAGGCGAACGGCACGGCCACGGTGAGCGCGCGGCGCTTCATAGCTCGGCCCTCACACCGAGCACGGCGATCGCCGGCAGCCCTGTGATCGTGCCGCGTCGCGTGTAGTTCACGTTGTAGATGTACTCCTCGCCGTTCGCGCGATTCGTCACGTTGAGCCCTTCGAGATAGACGAGCAGCCGCGCGCCTTCGCCGAGGCGAAAGCTCCGGTCGACGCGCAGATCGATCTGCCAGAACGCCGGCAACCGGAGCGAGCTCTGCGCGCCGAAGATCGGTTGGTACTGGTCGTCCTTCGCGTCGTAGAACGCGCCGAGCACCGGCGTTCGGGGGAGCCCCGTCGCGAACCGAAACCGCGCGCCGATGCTCCACGCGCCGAGCTCTTTGCTCCCGACCGCCGTGAGCACGTGCGGCTGGTCGTAGTCGAAGAGGCGCCAGCTCGCGTCTTGCGTATCGCGTCGTTCGCTCCGGGAGATCGTGTACGCCACCCAGCCGAAGAACCCGTGCCATGGCTGCTGGCGGAGGAGAAACTGCACGCCGTAGCTCTTGCCGACGCCCACCTGGAGGAGCGCGTTGGCGAGCTTCGGAGTCGGTGACGGATCGCGCACGGCGAGGTCGCTCATCCATTTGTAGAAGCCCACCACCTCGGCGGAGAGCGTGTCGGTGATCCGCAGCGACTGGCCGACGCTTGCGTGATCCGCCTTCTCGGGGCCGAGCGTCGGCGTGCCGAAGACGGCGCTCAGATCGGCGGGATTGGGCGGCTGCGAGTAGACGCCGGCCGCGGCGAGGAGCGACCAGCGTGGCGTCACCCGCACGCGCGCGGCGATGCGCGGCTCCACCTCGCCCTGGAGCTGCGACAACCCGATCGACGGCGTCTGCCCCACGCGCGGCGTCACGCGGCTCGCCTCGGTGAGGTACCCATCGACGCGAAGCCCGGGCGTGAGGCGCAGCGGACCGAGATCGAGATCGGCGATCACGTACGGCCCCACGTCGACCACGTTCGCGTGCCACGAATCGACGTTCGTGTCGGCACCCGGCGGCTGCCCGAAGACTTCGATGTCTCCTTCGCGTGGGGGGATCTCGAGCGAGCCGTTTCGAGAGAGGCTCGAGGTCGATCCGTCGAGGTCCATCCCGAACGTCAGCCCGAACAGCGACGACGGCCGCGATCGATGCGACGCGCGAAGCCCCCACCGCCACGTCGCCTCGTCGAGCGCGGCGGGGTTCGCGCCGAAGCTGGCGGTGAGATCGTTCGAGTCGTGGCCGACGAACGGGACGACGTCGATGACCGATCCGTCGTCGAGCTCGCGGCGGTAGCGGAGGTAGAAGCGTTGATACGCCGTGTGCGTCGTCTGGCTGCGCGCGTGCGCCGGATCGGCGTCGGGGATCACCTGCGTGAGATCGTCGCTCGATCCGAGGACGACCGCGTCGAGCGACTCGCGCGCGCGGAGCGCGAGCTGCGCTTTCATCTGGTAGTCGCGGTAGCGCGGGATGGCGAAGAACTGATCGACGTTGGGGGCGCCGACGGCCTTCATCACGCCGTCCAGCCACCCCACGCGCCCGGCCATCCCGACGCGCAGGCGATCGTTCAGCGCGGCGGTGACCATCCCCGATCCGTCGAGCGTGTCGGCGCCGGCGTAGCCGTGGACGCCGCTGGCGGGGAGATCACGAGTCTCCACGCGCACGACGCCGCCGAGGCTCCGGCCGTAGTCCGCGCCGTACGCGCCCGGCGTGAGCGTCACGTCGCGCACGAGATCGCCGTTCACGGTCGATCGCAGCGCGCTCCCGTGAAACAGCGCCGGCACTTCGACGCCGTCGATGTACGTGCGCGTGTCGCCCGGCGCGGAGCCCCACACGATCAGCTGCCCCGATCCGAACGACGGACGCGCCAGGCCGGGGAGGTTCTCGAGCACCTTGATCGGATCGCCCTGCGTGCCGACGACCTTCCGGCCTTGCGCGGCCGGGACCGTGACGTCGAGCTCGTCGTGCGCGCGTCGCGATCCGTGAGCGGTCACGTCTTGGGCGCGCGAGCCCTCACCCCCGGCCCCTCTCCCGCGAGGGAAGAGGGGAGGAGAGCTCGTCGGCTCCCCCTCTCCCTTCACCTGAGAGGGGGCGGGGGGGTGAGGGGTCGCGTTGGGAGCGGGCGGCGGAGACGGCGCGTACGTAAACTCGTACGCGTACTTGATCTTGATCGCCGCCGGCCTCCCGTTGACCTCCGCGGGCTCGAACACGAGACGCTTCGCGGCATCGACGGCGGCCGTATCGAAGCTCGCACCGCCCGACTCGAGCGCCGTCGCGTCGATCACGCGGCCGTTCGCGTCGATCGTCAGCGCCAGCACGACGTGCGACGAGCGCGTCTCGCCCGCAGGAAAATCCGGAGGCGCGGGCGTCACCAGCCTCGGCATCTTCGTGAGCTTCTGTTCGGCGCGCCCTTCGCTCACCGGCGTCGCTCCCGACGGACCCTCGGTTGGCTGCGCGTGCGCGAGGCTCGCGACGAGCGTCGCCGCCAGCGCGAGCGATCCGGTGCGGGATCGAAGCGCCGCGCGCATCACTGCACGTCGAACGTGAGCGCCGCGACGCCTGCGCCGACGCCGTGCGAGCCGCGCGTATCGGCATCGACCGCGACGCCGGTCGCCTCGCCGAGCACCTTGCCCTGGAGAGTCACCTGCACGGTCCAGTGCGCGATCGGTTGCCCGCACAGCGACGCCGCGTCGACGCGAACCTCGTACGTCCCGAGCGGCGGCGCCCCTCTCCAGACGGCGTCCTCGCGATCGAGCCCGTCGATGTCGCAGTTCGCGTTCGAGTCGTAGTCGATCGTGCCGTAGCTCTGGCCGGCGTCGTCATCGTCGCCGCTGAACGGCGGTTGCGTCGATTGATCGCCCCAGTAGAGGTCGCCCCCCTGCGGATCGATCACGTGTAGATCGAGGTTCACTTCCTCGGCCCACGTGAGCGTGACCACCAGCTCGCCCGTCGGGATCGGTTCGACCGGCGGCGCCGCCGTCGCCGTCAGGATCTGCGTGCCCGGCAGCCCGAAGTTGCCCGCGGCATCCACCGCGCGCACGACGAGCGTGTACTTGCCGGCGATGATCCCGCCGGAGAACTGCGCGGTCTCGGCGAAGCTGGGGTCGTTCGGCGTCGCGATGTCGGGGACGCCGGCGACGACACGCCAGTACCCGACGTCGCCTTGCATGCCGATGGCCGCGGCGGTCGCTGTGGGGCCGAGCGCGCCGGTGATCGGGTCGTTCGGGAAGTTGGGGTAGATGTTGCTGTTGATGAGATTGATCGAGAGGACCTTGGGGCCGCTCGCCGATCCCGCGGGCATCGCGCCGCGAACGAACTGCGCGCCGTGAAGCTGCATGTACGCGTCGCGCCCCGGATCGTCGGTCGCCGTCGCGTTGCACGCCGTCGTCGCGCCGTTGGCTCCGACGGTCGCCGCGATCACGATCGCGGGCGCCACCATCGATCGCGCGCGCATCAAAACGACACCTGGGTGCGCAGCGTGAGCGCGTTGTCGGCCAGCGTCGTCGGCGCCCCGTTCGAGCCGATGCCGAGGGGGTTCGTGTTCACGTCGTACTCGAGCAGGAGGCGCGCGCGCTCGTAGCGGAGCATGCCCATCAAGGCGAGCGTCGTGTACGTGCGGCTGATGGGGACGAGCTGGATGGCGCGCTGCTGACTGGCGTCGCTGTCGGGGTCGTACGAGTCGTACCGGACGCCGAGCATTCCGTAGCGCGTGATCTCCTGCGTCGCGCCGACCGTCCAGCCGACCTCGCGAAGGTCGCGCGTGGCCGCGACCGGATCGGCCAGCTCGAGCCCGCGATCCAGGTTGAGCGCGCGCACGACCTCGGCGCGGAACGAGAGATCACCCAGCACCGGGATCTGCACGACGAGCCGCGCGTCGCCGGCGACAGCGAAGCGATGGAACTCTTGCGATGGAGTCGCCGCCGTGCCTCCGACCGCCACGACCTCGTTCGGCTCGACGATGCCGTCGCCGTTCTGATCCTGCCAGATGAGGACGTACTTCGTGGTCGGCGTACCGGAGTGGAACCCGGTGCCGGTGTCGGCCGACGCGCCGGCCTGAAACCGGACGCCGCGCGCGATCTCGAAGTCGACGCCGAGCCGCCCGACGAGATCCTTGGCGCGCGCGGGGTCGAGATCGGGGAACGCCTTGTCGCCGATCGGATTGCCGTTCATCACGCCGATGACGGCGTTGACGAAGTGGTACTTCACGCGGAGCTTCATCCCGAGGTCGAACGCGCCGGGGAAGAGCGCGTTCATGGCCGTCGCGCGCTCGAGGAACGGGCGCACGCTGTCGAGCTCCTGCACTTCGTAGCCGAACGGGATCTGCGTGAGGCCGACGGTCGCGCGGAGCTCAGGGAGCTTCGGATCGGGCTTCTCGGGCCAGTGGAAGGTTCCCTCGGCGACGAGCGGACGAACCTGCGGGCCGCTCACCGTGTTCGCGTCGATCTCGAGCGCGCCGCCGACGAGACCGTGCTCGACCTCGATCCGCAGGTGACCGCGTCTTATCGTGAAGCGATCGAGGTTCAGCGGCGCGCCGGTCGAGCCATTGAGCTGGTTCTGCGACGACTGATCGTGGATGACCCAGTCGGCCTGCACGTAGCCAGACACGCGCGGTCCGTTTTCACGCGCGCGGCGTTCGTCGTCGATCGATTGGCGCAGCTCGTCGATCGACGCGGCCTGCCGTGCGAGCTCGGCGTGGAGCGCAGCGGCGTCGTCCGGAGGCGGTGGCGGAGGAGACGAAGGGGAAGGGGAGGCATCCTCGGCGCGCGCTCGCACGGCGAAGGCCATGACGAGCAGCGCACCGAGAATAGCGGCGACGCGCATCTTTACGGACTGACCGGATCGAGCCCGCCGTCGTCCAGCGGCGGAAGCACGACGCCCGCCTTGTCGACGGAGATCGCTGTCGTAGTCGCGTTGATGATGCACGTGTTGCCACAGGCACCACCGTCCGTTGCAGCGGGCGGAGTGACCGGCGATTCGCAATACCCGTTGAAGCACCCGAGCGTGCCCGCGGCGGTGCAGTCGGCGTTCGAGCCGCACGTGGTGCAGCTCGCGGGGAGAGAGCCGGAGGTCGCGCCCGGGATCTCGCTGAGGAACTTGCACGTGCACGGCGCGGCCGGCGTGTAGAGGCTGAGATCCTTGCCGTCACCGGAGCGCTGCACTTGCATCGCGCACGTCGGGGTGAGCCCTGCGCCGACGACGAGCTTGAGGCCGTCGACCGGTGCGCCCGCGTCGGAGGTGCCACCGTCGAGCGACGCGCCCGGATTTCCGAGGACCGTGTCGACGATGAACTTCACCGTCGGGTTCGTGGGCACGTTCCCGGTCTGTGGCGCGATGTACACCGTCGGAGACCAGAGCGAGTAGTGACCGTCGCGGATGTTCTGCTTGTCGAACGCGGTCTCGGTCGAGTCCGGGTAGAACGCGAGACCTTGGTTGAACGCGCGGAAGGCAAGGACCTTCACGCCGGCCGTGCGGTTCGCGTCGTAGACCTCGTCGCCGAGGATGCCGAGCGCCTGCGCGCTCGTCGAAGCCGCGACGCCGCTGAGCACCAGGCTCGACGTGGCGAGGAGCTGACGTCCGTCAGCGGTGCCGCCGTCGGCCTCGCCGTCGATCGCCTGCACGGCGGTGAGGTGGATGTTCTTCGCCGTCGCGACGAGCGTGCTCTTCGACTGCGGTCGCAGGAAGAACTGTGCGGGGACGTTCCACTCCGGGTTGCCGCCGAACGTGACCGGGTTGTTCGCGCCGTCGCCGAGCGCGTAATACGCCTCCTCGGCCTGGATGGACGTCTGGCCGCCGGCGTACTCGGTGCTGGGAACGATGAACGTGTACGCCTGCGTCGGTCCGTTCCACGTGCCGATGCCCGCGGGCTGCGCGCCGGCGGACGCGCAGCTCGACGTGAAGAGCGCCGAGATGCCGAGGTCGGGGGGCGTCGCGGCTGACGTCGTGCACGTCGACTCGGGGTTCGCCGTCGTCCACGCGCCGTTCTCGGCGGTCGACGGGATGTAGAGCATGTTCGTGTTCGCCGGGATGGCGACGCCGCTGTAGAGGTTCGGCGTGAGCGTGCACGATCCAGTCAGCTGATAGACGATCGTGACGTTCGCTTCGTCGCGCAGATGTCGACCGAGCGCCTTGAGGAGCGGCTGCTGCGTGTCGCCCGACTCGATGTAGACGATCTGTCCGGGGAGCGAGCTGCACGCCGGAGGAGGGCCGCCGTCGCCGCCGTCGGGCGTGGTGTTCGGCCCGCCGTCGTTGTTCGTGATGGGGCCGCCGTCGGGCGAGCCGTCGGGCGTCACGTTCGGGCCGCTGTCGTTCACGGGCGGTGCGGTGATCGAGTTGTCGTCGCCGGAGCAGGCGTAGAGCGCGGTCATCGCCGCCACGGACACACCGAGCGCGCCGAGGCCGGCCACGCGCTTCACCCACGGAGCGACGCGCGTGCGATTCGAAGTCAGGCCAATCGACTGACGAGTCATGATTCCTCCAGTGTCGGCGCGGAGACCCGCGCGATCGTTCAGAGGAAACGTCGCGCAAAGCGATCCGCAAGCGAGTGACACGGCACCCCGACGCGGTAACAGTTTTGTGACCGCGCTCGTGGTGCTCGGCCGCGCCTCGACACAGAGCAATGCCCGTGCGCGCCCGCGCGACGCGACATGTGTCCGCGGTGTCACTCGTCGCTGGAGGTCATTCGTCCTTCGAGACGGGCGGAGTCGCCGACGTCACGGGGTGCGCCGCGAGAAACGCGCGGAAGCACTCCGCGTACACGGCGCAGGTGCTCGCATCGAAGCAACGCATCGCTTGCTCGCGCGCATCGTCGCTCGATGACGTGAGCGCGCGGCACGTCGCGGCCGAGCCGCCGCACGAGTCTCCCATTTGAAGGCAACGCATCACGACCGGTGGCCACGCGACGATCGGCGCGCGGCTGGTGATTGGAGCTGCGCCGGCGTCGCTCGCGATCGGGACGCTCGGGCCGGGAGTGGGCGGCGCTGCGGTGGGTGGGACGCACGCCGTCGACGCCAATCCGGCGTACGCCGCGAACGAGAACACTATGACCACCCCCGGTCGCATCGCGGTCGATCGTACAAGCGTTTCCCCTTCGTCCGCGTTTCCTCTTATGCTCGTCGTTCGTGCTCGATGTTCGCGTGATAACCGGGAGCGAGGGTCGGCGTTGAATACGCAAGAACGGATCGCGAGGCTCGAGGAGCTGTTGGACCGCGTGAAGACGCGCGCTGCGGAGCCGCGATCGCGCGCCGAAGCGCCGATCCAGGCGCGGTCGAAGGACGCCACGGCGCTCGATGCGCTGGCGCCGGCCGATGCGCTCGAAGGGTTGGAGCGCGGCGGAGATACCCGCGCCGCCGACGAAGCGCGTCGCGCGGAGGTTGCGCGAGCGGCCGAGGAAGCGCGCCGCATCGAGGCGAAACACGCGGAAGAAGCGCGCGCCGAAGAGGCGCGTCAAGCCGAGGCCAAGCGCGCCGAAGAGGCGAAGAAGGCCGAAGAGGCCCGCAAGGCGGAGCAAGCGCGCAAGGCCGAAGAGGCCCGCAAGGCCGCCGAGAAGCGCGCCGAGGAAGCTCGCAAGCTCGAGGCGAAAAAGGCCGAAGAAACCAAGGCTGCTGAAGCCAAGAAGGCCGAGGAGGCCAAGGCCGCCGAGGCCAAGAAGGCCGAAGAAGCGAAGAAAGCTGCCGCCGCGAAGGCAGCCGAAGACGAGGCCAACGCCGCCGAGGCCAAGAAGGCCGAAGAGGCCAAAGCCGCCGCCGAAGAAGAGGCGAAGAAGGCCGCTGCCGCGAAGGCCGCCGAGGACGAAGCGAAGAAGGCTGCCGAGGCGAAGAAGCCGCCGCCGCTCGCGGAGCCCAAGGCCGCAGCTGCTGCGGAAGCCGAGGCCGACGCGGACGACGAGAAGGTCGACGCCACCGAGACGCCCGCTCAGAAGAAGTCGCGCGCCGAAAAGAAGGCCGCGAAGATGGCCGAGCGCAAGGCCGAGAAGGACGCGGAGCGCGCATCGCAGTCGGCCAAGGCGGGCGCGAAGAGCATCGAGAAGAAACCCGCGGCCGCGAAGCCCGCCGCGAAGGCCGAGACGGCAGAAGCGATCGAGAAGGCGCCCGCCGCCGGAGTTCCGAAGCCCGGCATGTCGGGCGGGATGATCGCCTTCTTCCTCGTGGTCGGTCTGGGCGTCGCGTACTTCGTCTACAAGTACATGCTCCATCCCTGACCGGCGGCGCGCGCGAGGTGATCGCGCGCACCACGGGTGGGGCTGCGTTCATCCAGCGCGCCGGGGCTCGCGCGCAATTCGTGCGGGCGTTCGGCGCGTTCGTCCAGCGGCGTCGTGCGCTCGGCGCCTCCGGTGGAATCCCACCTTTAGGCACACCGCTCGCAGAGCGCGGCGCGAACCATGCGCTCCTCTCGTTCGCTCGCCATCGCCGTTGCTCTCGGGTCTCTCCTCGTCGCCTGCGGTGTCGCTTCGAGCGACGGCGCGAGCGGCTCCACCTCCGCGCTTCAACCTGCCGGAAGCGAAGAGCCCGGCGCATCGACGGGCGCGTCGGGGGGCGACGATGCCCAAGCCGGCGATGACGACGGCACGACCAGCGGTGCACCGAAGTTGTGCGCGGCCCTTCGCGGCAACGGCGAGGACATCTACGCGCACTTCGTCTCGCTGGCGCGCATGATCGAATCGTTCGGTCTCTTCGACGGCATGGCCGGCGGGAGCTCGTCGACGATCACGATGTTCACGTACGAGAGCATCTTGAAGCACCCCGCGCTCCGCGACTGCGGTGACGCCACCGGGCCGCGCACGTGCACTGACGCCGAGGTCGCGTCGCGCGCGTCGCTCCTCTTGAAGTCGGTCCGCGGGTATGCCGAGCAGGTCGGGATCAGCGACGGCATCCTGGGGAACGCGGGGATCGTGGAGCTCGTCGGCCAGGTTCAGAGCCAGGGGATCGAATCGCTCATCGCCACCGATCCCGCGACGGCCGCGAGCGAGCTTCAGACGTTGCTCGCGCCCGATCAGCTGGCGCGCCTGGGGATCCTGGTGAACCCCGAGCTCCTCGAGATGCTCGCCGTCACCGATCCGACGCTACTCGCGTACAACGAGCACGAGGTCGTGGCCTCGATCAAGGAAGTCGGCGCGTGGTCGATCGACGACAACCGCCTCTTCTTCCGCCCGGGCCTGGTCGACTTCGACGCAGCGGCGGGGACGACGTTCGCGCGCCTCGGCGACTTCTACGCCGGCTACGGCCCGGCCGACGTCGCGGCGATGAAGACGTTCCTCGACGCCTGCGCCCCGTCGTCGAAGAGCCTCTTGTGGGTCGACCCCAGCGGCGCGGCGGACATTCGCGCCGTGACGACGAGCGATGGAGCGACGTGCGGCGCCGGCTTCACCGCGCAAGTGTCGGCGTACCTCGCGGCGGCCGATCTCCAGCCGAAGAATTCGCGCATCGACGAAGCGATCGGCGGCACGCTGAACGCGCTGGCGGCGACGTCTGTCGTGACCGGCGACGGCATCGCGGCGTATGCGACCGCGCGCGCGGTCTACCAGAGTGGGCAGGTGGCGACGGGCGACATCCCGTTCGGTCTCAGCTTCGACGACGTGAAGTTCGGCTACTGGGGGAGCGCGGCGAGCCTGGCCACTGTGCTCTCGAATCCGAAGGGCTACGCCGACGAGAAGACGCAGAAGGCGATCTCGCTCGGCACGTCGACCTGGCGCGAGATCCTCTCGCGATCGCCCGCCGAGCCCGGGCTCTCGCGCCTGCGCGATCTCCCCGATGGCTCGCTCGCGGCCGGCGGGTGGCCCGATCTCGCGCCGGTGCTGGCGCTGAAGAACCTGGGGTGCGATCGCGTCGTCTACGTCACGCGGCGCAGCGCCGAGTCGAGCTTCGCCATCGGCGTGGCGACCAAGCTCGGCATGACCAGCGCCGACACTACGGCGCTCTACGATCTCTCGAACCCGAAGAGCGGGTTCACCGCGTCGCTGCGCGAGGCGACCGGCGTGTGGTGCACGAACTGGAACGCCTTCACCGACTCGCAGATGGACGCGCTCGCTGCCGACTCGTACGGCTCGCCGCTGCAGACGAGCGACCCGTTCTTCGCGCCGTACGCGGGCGTCGTCGCCTCGGCGAATCAGGTCGGGTGCACGGCGGGCGTCGCGCAGTAGTTCGGCCGGGAACTCGGAGGGTCACCGCGTCGTGCGCTAGGCTCGCGGCGCGTGCGTGCGTCCGCTTCCATCGCGTGGAGCCTAGCGTTCTCGAGCGTCGCCTTCGGGGCCTCGTGCGCGACGACGGGCGAGCCTGCGCTCGCGCCGGGGACGCCGCTGGCGCCGCCGGTCGACGTGGCGCCGCTGCCGGCCGCGAGCCCGACGACGACGGTGGTGGGCGCGGTCGACTGGAACGCCCGCTTCGCGTCGATCGACGACGCGGTCGGCCAGGCGATCACGGAGGGGAAGATCCCGGGTTGCGTCGTCGCCATCGGTCGCCACGACGGCCTCCTCTTCGAGCGCGCGTACGGCTCGCGCGCGCTCTTGCCCGACCGCGTGCTGATGACGAACGACACGGTCTTCGATCTCGCGTCGCTGACCAAGCCCATCGCCACGGCGACGAGCGTTCTTCTCCTCGTCGAGCGCGGCCTGGTCTCCCTCGATGCGCCGGTCGCCACGTACGTCCCCGAGTTCGCGCGCAATCACAAAGGCGCGGTCACCGTTCGCCAGCTCCTCACGCACACCGCCGGGCTCCCGGCGGAGACGCCGCTGTCGTCGTTCGAGCACGGACGCGATCGCGCGATGCAGTACGTCTACGGGCTCGACGCGCGCACCGAGCCGGGCGCGAAGTTCTCGTACAGCGACGTCGGGTTCCTGGTGCTCGAAGAGATCGTGCGTCGCGTGAGCGGCATGGAGCTCGACGCCTTCACGCGCACGAACGTGTTCGAGCCGCTGCGCATGAACGAGACGACGTTCAAGCCCGAAGGAGAGCTCGTCGATCGCGTCGCGCCGACGTCGCTCCGTGAGGGGGAATACATCCGCGGCGTGGTGCACGACCCGCGGGCGTGGAAGCTCGGCGGCGTCGCGGGGCACGCCGGGCTCTTCTCGACGACCGAGGATCTGGCTCGATTCGCGCGCATGCTGCTGCAAGGCGGAGAGCTCGACGGCGTTCGCGTGCTCGAGGCGAAGACCGTGCAGCAGATGCTCGCGCCGCACGACGTGGGCAACGGCGAGCGCGCGCTCGGCTGGGACGTGCAGAGCGCGTACTCGATCAACCGCGGCGACTCGCTCTCGCCGCGCGCCGTGGGTCACGGCGGCTACACCGGGACGTCGTTGTGGATCGATCGCGCGAAAGATCTGTTCGTCGTCGTCCTCAGCAACCGCGTGCACCCCGACGGACACGGGATGGTGAACGTGCTCGCAGGGCGCATCGCCAGCATCGCCGGAGACGTCGTCGCGCCGGAGATGAGCGCGCGCGTGGAGTGCCCGTCACCCTTCGCCGTCGTCGAGACGGGCATCGACGTCCTCCGCGACGAGAAGCTCGCGCGGCTTCGCGGCGCGCACATCGGGCTCATCACGAACGTCACCGGTCGGGCGCGCGATGGTACGACCACGATCGACGTCCTTCGCCAGTCGCCTGACGTGACGCTCGTCGCGCTCTTCGCGCCCGAGCACGGGATCGGCGCCGCGCGCGAAGGGATCATCGGCGACGATCACGACGACGCCTCGGGGCTCCCCATCTACTCGCTCTACGGTGGCGGCTTTCGCCCCACGCCCGAGAGCCTTCACGGCGTCGACACGCTCGTCTTCGACGTGCAAGACGTCGGCACGCGCTTCTACACGTACGCCTCGACGATGCACCGCGCGATGCGGACCGCGGCCGAGGCCGGCCTGCGCTTCGTGGTCCTCGATCGCCCCGATCCGATCGACGGCCTCCACGTCGAGGGGCCGATCTTGTCGGCGACCAAGGGCTTCGTGAACCACTTCCCGTTGCCCGTGCGGCACGGCATGACGCTGGGCGAGCTCGCGCTCCTCATCGACGCCCAGGAGCACCTCGGCCTCGCGCTCGACGTCGTTCCCATGCGCGGATGGCATCGCGAGATGACGTATGACCAGACCGGTCTCCCGTGGGTGAGCCCTTCGCCGAACTTGCGGAGCACCGACGAAGAGCTCCTCTACCCGGGCGTCGGTTTGCTCGAGGGGACGAATCTCTCCGTCGGGCGCGGAACCGACTCGCCGTTCGAGGTGATCGGCGCGCCGTGGCTCGACGCGAACGCGCTGGTGGCGAGCCTGGCGCATGAAGCGGTGGCGGGCGTGACGTTCGAAGCGGCGACGTTCACCCCCGACGCGAGCACGTTCCACGGCACCGAGTGCCACGGGGTGAAGATCGCCATCGTCGATCGCGCGGCGTTCGAGCCGGTGCGCATGGGGCTCGCGATCGCGCGCGCGCTCGCGGCGCTGCACGCGGAGTGGCACGCTGGCGACATCGGCAAGCTCGTGCAGGATGCACGCGTCGTCGAGGCCGTGCGCGCGCACGCCTCGCTCGATCAGATCATGGCCCTCGCCGGCGCCGACGTGGCCGCGTGGCGCACGAAGCGCGACAAGTACCTCTTGTACCCCACGGTCCCGTGCGCACCTCGCGACGGAACGGATCGCGCAACAGTCCCCGCGGAGACGAAGCCCGAGACGCCTTAAGGAGATTCGATGAGACGCGTCACCTCGACGATCACGTGCGCATTCGTGGGAGCGGTCGCCATCGGCGCGTGCGGCGGCGGATCGAACGCTTCGAACGGGTCGAGCGGCGACGGGGGGAACCTCCCCGACGATGCGGGCAACACCCCCGTGGGTGACTCGTCGTCGATCCCGCACTTCGACGCCGGCCCCACCTCGCTCGACGCCGCCGCGACGGCGACGACCTGCACGCCGCCGATCACGGCGGTCGACACCTCGAGTCCCACGAGCGTCGTCGGCACCGGCGCCGGCACGTGCACCGAGGCGCTCTTCGCGACCGCCCTCGCCAAAGGGGGCGTCATCACGTTCGACTGCGGAGGACCGGCGACGATCGCCGTCACCTCCGAGCACAGGCCGATCACCACGGCTGACACGGTCATCGACGGCGGCGGACAGGTCACCCTCGACGGCGGCGGCAAGACGCGGATCCTCCACGTCGACGGCGGCGACTACCGCAAACACTCGACGAAGCTCACGCTCCAGCACCTCACGTTCGCGAACGGCAAGGCGACCGGCACGCCCATCCCGACGGCCCCGCCTCCGTGCTCGCAAGGCTTCGGCCTCGACGGCGGCGGCGCTGCGGTCCTCGTCAACGACGGCAAGCTCGACGTCATCGACTGCACCTTCGGCCAGAACAACGCCGCGCAGCTCGGACCCGACGTCGCCGGCGGCGCGATCTACGCCACGGGCTCGCTCGGCGTCACGATCGTCGGGAGCACGTTCCTGGGGAACACGGCGTCGAACGGCGGCGCGGTCGGCTGCTTGAACAGCGACCTCTCGCTCGCCAACGACACGTTCTCGAACAACCAGGCGACCGGCTCGGGCGCCAACAACGTGAGCAATGCGTGCGACGCCGGCGGCGGCGAGGTCGGCAACGGCGGGAACGGCGGCGCGATCTCGATCGACGGCGGCGCGGACGGCGCGCTCCTGGTCTGCGGCGTGACGTTCGAGCACAACTTCTCGGGAGCGCTCGGCGGCGCCATCTTCCGCACGCCCGACGTTGCGACGCAGACCTCGACGTTCGATCGCTCGACGTTCGATTCGAACCAGGCGACGCAAGGCGGCGGCGCGTTCTACTTCCACAACAGCGATCTGGTGATCACCGCCAGCACGTTCTCGAACAACAGCGCGCCCGGCGCCGGCGCCATTCAGGCCGACGGGACGACGCTCACGCTCACCAACGACACCTTCGCCGGCAACGACGCCAGCGGCGGGCTCGGCGGCGCGATCTCGCTCTTCAGCAACGGCGGGGCGATCACCAACTGCACGTTCGCCAACAACCGGAGCGACGGCGGCGCGTCGGACTTCGCGGCCGCGATCGCCGGCGGCGCCACGTTCACCGTCGCCAACACGCTCTTCGCGAACAACACGACGAAGGACCCGTACTCGGCGATGCAGTGTGCGATCACCGCGACCGGCTCGGGCGATCTCCAGTGGCCGAAGAACCACGTCGTCGGGACCGCGGCCGACACGAGCTGCGTCACCGGGATCACGTTCGCCGATCCGGTGCTCGGTGCGCTCACCGACAACGGCGGACCGACGATGACCCTCTTGCCGGGCGCGTCGGGGCCCGCGGCCGGAATCGGCACGGCGTGCCCGGCGACGGACCAGCGCGGCCAGACGCGGAAGAGCACCGGCTGCACCGCAGGCGCCGTCGAGCTGCCGTAGAACCCGTTGATTCGCGCGCGAGCGACGCTCCGTTGACCGAGCGCGCGGGTCGTGGGATGCATCTGTTCATCAGGATGAACGGATGAATACGGTCGCCTCCACGGTCGCTTCGTTGCAGCTCTTCGGCGAAGAGAACCGCGTGCGCTTGCTCGCGCTCCTGGCGCGTGAAGAGCTCACGGTGGCGGAGCTGACGGCGGCGACGAGCCTCGGTCAGTCGCGGGTGTCGACGCACCTCGGAAAGCTGCGCGAGGCGGGCGTCCTGCGCGATCGGCGCGAAGGGCACTCCACGTTCTATTCGCTCAACGACCGCGCGATGCCTGCCGAGGCGCGCAAGGTGTGGACGGCGATCCAGGACGGGATGGACGACGCGATGCTGGCGGGCGATCGCGAGCGGTGCGATCGCGTGCTCCGCGCGCGGGCCAAGCGCTCGACGTGGCCCGACGCCGTGGCCGGCGAGATGGAGCGTCACTACTCGCCGGGGCGGACGTGGGAGTCGCTGGCGCACGGCGCACTCGGGCTCATGCGCCTGGGCGACGTGCTCGACGTGGGGTGCGGCGACGGGACGGTGGCGCAGCTCGTGGCGTCGCGCGCGAAGACGGTCACATGCGTCGATCGCAGCGAGAAGATGATCGCTGCCGCGAAGCAGCGCCTGGCGCGGGCGCGAAACGTCTCGTGCTCCGTCGCCGACGCCGAGAAGCTGCCGTTTGCGGCCAAGTCGTTCGACCAGGTGATCCTCTTCAACGTGCTCTCGTGCGTCGACTCTCCAGCCCGCGCAGCGCGTGAGGTGGCGCGTGTGCTGCGCGTTGGCGGCGAGGTCTCGGTCATCGCCCTTGCGAATCACGCGCACGCCGCGGTCACGGCAGAGTACGGACACGTGCACAAAGGTTTCACGCCGGCCGCGCTGCGACGCATGCTCGAAGCGGCCGGACTTCGCGTCGCGAACTGCGCCATCACGTCTCAGGAAAAGCGCTCTCCTCACTTCGCCGTCATCACGGCCTCGGCTCGCAAAGCGGGAAAACAATGACAGTCATGGACGTGCACGCCACCCTTTCCGAGATCCTCTCCCGCCGCATCGTCATCCTCGACGGCGCCATGGGGACGATGATCCAGCGGCACAAGCCGACCGAGTCCGACTACCGTGGCGCCCGCTTTCGCGAGCACTCGCACGACGTCCGAGGGAACAACGATCTCCTCGTCCTGACGCGCCCCGAGATCATCCGGAGCATCCACGACGAGTACTTCGCCGCCGGCGCGGACATGGTGGAGACGAACACGTTCGCGTCGACGTCGATCGCGCAGGCCGACTACGCCCTCGAGTCGATCGTCCCCGAGCTGAACATCGAGGCCGCGCGGATCGCCAAGGCCAGCGCCGCCGAGTGGACCAAGAAGACGCCGCACAAGCCCCGCTTCGTCGCCGGCTCGATCGGTCCGATGAACCGCACGCTCTCGATCTCGCCCAGCGTGAACGATCCGGCGTTTCGCGCGGTCACGTTCGATCAGGTGTGCAGCGCGTACGCCGAGCAGGCGCGCGCGCTCATCGAAGGGGGCGTCGACGTGCTCCTGGTGGAGACGATCTTCGACACGCTGAACGCGAAGGCGGCGCTCGTCGCCATCGAAGACGTCTTCCAGCAGATGGGGACGCGCCTCCCGGTGATGATCTCGGTCACGATCACCGATCGCAGCGGGCGCACGCTCAGCGGGCAGCAGATCGACGCCTTCTGGACGTCGGTGATGCACGCCAAGCCGCTGACTGTCGGCATCAACTGCGCGCTCGGCGCCCGCGACATGCGCCCATACCTCGCGGAGCTCGCCGCGCTCGCCGACACGTGGATCAGCTGCTACCCGAACGCCGGGCTCCCCAACGCCTTCGGCGAATACGACGAGACCCCCGAGACCACCGGCGCGCTCCTTCGCGAGTTCGCCGACGCGGGCCTGGTGAACCTCCTCGGCGGTTGCTGTGGCACCACGCCCGATCACATTCGCGCCATTGCCGAGCGCGTCGAAGGGCGAGCGTCGCGCGTCATCCCTGCGACGGCGCACGAGCCGTACTCGCGCTTCAGCGGGCTCGAGTCGCTCGTCGTTCGCCCCGACGCGAACTTCCTCATGATCGGTGAGCGGACGAACATCACCGGCAGCGCCAAGTTCTCCGAGCTGATCAAGAAGAACGATTTCGGCGCGGCCGTCGCCGTGGCCGTCGATCAGGTGCGCGGCGGCGCGAACATCCTCGACGTGAACATGGACGAGGGGATGATCGACGGCCCGTCGGCCATGACCACGTTCATGAACCTCCTCGGCGGCGAGCCGGAGGTGACGCGCATCCCGTTCATGATCGACAGCTCGAAGTGGAGCGTCATCGAAGCGGGGCTCAAGTGCGTACAGGGGAAGGGGATCGTGAACTCGATCTCGCTGAAGGAAGGCGAGGAAGACTTCGTCAAGAAGGCGCAGGTCGTGAAGCGCTTCGGCGCGGGCGTCGTCGTCATGGCGTTCGACGAGAAGGGGCAAGCCGAGACCGTCGATCGCAAGGTCGAAATCTGCGCGCGCGCGTACGACATCTTGACCAAGAAGGTCGGCATCGACGGGCGCGACATCATCTTCGACCCGAACATCCTGGCCATCGCCACGGGCATCGAGGAGCACGACGAGTTCGCGAAGAACTACATCGCGGCCATCCCGCGCATCAAAGAGCGCTGCCCGGGCGTGCACATCAGCGGCGGCGTCTCGAACCTCTCGTTCTCGTTCCGCGGCAACAACGTCGTTCGCGAGGCGATGCACTCCGCCTTCCTGTTCCACGCCATCAAGGCCGGGATGGACATGGGGATCGTCAACGCCGGGCAGATCGGCCTGTACGCCGACATCCCGCCGGAGCTTCTGGTGCACGTCGAGGACGTCATCTTCAACCGCCGGCCCGACGCCACCGAGCGCCTCGTCACGTTCGCCGATCAGGTGAAGGGGAAGGGGAAGAAGCGCGAGATCGATCTCGGCTGGCGCGAAGGGACGGTCGAAGCGCGCCTGTCGCACGCGCTCGTGCACGGCGTCATCGACTTCATCGACGTCGACGTGGAGGAGGCGCGCGCGCGGTCGACGCGGCCGCTCGACGTGATCGAAGGGCCGCTGATGGACGGCATGA
>PLXW01000037.1 GCA_003151595.1 Myxococcales bacterium
CATCTGGAACGACCACTCCGACGCGATGGCGCTCCGCGACGCCGGCTGGGTCCAGCTCTTCGCCGACTCGAACCAGGAGGCCGTCGATCTCCACGTGCTCGCGTTCCGCCTCGCCGAGGAGCTGAGCATCCCGGTGATGGTCTGCGTCGACGGCTTCATCCTCACGCACGCCGTCGAGCGGATCGACGTCCCTTCGCAAGAGGATGTCGATGCGCTGCTCCCCCCCTTCGAGCCGATGCAGATGCTCGACCCGGCGGCGCCCGTGACCATCGGCGCGCTCGTCGGGCCGGAGGCGTTCACCGAGGTGAAGGCGCTCGCGCACCACAAGCAGCTGCGCGCACTAGAGCGCATCCCCGTCCTCTCGGCCGAGCTCCGCCGGCGTCTGGGTCGCGAGAGCGGCGGCCTCGTGCGCCCGTACCGAACGCACGACGCGAAGACGATCGTCGTCGCGCTCGGTTCCGTGTGCGGAACGATCGAGGAGGTCGTCGATGCGATGCGGAACGAAGGGACCGCCGTCGGTCTCCTCGACGTGTGCACCTTCCGTCCGTTCCCGCGCGACGCGATCCGCGAAGCGCTGCGCGGCGCCGATCGCGTCATCGTCGTGGAGAAGAACATCGCCGTCGGCAGCATGGGGGGCGTGCTCGCTTCGGACGTGCGCATGGCGCTCGAGCGCGAGACCTGCAGCGTGCAGACCGTCATCGCCGGGCTGGGCGGACGCGCCATCACGCGCGCCTCGATCCGGCGCGCGATCGAAGCGGCGAACGCCGGCGTGCTCGACGAGCTTCACTTCCTCGATCTCGATCGGTCGCTCGTCGATCGCGAGCTCACCCGCATGAACGAGACGCGCCGCTCGGGCCCGCACGCCTCGAACATGCTCCGCGACGCGCCGCACCCGATGCGCCGGGTCGTCTGACGGAGGACACGATGGCGAACGACCAGCCTCAGCGCCTGAAGTTCTATCAAGAAGGGACGTTCACGGTCGGCAACCGCCTGGTCGAGCCGTCGGGGCGCACCGTGCAGGCGTCGATCGATCGGAGCAACACGCTCACCAGCGGACACCGCGCCTGCCAGGGGTGCGGCGAAGCGCTCGGCGCGCGGTTCGTGCTCGACGCCGCGATGCGCGCGACGAACCGCCAGCTGATCGTCGTGAACGCCACGGGGTGCCTCGAGGTGTTCTCGACGCCGTACCCCGAGTCGGCGTGGCAGGTGGCGTGGTTCCACTCGCTCTTCGCGAACGCGGCGTCGGTCGCGAGCGGCGTCGCAGCGGCGTTGCGCGCCAGGCGGAACGACGACGTGCGGGTGCTCGCGCAAGGGGGCGACGGCGGCACGATGGACATCGGTCTGGCGTGCGTCTCGGGGACGTTCGAGCGCAACGACGACGTGCTCNNACGAGGCGTACATGAACACGGGTGTGCAGCGCTCGAGCGCCACCCCGGCTGCCGCGCGCACCAGCACGACGCCTGCCGTCGGCGACGAGCCGGGCAACGCCTTCGGCAACGGCAAGAACATGCCGCTCATCGCGATGGCGCACGGCATCCCGTACGTCGCCACGGCGAGCGTCGCCGATCTCCGGGACCTCGAAGCGAAGGTGGAGCGCGCGATGGCGATTCGAGGCGCGCGCTACCTCCACGTGCACGTGCCGTGTCCCGTCGGCTGGGGGTGCGACGCCGACCGCACGATCCAGGTCGCGCGCCTCGCGGTCCAGTCGGGGCTCTTCCCGCTCTTCGAGGCGATCGACGGCGAGATCACGGCACGGACGCCCATCCGCAAGCGCGTGAAGGTCGACGAGTACCTCCGCCTCCAGAAGCGGTTCGCGCATCTCTTCGACGGGAGCGAGCGCGCGGCGCGCGATCTCGCGCGCGTCCAGGCGATCGCCGATCGCAACGTGGCGCGCTTCGGTCTGTCCAAGGAGGCAACGCCATGACGAAGCCTTTCGCCATCACGCTCGACGTCGCCACCAGCCGCGCGAACCACACCGGCGCGTGGCGCACGCAGCGGCCCGAGTACGTCGAGAACCTGTCGCCGTGCGATCACGCCTGCCCGGCCGGCGAGACCCCGCAAGGGTGGCTCGCGCTGGCCGAAGAGGGGGACCACCGCGCCGCATGGAACGCGATCGTCGAGACGAACCCGCTGCCGGCCATCATGGGACGCGCCTGCTACCACCCGTGCGAGACGGCATGCAATCGCGCGAAGCTCGACGCGGCGGTGTCGATCCACGCGGTGGAGCGCTTCCTCGGCGACCTCGCCATCCGCGAGCGATGGCCTCTCCCCCGCCCCGCGCCGCCCACGGGAAAGCGCGTGCTCGTCGTGGGGAGCGGGCCGAGCGGCCTGTCGTGCGCGTACCACCTGGCGAGGCTCGGACACGCCGTCACGATCCGTGAAGGGGCGGCGCAGCTCGGCGGGATGATGCGCTACGGGATCCCGAAGTACCGGCTCCCGCGCGAGGTGCTCGACGCCGAGCTCGCGCGCATCGTGGAGCTCGGGGTGAAGGTCGAGACGAGCACGCGCGTCGACGACGTCGCGCACGCCCAGGAGAGCGGCGGCTTCGACGCTTGCTTCGCGGCGATCGGCGCGCACCTGGCGAACCGCGTCGAGATCCCCACCAGCGACGCGACGCGCATCGTCGACGCGCTCGCGATGTTCCGCGACGTCGAAGGGGGCGAGCCTCCCCGCATCGGCCGGCGCGTGCTCGTGTACGGCGGCGGCAACACGGCGATCGACGCCGCGCGAACGGCCAAGCGCCTCGGCGCCGAGGAGACGTGCATCATCTACCGCCGAACGCGCGCGCAGATGCCGGCGCACGACTTCGAGCTCCGCGAAGCGCTCGACGAAGGGATCGCGGTGCGGTGGCTGACGACGGTGAAGAGCTTCGATCACGGTCGCGTGACCGTCGAAGCCATGGAGCTGGACGAGAACGGGAAGGCGCGCCCCACGGGCCGGCTGGAGACGCTCGACGCGGACTCGGTCGTCCTCGCCATCGGGCAGAACGTCGACCTCTCGATCCTCGAGCGCGACCAGCGCGTGAAGGTGCGCGATCGGGTGGTCGAGGTCGACGCGCGGCTCATGACCGGGCACCCGGGCCTCTTCGCCGGCGGCGACATGGTCCCTTGCGAGCGAACGATCGCCGTCGCCGTGGGTCACGGCGCGAAGGCCGCGCGGAACATCGACGCCTGGCTAGCGCAGCGCGAACCCGTCGCGGCTCCTGACCCGCCGCTGGCGACGTTCGAAGCGCTCAACCCCTGGTACTACGGCGAGGCCGACGCCGCCGTCCAACCCACGCTCGACGCGCTCCGTCGACGCGCGACGTTCGACGAGGTCCACGCCGGCCTCGACGAAGAGCAGGCAACGCTGGAGGCGCGTCGTTGCCTGTCGTGCGGCCACTGCTTCGAGTGCGACAACTGCTTCGGCATGTGCCCCGACAACGCGGTCATCAAGCTCGGCCCCGGCCTCGGGTTTCGGATCGACCTCGACTTCTGCAAGGGGTGCGGGCTCTGCGTACGCGAGTGCCCGAGCGGCGCGATCCGGATGGTCGACGAGGACACCTAGGGAGCGTCGTCGCGCGCCCCGCGGCTCGCCCTCGTGCACCGCGCGGATCACGAGCGCGAATGGGCCGGATCCTGGTCGTGCACCTCCATGCGCGTGATCGTGCACCGCGCGGATCGCGTACGCGGATAGGCGGGACCGCGGTCCTGCCCCACGCACGGCCGCGAGGCGCACCGGCCGGTTCGTCGTCGCGCCCGCGCGGATCGCGAATGCGACCCGGTAGGTGCTCCTCCGAAATCGACATGCCCTTTCGTCAGTTTCTCGTCCTGGTCACTAACTGTGAGTGAGGGACACGAAAGGACGGATGAGGAGATGCCTGGAAGACCAAACAACGCAGTCGTCGTCGACGCGTGCACGCGGCGCTTGAACGCGCTCGAGAGCTACGTCGACGGCAAGGTGGTGATCGGAATCAACGGAAAGCACCTGACGCTCTCCGACGTGATCGCGATCTACCAAGGCTCGCTCGATTCACGCGCCGCGCTCGCCACGCAGCGCGCGATCACGAAGGCCGCCATGGCCGTCCGCGCCGACGCCGAAGTCGCGCGCCGTGAGGCCGATCGGGCGCTCCGCGCGTGGGTGGAGAATCACTTCGGGATCGGCAGCACGGAAGCGATCGACTTCGGGTTCCCGCCGGCGAGGAAGCCTGCGCGCACCGTCGAGAACAAGGCGAACGCAGTCGCTCTCGCCAAGGCGACGCGCGAGGCCCGCCACACGATGGGGTTGACGGAGAAGCGGCTCATCAAGGGGACGCTCGCGTCGAGCACGCAGACCGTGCGCGAAGCGCGCGGATTCAGCGCCGCGGTCGCTTCACCGGGGGCGCTTCTGGGCGCGGGCGGTCTGCGGGCGGGCGAAGGTGGTCTGGAACAGAACGGCGAGAAGACAGAGGAACAGTGCGGCAGCGCCGCCACCAATGAGTGCGGGGTTCATTTCGGTCGAGCTCCTTGACGCTGCGATGCGCGGCGTCGTGATGGTGGGAGTGCAGCCATCGTGCCGGCTCTGCCGAATCCATTCGCTGGTACCAGCTCGCGCTGGTGCGCCGAATGCACCTGATTCGGTCCATGATGAACCCCATGCAAATCGACATCACCGGTCTGGATCGGAGCGCCTTGATGAAGCTGCTGGAGGGGGCGTCTGCGGAGAAGCTCCTCGCGCTCGAACGCGCCGGCACGGACGCAACTGGCCACGCCATGTGCCCATTTTGCGCGGCCGCCAACGGCGTGCACGCCGCGGAGTGCGCGCTCGAGGCGCGTCTGGTCGCAAGCGGAGTCGACGCCGAGGACGACGAGTAACGAGCCTACGGGTCAGGGACACTCGCCGACAGCGACGCGCTCGGCGCGTTCGTGCAGCTCGCCGCGGAGATGCACGAGGTCTGCGAGGTCGCCCGCGGTCACGCGCAGGCGCGCGCCCCCCTCGATCGGCTCGACGGTCGTGCGGACCGGGATGAGCTCCCACAGCGCGAGCCCATGCTTCTGCCCCCGACCGTGAAGCCCGGCGTGCCCCTCGCCGCGGTGCGCGCCCGGTCCGTACAGGTTCGCCGCGTCGGCGACGCGACGCCGGAGATCGTCGACGTGATCGCGCGCGATGAACGTGAAGACAGCGCCGTCGGCCGTGTCGTCGATCGTGACGATCGCCCCGGGCTCGCCGAGCGGGCACGAGTGCTGGCCCCGGGCCGACGTGGGGGGATCGGGCAGAGAGGCTTTCGTGCTGGAGCAGCCGGCGAGGAGAGCGACGAGGGCGAGCGTGGTGCGCTTCATGTCAGCGATCCTGAGCAGACTTCGTGCCGCGAGATCGCGCCCCGTCTGCTCGCTCTTTGACCCCGAGCAGCATTCGTCGATCCATCACGAAGCCGATCGGCTCGAGGAGCGCGGGGCTCTGCGCCAGGCGCGACGCGAGGTCGTCGGAGCACGCCGATCGAAAGCGACTGACGAAGCGGCAGCGATTCGGGCCCAGCGGCTCCACGAGGAACAGCCAGCTCGCCTCCGCCCACGGCCCCCCTTCTACGATCGCTCGGGGCGCAGGCGCGCCGTGCGCGACCATCCATCTCCCCTCCTCCATCGCCTCGATGCGGAGCGGCGGGGCCTTCGGATGGAGCACGAGCGGATCGCCGAGTCGCGCGGCCCACTCGGGATGAATCGTCTCCGCGTTCTGCACGCCGCACCCGACGAGGTTCTCGAGCCACTGATAGCTGTAGAACCCGCCGCGACCGGCGCCGATCTGCGCGACCCACGGCCACACGTCGTCAGCCGGCGCGTCGATCTCCACCCCGTGCGTCCAGCTCCAACGCGGCGACGCGACGATCGCGTCGCCCGGAAGCGAGCGCTCGGCCGTCGCGCGATCGAGCCCCCAGTGGTTGCGCGTGCCGCGCAAGAACGGCGTGAGGAGCGCGATCGTCATCGCCGCGGCCCCACCGATCCCCTCGGCGACTTCGCGGAGATCGTCGTGCAGCACGCGCCCCTCGGCCCGCGCAGCGAGATGGCGGAGCTGCTCCATCTGCATGAAGCGATGCACGGGACGAATCCACGCCGCGTGGAGCTTCTCGTCCGGCGCGAACGCGGCGCGCGCGCGCACGTGGAGTCGCGTCCGGCTCTCATCGAGCGACTCGAGCACGAACGCCCACGTGATGTGCCAGTAACGTCGGGGGCGGGGCTCCACGAAGCGAAGCGAGCGCGCCTCGTCGGCGTCGAACAGGCCGCCCAGGATCAAGACCCTCGGCGCCTCGATGCGCAGCACTTCGAATCCGTCGTCGCCGTCGGGCGTCGCCGGTAGCACGTCGCCGACCTCGATCTGCTGCAACTCGGGATGGACCTCGCGCGCGCTGCGATGCCATCCATTGTCGAGCGCGTCGACCGCATAGAAGCCGGCGCGACGACACCCCATCTGCACCAGCCAGGGCCAGATCGCGTCGGGCGTCGCTGCGATCGTGATCCCCTGCGTGATCTGTTCGGCGGCGTCGGGCAAGAGCTCGTCGCCCGGGAGCGGACGTTCGTGCTCGCGACCGTCGGGGGTCCCCAGCTCGCGCGCGAGCTCGGCGAGCGCGGCGCGGCGGATGAAATGCGAGCCCGGCCCGATGAGGAGGAAGTAGCGGCGGAACTTGCTCCACGCCTGGTCGTTGGTCGCGTCGACCCGCACGTCGATCGTGACGCGTGTGTCGTGCTCGCCGCACGCCTCGACGCGCAGCGCCCACGCCACCTTGATGAACCCGGGCTCCGCGAAGCGCGCGAACGATTCGGCGTCGGGCACGTGAACGAACGGGATCGCCGGTTCCCACACTTTTCCTATCGCCCCGACGACGACCTCGCGCGGGGGATCGTCGACGAGCACCTGGAAGCCGGGATGCTCGGGAGAGGATCCGAGATCGTCGATGCGCACCTCGAACGGCTCGATGGGCTCGCTCCGGATGCGCCGCGGCAGCTCGCGGAGCGCGAAGAGGGCGCGCACGATGCGCGACTTGCTGAGGCTCCCATGACGAACGAGCTCCCAGACGCGCGCGGGCTCGGCAGCGACGTCGATCGCGTCGACCTCGAGCAGCCGCGGCAACGGAAGAACGCGGTCGAGCGGGTGCATCGACGGAATCACGAGCGAGCCGCGGGGCTCGAGGCGAACGGGAGCTGCTCCTGCGCGCAGAGGATCTGCGCCGCTTGCCTCCCGGAGAGGATCGCCGTCGGTACTCCGCCGCCGGGCTCGACCCACTGCCCGGCCATGACGAAGCCGTCCAGGTTGGGGAGCGTCTTCGACACGTGCGTGAAGGGAGAGTCCCCGCGCGGCATCCACCCTTCGTAGGCGCCGCGCCACGACCGCGCCGACGACCAGAACGTGAGCGGCGTGGCGATGTCGGTCATGCGGACACGCGCGCGCATGGCGGGCACCGCCGCTTCGATCTGCGCGAGGGCGATGGCGGTGACGTTCTCCTTGGCGACCTCGTACCCGATGCCGCGCGTGGCCCACCAGGCGTAGTCCGTGGGGAGCATCGCCTGAACGACCGCGTGCCCCGACGGTGCGAGACTCGCGTCGTCGTTGCACACGCGGAGAGCGAGGCCGTCGTTCGTGAAGCCGCCGACGTCGAACGGCGCCAGGCGATCGACGACGAGCATGGCCGGAACGCCGGTGAGCGGCACGTCGACGCCGAAGCTGGCGAGCACGATCGGCTGGAACATCTTCCATCGCGCAATCCGGTCGCGCGTGGCGTCGGCCGCGTAGCGACCCCCGAGCAGGCGCAGCACGGTCTCGGGTGCGCTCGACGTCGACACGACGGCGTCGGCCGCGAGCATCGTTCCGTCCGCGAGGCGCACTCCGGCAGCGCGTCCGTTCTCGACCAGGATCTCGTCGACCGTGGCGTGAAGGATCGTCTCGCCTCCGAGGCGTTGGTACGTCGCGATGAGCGCGTCGCGGAAGCCCGCCGTTCCGCCGATCGGGCGTGAGAGCCATCCGCGTTCCAGGTAGGCGAGGAACATCACCGCGGAGAGCGCCGGGAGCTCCGGTGGCAGGACGCGCGTGAAGAAGCGCTGGAGACTCTCGCTCTTCAGGTGCTCCTTCGCCCACACGCCCAGCGGTTTGCGAAAGTGGAGAATCGTGCCGACCGCGCTTCGCATCTCCCAGAACGCGTGGAGCTGCTCGCGCACCGAGGTGAGCTCTTGCGGGGGCATCGGCGGGCTCAGGTCGCCGAAGCGTTCGGCGGCCTCGATGAGGCTCGCGATCTCCAGCTCGTCCTCCGGCCCGAGCGCGCGCAGGTCGCGGCCAAGCGCGTCGAGGTGGCTCGTGATCGCGATCTCGGCGCCGTCGCGCGCGTCGCGGTACGTGATCCATCGCTCGATCGTGCGCAGCGGAACGGCCGGGAGGATCCCGAGCTCTTCGTAGAGGCGCGTGAAGGCGCCCCCCGTGAGCCAGTGGATGCAGCCGTCGACCACGTACGGACCGCGCGGCCACGCCGTGCAGACGCCGCCGAGCGCGAGGTTGTGCTCGACGATCGTGGTGCGAAAGCCACTCGCGCGCGCGTAGCAACCCGCGGAGAGCCCGGCGAGACCTCCGCCAACGATGAGCAGGTGACGATCGGACATGGTCGCCGAAGTGTGCAACGCGCGTTCCGGGTCGCCTGCGTCCGTCGACCGCTCAGCACGAGACGCACGCGCGCCCACTCGTTTGCGCGGGCGCGCATCGCTTGCGCGGCGCGAGTCGCCGCCGTGCCTGGTATGCCGCGTGCTCGCGTGAGGGTCATGCTCCCAATGACGCAAAGCACAGCGCTCCCCTCGCCCCGCGCTCCTCGCGCGAGCTCTTCGGCCATCCTGCTCCCGGTGCCCAAGATCAGCCCCGGCGAGTCGGTACCCGAGTCGCTCCGGCGGCGGCAGACGATCCGCGAAATCAGCGCCAAGAAGCTATCGACGCAGCAGCTCTCGAACCTCCTGTGGGCGGCTTGCGGAGTCAATCGCGCGAACGGCCCGTTCGGCACTCCCGGGATCACGGCCGCGTCGGCGAGCAACTCGCAGGAGATCGAGATCTACGTCGCCCTCGAGGACGGGGTCTTCCTGTTCGACGCGCGTCACCATGGCTTGCTCCCGATCGTGCGGAGCGATCTCCGCGCGATGGCCATCAGCCCGGGGCAGCGGAACGTGGCGATGAAGGGGCCCGTGCAGCTCCTCTACGTCGTCGACATCGCCAGGCTCACGCACACATCGGGCTTCCAGGAGCCCGGGCTCCACGATCCCGAGGTGCAGAAGTCCTACTACTTCGTCGACACCGGGCTCATCGCCGGCAACGTGTATCTCTTCGCCGCGTCGCAGGGGCTCGCGGCCTGGTTCCACAACTGCGACCGGGCCGGCCTCACCAAGAAGCTGAAGCTGCGCGCCGAGCAGCGCGTCCTCTTCGCGCAATCGGTCGGATACGCGGAACGGAAGTGACGAAGAACGCGCGCGCGGGGCGCAGGTCCTGCGCGGCGCGGTCCCCTCTCGTCCGATGAACACGCGCGGCATGCGACATGCGAGTGCGACCTGGAAGGAGGCCTCCCATGGCTTGGACCCGATTGCTCCGTGACGTGACGCTCGACGACGTGGCCGAGGTCGGCGGAAAGAACGCATCGCTCGGCGAGATGTTGCGCGAGCTCACTCCGCTCGGCGTCCGGGTGCCCGACGGATTCGCGGTCACGGCCGGCGCCTACCGCCACTTCATCCACGAAGCCGGCCTCGACGCGGCGATCGAAGACGAGCTGCGCGGTCTCGATACGCACGACGTCGACGACCTCGTCCGGCGCGCCGATCGCCTCCGCGATCGAATCACCTACGCCGCGATGCCGCTCGATCTCGAGCGGGCGATCGAAGAGAGCTACCTCGCCCTCTCGCGCCAGTACGGCGAGGACGCGACCGACGTCGCCGTGCGCTCTTCGGCCACGGCCGAGGACCTCCCGGGCGCGAGCTTCGCCGGGCAGCAGGAGAGCTTCCTCAACGTGCGCGGAAGCGCCTCGGTGGTCGACGCCGTGCGCAAGGCCTTCGCCAGCCTCTTCACGCCGCGCGCGATCAGCTACCGGCAGGACATGGGCTTCGCGCACACGAAGGTCGCCCTGTCGGTCGGCATCCAGAAGATGGTGCGCTCCGACCGCGCGAGCGCGGGGGTGATCTTCACGCTCGATCCCGAGACGGGGCATCGCGGCGTCGTGCTCGTGACGTCGAGCTTCGGGCTCGGCGAGAGCGTCGTGCAGGGGCGAGTCGCGCCCGATCAGTTCCTGATCCACAAGTCGACCTTGCGCGAGGGCTTCGCGCCGCTCGTGAAGAAGACGCTCGGCACCAAGGAGGTGCGCCTGGTCTACGACGCCGACGGCCACAAGCAGGTGCGCAGCGAGCCCGTCCCGGCGGACGATCGCGCGCGCTGGTCGCTCTCCGACGCCGATGCGCTCGCACTCGCCGCGTGGGCCATCCAGATCGAGGACCACTACACGAAGCGCCACGGGGCAGACACGCCGATGGACATCGAGTGGGCGAAGGACGGCGTGAGCGGCGAGCTCTTCGTCGTGCAGGCGCGCCCCGAGACCGTCCACTCGCGGCGCGCGAATCCGAAGATTCGCCTCTACGCAATGAAGGGGCGCGGAACGCCGCTGATTCAAGGGCTGGCGGTCGGCGACGGGATCGTCCACGGCAAGATCCGCGTCCTCCGGGAGACGCGCGAGGCCGCCCAGTTCAAGCCCGGCGAGATCCTCGTCACCACGATCACCGACCCGGACTGGGAGCCGATCATGAAGATCGCCGGCGGTATCATCACCGATCGCGGAGGGCGCACGTCGCACGCGGCGATCGTGGCGCGCGAGCTCGGCGTCCCGGCGATCGTCGGTGCGGTCGACGCAACCTCGAAGCTAAAGGACGGCGCCGACATCACGCTCTCGTGCGCCGAAGGAGAGACGGGGTGCGTCTATGCGGGCACGCTCCCGTTCGACGTCGAGGAGATCGATCCCTCTACCCTGGGTCGCCCACGGACGCAGATCCTCCTCAACGCTGGCAACCCCGAGCACGCGCTCCACCTCTCGCTCTTGCCGAGCGACGGCGTCGGTCTCGCGCGCATGGAGTTCGTCTTCGCCGGATGGGTGGGCGTTCACCCGCTCGCGCTCACGCGCTACGCGACGCTCGACGCGAGCGTGCAGCGGCAGATCGACGCGCTCACCGCGGGCTATGCCGACAAGACGCAGTTCTTCGTCGACCGGCTGGCGCAAGGGATCGGGACGATCGCCGCCGCGTTTCACCCGCGCCCGGTCATCCTCCGCTTCAGCGACTTCAAGACGAACGAGTACGCGCGCCTCGTCGGCGGCGCCGGCTTCGAGCCGAGCGAAGAGAACCCGATGCTCGGCTGGCGCGGCGCGAGTCGCTACTACCACCCCAGCTACAAGGAGGGGTTCCTGCTCGAGTGCGCGGCGGTGAAGCGCGTGCGCGAGACGTTCGGGCTCACCAACCTCAAGCTGATGATCCCGTTCTGCCGCACGCCCGAGGAGGGGAAGAAAGTGCTGGCGACGATGCGCGAGGCCGGGCTCGTTCGTGGCGAGAAAGGCCTCGAGGTCTACGTGATGGCCGAGATCCCTTCGAACATCCTGCTCGCCGATCGCTTCGCGGAGATCTTCGACGGCTTCTCGATCGGCTCGAACGATCTCACGCAGCTCACGCTCGGCGTCGATCGCGACTCGACCACCGTGGCGCCGCTCTTCGACGAGCGCAACGACGCGGTGAAATGGTCGTGCGCGCACCTGATCGAGGCGGCCCGCCTGGCGCATCGCAAGGTCGGCATCTGCGGACAGGCGCCGAGCGACTACCCCGACTTCGCCGCGTTCCTCGTGGCGCGCGGGATCGACTCGATCAGCCTGAACCCCGACGCGCTGGTGCGAACGACGCGCAGCGTGCTGGCGATGGAGAAGGAGATCGCGCAGAAGCGCGCGCCGCTCGAGCAGCTCGCGGTGATCGAGCACACGGCGGAGTGAGCCGAGCGGGCTGAGCGGCCACGCTTCCCGCGCCTACGACGTCTCGAAGAGCGAGGCGAGGCGCGGGAGGTGCTGCTGCATGCGAGCGCGTAGCTCGGGCGACATGTTCTCGGCCAGCGCGCGGCAGACGCACGCGGTGTGCTCGATCGCGAACCCGATGTCGACCGACTCGCGAACCCCGGCGTTCTCGAATAGCCCTGCCCGGTCGAGCGGCATCGCCATCGCGTGCCCGCGCACGAGAGGGCGGAGCGAATCGGGGAGCTCGCGACCGAGCGCGTCGGCTTCGTCCGTCGACAGCGCTTCGGCCAGCGAAGCGATCGTGGCGCGCAGCGCGCGCTTCGCGTCGTCGGGGTCGATCCCTGCGAGCTCTCCTACGCGTGAAACGAGATCGGATCCGTCCATGACGCTCACCTCTGCCTCTCGCAGGTGCAAGCGGCGTGCGGGCACGCGCGCGCCGCGGAACGGGCGTTGCTCCGAGGCGCCCGACGCCGGTCGCGAAGGAAGCTCGTTGAGTCGCGGCCCCGCGCAAAGGTCGCGTGGTCGCGCAGCGAACGGATCGCGCGGGACTCCGACCGGCGCACAGGATCGCGGAGATGTCGGTCGGTACGCGCGCTGCAGGGGTCGCCGACGAACCGCGCGCATGCGTGCGACGCGGACACACAAGGAGAGCACGACCATGGCCAACATCACCGTTCGCAACGATCAGGGTAAGAAGTCGCAGGCGCTGGCGCAGTCATCGACGTGGGAGCCGGGCCGTCTCCTCCGCTCGCTCATGCAGTGGGATCCGTTCCTGGAGATGGCGCCGCTCGTGACCCAGGATCGTCTCGACTTCATGCCGAGCTTCGACATCAAGGAGACGAAGGACCAGTACATCTTCAAGGCCGACATGCCGGGCGTGAAGGCGAGCGACCTCGACGTGTCGCTCTCTGGCAACCGCCTCACGATCGGCGGCAAGCGCGAGTCGGAGCACGAGGACAAGGGCGACACGTTCTACACGTGCGAGCGGACCTACGGCTCGTTCCAACGCTCGTTCACGCTCCCCGACGGGACGAACGCGAACGCGGTCAGCGCGGATCTGAAGGACGGCGTCCTTCTCGTGGCGATCGGGAAGCAGCCCGAGGTTCAGGCGAAGAAGATCCCGGTCGGGACGCCGGGCACCAAGAGCTGAGGTCACGTCGTCTGGCGCGCGGCGGCCCTCACGAGCGCCGCGCGCCGACCGCGCTTGCTCCTCGTTCGACGTCACGAGCTCATCGAGTCATTGCGCCGGCGAGTCCGCGCAGCATCGGAACCCCTGCTGGTAGTACGAGTACTCTTCACCGTGCGCGCGGGTCGAAGGGCGACAGCGCGTTCGCACGGGGCCCCAGTAGCCCCCTTTCAGGATCGAGCGATAGCCGGTGGCGCGACTGGAGCGAGTCCATTCGTCCACGTTGCCTGTCATGTCGTAGACGCCGAAGGGGCTCCTGCATCGCGGGTTCGTTCCGGAAGGCGCCCCCTGCCAGAGTCGATCGACCTCTCCGATCATTTCCGGCGACCCCCATGCGCGGAGCAGCTGCTCGTGCGGTTCGATCCAGGGGCGGTCGATCACGCAGGCGTCGGCGTCGCGATCGTATCCGTACGGGTAAGGCTGAGCGTCCTCGCCCTCGCAGGCGAAGGTCCACTCGTCTTCCGAGCACAGCCTCTTGCCGTCGTCGGCGCACGTCGCCGCCGCGTCGCGCCAGGAGACGGCGATGAACGGATACGTGCCACGCCGATTCGGATACTCGAAGCGGTCCATGCAGAAGCGCATCGACTTGGTGGGAAGCCGCCGCGCGACGTCGAGCCACGCGTCGCGATCGAAGCGCGCGCATCGCTCGGGGTACTCGCGATCGATCCATTCGACGCACGACTCCTTCTGCAGCTCCTCGATCGACGCGCCGTCGCCGACCCTCATCTGGCCCGCGACCGCGACCATCCCAGGCTCGCAACGTCCGCGCGTCCCCTCGATCGCATCGTTCGCCGCGACCTCCTCCGGCTCGCCCTGATGGACGATGGCCATGCCGCGCCCGGGCACGAGGCGCCAGGCGTGCGCGAGGTCGAGTCCGAGCGCGCGGGCCGACACGGAGAGCGACGTGACGATCGCGAGGCTCAACGACGCCCTGCGCAGGATGGCTCTCATGGGTCCGCACGGTTGCACGGCGAGTGCCGGCGCGCGCGCCCGGGCCGCGGCAGCGATCACGTCGTGCGGCGCGCAATACGTGCGCGCGCGCGTCGAACCCTGCCTGGTTCCACGCTTGCACCCTGCAGTGGGTGGCGCGTTTCGGCGCCCGAGCACGGAGGCATCATGCGCACAGGCTCTTTCCATTTCGGCATGCGAAAGCGCCTGCCTCTCGCTGCGGTGTGCGCGATCTCCATAGCCCTCGCCTGCTCCGGCAATTCGGCACCTCCCTCGTCAACCCAACCCTCGGGCATCTGCTCCACCCCCGAGGCGTCCGCGTGCGCGACGGACGCGAGCGGTGCGCCGCTCGCCAAGGCCTACATCGAGCACGTACCCACTGCGGAGGAGACGCAGTATGCGGCCGCCTTCCTGGTCCTCATGGACGCCGCAGCAAGGCGCGGAACGCTGAGCACGACGCTGTTCCAGACGGACATCCTGCAGCGGCTCGCGGCCACCTCGTCGAGGTACCCGTCTCTCTTCGTGACCTGCTCGCCGAGCATCTCGAACGGCGCGCTTCGCCGCGCCCCGGTGTCCGCCATGCCGCGAAGCCGCGCGCTCGTCTCATCGCTCGTCACATCACGGACGGCGCGCCCGCTCGCCCTCGTCGATTGCAACGCCGACTGCTCGGCGAAGGTAGGCGCCGACGCGCTCAGGCCCGCCGGGACCGCAGCGCTATGGCAGGGGGTCGAGACCGTCGCGAGCGGCGTCAGCGGCTTCGCTGGCCTCGAAGTGAACATGGGCGATGCCCTCGCGGCATTCCTCGCGGGCGGCGGTGATGCGCTCACGACCGCGGGCGCGGTGACGACCGGCACGATCCCGGATAGTGAGGCCGAGCAAATCGTCCAGTCGTTCGGCCTGGCGGTGGGCACCACGAACACGGCCGCCAACGCCGCGGTTCTCCTGGGAGGCGGGGCGACGGCCACCTCCGTGGCCAGGGTGCTCGGCGAGGTGAACATCCTCGCGCTCTTCGCAGAGCTCAACGTGACGATCTTGAGCGGACTCTCCGAGTACATCTCGTGCGGTACTGCGCACGACGAGAACTGTGTGTCCGGCGGACCGCTCGACTATTGCGCGCTCTCGGACTGCACGCTCGCGCCCTGCGCGCCGGCGGGCAGCCTGGGCGTCGGCAACTGCCTGGACCCGATGACTCCGGACTGCTGTGGGCAGCTCGACGCGGGACAATCGCCCGTGGTGGACGCCGGCTCGGGCAGCGGAGGAAGCGGCTCTGGTTCGGGAGGCTCCGGGAGTGGATCCAGCTCCGGAGGCCCGGGCGGCGCCTCCGGCTCGGGAAGCTCGGGAGGCGGAAGCTCCGGAGGCAGCTCCGGCTCGGGAAGCTCCGGAAGCGGCTCGGGAAGTGGCTCCGGCTCGGGCGGCAACACTGCCTGCTGCGCGTGCGAGTTCGACGTCAACTGCACAGTGTTCGGGCAGGGCGGCTGCTGGCGATGCCACAACTCGAGCTACGACGCGAGTGGTGCGTGTACGGCGCCGTCCGGATACCTCACGTCACCGGGCGTGTGCACGTGCGACCCGGCAGACTACGCCGTCTGCCAGTGACCCAGTTCTGCCAGTGACCCAGTGACAGGGCACTCCAGCGCGGTGACGATCACGAGGCGCGGCGCGCCTGCGCGAGTCACTGCGCGAAGTTTCACTTCACGTCGATGGTGTTCACGTCAGTGGGGCAATCCTGGATGTACTCGCCGTACAGGTGGTTCGGGTCGATGAGCGGGATGTAGTTGGAGTACAGTGTGGTGCTCGCGTTCGCGCAGCCCGTGAGCCACGAGAAGACGACCGCGGACGCGACCGAGGACTCCCCGAACTGGCAGTGGCGCTCGGACCCGGCGCTTTCACAGCGGGCGTATCCGGAGCTTGCTCCGTACTCGAAGAGCGCGAACGCGAAGCAATGCAACGAGCTGGATCTGCCAGGGTGACGGCTCGTTGGCGGCACGCGCAGTGTAGGTCGAGGGCATGCCGCAGCCCCCCCTCGTCACGCCGAGCCTCACCGCGCTCGCGTCGGATCTCCACGCTCTCCGCGCCGCGCTGGTCGCCGCGGCGTCACGTCACGCGGAGGACATCGCCCGCTGTCCGCCGCCGGCGAGGCCGAGCGCGAGGAACCTCGTTCACTACCTCGAGCTGCGATCGCACGATCTCCGGGCGCTTCAGGAGCGCCTGGCGCGGGCGGGGCTCTCGTCGCTCGGGCGCTGCGAAGCGCAGGTGCTCGCGAGCGTCGACGCCGTGCTCTCCGTGCTCTCGCTCGCAGTCGGCACCGAGCCACCGCCGCCAGACACGGCGAGCGAGCTGGACTTCGACGACGGCGAGCGGCGACTCGAGGCGAGCGCATACGCCCTCCTCGGCCCGCGGCCGAAGCGGCGTCGCGTGCGCATCATGGTGACGCTCGCCTCGGAAGCGGCGGACGACGCGGAGTCGGTGCGAACGCTCCTCTCCCACGGCACGGACCTCGTGCGCATCAACTGCGCGCACGACGACGCCTTCGCCTGGGAACGGATGATTCGCCACGTACGCGAGTCCGCCGTGGCGCTCGACCAACCGTGCGTCGTGACGATGGACCTCGAAGGCCCGAAGGTTCGAACGCGCGAGATCGCCGAGCCCATCGCCCTCTCGAAGGGCGATCACCTCCGGCTCGTCCGCGCGCCGTCGGGGTCCGGGGCGAACGTCGTCGTCTCGATCCCCGGCGTGCTCGACGACGTGAAGTCGGGCCACGCCGTGTGGTTTGACGACGGGAAGATCGGCGGCGTCGTGGAGCGCGTGGACGAAGGCGGTGCGACGGTTCGCATCACCCACGCGCGCGGGGGGAAGGCGGAGCTGGCGACGGACAAGGGGATCAACTTTCCGGACAGCACGCTCCACGTCGACGGGTTCACCGGGAAGGACCGCGCCGATCTTTGCTTCGTCTCTCGGCACGCGGATGCCGTGTCGCTCTCCTTCGTCCAGCACCGCACCGACGTGCGCGCGATCAGCGACTGCCTGAACGGCGCGGCCGAGCACATGGGGTTGATCCTCAAGATCGAGACCCGCGCCGGCTTCGAGGCGCTCCCGCGGTTGCTCCTCGACGCGCTGGGAAAGCGCCCCCTCGGCGTGATGATCGCGCGCGGCGACCTCGCGCTCGAGATTGGCTACGAGCGGCTCGCCGAGGTGCAGGAGGAGATCCTCTGGATCTGCGAAGCCGCCCACGTGCCGGTGATCTGGGCGACCCAGGTGCTCGAGCGCATGGCCAAGGACGGCGTCCCCACGCGCGCAGAAGTCACCGACGCGGCGATGGCCGAACGCGCCGAGTGCGTGATGCTGAACAAGGGGAAGCACGTGGTCGACGCCGTGCGCGCCCTCGACGACATCCTGTGCCGGATGGGGGGGCACCAGCACAAGAAGCGAGCGACCTTCCGGCCGCTGGCCGTCTCGCGTCTGCCGTGAGGCGCTCGGCTTCGTCTTCCAGTTCTACGACCTCATTCCGAGGGTGACCGCGCGCGTGAACGTCGCGCTCGTCACCGATATCGCCGACGACCCGCTCGAGCCCGATGAAGCGCTCGCGCGGAGGCGGAGGCGCCTCGGAGCGCCGCGACGGGCCGTGGCCCCCCCCCGCCGTCATCGCGCAGTGGTTCTCCGTCAATCCGTGAGGAACGTCGGGTCGCACGCGAACTGGTTGCAGCCGTTCGTTCCGGCCCACGCCGCGAGAGAGTAGCCGGCCGCGCACACCGGCATGAACATCGGGCAGACGGTCGGCACGACGCACGCGACCTGGATGAGACACCGGTCGGCGTTGCGCTCGAAGGTCGGGATGGTCCCCGCGTCACATTTGGTGACGGGCGCCGCGGGACAGGGGCCGACGCGATCCGGCAACCGGACGTAGACCTGACTGGTCCGCAGAAGCCACTCGTACCCTCCGGCGTCGTGTGGCCCGCGCTCCCACGACGCCGCGACGACCGCGCCGTGATCGAGGACGCGCGCCGCCAGCCAGTTCGCGTCCACCCGTGCAGCGGCCGCCGGCGCGACATCGACGCCGTCGAACGCCAAGCGCCAGCGCGAGTTGACCAACGTCGCGATCTCCTCGGGGCACGGCGCGACGATGCACTCGATGGGCGGGTCGCGCGGCGCGATGGTGAAGAACCCGTCGTCGCTCGACGAATCGATGCCGGGCATCCCACGCCACACTTCCGAGGCCACGAAGGACCCGGTACCGCTCACCCTTTCGACGGTGCCGAAGCGACCCCGAAGGACGAGCGCGTCGGGAGCGGCGAGCGCGCTCTCGATCGAGGCGTCGTCGAGCCCTGCGGACGAGAGGTCGAGCGACGACGCGTAGCGTTCGTCGGCGTCCCGATTCAGCTCACGTACGAAGTATCCCCCGCAGCGCGGCGCCGCGCAGCGCCGCGTGTCGATGCGGACGGCGACGAGGCGATCGGCGCCGGAGATCGCGCTCGGCTCGTATTGCGACGAGCGCGCGTCCCGTGGCGACGTGAGCGCGTCGGTCGAGCTCTCGACGGAAGCGTCGACGCCCGAAGAACATCCCGAGACGAGCATGAGCGAGATGAGCGGAAGCAATGTCGATGACCAGAGTGCACGCATGATTTTCCTCCTGCGCAAGTTGGGTTCGACGGCCGCCTTAGCAGCGCGCGTGCCGCAGGCGCTCGCTCGGCGAATCCCGTCGCTCGCGCCTCACACGCCGACCGCGACTTGCGCCGTCGCGAATCGCCTGCGCGCCCGCGGAGCAACCGAGCAGCTACGGACACGCAGGGGGCGGGACGCACGCGCGTCGACCTTCGCGCCCCGAAAGCGCGACGTAGGCCGTCTGCTTCGGTGAATCGGTCTTGGACACGAACGTCGCGCTCATCGAGAACGTCTTCTCGTCAGGCGAGAAGTCGAACGACGAGAACTGCACCGGGTGCGGAGCGATGTGGAGCTCCGAGCGGCCGGGCGCGGGGGCGCCGAACTTTCCGCAGAGCGATCCGTCGCAGGTGATCGTCCCGTCGGTCGCGTACCCGCGGACCGGCCCCGTCCAGCGGAGCGTGCGCTCGACGAGGACCCCTTCGGCCGCGCTCGCGCACGAGTCGAGCGTCACGTGCGTCGTCGTGTCCGTGACCACCGTGGTCGTCCAGAAGAGCGCCGTCGTTCGAATCGTGAAGCTCTCGCGCATCCGATACGCGATCAGCGCCACGCTCGCCGCGCCGCGACGTCGGTCGAAGCGCAGCGTCGCGGTTCCAGGCCCGATGCCGTAAGCGCCGTCGCCCTTTCCGAGCGGCGTGTCGGTGAGCTGCAGCGTCGCGGCGAGCGCGTACTCGACTTCGCTGACCTCGCAGCTCGCCTCACCGCCGTCGGGCGGCGTCTCGGGCGACGCCTGCGGTACGAGGGCAGCGACGAGCGCGATCGCGCCGAGCGAGCTCGCGATCGACGCCACCCCGCTCATCGGTGCGCCGGCGCCGCCGCCTCCTGGGGGAGCTCGGCGCGGCGCGCGTACAACCCGCGAAGGAGCGCGCCGTACTGCGCGACGACCGCGCGACGCTTGGTCTTCAACGTCGGGGTGAGCAGCCCGTTGTCGGTGGAGAACGGCTCGGGGATCAGCGCGAAGGCGCGAACCTTCTCGTACTCGCGCACGTCGACCGACCGCGCCTCGATCTCGCTCGCGTAGTGGGCACGCACCGCGGGGCGAACGAGCAGCTCAGCGTACGAGTCCCCCGCGATCTCGTGGTGCGCCGCCCATTCGCGGAGGGCGGCTTCGTCGGGGACGATGAGCGCGACGTTGTACGGCGCGTCCGCCCCGAACACGAAGGCCTGCGCGATGTCGCGGCTGAGCGAGAGCTTCTCTTCGAGCGGCGCCGGGGCGACGTACTTCCCGTTGGTCAGCTTGTAGAGCTCCTTCAATCGGCCGGTGACGTAGAGGTAACCCTCGGCGTCGAATCGCCCGAGATCGCCCGTGCGGAGCCCGCCGTCCGCGCTCAGAGCGCTCGCCGTCGCCTCCGGCATCCGGTGGTATCCGGCCATCACGCCGCTGCCGTAGACGAGGATCTCCCCCTCGCCCTGGGCGCTCCCTTCGACCGACTCGTCGAGCGCGATCCGCACCCCGGGGATCGGCTTGCCGACGCTGCCGATGCGTCGCGCGGACGCCGGATTCATCGTGGCGCACGCGCTGCTCTCGGTCAGTCCGTACGCCTCGAGGACGACGATGCCGAGATCGTCGATCAGCGCAGCGACCTCCGGCTCCAGCGTCGCGGCGGCGGACACCGCGTACTGCAGTCGCCCCCCGAAACGCGCGGCCATCTTCGAGAACACGAGCTTGCGCGCGACGGCGAGCTCGAGCCGCTCCGCCTGGGTCAGCGTCTCGTGACGTCGCAGCTTCGCCGACACACGACGGCCGGCCTCGAAGATCGCGCGCACCGGAGCGGAGCTCGCCTCGATGCGCGCCTGAACGGCCTGGTACAGCTTCGTCCAGATCCGAGGCACCGCGAAGAGGCACGTCGGGCGGACCTCCATGAGGCGCGCGGAGAGCCTGTCGACGTCGTCGCACAGCGCCATCGAGGCGCCGAGATGGATGATCCCGTGCAGCTCGTCGCCGCCGAAGACGTGCGCCCACGGGAGGAACGAGAGGGAGCGCGCGGTGTGATCGAAGGGGACGACCGCGAGCACGCCGGCGACGTTCGACACGACGTTCGCGTGCGAGAGGAGCACCCCCTTCGGTGTGCCCGTGGTCCCCGAGGTGTAGACCATCTCCGCGATGGACGACGGAGACGGGACCATCGCGGCTCGCGGCGCTTCGGCCCCCTCGCGGAGGAGGCGCGCGTAGGAGAGCGCCGCGTCCTCGCGCGCCTCGAGCTCGACGACGTACTGCAGCGTCTCGACCTGCAGAGACGAGACCCGGATCGCCATCGCCTCGTCTGCGAGCAGGCAGACGCTGGCGCCGCTGTCGACCAGGATGTGACGCCAGTCGCTCTCGAGCTGCGCCTCGTACATGGGGACGAACGCCGCGCCGAGCCCGTAGGTCGCATAGGCCGCGACCGCCCACTCCACGCCGTTGTCGGCGATGATCGCCACGCGGTCCCCGGCGCCCACGCCGAGGCGCCCGAGCGAGGCGCGGAAGGCGTCGACGTCGTGCGCGAACTGCCCGTAGGTCGTCCATCGCCAGCCGCCGTCGTGGCGGACTCCGAAGAGAGGGGCGTCCGCGTAGTGGCGAACGGAGTGCGCGAGCGAAGATACGAGGTCCAGCGATGCGTCGCTCATCCGTGGCGTACTTGCATCTCGCGCGCCGCGGAGCACCACGCGAGACCGCGAGCGAAGCGTTGATCGGCCCGCGTGTGACGCGCTGGCCGAACGCGCGCGGCGACGCACGTCTTGCGTGTCGCGACGCGTCTCGATCGCTCACGAAGGCGCGCGGCGTCGACGGCACGCGCCGTGTCTTCGCTCTCGACATGATGCGGGGACCAAGCCACGAAGAGCACATCACGCAGGAGGCGGCGGCGCACGTCGCCGGTGAGTTGCTCGCGCGCTCGCACGGGGCGTCGCTCGAAGAGGTGATCACGACGACGCTCTATCTCGAGCGCCTTCGCCTCCGGCACGCCGACGGAACCGATCGCGACCAGGCCGACCGCGCGTTCTATGCGCGCATCGCGGACGAGCTTCGTCGAGGGGATGGCTCGACGCTCGAGCAGCTCGCGCGCGCCGTGATCGACCACTACGCGCGCGAAATCCAGGGGCACTTCGACCCTCGGGCGTACGTCTTCGCCACGCGCGCGCTCCCGGTGCTGCTCACCGCGCTCCTCCACGGCATCGCCCCCTCGCGCATGCTGGCGCGGCTCGGGCACCTCCAGAACGTCGACGACTACGTGATCGTCGGCGGTGCGATCGAGCCGCTCGTCGAGCTCGCACGACGCGGCACGGTCCTGGTCGTTCCCACGCACACCTCCAATCTCGACTCGCTCGTCGTCGGCTACGCCATCTATCGAATGGGGCTCCCGCCGTTCACGTATGGCGCAGGCCTCAACCTGTTCTCGAACCCAGTCGAGGGGTTCTTCATGCGTCACCTCGGCGCCTACACCGTCGATCGTGGGAAGAGCGATCCGGTCTATCGCCAGGTGCTGAAGGAGTACGCGACCCTCTCGCTGGAGCGAGGGCAGCACGGCCTCTTCTTCCCCGGCGGCACGCGCAGCCGCTCCGGCGCCATCGAGACGCGGTTGAAGAGAGGGCTCCTCGGCACGTGCCTCACCGCATTTCGCCGCGCCCTCGCCGCCGGCGATCGCCACGCGCGCTTCTACGTCGTCCCTTGCACGCTCACGTACCCGCTCGTGCTCGAGGCGGCTTCGTTGATCGACGACTACCTCGACGAGGACGGCAAGGCGCGGCACCTGCTCGCGGGCGACGAATACGATCGCGTCGATCGCTGGTTCGACTTCGTCCGCGGGCTGTCGAAGCTCGACGCGCCGATCCACGTGACCATCGGCGCGGCGCTCGATCCGCTCGGCAACGACGTGGACGAGCGCGGGGAGTCGCGCGACCCGCGCGGGCGGCCTGTCGATCCGGGTCGGTACTTCCTCGCCGACGGCGTGGTCGTGGAAGACGCCGCGCGCGACGCCTCGTACACCACGCTCCTCGCTTCGCACGTCGCGCGCGCGTACCGGCGCGACCACGTCGCGCTTCCCACGAGCGTCGTGGCCTTCGCCGTCTTCGAGGAGCTCCGCGCTCGGTCGCCGTGCGGAGAGCTTCACCGGATGCTGCGTGAGGCGTCCACGGCGCGGGTCGCGCTTCCGATGGGGACCGTGTGCGCCGCCGTTGCGAGGGTGACAGGTGAGCTCCGGGCGCTGGCGGCCCGAGGAGAGATCGGTCTCGGCCCCGAGGCGGCCGCGTGGGATGCCGACGCGCTGGTGACCTCGGCGCTCCGCACGTTCGCCACCTACCATCCGCGTCCCGTGCTCTCCCGCGACGGGGACTGCGTGGTCGTCGGCGACGCGGCGCTCCTCTTCTACTATCGCAATCGCCTCGACGGGTACGGCCTGCTCGGCGCGCCGTCGCTGGGAGTGGCGCGATGAGCCGGCGCGTCGCCGTGCTGGGCGCCGGCAACTGGGGAACCACGCTGGCGCACCTCGCCGCGACGAACGGGCACGACGTGACGCTGTGGTCGCGCGACCCGTCGCAGTGCGACGAGATCAACCTGCGGCACACCAACGAGCGCGCGACGCCCGGGTTCGCGATCGCGCACGGCGTGCGCGCGGTGGTCGATCTGCGCGAAGCGACGCGGGGGGCGGCGCTGATCCTCTTCGTCGTCCCCTCGCAAGCGTTCCGGGAGGTGGCTCGCGCCGCGGGTGAGCACCTCGTCCCCGAGCAGCTCGTCGTGCACGCCACCAAGGGGCTCGAGCTCGGCACGCACCGGCGCATGTCGGTCGTTCTCCAGGAGGAGACCTGCGCGCGCCAGATCGGCGTGCTCGCCGGCCCGAACATCGCCGCGGAGATCCAGCGCGGCGAACCGGCGGGGACGACGGTGACGACGACCTTCCCGCGCGTGTTCGACGTCGCTCGCGAGGCGCTCGCCTCGCGACGGTTGATGGTGTTCCCAGGCGACGACGTCCTCGGCGTCGAGCTCTGCTCGGCGTTGAAGAACGTGGTCGCGATCGCCGCGGGGATGGCCGCGGGAATGGGGATCGGCGAGAACGCAAAGGCGTTCCTGGTCACGCGCGGGATGTCCGAGATCGCGCGCATCGCGCTGTCGCTCGGCGCCCATCGCGCCACGTTCCACGGGCTCGCGGGGATCGGCGATCTCGTCGTGACGTGCGCCAGCACGCAGTCTCGCAACCATCGCGTCGGCGCAGCGATGGCGCGCGGCGAGCGCCTCGGCGACGTGCTCGCGCGGCTGGGGATGGTCGCCGAAGGGGTCCCCGGTGCCATCGCGGCGCGAGAGCTCGCGACCTCGCAGCGTGTCGATGCCCCGCTGCTGGAGCGCGTTCACCGCGTCCTATACGAAGGGCTCCCGGTCCAGCGCGCCCTCGACGAGCTGATGTCGCTCGCCCCCGCGCGCGAATACGCCCCGTAGCGTGGCGTTTCGGCGCGAGTGCGCTCTGAACCTCCCGGGTCTTCTAGCGGAGCGAGATTTCCGCGGTGGCGCGCCAAGATCGGCTCCGAGCCCTGCCAGGACGAGATCGCGCGCGCCTGGCTCGGGTCATGACTCCGGCCGTGTCACCCCCAGGCGGCACGATGACTGCAAAGCGGGCCGGTCCCATGGACACGATCGAATCGCAGGCTCTCATCGTCGGCGATCCCGCCGGTACGCTCTCTCCCGCGCGCGGCGCGCTTGGCTGGATTCGGTGCGCGGGACGGTGGGTTCTCGTCGAGCGAGTAGGACGAGAAGCACGGTTCGCGATCGTGCGCCTCTGCGATGCATGCGAAGGCTTCGCGCGAGGCCACGAGCTCCGAGTCCCGACGGCATGCATCGAGCCGTGCATGCCTCGCGACGCCGCGGTCCTTCGCGCCGCCGCTGCGTGAGGCTGCGCATGCTGCGTCGGCGCGTCGATCTTCAGCTCGGCGCCGCCTTCAGCGGACTCTCGTGATTGGGATCGACTGGACGTGCGATGCGCGCGTGGAGCGGCGCGCATTCCGAAGGTCTGCGCGACCGCGCACGGAATGCGCCGCGGCGCGGGCGAATGCCTCGCCGTCGGTTCGACGGATCTCCTAGCGCCCGTTACGCACGAGCCTTACGGTCCTTGCGTGCACAGGGAAGGCGAGACCACGCTGAACTTCGACGACGCGCTGTCGCGCGGCCTGATCGACTCCATACCGGACGCGCTCGTCGTCACCGATGTCGACGGGCGCATCGTGTTCGTGAATGCGTCGTGCGAAGCGATGTTCCTCTACGCGCGCGCGGAGCTCATTTCTCAACCGATCGAGCTCCTCGTCCCCGAGCATCGACGGTCGGCTCATCGCCTCGCGCGCGAGGGCTTCTCCCGCGCGCCGGTCGCTCGTCCGATGGGGACCGGGACGGTGCTCACCGGGCGCAGAAAAGACGGCACCGAGCTCCCCATCGACGTGAGCCTCGGGACCCTTCCGTCCGCGAAGGGCCCCCTTTCCTTTGCCGTCGTTCGCGACGCCACCACGCGCAGACAGGCCGAAGAGAGCTTGCGCCAATCGGAGCAGCGTTACCGCGAGCTCTTCGAGAGCGCGCCCGACGGTATCTTCATGGCGACCCAGGACGGGCGGTACACGGACGTCAACGCCGCCGGCTGTCGCCTCCTCGGCTACGCGCGCGAGGAGCTGGTCGGTCGGTCGATCACGGAGTTCGTCTCGCCCGACGCGCACCCTCGTCAGAGCACGCTCGCGCGCCACATCCTCGAGGGCGGAGCCGAAGTATCGGAGTGGGAGCTGCGACGCAAAGACGGCACGTTCGTGCCCGTGGAGCTGAGCTCGAACGCGCTGCCCGACCGCCACCTGAGGGGATTCGCGCGCGACATCTCGGAGCGGAGGCGTGCGAGCGAAGCGCTTCGTCGCAACGAAGAGAGCCTGGCCCGCGCGCAGCGCGTGGCGCACGTCGGCAGCTTCGACTGGGACCTGCGCGCGAACACGGCCTACCGCTCCGCCGAGCTCTGCGCCCTCTTCGGCCTCGGCTTCGAAGGGGAGACCGCCCCCCCGTGGTCGCTCTCGGAGATGTTCCATCCGGACGACCGCGAGAAGGTCGTCCAGTTGATCCGCGACGCGCAGCGCGAAGGGCGATCGTATCGCGTCGAGCATCGAATCGTGCGTCACGACGGCTCGGAGCGGGTCGTTCTTCACCAGGGCGAGGTCGTCCTGGAAGAGGGGTGCGCGGTCCGCATGGTGGGGACGCTACTCGACATCACCGATCGGAGACGGATCGAGAGCGAGCGCGAGCAGTCGCTCCGCCAGCTCGAAGCCGTCCTGGATCAGTGTCCCGTGGGGATCGTCCTCGCGCGCGGACCGAATGCCGAGCACCTTCAGCTCAACGCGCGCGCGCAGGCACTCGTGGGGCGTCCGATCGATCACGTCGGACAATACCCGAACATCCTCCTTACGCCTGACGAGCGGCCGATCGAGGCCGAAGAGCATCCGACTTTGCGCGCTCTCCGCGGCGAGCGCTTCGACTCGACGGAGTTCCTCCTGCAGCAGGCTGACGGATCGAGGATACCGGTGAGCATGGGCGGAGCGCCGGTGCCCGACGCGAGCGGCGCCGTCCCACGGGCCGTGGTCACCATCCACGACATCTCCGCGGCGAAGCACCTCGAGCGCGTCCGCTCCGAATGGAGCGCGATCGTCGCACACGACTTGCGGCAGCCACTCAACGGGATCGCGCTCCACGCCGCCGTGATCGCCCGCGCGCTCGCCCGCGACCCCTCCGCGACTGGTAGGGCGCTCGAGTCTGCCGAAACGATCGTGCGATCGACGGATCGACTGAGCAGGATGATCAGCGACCTGCTCGATCTGTCCCAGCTCGACGCTCGGCGGGTCGCGCTCTCGCGCTGCCCGACGGATCTCGCGGCGTTGGTTCGGGCGGTGGTCGAGCCTCTCCGTCTCGCGGAGAAGGGGCCCAGCATCGAGGTCCGCGTGGACGGTGAGATCCCCTTCTTGAGCGTCGACCCCGATCGGATCTCACAGGTGATCGAGAACCTGATCTCGAACGCGATGAAGTACGGAACGGCGAACGCTCCGATCGTCGTCGAAGCGGGAACGCTCGCCGATCGCGCCTACGTCGCCGTGACGAACGAGGGGCCGGGAATCACGCCGGAGGACTTGCCGCGACTCTTCAGTCGTTTCGTCCGCACCGAGGACGTCAAGCGTCGATCGGTCAAGGGAATCGGACTGGGGTTGTACATCTGCCGCGAGCTCATCGCGGCGCACGGCGGCGAGATCACCGCCGAGAGCGTCCCTGGCGGCCGGACGGTCTTTCGCTTCTCGCTTCCGGTTCGGGCGTCGGGGCTCCACTGCCTGACCGAGTGATGCGAGCGCCGTCACGACTCGCTCGTGCGCCATTGGCGACTCCAACCTTCAGGCGATGGGCGTGGCAGGAATCGTCACGCGCTTCATCGCGAGCCCGTACTCCTGAAGTCGATACTGAATCTTCCGCACGCTGATCCCGAGCATGGTCGCCGCGCGTGACGTGCTCCCTCCGGAGGCCTCGATCGAGCTCAGGATGGCGTGCCGCTCGATCTCTTCGAGCGTCGACCCGGGGATACGCAGCCCCCCGCGACTCTGCGTCGCGGGGCTCATCGGGAGGTGCTCGGCCGAGACGCGCCGGTCGTCGCAGAGGACGACGGAGCGCTCGATCATGTTCTCGAGCTCGCGCACGTTTCCGGGCCACGCATACGACTCGATGCGCGCGATGGCGCTCGGCGCGAACCCGTCGACCGTCTTGTCGTTCTCCTTCGCGAAGCGCGCGAGGAAGTGCGTCGCCAGCGGGAGGACGTCTTCGGGGCGCGCGCGGAGCGGGGGCATCTCCACGTTCACCACGTTGAGTCGGTAGAACAGATCCTCCCGGAAGCGCCCCTCGGCCACCTCTTTGCCGAGATCTCGGTTCGTCGCGGCGATGATCCGCACGTCCACGTGGATCGTCTCGTTGCCCCCCACGCGCTCGAACGCGCGCTCCTGGAGAAACCGGAGGAGCTTCACCTGAATCGAGGGGGAGATCTCGCCGATCTCGTCGAGAAAGAGCGTCCCGCCGTCGGCGTTCTTGAAGTGCCCTTCGCGGCGCACGCCCGCGCCGGTGAACGCCCCCTTCTCGTGGCCGAACAGCTCGCTCTCGAGCAACGTCTCGGCCAGCGCCGCGCAGTGCAGCTTGATGAACGGGGCCTTGGCGCGCGGGCTGCGATCGTGGATGGCCTGGGCGACGAGCTCCTTGCCCGTTCCGCTCTCGCCCGTGATGAGGACCGTCGCGCGCGTCGGCGCGACGCGATCAATCGTGCGAAAGACGCTCTGCATCGCCGCGCTCGTGCCCACCATGTTGGCGAAGCTGAGCTTCTCGCCGAGGCGCGCCCGGAGCTCGGTCGCCTCCCGGCGCAAGCGACGACGCTCGAGCGCGCGATTGAGGATCACGTTCAGCTCTTCGATGTGAAGCGGCTTCGTGAGGTAGTCCTCGGCGCCGCCTTGCATCGCGCGGATTCCCGTCGCGACGTCGGCTTGCCCCGTCATCAGGACGACGATCAGATCCGGAAAGAGCTCGCGTGCCCTCTCGAGCAGCTCTACGCCGTCCATCCCCGGCATTCGAAGATCCGTGAGCAAGACGTCGGGCGCTGCGTGCGCGAGGTGAAGCAGCGCTTCGTCGCCATTCTCGGCCAGCTCGACCCCGAATCCCTCTTGTTGGAGGAGCACGCCGAGCCCCGTCCGACTCGCCTGCTCGTCGTCGACGACGAGAACCCTCGCCCGCGGTGACTTCGTCCGGTCCGCTGCTTCGTTCATCTAGGCCTCCGCGCAGACCAGCAGCATTCTGCGTGCCGACGCAAAACTCGCGCATTCCGCGACAATCGCGACCGATCGGTGCCGCACCTGTTGCGCGCGCGCGCAAGCCTTGCGCCGTGCGTCTCACGGCTTCGTGAAGACGAGCACGAAGCGGTCGCGCTTCTCGCCCTTCGCAGGGACACCCGGATTCGCGTCCCAGTCTCGTGGGTCCGCCCCGTCGCGCAGGAAGCGCCCCTCGGCCGCGAATACGAAACCAGCCGACTCGATCTCGCGGCGCGCGTTGCGTGATTCGTCGATGTGGAGGGCGCGGAGATCCGTCGTGATCGAGCCCTCGCGCGGCGTCTCGTCGAGGGTGACGTAGCGGCCACCGCGGCGGAGAGCGAGATGGATCGCATGGTTCATCGCGTCGCGATCGACGCCGAAGGGGACGAGCTGCCCGTAGTCGATCGCCAGGAACACCAGGTCGAGCCCACGGGTCCCCGGCGGGAACGGATCGGCGAACGGGCGATCGACGCGGACGACGTTCGCGTCGACCGGGCGCGAGAGGCGGGCGCTCCATGCCGTCTCCACCGGCGAGGCGAGCATTGCGGGAGCGTTCTGTCCGACGACGCCGCCGCCCGGACCGACGGCGCGGGCGAGGAGCTCGGTCATGTATCCCCTTCCGCACCCGAGCTCGGCGACGCGCATTCCACGGTCGACGGCGAGGAACGTCAGGAGATCCGCGGCCTGCCGCGACTCGTCGAGCGCGCGGTCCTCCGGCGCGCGATCGGGCGCCGCGAGGAGCTCGCGTACGCGAGTCATGGGCTCGACCTCGCGCACGGCATGCGTGTTCGCGATCGCGTTGGCGTTCGTCACCGGCAGCGCCGCGTTGGAGAGATCGCGCGGAGGCGCGCCTCCGGCGCAGGCAGCGGACGTCGCGAGGAGAATGAAGACTTGCGTGGGTCGCATCCCCCCTCTCCTTTCACGATCCGTGCTCATCGCGAACGGGTGCTTCCGCGAAGGCTCCATCTCAGTTGGGCGAGACACAACCTGCGGCCACGCTACCGCTGCAGACGTTCGTCGTACCCGTGCACGGATACGCGTTGCTCCATGCAAAGCTTCCCGAGAGGGTCGGGGCCGCCGGCGCCACGGCGGGATGGACCGTGAGGTCCTCCGACGTATAGGTCAGAGCGCCGCCACCGACGATCGGAGCGGGGGTCACCGTCGTCCAGCCCACTTTGGCCGCGCTCCCCTGCATGGTGAAGTGACCCGAGTACTCCGAGCTCGGATACAGCGAGTTCGTCATCGTGAAAGAGCAGCTCGGCGCGGTCTGCACGAAGGTCCACGTGATCGGCTCCGTGATCGCGTGCAATCCCACCGGGCAGGTCGTGCTCACGATCTCCGTCGTCACGCTGTAGGTACCCGCGAAGCTGGAGCAGTTGTCGGTCGGCTGGGTGGCGCCACTGTCGTCGCTTCCGCCGCACGCGATGACGAGGAGCAAGGAGGCAATCACTGCGATCCCTTTCGCCCTGACGCTCTCGCGCTTCGTGTTTCCGGTCGGTTCGGGGAGCGTCTTCTCGAGACTGGTGTTCATTGCATCCTCCTCGTTGCGCCCTGGGCCCCATCAATGCGGCCTGACGAACGACGACGCCGCGGTGCAAGTTCGAGCCCGGCGACGTCCTTGGGCTTCTGACAACGGAGCTCGTCATTCGCGTCGTGGACGCTCCGCACGAATTGCGCGCTCACGCAGCGCTCACCGACTCACCGAGGCGCGATATGGAACCTCGCTGCGTTCGACACCGGGACCGTAGGCCCGCGTCGTGCACCTCTGAATCCGTTGAGGGTCTCGCCATGAAGCGCTGGTTCACGTCCGCCCTTCTCCTCCACTGGCTCGGTGGCCACGGCGGCACGAAGCACGATGAGAGCACGCGCGTTCCTGGCGCGACGCCGCAACTCCTGGCGTGGGGTGAGCCCCCGGCAGCGGGGAGCGCAAGAACGCGAAGCGTTCCTGGGACGCTCCACTGGCGTGGAGTCGAGGCGACCCCAGCAAGCGATGGGACGCTCCCCTCGAGCAGCATCAAGCTCCTCACGCCCCTGGGCACGGGCGGGATGGGCACCGTCTGGCTCGGATTCGACCAGCAAGAACGTGCCTACGTCGCGGTGAAGATGATTCTTCCGCACCTGGTCGAGAGCGCGGACGTCGTCACCCGGTTTCACCGCGAGATACGCATTCTCGAGCGGCTGCGGGGGAGGCGCTCGGTGAAGCTGCGCGCCGCAGGCACGGTCGATGGTCAGCCCTTCGCGGTCATGGATCGGGTTCCGGGGACGAGCCTCTCGCGACGCATCGCGCAGGGTGCGTCGCTACCGCTCCCCGACGTCTTGCGTATCGTGACTCAGCTTCTCGTTGCCCTCGCGGAGATTCACGAGCAAGGGATCACCCATTGCGACGTGAAGCCCTCGAACATCATGCTCAGCGGCGAAGAGCTCGACGTGACGTTGATCGATTTCGGAGTGGCCGCTTCGCGGGACGACGGTGAGGTCCAAGGGGGATCCGCCGTCGGCACCGCTTCTCACATGAGCCCCGAGCAGCTGCTCGCCGAGGGCCGCGGCGATGGGCGCGAAGATCTGTGGGCTGCGGCGGTCGTCGCGTATGAATGCCTCCTCGGTCGACTCCCGTTCAATGGGCCGAACTTCGCGCTCGCCCACGTCGTCACACGAGCGGACGCGCTCGTCCTCCCGACCGCGCTTCGATCGGACTTCCCACCTCGTCTCGATCGTTGGTTCACGCGTGCCTTCGCGCGTGACATCGACGATCGGTTCGCCGACGCGAACGAAATGCGCGCGGCGTGGGAGTGCGCGACCACCGAGCTCTCCAGTATCGAGGGGTGTCCGAATGCGCCGCAAAGAGAGACGCTCGATCCGACCACGACCGCGGATCGAATCGCAGCATCCCACGTCCGCGCGCGCCACCCGAGAACGCTGCCCCGATGCGCCCCACTTGCGGCCACGTGCACGGGCTGCGCTGGCGAGCTTTCGCCTCGCCGATCTTCTGGAGGTTCCTGAGGTGCGAGACTCGCGCGAGGGAGATGGCATCGCGCGTGCTGATGGGCTGGTATGTCGCTCGCTCGCGCCACGTACACGTCGTCGTCGTTCCGCCTCGATGCAATCGGCATCGGGAGCATCCGCGATAAGGTCCGCTTCCTCGTGGACTACGGTGTGCTCGCGCCAGCCGGGGAGCCGTGGGTGTTCTCGATAGGAGAGAGCGCCATCGATCTCCGCATGGCTCACCGCTGCGCGTCCCGGTCGGACGACGCCGCCCACCGAGCCGTCGTCGTTGGCTGCGGCTTCGGCCTGGGCCTGTTCCGATGCGCACTTCATTCGCTGGGGTGCATCGAGTCCACGGTCCTCCTGCCCGATGAAGCGCAGCCCGATTTGCTGGCGCGCGTCTACGTCGAGAAGAGTGACGGTACGACGGACACCGGACACCTGTTCCATCGCGCGCTCGACGCAGCGCTCGCGGCCGCGCCCGGCATCGAGCGAGCGCTCGTCGAGGAGCTCGCGGCCCATGCCGGGATGGAGCGCGCGCGCCTCGTGCTGGGATCGTCGGACGCCGCGGCGTCGATCGAAACGGCCGCACCATGTCGCGCACCGACGTTCGGTGACCTGGCGAGCTCGCTCCGCTGGTTCGTCGGTGGGCCCGATACGCTGGCTGCTGGGTTCGTGACCGAGATCGGCGGCGAGATCGAGACGAACGGAGACGGCGTTCGCGAGCGTGTCTGCGCCGGACAGGCGCTCGCACGCATCGCGCTCCGCGCGCGCGTCGACGGACTGCTCACGTGCATCGAGTCGCCGAGGTCCGGCACGCGACACGACTGGCAACCGCAGGCGACGATCCGAATCGGGACGCCGCGACGTGCGCTCGCTCGCGCGGCCACTCGGTGAGCGTGTGTCGTCGCGCGGCGTTGGCGCCCTGGTTCTGCTCGGGCGCCAACCCGCGCTACCTCGCGCTCACGCTTTCGCGGCGACCCACCGCTTCAACTTCGGCAACGCCTCGCGCATCCACGCCAGGGCTTGATCGCGCGGCATCACGTCGAGCTCGACCATCCTCTCGACGCAGAAGTCGCGCATCTGATCCATCGACATCTTCGGCATGATGAACGCGCCGTTTCGATAGCAGTACGCGCAGTAGTCGCGGCTGCGAGTCCCATTCGCCTCGTTTCCGAAGTCGTCCGCGGTGCGGAGCGGCATGGAGCAACTCTGACAGATCGATTTCGGTTCTTCTTGCTGGATGTAGTTCATGGCTCTCCTCGGTTCCCGGTCGTTCGACGCACTCGGTTCGCCACGCACGACGCGCGCCATCCTTGCCGCAACGGCCGCGATCCCAGCTCGGCGGTCGTTCCGTGCGTGAGTGCGCATGGATTTCGCGCCACACCCCACGACCGATGCGCCGTCACCCGCCCGCGGCACACTCCGTGCGAAGGGATCGTCGAACCCATGACCACGCACGCCGCCCGATGGACACTCGAAACGAAACGCGCCTCGTCGCCGCCGGAGCCCAAGGAGCAAGGACCGCGCTGGTCTTGGCGCGCTGGAAAGCTCGCCGGGATCGACGTCCAGGTGCACGCGACCTTCCTCGTGCTGCTCGCCTGGATACTGCTCTCACACCTCGCGGCGGGTCACGGCCTCCGCGAAGCGCTGGGCGGCGTCGCGCTCACGGTCGCGGTCTTCACGATCGTCGTGCTCCACGAGCTCGGGCACGCGCTGGTCGCTCGACACTACGGCATCCGCACGCGCGACATTCTCCTGCTCCCGATCGGCGGCATCTCTCGGCTCGAACGGATGCCGGATCGTCCGTCGGAGGAGCTCCGGGTCGCGATCGCAGGTCCTGCGGTGAACGTCGTGCTCGCCGCGCTCCTCTTCGGCGCGAGCGCGCTGGCGCATCACGAGGTCGCGCTGGGAGCGATGCACGTCGTCGGCGGCTCATTTCTGGCGAAGCTCGCCTGGGTCAACGTGACTCTCGCCGTCTTCAACCTTCTCCCCGCGTTTCCGATGGACGGCGGGCGCGTCCTCCGCGCGATCCTGGCCATGCGGATGGATCGCGTGCGCGCGACGGCGATCGCGGCCGCGTGCGGACAGGCGATGGCACTCCTCTTCGGACTCGTCGGGCTGTGGACGAACCCGCTGCTGGTTTTCATCGCTCTCTTCGTCTGGATCGGAGCACAAGCCGAAGCCGCTTCGGTGCAGACGACGTCGGCGCTCGCCGGGCTCGACGTGACGCACGCCATGGTGCGCGAGTTCCGCTCGCTGAGCGTGAGCGACACGGTCGATCAAGCGGCAGCGCACATGCTCGCGGGGTTTCAGGTCGACTTCCCGGTGCTCGATTCGAACGAGCTCGTCGGAGTGCTTACGCGCGAGGACATGATCCGCGCGCTGTCGGCGCGCGGCGGGGACACCCCGGTCGCGGACGCGATGCACCGTCGCTTCGCGGCCGCCGAAGCGCATGAAGCGCTCGACGCCGCGCTCCCACGTTTGCGCGACTCGGAGTGCGACGCACTCCCGGTGCTGGACCGTGGTGTCCTCGTGGGGATGCTTCGTCTGGAGAACGTCGGCGAGCTCGTCGCCGTTCGGTCGGCCGCGCGACACCGCGGGGGCGGCAAGATGAATGCGCGTGAGGCACGCGCATTGCTCTAGACGAGCAGGATGTTCGCGCACGGCTCGCTTGCCATCGTCCTCGCGCTCGGTCTGGTTGCCGGCCTTCCTCACTGCAATCGCTCGGAGACTCGAGCGGTGACCGCCTCGCCCGCCCCTTCGGGATCGCCGTCGGCGCAGTCGTGCCCCATCGGGGTCGTGGGCTCGCACGTCGACGTCGTCGACACGCCGGTCGGCGCCGACCTCGTCTTCACGGCGAGCGCCGAGCGCCTCGTCGATCTACGAGCCCGCGTGCGCTCGGCCGCGCAGCTCTACGGAATCGGCGCGCACAAGGGGCTCGGTCACGAAGGGAAACATCTCGGAGCGCAGCGCCACGGCCTTCGCCTCACCGAGCTCCCTCTGTTGCACGCGGAGGTCGAGGACATCGACGGGGGCGCGCGCATGCGACTCGTCGCGGAGGTCGCTTCGCAGGTCGGGGATCTGCAAGGACGCTTGCGCGCGCGCGTCGACGAGGTGAACGCCAGCCCCTGCGACTGAGACCCGGGAGGCGGCGCGCCTGATCACGACGACGCCCGTGACTTCGGGCTGGGCCTCATTCGCCTGCCATTCCGGCACCTCGCCCTTCGCGCCTCGACCCGACGACCGAGCACTCCGTTCTCGTGCGCCTCCGCGCACGACGTGCGCCGTGACGGGCGCTCGATTCGGCGTGCTCCTCGATGCTCCGGTGCGGCACACGCGATGCACCGATTGGCAGTTTCGCGAGACGATCGCGACACAGATCAGGAGAACTCGATGCTCGCCAATCGCCGAATCAATCGTACGTCCATCCTCGCATCCCTGGGGCTCCTCGCGCTCGCCGTCGCGACGGGCTGTGGAGGCGCCGCAGCCGAGAGCGCGCCGCCGACGTTCCTCACCTCTGCTCCGGTGGCACCCGACACGCAGGCGATGAACGCGAGGCTCAACCAGATCCTGAGCGAGCGAGACTCGGCCAAGCAAGACGCCGCCCTCGCGCGAGAGCAAGCGGCCGCCGACCGTGAGGAGGACGATCGCCAGCAGCGCGCCGTCCGCTCGTACATCGACTTCGAGACGGGCGTGTACGCGCGGCTCGATCGCGTCGACTCGCATTTGAAAGCCCTTCAGACGCAGGTGGCGCGCGCGACCGCGGCGCGCCGCCCGCGGATCGAGAAGCTCCTGCGAAACATCGCGAGCAACGAAGCGAAGGTCCAGATGGACATGCGTCGCATTCACAAGGTGCTCGATGCGGATTGGTCCGCGTTCAGGGGTGACGTCGAGACGACCCTCGGGACTGTGGAGCACGACCTCGAGGACGCGGAGCACGAGTCTCCCATCGCTCCGAAATAGGCAGCCCGGATCGTGCCGTACGCAAGCATCCGCGGTTCTCTTCTCGCTCGCGCCCGTGGCGGCGCGCTCCGCGAGCTTCGGAGTCTTCCGATGCGCCGAGCGCTCGCCTTCGCGTCGTCCCTCGTGATCGTCGGTTGCGCCGGCGCGCGATCCCTTCCGGGGGACGCCGGCGCCGACGCGAGCGGAGGTTGCGCGAGCGGATCGCTGACGTTCGTGATGCGGAGCGCGGCCGGCGAGGCGTTCTGCCTGGGCGCGCCGGATTCGTGTTCGGGGGACTGGCTCTCGATCGCCGATCCGGCAGGGCACACGCTCTCGCTCGACGCGCCATGCACCACGCGATGCTCCGATTGCGTGATGGTGGCCTGTCCCGTGCTCTGCCAGATGCCGAGCTCCATGCCGGACGGCGGCGCGCAACGCGTCTGGGATGGGAGTAACTACGCGGCAGCGACGTGCGGTGCGGGGACGTCGTGCGTCTCGCCGACGTGCGCCGCTCCCGGGACGTACACCGCGACGATGTGCGGGTACCGCGATCAGGCCGACGCCGGCGAGCCCTACTGCGCGGCCGAGCCGGGCGCGACGTGCCGCACGACGACGTTCGCGTGGCCGCCGGCGCCAGGCGTCGCGACGATCGAGACGACGATCGGCGACGCGACGTCGTGCTGTCCCGCGAGCTGGCAGCTCTATTCATGCACCTACGGCGACGGCGGCGACGGCTCTGCTTGCCACAATCCTGCGCTCGGATGCGCATCGTCGCTGACGTGCGGCATGGGGTGCGATCCGATCGTGACCGGGCGCTGCCAAGGGGGGTGACGAATGCTGAAGGGACTGCTCTTGCTCCTCACAGCGACGATCGTTTCGTGCCGCTCGGCTCCGCCGCTCCTTCTCATCGTGGCGGCGGTCGAGCCGCGCGCCGCCGTGGTCGCGGCTCCTCTGCTGGGAGCGCCGCTCGCGCGACACCCCGAGCTGCGCGCCACCGTTCACGCGCCGAGCTCGCTCACGATCGACGAGACGACGCTCGGCTTGAACGAAGCCGCCATCGCCGTGACGATCGCGAACAGCGGTCGAGCACCGAGGCGACTCGGCGACATACGCCTGACGTTCGCGGTGCTGCGACGGGGGGTCGAGCTCTCGTGCGCCCCGCGCACGTCGCATCCGGATCACGCGAGCGACGCAGGCACCCTCGCGCCGGGCGAAGCCTTCACGGCGACGGCCAACCTGGGCTGCTGGACGCCGATCGCCGGCGCGTACAGCGTGAAGGCCTTCGTCGCGTTCGACGCCGATGGGCCGAACCAAGGGCGTGGAGACCTCGCGGGAGAATTCCCGTTCATGATTGTCGACCCGAACGATCGCGCGGCCAAAGCGGCTCCGCTTCATCCCGACCTCTTCGCGCTCTCGGGCGGTAACGCGGGCACGGCTCCCGTCGGCGAACGCGAACCGGATGACCGTGTCTATTCCGTGGGGATCGTCCTCGTGAACGCGGGCCCGCGCGCGCTCGCCCTCCCCGCGCTGAGCGCGTCGCTGCGCGTGTACCGCATCGGTGAAGGCCTCCCGTGCGCCGGCGAGTCGTTCGTTCGCCCCCTGCCCGCTCTCGCCCCCGGCGCCGTGTACGTGACCCACGTTCCGGCGACGTGCATTCGCGACCAGCCAGGCGACTACCTCATCGTGACGCACGTCGTTTTCGACGGAGAGGACGCCACCACCGGCTTCGACATCGGCCGCGTGAACGTGCGGGTCACGAGCGACTACGGCACCGTGCCGGTGTTCTAGAGTGGCGCCGCGATCGCGCGACGGGCGCGCGCATCGGCGCTTCGCGGACGGCCGAGGAGGAAGCGGCGGCCCGCGTAGAGACGATCGAGCATCGTCTGCATGCGCGCTTCGACCTCGGCGACGCACGCCAGGACGGCGGCCGGGTCCTCCGGGTCGAGCGATGGCCACCGAATGGGCTCGCCGAACGCGATCGAGGTCTGCGCCGGGAGCGGCAGATAGGGGAAGAAGCCGCTCGTGAGACCCCACGGCAACGCGAGCACCAGCGGGAACACTTCGGTCCGAGCCCACTCGTGGAGACGGATGCGACGCGCGAACCGGTCGCCGCGCGACAGGACCACGAACTGTTCGTGCGTGCCTGCGGACACGACGGGGACGATGGGGACGTGCTCGCGCAGCGCGAGCGCGATGAACCCGGTGCGCTGCGCCAGGTCGATCTTCTTTCGATCGCGAAACGTCCGGAACGTCTCGACGTCGCCGCCGGGGTAGACGAGGAGCGCGTTGCCGGCGCGAAGCGCGCCATGAGCCCCTTCGTGGTTCGCGCGGACCACGCCGAGACGCCGCGCATAGCGCTGGAAGAGATCGTCTTCGATCAGGAAGTCATGGGCCAGGAGCGAGACCGCCCGCGCCGGGCCGAAGCGATCGAAGATGGCGAGCAGCGTGAAGAACGTGTCGGTCGGGACGAGGCCTCCATTGTGGTTGCCCACGAGGAGAACGGGGCCCGAGGCCGGAACGTTGTCGACCCCCTCGACCTGCAGTCGAAAGACACGGCTGAAGATGCGCGCCAGATCGAGCATCAAGGCGACGAACTCGGGATCGCGCGCGCGCACGTCGTCGAGAGTCGTCGTCGCCCAGTGGTGCTTCACCGCGTAGCGCATCATGCGCGCGATGATGATCGGCGGGGACACGAGCTCGATGCGGTCGCGCGCGGGGACGAGCTCGTTCCAGCGATGCAACCATTCGCGAAGTGCGTGCGTCATGCGCATGCCTCCTCGCGTCGCACGTCGCGTGCCGCCTCTGCCTCTTGCGCGTCCCTCGCGTGCGGGGCGCGCATGGTGGTGCTCTTCGGTTCGAACGCGTGGCGCGCTTCTCGCACCACGTTTCCACATGGCTATCTCGACCATCGATGCTCAGCGGGCGCGCGACCGTATGGTGGACCTCCATCTCGCCGGGCGCGACATCACCGATCCGAAGATCCTCGCCGCGTTCCGGAGCGTGCCGCGCGAGCCCTTCGTCCCCGAAGAGCTCGCCGAGTTCGCCTACGAAGACACGCCGCTGCCGATCGGCCAGGGGCAGACCATCTCGCAGCCGTACATCGTCGCGTTCACGGTGCAGGCGCTCGGGCTTCAGGGGGGCGAGCGCGTTCTCGAGGTCGGGGCCGGCTCGGGCTATGCGGCCGCCATCCTGGGTCGGATCGCGAAGGAGGTTCATACCGTCGAGCGCGTGTCCTCGCTGGCGGAGTCAGCGAAGGAGAGGCTCGCGCGGCTGGGGTTCAGCAACGTGCACGTCACGTGCGGCGACGGCTCGCTCGGCTTGCCCGAGCATGCGCCGTACGACGCGATCGCCGTCGCAGCCGGCGGCCCGAAGGCCCCCGCGGCCCTCCTCGGCCAGCTGGTGATCGGCGGTCGCCTCGTCATCCCGATCGGCCCCGACGAGTCGTCGCAAGTCCTGGTGCGCATCACGCGCGACAGTGAGACCGAGTACCGCCACGAGCCGCTGGCCCAGGTTCGCTTCGTGCCGCTCATCGGCGAGCAGGCGTGGGGCGACGAAGGCGCGCAGATCGTGCGGGAGCCTCGCAGGGGGCGCGGCGCGGCGAACCTGGCGACGCTCGTGCGCGAAGCGGCCGAGCCGATCGACGACATCGAGACGGCGTCGATCGACGCGCTCCTCGATCGCATCGGCGACGCGCAGATCGTCCTCCTCGGAGAAGCGACCCATGGCACGAGCGAGTTCTATCGCATGCGCGCGCGCATCTCGCGTGAGCTCATCATGCGACGAGGGTTCCAGTTCGTCGCCGTCGAGGCCGACTGGCCCGACGCCGCGCGCATCGACGATTTCGTCCTCGGGGGGGCGCGTCGCGGGGCGGTCCAGTTCACCCCCTTCACCCGCTTCCCCACGTGGATGTGGCGCAACGACGAGGTCCATGACTTCGTCGACTGGCTCCGCGCCTTCAACGCCGATCATCCCAGCCGGCGGGCCGGCTTCCACGGCCTCGATCTCTACAGCCTGTTCACGTCGATCGACGTGGTGCTCGCGTACCTCGACGGCGTCGACCCCGACGCGGCGAGAGTCGCTCGCCATCGGTACGGCGCGCTGACTCCGTGGCAGAAGGATCCCGCGGCCTACGGGCGAGCGGTCCTCGTCGGCCGGTACGCGAGCTCGGAGGACGCGGTCGTCGCCATGCTTCGCGAGCTGCTCGAGAAGCGCGTCGACTACGCGCGAAAGGACGGCGAGCGCTTCTTCGATGCGGCGCAGAACGCGCGGCTCGTGGCCGACGCCGAACGCTACTACCGCGCCATGTATTACGGCGCGGCCACGTCGTGGAACCTGCGCGACACGCACATGTTCGACACGCTACAGTCGCTCCTCACCTATTACGGCCCCGACGCCAAGGGGATCGTCTGGGAGCACAACTCGCACGTGGGCGATGCGCGCGCGACCGAGATGAGCGCGCGCGGCGAGCTCAACGTCGGGCAGCTCGCGCGCCAAGCGTTCGGAGAGCGCGCATACATCGTCGGCTTCGGGACCGACCACGGGACCGTGTCCGCGGCGTCGGATTGGGACGAGCCCATGGAGCGCATGCAGGTCGTCCCTGCTCGCGACGGGAGCTACGAGCGCGTCTTTCACGACTCGGGGCTCGCCGCCTGCACGTTGCACCTGAGAAACTCGTCGCGCCGGGCGGTGCGCGAGGACCTCGCCGCGGAGCTCCTGGAGCGCGCGATCGGCGTCGTGTATCGACCCGACACCGAGCGCCAGAGCCACTACTTCTACGCCAGCCTCCCGCGGCAGTTCGACGAGTACGTCTGGTTCGACGAGACGCAGGCGGTGCACGCACTGGAGAGGCCACCTCGAGCGCGGGCCGACGAGCTGCCCGACACCTATCCGTTCGGGTTGTGACGAGCAGGCGTCGTACGCGGCACACGCCGCGTCCCACCGCTACTCGGCCGCGAGCTGCAGCGGAACGTTCCTGAGAATGTCGATGTAGCTGACGATCCCGACGAGCGCGCCGTCCTCACCCGTGACCGGAACGGCGCCGATCGTGTTCTCGAGCATGAGGTCGACGACCGCGGCGATGTCCGTCTCGGCGTCGACCGAGAGCGTGTCGCCGCTCATGATGCTCGAGACGCGCCCATCGAGGGCCTTGGAGCCCACGCAGTCGCTGCCCATGAAGTACGGGATCGAGAGGGCGCGCAGGTCGCGGTCGCTCAGCATTCCAATCAGCTCACCGTCCTCGTTCACGACGGGGAGGTGGCGAATGTCGAGGGTCTGGAGGATCTCGACGGCTCTACGCAGCGTCGTCGCCGGCGTGACGGTCGCGGGTGCATCGGTCATCAGGTCGCGTGCAATCAACATGGGAATCAACCTTTCCGGAGCCACGGCCCGAGGTGGACACGGCCGCGAGCGTTCGGACGATCTTGTCGGCGCTCAGGCCGTCTCCTTTGGTCGTGTGACGTCGGGAGACTGAGCAAGCCATGCGCCATGTGCGATTGCTCGACGCGCGCGCACCGTCCGGGCGCGTCGCAGTCGTGCAACGCATGCGCGGTCGCGCAGAAGGAGAGCCCTGGTCGCGCGCCCATTGGAATGGGCATTGCTGCTCATGACTCCGGAGCGGAGGGTTCGATGAATTGGGTGGGCCTCGAGCGCTGGGAGAAGGTCGTTCGACTGGCGGCTGTCGCGTCGAAAGATCGGCACGCGGCGACCGCGGGCGTTCGCGATGCGTTCGGTGAGGCCGGCGGATGGATCACCGACGTGCACTTCTTCTCCGGAGTGCAGACGACGTTCGAGTTCGAGATCGCCCCGGAGCGCCTTCGCGCGCTCGAGGAGGCGCTCGCGCGCGCCGGCCTCGCGCTCGACGTCGCGAGCACTGCGGCGCTCGCGCGCGCAGCGAGCTCCCAGGAAGAAGTCCACGGGACGCTGGCGGTGATCTTCGCGCACGGGGATCCCGATCTGAAGCATGACGTCCCTGCCGTCCCCCGCTGAGAGTCTCGGGGACGCGAGCCCGCTCGCGCAAAGCCTGCGCGTGCCCGCAACACGCGACTCATCGATCGGGCCGGGAGAACCAGGCGATCGCGCGCGGCACGCGCGTTGCTCGAATCGAACCCAACATGAACCTCTCCGAAGCCATCCACGCGCGCCGCGCGACCCGCTCCTATGAACCGCACATCGTCGAGGACGCGCAGATTCACGCGTTCCTTCGCGCCGCGGTGCAGGCCCCCAGCGCGATGAACGCGCAACCGTGGATCTTCGCCATCGTTCAGAGCACGGAGACCTTGAAGCGCTGGTCGGACCGCGCGAAGACGATGCTTCTCGAGACGATGTCGACCGAGCCGAAGGCGGCGCGCCACATCGATCATCTCCGCGACCCGAGCTTCAACATTTTCTACGACGCGAGCACGCTCATCGTCATCGGCGTCCACGCGCGAGGCACCTACAGCGACGCGGACTGCTGGCTCGCTGCGCAGAACCTCATGCTCTCGGCGACCGACGCGGCGCTGGCGACGTGCCCGATCGGCTTCGCGCTCCCGCTGCTCAACACGCGCGACGTGAAGGACGAGATCGGCATCGCGCAGGCCGGCGCTGCCGTCGCCGCGATCATCGTGGGCTATCCGCGCGGAGAGGTGCCTCCGGTCCCGCGAAACGAGCCGCGCGTGAGCGCGTGGATGCGGTGACCGATGAGCTCACCCATCAGCTTCGCGCCCGAAGCGCTGCCCGAGGGGTTCGACGTCCTCGCCGAGCTCGCGCTCGATCTATTGTCCGCCTGGAACCATCGCACCGACGCCCTGTGGTCGGCCCTCGACTCGAACCTTTGGCGCGAGACGGGAAACCCGTGGCTGGTCCTTCAATCCGCGCCGCGCGCGCGGGTGAGCCAGCTCTGGGCGACCCCCCAGTTCCGCGCGACGGCTGAGGCCCTCCTCGACGCGCGCCGTCGGGACCTCGCCACGCCGGCTTGGTTTCAACAGGCGCACGCCGGGGCGTCGCTCGGCGGTGTCGCGTTCTTCAGCATGGAGTTCGCGCTTGCCGAGTCGCTCCCGCTCTACTCGGGTGGCCTCGGCAACGTCGCCGGCGATTTTCTGAAAGCGGCGTGCGATCTGGGCGTGCCGCTGATCGGCGTCGGGATCCTCCACTCCCAGCGCGTCCGGCAGAGCATCGACGCGAACGGAAATCAGATCGAGTTCTTCCCGCTCAGCGACACCAGCCTGCTCCCGGTGATGCCGCTGCGCGACGCCGACGGCGAGCGTGTTCGCGTTCGCCTGCCGCGCCCAGGACCGCAGATGTGGCTTCGCGGATGGGAGGCGCGCGTTGGGCGCCTGAAGCTCTACCTCCTCGACAGCAACGATCCGGCGAACACTCCGGCCGACCGAGGAATCACCGCGCAGCTTTACGGCGGTGGCGTCGAGATGCGCCTGCTCCAGGAGATGGTCCTCGGCATCGGTGGGTGGCGCCTGCTCCGCGCCATCGGAGTCGCGCCCGACGTCTGTCACCTCAACGAGGGCCACGCCGCGTTCGCGGCGCTCGAGCGCGCGCGCGACTTCAAGGACGCGAAGCACGTCTCGTTCGCGGTGGCGCTCGCCGCGACGCGCGCGGGGAACGTCTTCACCACGCACACGCCCGTCGAGGCGGGCTTCGATCGCTTCGCGCCCGCTCTCGTCGAGGCCTACCTCGGTGCGTACGTTCGCGACGAGCTCGGCGTCCCTCTCGACGACGTCCTCACGCTCGGACGCGCCGACCCCTCGGACGCCCGGGAGCCGATCAGCATGGCGTCGCTGGCGATCCGCGCTTGCGGTGCGGTCAACGCCGTGAGCCGAGCCCACGCGGCGGTGAGCCGACGCCTCTTCGAGCCCTTGTTCACTCGATGGCCCGAAGCGAGCATCCCCGTGGACTACGTGACCAACGGCGTGCACGTCCCCAGCTGGGACTCGGCCGATTCCGACGCTCTCTGGACCGAGACGTGCGGCGCGAGTCGATGGCACGGCACGATGGAGCAGATCGAGCGGATCTCGGGGTGCAGCGACGGAACGCTATGGGCCTTTCGCGCGAAGGTGCGCGCCGACCTCGTCACGTTCGTTCGCGAGCGCCTCGCTTCGCAGCTTGCCGGCGCGGGGATCGTGGGCGACCCGATCGACGTGGCCAAGCAGGTGCTCGATCCCGACGCCCTCACGATCGGCATGGCGCGCAGGTTCACGGCGTACAAGCGTCCGACGCTGCTCCTCGCCGACGAGGCGCGCTTTGCGCGATTGCTCCTCGCCACGGGACGCCCGGTGCAGATCCTCGTCGCGGGGAAGGCGCACCCGCGTGACGAAGAGGGCAAGCGCATGGTGGCGCAGTGGGTGCGCTTCGCGCGGCGCGACGACGTGCGAGCGCATGTCGTCTTCCTCGCCGACTACGACCTGCGCCTCGCAGAGCGGCTCGTTCGCGGTGTCGACCTTTGGCTCAACACGCCGCGACCCCCCTCGGAAGCGTGCGGAACGAGCGGGATGAAGGTGCTGGTGAACGGTGGATTGAACCTGTCGTCGCTCGACGGTTGGTGGGCCGAAGCGTATCGCCCGGAGGTCGGGTGGGCGCTCCCGCAAGGGCACGACGACGCCGACGACGCATCGACCCTCTACGAGATGCTCGAGCGCGACGTGATCCCCACGTTCTACGAGCGCGACGCCTCGGGCATCCCTCGTCGCTGGGTCGCGCGCATGCGCGCGAGCATGGAATGGCTCACGCCGACGTACTCCGCCAATCGCGCGGTGCGCGAATACACGGAGCGCTTCTACCTGCGCGCCGCGACGTCGTTCGCGGGGCGCTCGGCAGACGGCGCAGCGCAGGCGGTGGCGGTCGCGGAGTGGTCGAGACTGACGCGCGAGCGCTGGAGTCACCTCCATTTCGGCGAGACGCGCGTACAGACCTCGGGGGGGCATCACCACTTCGTCGTCACCGCGTACACGGGCGATCTCGAGCCTGACGACGTCGCTCTCCAGCTGTGGGCCGACGCCGTTGGGAGCTCGCCAACCTCGCTCGTACCGATGAAGCGCGAAGCTCCGCTCGTGGGTGCGCGCGGCTTCACGTACGTGGCCTCGGTCTCCGATGCTCGGGCCGCAGCGCACTTCACGCCGCGCGCCGTACCCGCCCATCCCGACGTGCGCGTCCCCCTCGAGCTCCCGCTCATCGCCTGGGCGCGCTGACCCTCCGCGTCTTCAGACGCTCGCCGGGAACTCGCTGGGCTCGAGATCGCGCGCGCGCGGAAGGAGCTCGTTGTTCTCGAGGTGCATCTGCTCGGTGAGCGAGCTCAGCGCCGCTTCGATCCGACGGGTGAGCTCCTCGCCCCCGACCCCGTCGAGGTTCCCCAGGAGCGTGCGTACGAGACGAATGTAGTCGTGCGTCCGCCGGTGCCCTTTGCGAAGGCGGTCGCCGTGCTCGCCGATCGTGCGGAACGGAGGGGCGGGATAAGGCCCGCGGCCCATGCGGGCGTCGGCGAGCGCACGAACCCGCGCGAACAGGCTCTCTTCCTCTTCGTGCATCTGCTTCAACACGTGCAATCCGAGCGTTCCCAGCGCGTCCGCGAGGGGCCGCGCGCGCACGTTCGTGGCGCACAGAGCGACGGCCGCGGCGGTTGCTTCGGAGAGGAGCCGCCGGGTCCGCGGATGACACTTCGTGAGCACGGAGTCGAGGACCGCGGAGATCTCGCGCTCCTCCCAGGCGTCGATCTCGGGCGCGACGGCGCGGAGCTCGGACTCGATCGACACGAGATCGACGCTGGAAGCGTCGCACGCTTCGCCGAGCGTCCACCCTCCTTCGCAGCAGTAATCGAGATCGGCGTGATCGAGCACTCGCCGCGCGGCGGTACCGGCGTTCGCGATGTCCCTGAGCCGAGACTTTCGGTCGATGTTCATGAGCGCCACCTTCGATGCGGATCACTTACAAACTTCGTGCTCGACCTCTCGCGTTCCGCATTCGGGTCGCGATCCGTGGCCAGACGCAACTCGTGCGCGGGCGCGCAAGACGGGCGCATTGAGGGCGACTGCATTCGCCGCGGGCTCCATCGCGGCACGCGATCTGCTCACGCGAGAGCATGACCACCGCGCCGACTCCCAGCCTCGAGCCGATGTCGCCCGCTCCCCCCGCGCCGCGGGAAGAGTGGGCGCGTCAGCTCGCGCGTATCGTCCGCGTGGCCCGGAAGACGCACGCCGTCGGCGACTTCCCGCTGACCGAGGCGTTCGCCGCGGCGCGCGTCGCCGCCTCCCACGGTCTGAACGCGGGGATGCTGCACGCATTGCACGCCAGCACCCACCCGGCTCGCGTCGCGATCGTCGACGCGCGACGATCGCTCACCTACGCAGACGCGAACGCGGAGATCAATCAGCTGGCCAACGCGCTGCGTGCGACGGCCGCCCTCTCCCCGGGAGATGCGATCGCGATCGCGATCGAGAACCGCGCCGAATACCTCGTGGCGTGGTTCGCCGCGATGCGCCTCGGCGTGCGGGTCGTGCATGCAGGGTCGCACGCGACGGCCGAGGAGCTCCTTCACATGGCACGGCGCAGCGGGGCGCGCGTCTTCATCGCCTCGGACGCGACGATCGCCGCGGCCCGAGTCGTTCAGGCGCAGTTGCCGGAGCGCGACGTCCGCATCGTGACCTGCTCCCCCCTCGTGCCTCGCGACGGCGAGCGTTCGTACGAGAGCCTCGTCGAGAACGGCGACACGCGCTTCCCGTCGACGAACGGCGCCCGCGGCGAGAGCGTCGTCTTCACTTCGGGCACGACCGGCGCTCCGAAGGGCGCCCTTCGCGACTTCTCCGTCTTCGGCCCTCAGGAGCTGGCGCGCATCCTCGATCGGCTTCCCCTCGCGTTCGGCGACCGTCACCTCGTGGCGGGGCCTCTCCATCACAGCGCACCGCAGATCTTCGCGCTCCTCCACAGCGCGCTCGGAGGGACGCTCTATCTCTCGCCGCGCTTCGACGCCGAAGCGACGCTGCGTGCGCTCTCCGAACGACGCATCCACAGCGTGTTCCTCGTACCGACGATGCTCCGTCGCATCCTCGATCTCCCCGAAACGGTCCAGCGCGCAGCGCCGACTCCCGAGCTCCGGGCAGTGATCGTCGGTTCGTCCGAGTTCGGCCACGACCTCCGTCGTGAAGCGATCGCGCGGTTCGGCCCGCGTCACGTCTTCGACTTCTACGGCGCGACCGAGCTCGGATGGGTGACGCTCGTGCGTGGCGACGAGATGCTCGCGCGACCGGGGACCGTCGGGCGTCCGCTCGCCGGCCAAGAGGTCCGCATCCTCGACGATCGAGGGACGGCGCTGCCGCCGCGGGTGCCCGGCGTGATCGCCGTGCGCAACGCGCAGACGATGCTCGGGTACGTGCGCGACGCCCGCGCGACAGAGGACGCTCGGCGCGGCGAGTGGTGCACGGTCGAGGACATCGGTTGGCTCGACGGCGACGGGTACCTCTACTTGTCGGGTCGCGCGCAGGACATGGTGAAGAGCGGCGGCGTCAACGTGTACCCCGCGGAGGTCGAGCGCGTACTCGCCGAGGACCCGCAGGTCCGGGAGGTCGCCGTCATCGGCGTCCCCGATCGCGAGTGGGGCGAGCGGCTCGTGGCCGTCGTGGTGCCGAAGAGCGGCGCGTTCGATCCGGCATCGGCAAAGAACCGCGCGCGCGTGCGCCTCTCCCCTGCCAAGGTTCCGCGCGAGTGGCACGCCATCGAAGAGCTCCCGCGAAACGCGAACGGCAAGGTGCTCAAGGCGCAGCTTCGCGCCATGTTCGCGCCACCGGCGGCGAGCGCGAATCGCGCCTCGTGAACCGCCGCGCGCGAGTCTCCTTCTGAGCCCCCAGATCGACGCGCGGCTTGCGCGTGGCGCATCGATTGCGCGTCCGGGCCTCGATCGACGTGCGACGCGCGCGTGGCCGACGTCGGCGCGCGAATTGCTCCAACGCTCGATGTGAGCTCTCGAGGTCCGGCACGCGCTCGCCTTTCCGCGTGCATCGCGCTCTCCATGCTCGCGGCTCCGGGCGTGGCGGCGGCAGACGAGTCGACGACGCCTCTGCACACGGGGTCCGTCGCCACGTTTCGATACACGCGCCCCGTCGCGAAGGACTACCTGCTATCGCTCGCCCACCGCGACGCCGATCCGCGGATAGGCCTCGGTGTCGCTGCGGCAGGAGCCGCGAGCGGTCTGGTCGTCGGTACGCTCCTCACGGCGAGGATGGGCCGCGAGGTACCCGCGGCGAACGGGACGCTTCGCACGCTGAGCTGGCAGCCCATCGTGACGCCCGTGGCCGGCGGCGCCATCGTCGGCGTCGGCGGGTTCATGTGAGCTCGGGCGCGCGACCGGGCGCGTCGAGAAGGACGCCCGATCAGGCGGCGAGCCGCACGCGGTTCCGCCCCTCGGCCTTCGCGCGGTAGAGCGCGGCGTCCGCGCGCGCGAGCCACGCTTCTTTGCTCTCGTCGCCGAGCTCGGCGACGCCGGCGCTCAGGGTGAGCACGTCACCGCTCGTACCGCGCGCGCGGGGGAGCGCGAGCCCTTCGACGCGCGCACGCGCGCGGTCCATCGCCAGCGAGGCTTCCGCGGCGGACTGCTCGGGGAGCAGAATGAGGAACTCTTCGCCGCCGTACCGGTAGACCGAGTCGGTGGATCGCACGCCGGCTTGGAGCGCGCCGGCGATCTGCTGGAGCGCAGCATCCCCGGCGAGATGACCATTCACGTCGTTGTACCGCTTGAAGAGATCGACATCGCAGAGCGCCACGCTGTATCGCCGCCCGTATCGCCCGGCGTCGGCGACGGCGCGCGCGAGGTCTTCGTCGAGTCGGAGCCGGTTCCCGATCGACGTGAGGGGATCCGTACGCGCGCTTCGGAAGTCGCGCTCGCTGTCTCGCCGAAGACGCTCATTGAGCTCCGCGAGGTTCATCTGCGTTCGCACGAGCCGAACCGCGGCGAGAAGCCGGACCTCGAGCTCCTCGAGGATGATCGGCTTCCGGAGGAACTCGTCCGCCCCTTCCCGGATCGCCTCGTAGAAGCGCTCGTTGTCCTCGAACCCGGTCATCATGATCACGTAAGGCGGCACGACTCGGCGCTTCAGCTCCTTGCAGAGCTCGAGCCCGCTGAGGCGGGGCATGAGCCAATCGGTGACCACGATCGCCGTCGGCTCGCGGCCGTACTCCTCGAGCGCCGTTCGACCGTCCGCTGCGGTTCGACATCCGTACCCGAGCGATCGCACGGCGCTCGCCACCGCCTCGCGCGATGCCGCGTCGTCATCCGCGATGAGGACTTCGATGGGCGTCATCGCAGCTTCATCGGCTTTCGTCAGCTGTTCCCGCGCCGCTCGACGGAGCCGCCGGACGTGGTGGCTCGGACGCGCGGTCGCACACCATCCGCTTCAGCCGCGTCAGCTCTTCGTCGACCTGTTGGGAGACCGCGCCTGCGCGAGGATCGACCGCCGGGATCCGCCGAGACTCGTGGATCAGCGTTCGAACGAACGCGACCTGCGCGCGAACGGGCGTGTCGCGCGCGAACGGGTCTCGAGCGATCTCTTCGAGGTCAGTCAGCGCGGCGGTGTTCGACATGGGAGCCTCTCGCGGGGGATTTCCTTCGACCACAGCAAGGTCGGTTCCAACTCGAGCGCCGACGAATCGCCGCGATGATCGGTGGAGAATCCCCGACCGGTGCGCGTTCGCGCAAACCCGTCGTGCCCTCGCTTCGTGGAACGGCGACGCAGGTATCGCGCCGACACGCACATTTTGCACGAGGCCTCGGGCTCACGAGAGCGCGTGGACCTCGGCGAGCTGTCCGTCTTGCCCCAGCGCAGGCTCGAAGGCGGCGGGTGCCGAGAGGTACGAACGGAAGGCGTGCATCGCGTCAGCGATGTGCGAGCCGTCGGCGTAGCGATGGTCGATCGTCGCCGTGATCGGGAGCATCGGGCGCACTTCGACGTGCCCGTCGATAGCCACCGGCTTGTCGGCGATCTCGCCGACGACGATCAGGAGCGGCACGCGGTACATCCACATGAGCGGAGAGAACCCGAACGGGATTCCAAGCATCCCTACGCTCGACACCATCGCGCTTCCGAAGGGCGAGGCCTCGAGTCCGAGGGGCGCGACGTCCATCGCGAGATCGCTCGCCAGCCACACGCCGAGGCGCAGACTCGCGCGCAAGAGCGGCGACGGGAGTCGCGCGAGCATTCCCTTGGCGCGAGCCAGCGCGGGGTCGTTCCCTTCGCGCAACGCGCGCCCGCGCACGTCGAGCTCGCTCGCGATCACGACCGCCGGCTTCTCGTCGGCGTGCTTGACCTTCACGCCCGAGAGATCCCGACCGCCGTCGATCGACGCAATGAAGAACACGTCGATCGCGGGGCGTGGAAACGCGCGGCCGGCGACGATTCGCACGTTGAGGTCGGGGACCTTGGCGAGCGCGTGCGCGACGGCGCGGCCGGCGAGGTGCGTCGCGGTGACGCGATGCCCGGAGAGTCGCGCCGCCTGGATGAACGCACGAACCGGCGTCGCATCGAGCTCCAGCGCGCCGTAGATCTGCGGGTCGTTGGGGGCGCGCCACGCCGCCGTCGCGATCTTGCGCCAGCCGCTCAGAGGTTTTCCGGGGAGTTGCATGCTTCGAAACGAACGCACGCTGCGTGCCGTCTCGAGGAAGAGCCGCTCCTCTCTCGTATCTCGGTGAACGGACCTGGAACGCGCATTGCTCCCGAGCGGCCACAACGGCTCGACACCGAGGAGACCATCATGGACTTTCCGATCAAGAAGACGGACGTGCAGATTCAACGCGACGTGATCGACGAGCTGAAGTGGGACACGCGCGTGAGGCGAACGGACGTCGGCGTCGAGGTCACCAGCGGCGTCGTGACGCTCACCGGTGCGGTCGACAGCTGGACCGCACGGGTCGCGGCGCAAGAGGCGGCGCACCGCGTCTTCGGTGTCCTCGACGTGGCCAACGACATTCAGGTGAAGCTGCAGGGCTCCTACGAGCGCAGCGACACGGACATCGCGCACGCCGTTCGCCACGCGCTCGAATGGGACGTCCTCGTGCCGGACGATCGAATCCGGACGACCGTGTCCAATGGGGTCGTGCTGCTCGAAGGCAAGGTGGACTTCTGGAGCGAGTTCGACGACGCCGAGCGCTGCGTACGCAACCTGGCGGGCGTCGTCGAAGTGAGGAACCTCCTCACGGTCGAGCCGTCGTCACCCGACGTCGCGCCGCACACGGTGCGGAGCGCGATCGAGCACGCGCTCGAGCGGCACGCCGATCACTCCGCGAAGCACGTGCACATCGCGATCTCGGGGAGCAAGGTCGTCCTGAGCGGCGAAGTGCACACGTGGGCCGAGCGCAACGCCGTCGTGGGCGCGGTGCGCGGCACGCCGGGCGTTCAGAGCGTCGACAGCCAGCTCCGCATCCACACCTAGCGCGACCACGGCGCGAGAACCGCGGCGCCGCGGCAGGGGAAGAGTCACGGCACGAGAACCGCGGCGCCTTCGAAGGCGCCGGCGCGGAGATCGGCGAGCGCGCGGTTCGCCTGATCGAGCGGATAGCGCGTCGTCTGGGTGACGAGGCCGATCTCCGGCGCCAGGCGCAGAAACTCGGTCCCGTCTCGCCTCGTGAGGTTCGCGACGGAGACGAGCTGCCGCTCTCCCCAGAGGAGCTCGTACCGAAAGCTCGGGATGTCGCTCATGTGAATGCCCGCGCACACGACGCGGCCCCCTTTTCGGACGGCCTTCAACGCCTGCGGCACGAGAGCTCCGATGGGCGCATAGACGATCGCCGCGTCGAGCAGCGAAGGCGGCAACTCGTCGGAGCCGCCGGCCCACGTCGCGCCGAGTCGCCGCGCGAACGCCTGCGCGGCGACGTCTCCCGCTCGCGTGAAGGCGAACACGGATCGCCCTTGCCACTTCGCCACTTGAGCCACGAGGTGAGCCGCGGCGCCGAAGCCGTAGAGGCCGAGCGCCTTGCCGTCGCCGGCGATGCGAAGCGACCTCCAGCCGATGAGCCCCGCGCAGAGCAGAGGCGCGAGCGCGACGTCGCTCCCCGCGTCACCGAGCGGAAAGGCGTAGCGCGCATCGGCGATGGCCGCGGTCGCGAACCCTCCGTCGCGCGTGTAGCCGGTGAACTTCGGCGCGTCGCAGAGATTCTCTTCCCCAGCCAGGCAGTAGCGGCACACGCCGCAGGTGAACCCGAGCCATGGAATTCCGACGCGCTCGCCGATGCGCATGCCCTCGACGCCGACGCCGATGGCGTCGATGCGGCCGACGATCTCGTGACCGGGGATGATCGGCACCTGCGGATCGGGCAGCTCGCCGTCGACCACGTGGAGATCCGTGCGACACACGCCGCACGCGGCGACGCTCACGCGGATCTCGCCTGGGCCCGGTCGTCGATCGGCCAGCTCGGCCCGTTCGAGCGGCGCTCCGATCTTGTTCAGAATCATCGCGTGCATCGCGTCCTCCGCGTCATTGGTCGTGGTTGGCGGCGCCGTCGTATTCGACGTCCACGACGTCGAATCGCGCGTAGACGAACTCCCCTTCCGGATGTCGCCACGAGGCCTCGCCGTGGCTGGCGAGCTTGTGCCCGTGATAGTCGCGGTAGTCGCGCAGCGGCGTCGTCCAGCGATAGCTACAAAACTTTTTTCCATCGGCGGACTCGTAGCGGTCGTCGGACGCGAAGCTGGCGAGCGCGCCGTCGTCGCCGAAGGAGAGGACCGCCGAGATCGTGTTGCCGGCGTTGGTGAAGGTCGCCTTCACGTCGTGCGCGTCGATCTCGATCCATCGGATCCGTTCGTCGAGGAGCGTGGCCGGCGCCAGCACGCACATGTCATTGAACATCGTGACGGTCTCGCCGCGATTCATCTCCGGCCCCTTCGCGTCCACGACCGGCACGAGCGACGCGAGCTTCACGCGCATCGTCGCCGAAGGGCCGACGTAGAGATGCAGCGCTTCGAACGGAACGCCGAGGCGCGACGCTCCCATGAGGAACACGCGCTCCGGCTCGTCGAAGAAATTGTACTGCTCGGCCGAGATGCGCATCCAGCCGGCGTCGGGCGCCGGGCGCATCTCGCCGCGGAAGCGCGCGTGGACGCTGCGAACGCGCGGGTGGCCGACCGCGCCGCTGTACCGGAGGTACCGTTGAACCGGCGGGGGCACGAGGGCGAGATCCTCTTCGGTCACGATCCGCGCAGAGCTCGCGCGACGCAGCCCGCGGTCGACCTCGCGCCGGTAGATCGAGGCGAAGCTCGAAGGCGCGAAGCTCAGCAACGCGATGCACGTGGGGACGAGAACGACGAGGTTCGCGAGCGTGCCGAACCTGGCGTCGCGCCACGCCGTCGCGATGACGAGCTGGGACACGATCAGCGCCAACAGGCTCGCCACCGGCCACCATCGAGCGCCACCGATCAAAAGTGCCGCGCTCGCGGTGAGGAGAATCGCCGCAAGCAGCCAGAGGAGCCCCAGCAGAGGCGAGATCGACGAATGAATCGACTCCACCTTCGCAGGGGCGAACGCCTTCGTGAACCCGAGGAGGTGGATGAGACCGTGCGCGACGAGGAGCAGCGCGAGCGCCGTTCTCATGGTCGCGAGCTCACCGATGCCCGTGGCCGTGACCGCCGCCATGACCCCCGAGCCGCACGACGACGTGCGGATGCGCGACCCAGCCTCCATGCCATCCGGATGGACGCCACGTGTGCCGGACCCACGGCCCGTAGTGATACGGACCCCATCCCCACGGCGAGAGGTACCAAGTCCATCCGGACGCCGGCGTGTAGAGGTACGTGTACGGAACGCCCTCGGCGTCCATCGTCACAGCGCCCGCCGGGACCCAGATCCAGCCGTTCTCCGAGGTGTAGACCCACTCCCCGTCGGCATACTGCTGGACCCATTGGGATGCCGGCGGCGATTCATCGGTCCCCGCGCTCGGCGCGTACCGCGGCGCTTGCGAAGGAAGGGGCGGCAGAGGACCCGCCTGCGTTTGATTCGCCGCAGCCGCGGCGTCTTGCTGCGGCGGCGGCGCGATCGCCGCGCCGGATGCGGCGGACTCGGATGCGGTAGGCGGCAAAGGAAACTCCGGCGCCATCGGCGGCGGAGGAGGTGGAAGCGGCGGAGGCAGCGACTCCATCTCCGGACTGCAAGCCGCGAGGGCGAGTGACCACAGCAAACCGACGCGAACGAAGGGACGACTCATCCCGTTCCGCGGCTGCACACGCCGTACCGCACGAGGGTCTCGTCATGCGCGTGGCAACGGTACGTGCGTTGCTTTGCGATGAGGCATGAGCTCCAACGTCGACCTCCCGCTGCCCGCTCTCCCCTCGAGCGAGCGATCGCCTTCACCTCTCCTGGCGCCGAAAGCGCCGAAACGCGAACGTGAGAGTGACGTCGCAGACGACGAAGACGATGCGCGCTGGGACAGGCTCCCGTGCACGGACTGACCACTGTCGGCGCAGAGTCTGCACGCCGGCGCCATGCCGCGCGTCGACGGCGTGCGCGGACCACAAACGGAGCGCGACCGAGATGAGCCACTTCGAGACGCCACGACACGATACGGGAGACGAGAGTTTCCGCCTCGTCACCCCGGACTACGTCGCGCGGTGGTTGTTCGACGAGATCACGAGCCGAGGAGGTTTCTTCGCGGAGCAGACGGCTGCCCTCGAGATCGCTCGACTGTTCGACGGTCCCTTCGTCCACTCGAGAATGAACGGCGAGCTCGCCGTCCGGTCGAGCGTGCTTCATGCGCTCCGCCAGCTCGCCGGTGATCGCGTGAAGTGGGACGGCGTCCGGCGTGGCTGGCGACTCGTGTCTCCCCGCAAGACGCGAGCGACCTAGGCTGCGCGCGATCGCACGCGCGCTCCCTCGGTGCTCACGGCGCGGGGTCGAACGCCGGGTCGCAGGCGTACGCCGCGCACCCGTTGGCGCTCGTCCACGTCGCTCGCGTGTAGCCGGACTCGCACGCCGGGATCGGAAGCGGGCACACGCCCTTCGCGGCGCACCCCGTCTGCACCACGCATCGCTCGGCGTCGCGCTCGTACACCGCGCTCGTTCCTTCGCTGCACACGATGAAGAGAGGCGCGGGGCAACTGACCTGCTCCGGCACGCGCATGAGGACCTGGCTCGCCCGGAGGACGAGCGATCCGTCGTCGGCGACGTCGAGTGAGCCGGCCACGAGCGCACCCGAGGCGAGCACGCGCGCCGCGAGCCACGTCTGATCGACGAACGACGCGGCAGCCGCCGAGACGTCGACCCGATCGAACGACAGCGCGCGCGATCGATTCAGCTCGTCGGCCTCGGTCGAGCCGTCCGGCATCCTCTTCGCGCCATAGAACGAGTCGCCGCGCGCCGCGTCGACACCCGGCAAGGCTCGATACACGTCGGTCGCGACGAACGTGCGCGCGTGAACCGCGCCGCGAAGCGCGACGGACCCCGAGACGCGGAGCGACGCCGCGAGCGCGCGGAGGTCGACACCTGTCGCCGTGAGATCGAGCGCGTCGACGTGGCGCGTCCCTCCACAGTTCATCGCGCTGAGCGCGTAGCCCGTGTCCCCGTCGTCGCTCTGGACGAAGACGACACGCGTGCTCCCGTCAGTGAGCGAAGACGCCTCGCTCGACGCGCTCACCTCCTCGTTCGAGCTCGCTCCCGAGCAGGCTGCGAGCGTGAAGAACAGCGGCAGTGCAACCAGATGAAGTTTCGACGCAATCGAGTTCATGACGGGTTTCTCCTCGTCGGTTCGTTTGGAGTTGCCGCCGCGTGTAGCAGGTGGTGTGCCGAGCGATGTCTGCCGGCGCGCCCGCGTCGAAAAGCGCTCGGCACTCATGAACCTCGCGCACGCGTTGCGCGCGGCTGCCGTTCTTGCGTGCGCTTCACGACCGATCGCGATGAATGCGTCGCCCGACGCGCGTGGCCTCTCCCTTGCGAGCGGGTTTGGAAATGACCGCCACACTCGACGCTCCGGCGCTCGCCGGACCGCAACGCCGAACGCTCTCGGATCTCGTCGATCGCGAGAAGGCCCGGGCGCGGCGTCGCCGTCTCTACCTCTGGGGATCGCTCGGGCTCGTCCCCGTGCTCGTGCTCGCCGGGTGGATCGCGCTCAGGCCGCGGCCCGTTCCGTTCGCCGCGCGCTTCCGCACTCAACCGGTCACGCACGGCGACGTGATCCGCGAGGTGCGCGCCACAGGGCACGTCGAGGCGGTGACGACCGTTCAAGTGGGCGCCGAGATCTCCGGACGCATCCTGACCGTCGAGGCCGACTACAACGACGTCGTCAAAGAGGGGCAGGTGCTGGCCCGCTTCGATCGCGCGGCGCTGCAGGCGCAGCTCGCGGAGACCGGAGCGACGCTGGCGGCGGCGAAGGCGTCGCTCGAACAGGCGAAGACCGATCGCGATCGCAGCGCGCGCGATCTCTCACGCGTCGAGCGGATGTGGGCGGCGCAGTCGGTCTCGGACTCCGATCACGACAACGCCGTCGCCGCGGCGAAGCTGAACGAGCAGCGCGTGGCCGCCGCCGAGGCGCAGATCGCCGCGCAGCAGGCGAGCTACAGCGTCGCGCGCACGAACCTCGATCACGCCGTCATCCACGCGCCGATCTCCGGCGTCGTCATCACGCGGAACGTCGACCCCGGGCAGACCGTCGCCTCCGTGTTCCAGACTCCGGTGCTCTTCACTGTGGCCGCCGACCTCCGCAAGATGCGCGTCGTCGCCGCCGTGGACGAGGCGGACATCGGCGAAACGCAGGCGCATCAGCACGCGACGTTCACGGTGAACGCCTATCCGGAGCGCATCTTCGAAGGCACCGTCACCGAGGTGCGCAGCTCCCCGGTCATCGTGCAGGACGTCGTCACGTACGGCACCGTCGTGGAGGTCGACAACCTGGACCTCGCACTGAAGCCGGGCATGACGGCGAGCGTACGCATCCAAACGGCAGCGGCGAACGACGTGCTCCGCGTGCCGGCCGCGGCGCTCCACTTCACGCCACCGGGCGAGAAGCCAAGCGACAAGCCAGGGCTGTGGATCCTCGACGGCGACGCCTTCACGCGGGTGAACGTGACCGCCGGCGTCTCCGATGGCGAGATCACCGCGATCGATCCCGGCCCGATCGCGGACGGGCACAGCGTGATCGTCGAGCTCTCGCCCGAAGGGAGGAAGGCCTATGGACTCACGCACTGACGCGCCTCCTCTCCTCGAGCTCCGCAACGTCGCCAAGATCTACGGCGAGGGGGACGCAGCCGTGCGTGCGCTCGACGGCGTGAGCCTCGTGATCAACAGCGGCGAGCTCCTCGCGATCACCGGCCCCTCGGGATCGGGCAAGTCGACCGCGATGAGCATCCTCGGTTGCCTGGAGCTCCCCAGCGACGGCGAGTACCGCATAGAAGGTTTCCCGGTGCAGGAGCTCGCGCCCGACGTGCTCGCGGCGCTGCGAAACGCGCGTTTCGGCTTCGTCTTTCAGCAGTTCAACCTGCTCTCGCGGACGTCGGCGATCGAGAACGTGGCCATGCCTCTCGTGTACGCGGGCGTCGCCGCGCGCGAACGAACACGCCGCGCGCGGGAAGCGCTCGCCGCCGTCGGGCTCGCGGGGCGCGAGCGGGCGTACACCAACCAGCTCTCCGGCGGACAGCAGCAGCGCGTCGCCATCGCACGCGCGATGGTCAACGACCCGGAGGTGATCCTCGCCGACGAGCCGACGGGCAACCTCGACTCGAAGATGGGCGCGGAGGTGATGCAGCTCATCACGCGCCTCAATCACGAGCGCGGCATCACGGTGCTCATGGTCACGCACGATCCGAGCTGCGCCGCGTACGCCCCGCGACAGGTGGTCGTGAAGGACGGGCGCATCGTCTCCGACGAGCGCCGCGAGACTGTCGGCCAAGGGAGCGCCGCATGACGCTCGTCACCACGACGGCCCTCGCGTTCGGTGCGCTGGTCCGCAACAAGATGCGCTCGCTCCTCACGATGCTCGGGATCGTCATCGGCGTCGGCGCCGTCATCATGATGCAGATGATGGGGCGCGGCGCGAGCGCGTACGTCGGCGAGGCCATCTCGGGGCTCGGCAGCAACATGCTCTTCGTGATGCCGGGCATCACCAAAGGGATGAACACCGCCACGCAAGGCGTGCCCCTCTTCACGGCCGGCGACATCGAGAGCATTCGCCGCGAGGCACGCGACGTCGCCCTGGTATCGGCCGCCGCGAGCCGCCCGATGCGCGCGGTGCACGGGTCGAGCAACCGCACCACGTACGCCGCCGGAGCGACGCCCGAATACTTCCAGATCCGCGAGATCGGCGTGTCGTCGGGGCGCCTCCTCACGCTCGAGGACGAGCGGCAGGCGAGCCTGGTGTGCGTCGTCGGCCAGACGATCGTGGACGATCTATGGAGCGGCGCGAGCCCCATCGGCCAGGAACTGCGACTGCATGATCTCCCGTGCCGCGTCGTCGGCGTCCTCGAAGCCAAAGGCTCGACGTTCGGCAGCGATCGCGACGACCTCGTGGTGCTCCCCTACTCCACGTTCTCGCGCCGCGTGATGGGCAACGATCGCGTCGGCGCCATCATCGCCGCCGCCACTGCGCCCGATCGCATCGACGACGCCAGCGAGGAGATCTCGCGCGTGCTCCGCCGCCGCCGCCACATCCTCAAAGGCGAGGACGACGACTTCACCGTGCGCGACCCGCGCGAGATCGAGTCGCTGCTCACGAGCGTCACTGGAATGCTCACCGCGCTCCTCGCCGGCGTCGCTGCCGTGTCGCTCGTCGTCGGCGGCATCGGNNTCCTCACGCAGTTCCTCGTCGAGGCGATGACGCTGTCGGCCTTCGGCGGCGTGGTCGGAATCGGGCTCGGTTTCGCCGGCGGGTGGGCGATCTCGCGCGGGCTGCATCTCCCCTTCGTGGTGCCGGGGCTTGCCGCGCCGCTCGCGTTCGGCGTCTCGGTGCTCGTCGGCGTCGTGTTCGGCGTGTTCCCCGCGCGCAAGGCGGCGCGCCTCAATCCGCTCGCGGCGCTCCGCTTCGAGTGACCTCGGGGAGCCACGCGCGGAGCGTCTCGTACACCTCGCTCCGATTCAGCAGTTCGAGGTGTCCGATCCCGTATCCGATCCACTGGTGGTCTTCCGGAAACGCGAGCGCGAGCTCCGGCCTCTTGTGCCGACCGAGCGCGCTCTCGACGGGGACGATCCCGTCGCCGCGGAGCTTCTTCGCCGGCGCGCGCGTCGTGGTCCCGGCGATCGCGTAGCAGCGAACCCCCTCCGGGAGCGCGAGCGCCTTCCGGAGCTCGGTCGCGCGCGCGAAGCGATCGCGCCCGGTCCACTGCTCGTCGAGCACGTTGCCATGGCGCATATCGG
>PLXW01000149.1 GCA_003151595.1 Myxococcales bacterium
ACGCCTCGTTGACCTCGACCGCCTTCGACAGCGTCGCCTTCCGCTCGCTCGCGCCGGCGTCGGCGTACTTGTCGGGATGAAGCGCGCGCGAAAGCTCGCGATGACGCCGCTCGACCGCGGGCAGGTCGACGTCGAACCTGCGTTCGATTCCAAGTGTTGCGAAGGGATCCATGGGTCACCGGCACGCGCACGCGGCGCAGCGAGCTCACACCGTGAAGGAGTGACCGCAGCCGCAGCTCGTCTTCTCGTGCGGGTTCAGGAACTTGAACCCCTGCTGCATCAGCGTCTGCTCCCAGTCGAGCGTGGCGCCGTTCAGGTAGAGGAGGCTCTTCGGATCGACGACGACGCGCACCGGCGTCCCGTCGACCGCTTTGTAATCGAGCACGCGATCGCGCGAGCGCGGCGGCCCGTCGTGAAACTCGATCACGTAGCTGAACCCCGAGCACCCTCCGCCACGCACGCCGACGCGCAGCGCGGTGTCGGGCGTGCCCCTCTTGGCGATCTGCTTCTTGATCGCTTCGATGGCCTTCAACGACACGTCGATCGTCGCGACCTTGGTGGTCGCTTCGGGCTTCGCGTCGTGCGTATGCGTGCTCGCTTCGTTCGCCATGAGTTCGCTCACTTGATAGCTGCGCGTCGATCCGCCTGCTTTTTACGGTAATCCGCGATCGCGCTCTTGATCGCATCTTCCGCGAGCACCGAGCAGTGGATCTTCACCGGGGGAAGATTCAGCTCGGTCACGATGTCCGAGTTCTTGATCGCCTCGGCGTCGTCGACGCTCTTCCCTTTGATCCACTCGGTCGCGAGCGACGACGATGCGATCGCCGAGCCGCAGCCGAACGTCTTGAACTTCGCGTCCTCGATGACGCCCTTCTCGTTCACGCGGATCTGAAGACGCATGACGTCGCCGCACGCCGGCGCGCCGACGAGCCCCGTCCCCACGTTCGGATCTTCCTTGTCGAGAGTCCCGACGTTGCGGGGGTTCTCGGCGTGGTCGATGACTTTTTCGCTATACGCCATGGCGTTCTCTCTCTCCTCTGAAACGAAACCTCGAAGCCTGCACGGAGGCGGGTCGGGACCCGCCGACGCGAATCACGTGATGCGACTAATGCGCCGCCCACTGGACGGACTTCAAATCGATTCCTTCTTTGTGCATCTCGTAGAGCGGTGACATGTCGCGCAGGTGCTTCACCTTCGCGATCACCAGCTCGGCGACGTAGTCGATCTCTTCTTCGGTGTTGAACCGACCGATGCCGAACCGGATGCTCGAGTGCGCCAGCTCGTCGCCCACGCCGAGCGCGCGGAGCACGTAGCTGGGCTCGAGGCTCGAGGACGTGCACGCCGAGCCGCTGCTCACCGCGACGTCCTTGATCGCCATCATCATCGCTTCGCCTTCGACGAAGTTGAACGACACGTTGAGGTTCCCCGGCAGGCGATGCTCGTGGGAGCCGTTGAGATAGACCTCGTCGAGCGCGGCCTGGAGCTTGCCGAGCAGGCGCTCGCGAAGCGCTTCGAGTCGGGCGTTCTCCGCCTTCCCCTCGTCCATCATGATCTGGCAGGCGACGCCGAAGCCGACGATGCCCGGCACGTTGAGCGTTCCGCTCCGCATCCCGCGCTCGTGACCGCCGCCGTCCATCTGCGCCACGATGCGGACGCGCGGCTTGCTGCGACGCACGTAGAGGGCGCCGACCCCTTTCGGGCCATAGATCTTGTGCGCGGTGAGCGACGCCAGATCGATGTTCATCTTCTGGACGTCGAACTCTACCTTGCCGATGCCTTGCACCGCGTCCGAGTGAAAGAGAATGCCGCGCTCGCGCGTGAGCTTCCCGATCGCCTCGAGCGGCTGCACCGTTCCGATCTCGTTGTTGGCGAGCATGACCGAGACGAGGATCGTCTTGTCGGTCATCGCGGCCTTCACGTCGTCGGGGCTGACGAGACCGTCTTTGCCGACGCCGAGGTATGTGACCTCGAACCCCTCTTTTTCGAGGCGCTTGCACGTATCGAGGATCGCCTTGTGCTCGATCTGCGTCGTGATGATGTGGTTGCCCTTGTCCTTGTAGAACTCGGCAACGCCCTTGATGGCGAGGTTGTCGCTCTCGCTCGCGCCCGACGTGAAGACGATCTCCTTCTCGCTCTGGGCACCGATGATCTTCGCGATGCGCTCGCGCGCGACGTCGACCGCTTCTTCGGCCGTCCAGCCGAACGAGTGGCTGCGGCTGGCAGCGTTGCCGAACTTCTGCGTGAAGTACGGGAGCATCGCATCGAGGACGCGCGGGTCGAGCGGCGTCGTCGAGTGGTTGTCCATGAAGATGGGGAGCTGAATCGCCATGATGTTTCTTGGTCCTTAGGAGCTCGCGCGGAATCCCGCGACGAGCTCGGGCACGTGCGACTCGCACGAGTGGAGATCACACGCCTTGCAGAACGAGAGCAGCCGCTCGGGATCGCACACGTCACACGTGTCGAGGTATTGGATGCTCGATTCGATTTCCCGTTCGAGCGACTCCAGACGGCGGAGGTGCGCGCGCGTCTCTTCCAGCTTCGAGGCGTAGAGCGCGCGCATCTTCTGCATCGCGTTCATCGCCGTCCCCCGGTCTTCCCAGTCGCGCACGATCGACTGGATGTCGGTGAGGCTGAAGCCCATGTCCTGGAGCTTGCCGATCCACCGGATGCGGACGAGCGCGTCGCGCGTGTAGAGGCGGTAGCGTCCCTTCGACCGCGCAGCCGGCTTGAGGAGCTCGAGCTCTTCATAGAGGTGAATCGCGCGAACCGTCTTGCCGCTGTCACGCGCGAGATCGCCGACCTGGAGCAAGTCGGGATCGTTGACGTCGACGGAGGACTCCGGCGGCGGCGGCGCAAAGACGGGGAGGCGGACGTTGTTCGACATGACGCGATAGCTCATTAGCCCAGAGCCGGGGAGCTGAGTAACCCTAACGTAAGGGTACGGGTTTGATCTAGGCGCCGGACTCGGCTCCGTCAAGCGGGCAAAGCGGGTTTTTCGGAGCGCATGCGCGCGGTTGGCGAGCCGAAGCGGCCGCGTCTTGCCAAGCGTGAGGCCCGACGACTACACAGGCGCGCATGGCAAAGAGCGGACTCGAAGGGCGGCTGGAAGAGATCACGCGAGTCTTCGTCTCGGAGATCGTGTCGGCGATCCGCAACGCGTCGTTCGCCGAGGTCGCGGATCTTCAAGTGTCGGCGCGGGCAGCTCGACCGAGCGCACCGAGCACGTCGCAGGCCGCGCGAAAGCCCATGCGCGTGAGCGCGAGCCCGAAAGCACATGCGAACGGAGCGGCGAAGACGCGGCAGACGGCGGACAAGCGGGCCGAGCTCGGCGATCGCCTCGTGAAGACGCTGGAGCGCGCGTCGGAGCCGATGGGTGTGCGCGCGCTGTCGAGCGAGCTCGGTGTCGCGCCCGATCTGCTGGCCGCTCCGCTTCTCGAATTGCGCGCCAGCGGTCGCATCGCCAAGCATGGCGAGAAGCGCGCGACGACGTACTCCGTCGCATAATTTTCCGCGTTTCTGCCGGGGTCTAGCGGCCTCGGCGTCGACGGCACGTCGCTCGCTATGTGTCCTCACGGCAACCAGCACGTGAAGCAACAGAAGGGGCAGACGTCGATGTCGCAGCGCGCCTGGGACGCGCAGTTCAGAGACGAAGGGGACGCGCCGACCTATACGGAGTCGGCGCGGCAGACCCGGCTCGCGGACGAAGAGATGGATGATGGACGCCCCACCGTGGATCGCGTCGCGCCCGTTTCCCAGCCCCCGTTCGACGTCCCGCTCGTCAGTCATCCGTCGAGCGACAGCCGGCGGGTGATGGAGTCGCGCGTGTACGACCAGGACGCACCGACCGAGATGGGCGACCTGGACGGCGAGTTCGCGCGCAGCGCGGCTCGGTCCACACCAGAAGAGATGTTCGGCGCGGAGCACATGACCGCGCTCCGCCCCGGCCCGATCGCGCCGGTGTACTCGGCGCCGACGCGACGCGATGTGTACACGGAGGCGATGGCCGACGAGAACGACGTCGAAGAGGACGCCGACACGCTCGAACGCGCCGAACGAACGCTCGTGGCCGACGACTCAATCGACATCCAGATCGACATCGCCACGCCGAAGCCGACGCGCAGCACGATGCGCCCCAAGCGCGCCGCCAAAGAGGCGGCCGAAGAGAAGCTGCACGCGGCGGCGAAGCAAGAGGCGAAACAAGAGACGGTCTGGGACGCGGTCGAGGTTCGTTACCGCGACGAAGGGCACTGGAGCGATCTCCTCGAGATGTACTTGCAGCGCGTCGAAGGGACGCGCGACCTCGAGGTGAAGAGCGGGCTCTTCAAGCGCATCGGCGAAGTCCTGCGCGACGAGATGGATGACGCGCAGCAAGCGCTCGACGCCTTCGTCGAAGCGCTGCTCCTCGATCCGGCGGACGGCGAAGCGCTGTCCGCGATCGAAGCGATCGCGCGCGATCGATCGTGGTGGAACGAGCTGCTCGCGAGCGTGAAGCGCGAGATGGGGAACGTGAAGGACAAGGATCGCGTCGTCGCGCTGTGCGAGCACGCGATGCGCTGGGCGAAAGAGGAGCTGAAGTCTCCGGCGCGCGGCGAGCTGTTCCTCGATCGCATCCGGCAGATCGATCCCGGCCACCCCGCGATTCACCGGCGCCTCGCCGAGATGTACCGCGAGCACGGCTCGTGGGAGTCGGAGAAGGAGTCGCTCGAGCGCGCGCTCTTGCGTGGGCGTGACGACGACGAGAAGCGCGCGCTCCACCTGGCGCTGGGCGCGGTGAAGGAGCTGCACTTCAACGACTTCGTGGGCGCGACGACGCACTACGAGTCGGCGCTGAACCTCGACCCGCGCGCGATGACGGCGCTGCAAGGGCTGGAGCGGATCTGTCGCGTCGGCGAGCGGTTCGTGGAGCTGGTGCAGGTGCTCGAAGGGCAGGTCGAAGCGTCGGCGGACGACGACGACAGGATCGACGTGCTCATTCGATTGGCCGACGTGCACGAGCGTCACTTCGTGAAGCCGCAGCACGCGGCGCAGAAGCTGGAAGAGGCGCTCCGGATCGACCCGCGTCACGAGGGGGCGCTCATCGCCGCCGAGCGCTGCTACCACGCGATGCGCGCGTGGCCGGATCTCGTGCGCGTGCTGGAGAGCCAGGCGAAGGCCGAAGAGTCGACCGTCGCGCAGATCACGATCCTCGTGCGGGTCGCGGAGCTCTACGAGCTCAAGATGGACGACGCGAAGAACGCGGCGGCCACCTGGCTCCGGATCTACGACGCCGATCCTTCGAGCGAGCGCGCGCTGGCGGAGCTGGCGCGGCTGGCGGAGCGGGCGTCGGAGTGGTCGGCGTCGGCGGCGTACCGCGCGAAGCTGGCGGACCTCGCCGTGAGCCCCGACGCGTCGGCGCGGATTCACGTGGCCATCGGCGAGATGCTGTCGGTCACAGGGCGCGATCCGAAGCTGGCGCGCGTGCACTACGAGAAGGCCGCGTCGATTCACCCGGGGACGACCGAGGCGTGGGAAGCGCTGGAGAAGGAAGCGCGACGCGCGGGCGACACGCGCCGCGCGATGATGTTCCTCGAGAAGCGCGCGGCGAGCTGCGACGTGCCGCGCATGAAGGGGCAGCTGTTCGTCGAGCTGGCCTCGATGCACAAGATGGAGAAGGACATCGCCGCCGCCGAGCTGGCGTACGAGCGCGCCATCAAGGCCGACCCGAAGAACGAGCTGGCGGCCGAGGCCGTGCTGGCGACGTTCGTTCGCGAGCGGAAGTGGGCCGACGCGCAGCCGCTGTGCGAGCTGCTCGTGACCGCGGCGCCGCGCGAAGGACAGTCGCCCGAGCGGCAGTTCACGCTGCTCCGACTGGCGACGCGGATCGCGATGGAGCTGGGGCAGAAGGATCGCGCGCTCGTCGCGGCAACAACCGCGTACCGCACGCGCCCGACGCTCGAGACGGCGCACGACGCGATCGACGCGGCGTTCGCGTTGAAGGACGAGCCGGCGCTGCTGGCGCGCGCGACCGCGGAGATCGACGCCATCGTGGCGCTGGCGATGGAGTTCCCGCCGGCGTACGTGGCGAAGCTCGGTCGCGTGAAGCGCTCGCTCGGTCACGACGACGCGGCGCTCGCCCTCTACTCGAAGGCGCTCACGCAGGACGCGGAGCTGACCGACGCGCTCGCGGGGCTCGCCGAGATCCTCGTCGCGCGCGGCGACTGGGAGCGCGCGTGCGCGTTCAAGCAGAAGCACGCGCACGCCGTGTCGGCGCCCGACGTGCAGTTCGGGTTGCTCGTCGAAGCCGGCGAGATGTGGGCGCACCGCGCGAAGAACTTGCCGATGGCGGCGCTGGCGTTCGAAGAGGCGCTGGCGATCAAGCCGCGCGACTCGTGGCTCCTGCACACGCTCCTCTGGTTGTACGGAGAGCTCGAGTGCTGGGAGAAGCTCATCGAGACGCTGCGCGTGGTGGCCGAGGTGCACGAAGACCCGGCGGCGAAGGCGAAGAGCATCTACGCCATCGCGATGGTCGTGCGCGATCACATGGGCGACCTGCGGCGGACCGCGGCGCTGCTCGAAGAGGTGCTCGATCTCGATCCCACGCGCCTCGATGCGTTCGAGCGCGTCGTGCGCGTGCACACCGAGGTGCGCGACTGGATGGAGCTGAAGCACGCCTACGGGCGCATGCTTCGCCGCCTCAAGGCCGACGGCGACGTCGAGCTGAAGCACGCGCTCTTCTTCCAGCTGGGGCTCATCTACCGTGATCGCCTGGGCGACGCGGCGCGCGCGCTCGATGCGTTCCGCGGAGCGCAGCGCTTGAAGCCCGACGCGCCCGACGTTCGCAAGGGGATGACCGAGCTGTTCATCGTGACCGAGCAGCTCGACGAGGGCGTGAACATGGTGCGCGCGGCGCTGAAGAAGCAGCCGCAAGAGATCGCGCTCTACAACGAGCTCTACGATCTGTTCCTGCGAAAGCGTTCGTTCGATCGCGCGTGGTGCGCCGTCGATGCGCTCGTCACGCTGGGCGCGCAGCTCGACGCGGAGAAGTCGCGCTTCTACGGCGACTACCCGCCACCGTCGCTCTCGAAGATCCCCGGCACGCTGACGGCGAGCGCGTGGCGATCGCACATCCTTCACGCCGATCTCGATCCCGCGCTCACCGCGATCTTCGCGCTCGTGACGCCGGCCGTGATGCGCGCACGCATCGCGCTCGTCCCGTTCCAGGCGCTCCGTCAGTCGCTCGGTGAGCCGCTGCGATCGAACGGAGCCTTGGCGCACGAGGTACTGCGCTCGGTGGCCGACGCCAGCGAGATCCTCAACTTCCAGGCGCCGTCGCTTCACGTTCGCAAAGGGACGACGCCGCTCGCCCCCGCGCCGGCGAAGAGCGCGATGTTCGTCTCGCTCGAAGCGTGCGAAGCGCTGCCGACAGACGCGCTCGCGTTCGTGGTCGGAAAGCGCCTCGCCGAGATGCGACCGGAGCTGGCGGCGCGCGCGGCGTGCCCGTCGGTGTCGGAGATGAAGGCGATGGTCATGCTCGCCGTGCAGCTCGCCGAGCCGAGCCTGGCGATGCCGTCGACCGGGAGCCCGGCGTTCGACAAGGCGATCGCGCAGTCGATCACGCGCGAAGAGAAGGCGGGGCTGCGCGCGGCGATCGCGGCGGCGAAGGCGCAAGGCTCGGAGCTCGACGTCGCGCGCTGGTCGCAGCTCGCGGAGATCAGCACGGCGCGCGTGGGGCTGCTCCTGTCGGGGCGCATCGAAGCGAGCAAGCGCGGAATGCACGGCGACCCGCGGTTGCCGGGCGATCTGTCGCCGAAGGACAAGCTGAGCGAGCTGCTCCGGTTCTCGGTGAGCGAGGAGTACGCGGAGCTGCGCGGCGCGATCGGCGTCGCAGTCGAGGCCAACGCGGCGGCGTGAGCCCTCACCCCGGGCCCCTCTCCCGCAAGGGGAGAGGGGAGGAGAGATCACGCTCTGGCTCCCCCTCTCCCCTTGCGGGAGAGGGGGCTGGGGGGTGAGGGTTGGCGGGAACGGCGGCGGACGCCCTCCTCACGGCGCCTTTGACGGCTGCGGCGCCGGCGCATCCGGACGCCCGTCGCCGTCCTTGTCGTCTTCGCCGATGACCGCGGTGTTCTTCGCCGCGTCCTCGATCCGCTTCGTCGCCTTCGCGAGCGCGTCGTTCGTCCGCACGAACGTCATCACGATGATGACCGCTCCGACCGATCCGATCGTGACGGCGACGCCCCACGCCTTGCGGTTGGCCAGGAGCAGCGCGATCGACGCGATGACGATCCCGATCTCCGCGCAGAGCTGCGCGCGCTCGTACCACTCGGCCGCTTCCTGGTGCGCCTCGATGGCGCCGTCGTACGCCTCGGCGTCCTCTCTCGCTTCGGCCATCTCGTGCATGTACCGGTTGCGGAGCTTCGCGAAGTGGTCCTCGTCTTCCTGATCGGGCGAGAGGATGTCGGCGAGCTCGCGCGTCGCGACGTCGATGGTGTCCTTGATCTCCGAGGTGTCTTCGTCGTCGCTCTTGCCGGAGCGCGCGCGCACCGTCTTCAGCGCCTCCTCGAACTTCTTCACCTCGGGCTTGCTGGGCGTGAGCGCGTGGAGAATCTCGGCGTCGGCCTCGATGACGCGGAACTTCATCGACTCCGACTGGTAGACGCCGAACTTGTTCGACTGCTCCACCATCGTCTTGATGAGCTCCGTCCGCTGCGAGCCGACGAGCGCCGCGCACAGCGCCAGCATCACGCCGAGGACGGCCATCGTGATGCCGATGGCTTTGCCCGGACCACCTTTGTCACCGTGTTCGCCATGGCCGCCGTGTGCAGCGTGCTCCATGTTCTCGAGCATCTCCGTCGCTTCGCTCATCGATTCCCCCCGACGTGGAGCGCGTACGTTACGTCAGTTGCGGGGCGCGGTCTGCTGGAGCATCGTGCCGCGCCCATGCGTGTACTCGCGATGCTCACTCTCTCCGCGTTCAGCGTCGCCGCCGTCGCCTGCTCGAAGTCTTCCGGCGGGGCGCCGCCGCCGCCCGACAACGGCGCGATCGCCGTCGGAAGCCTGAGCGTCACGGTGAACCCGGCCACGGCGAAGGTCTCCGTGCTCGCGCCCGACGGCGGCTTCCTTCTCGAAGGGATCGACACGTCGACCGCCGTCGGCGCTCCGCAATCGGACAACGACGACGCGCCGCCGCTCACAGGCTTCGCCGTGCGCGATCTCTCGAGCAGCTACGCGATGCAGTTCGGGTCGTTCGAGGTCGACGACGACACGACGCAGCCCTGGCGCGTGGTCACCAAGGCGAGCATCGAAGGCAAGACGATCACGCTTCTCACGGCCGACGGCACGCGCGTCGCGTCGCTCGCGGCGTCGCAAGGCGACGACCCGATGCACCTCGTCGTCGCCATCACGGGTGACGACGTCCCCGACGGCGCCGCCCCCGCCGCGCCCGACGCCAGCCTCCAACCGACCGGCGTGCGCCGCCGCATCTCGTGGGGCTTTCGCTGCACGCCCGATGATCACTTCACTGGCTTCGGCGCGCAGACGTGGGGCGTCGACGCGCGCAAGGAGACGATCCCGATCTGGGTGCAGGAAGAGGGCGTCGGCAAAGATCTCTCGACCGACGACTTCACCGGCCCGTGGTTCCTTCAGGGGCGCCGCCACTCGGCGTACATGCCGCTCCCCGAGTTCCTCTCGCGCCGCGGCTTCATCGTCGTCGCCGATACGCCGCACCGCTCGACCTTCGCGCTCTGCTCGGAGAGCGACACGGTCGCGCGCATGGAGCTCGAGCTCCCCGTCACGCTGAACCTCTTCTACGGCCCCACGCCGCACGACGCGATCACCCGCAGCACGCACCACTTCGGCCGCCCGCGCGTCCCGCCCGCGTTCACGTTCGCGCCGTGGAACGACGCCATCTTCGGCTCGGCCAGCGTGCGCGCCGTCGCCTCCGCGTTGCGCGCGGCCGGTGCGCCGTCGAGCGTGATCTGGACCGAGGACTGGCGCGGCGGCTCGTTCCAGGGGGACAACTACACGCTCGACGAGCAGTGGGACGTCAACCGCACGCTCTACCCGGACTTCGAGCAGGTCGCGTCCGACTTGCACGGCGAAGGGTTCAAGTGGCTCGTCTACTTCAACTCGTTCGTGCAGACGGACAGCGCGGCGTGGCCCGAGACGCAGCCGAACGGCTACTTGATCCGCAACGCCGACGGCACGCCGTACACGTTCCAGGACGCGAAGTTCGTGAGCGCGTCGATGGTCGACCTGAGTCAGCCCGCCGCCGTCGCGTGGGCCGTCGGAAGGATGAGCGCCGCGATCGCGCTCGGCGCCGACGGCTGGATGGGTGACTACGGCGAGTGGCTCCCGACCGACGCGACGCTCACCGGCGGCAGCGGGCTCGATCTGCACAACGACTACCCGGTGATGTGGCAGCAGGCGCAGCGCCAGGCGCTCGACAAGGCGATCGCCGCCGACGGAGTCGAGCGACTCTCGTTCGTGCGATCGGGCTGGCTCGGCACGGCGCAAGAGGCCGACGTCTTCTGGGCCGGCGATCAGCGGACCGACTTCGAGATCGACGACGGTCTCCCCACGATCATCCCCATCGGCGTCGGCGTCGGGCTCGCGGGCGTGTCCACGTTCGGCAGCGACATCGCCGGCTACCAGAGCGCGACGAACCGCGTGGCGACCAAGGAGCTCTTCTTCCGCTGGACGGAGCTCGGCGCATGGTCCCCTGTGATGCGCACGCACCACGGCACGCAGCCGAAGCTCGAATGGAACTGGCAGAGCGACGCCGACACGACCGCCGAGTGGGTGCGCTACGCGAAGCTGCACATGGCGCTCGCGCCGTACATGCGCGGGCTCGCGCAGGCGGCGCACGACACAGGCGTGAGCATCTGGCGATCGCTGGCAGTGGAGTTCCCGTCGGACGAAGCGTCGTGGCCCGTGGCTGACGAAGTGATGGTCGGCAGCGGCGTGCTCGTCGCGCCGGTGCAGGTCGCGGGGGCGACGTCGCGAAGCGTGTATCTGCCACCGGGGACGTGGTTCCCGTGGGCGGGGGGCGCGAGTATGGTGGGGCCGAAGACGATGACGGTGGATGCGCCGGTGGCGGAGATTCCGGTCTACGCGCTGGCCGGGACGATCGTGCCGATGCTTCCGGATGGAGTGGAGACGCTGACGAAGGAAGCGTCGAGCGCGGCGGGCGTCGCGACCGTTGGCGATGATCGCGTCGTGTACGCGTTCGCCGGCGCGAGCGGATCGTTCACGGAGTCGCCCGATTGGGGCGGGCTCACGTATGCGCTCACGAGCGGGACGTCGGGAGCGCCGACGTGGAACGGCGTGGCCCTCGGCGCGTGCGCCGCGACACCGGCGGCTCCGTGCGCGACGACTGCGAGTGGAGAGGTGACGGCGTACGTGGTGGGGAGCGGGACGCTGGTCGCGGGCGGAGCGAAGTTGGTGATGGGTGGAGGCGCGGCGACGAGGAAGCTGACACTCCGGATCGGTTTCTGACGAGGGCTCTGGGCGGTGTCATACTTCGGAGGAAGTCATGGAACCGACGAGCCTGACGATTGAGATTCTCAGGGAGATTCGAGACGAGGTGCGCGGCGTCAAAGACGAGGTGCGCGGGGTCAAAGACGAAGCCCGTAAGACGAACGAGCGCATCGACGTGTTGGATCGAAACGTCAGCGAGCGCCTCGACGAAACCAACCGGCGCATCGACGAGACCAACAGGCGCCTGGTGTCGTCCGAGATTCGTCTCTCGACCGAGGTGGTCGCGGTCGCTGCCGTCGTGACGGGGCTTCGCGATGACTTTCGGAAACAGCGCGATCTCCGCTCGCTCGTCGTCGAGCATGAGCACCGCATCGAGGCGCTGGAGGCCCGCGAGCGGTAGGGACTCCACGCCCCCGCGCCGTTCGGTTCGCGCAGAGCTTCAACGGTTCTAGGCGAACGAGCCAACATCGCCCAAGCGACGCGCGCGCGAGTGCGCAATATTCGCTGCATGAACAACATCACCCGCAGTGAACGCACGGAAGGCTACGCGCACGCTCCTGCCACGGTGCGCCTCGGCGATCTCGAGGTGCAGCGCCTCGGTTACGGCGCCATGCGCCTCCCCGGCAAAGACGTGTGGGGCGAGCCCGACGATCCCGAGCGCGCGAAGAAGGTCCTTCGCCGCGTGGTGGAGCTGGGCATCAACTTCATCGACACCGCCTGGTTCTACGGGCCCTACGTCTCGAACCGGCTGATCTTCGAAGCGCTCCATCCGTACCCGCGCGATCTGGTGATCGCGACCAAGCTCGGTGGCAAGCGCACCCCGGACAAGGGATGGGCAGGCTTCGCGCGCCCCGACGAGCTGCGCAAAGGGGCCGAGGACGATCTGCGCACGCTCCATCTGGAGCGGCTCGACGTGGTGCACCTGCGCTTCAATCCGAGCGCGGGGGTGCCGTTCCTGGAGTCGCTCGACGCGATGATCGCGATGCAAGCCGAGGGGAAGATTCGTCACCTCGCGTTGAGCTGCGTCGACGTGAAGCAGCTCGAGGCGGCCCTGGCGCGCACGTCGATCGTCGCGGTGCAGAACGCGTTCAACGTGTCGGGCGGCGGCGGGATGATGGCCAAGCTCACGCACTCCGAGGTCGACTCGCCGGAGGCGGTGCTCGATCTGTGTACGGCGCGAGGGATCGCGTACCTCCCGTTCTTCCCGCTGGCGGTGGGGAACGCCGAGAAGGAGCAGCCGGCGATCGCGGCGATCGCGAAGAGGCACGGGGCGTCGCCGTCGCAGATCGCGCTGGCGTGGTTGCTTGCGCGTTCGCCGGTGATGCTGCCGATTCCGGGGACGGGGTCGATCGAGCACCTGGAGGAGAACTGGGACGCGCGGAGGATTGCGCTGTCGCAGGAGGAGATGGGGGCGATCGGGAAGCGGGGGTAGGTCGATGGAATAAGAAAAGCCCCGACAGGAGAACCTGCCGGGGCTTCGAGGGAGTCAGCGAAGGCGATTCACGCCGTGAGGATCACGACGGGAGCGATGCCGCGGGAGCGATCACAGGCGCCGACGGAGCGACCGTTGTCGACACGACCGGCACGTGCACCGTCGTCTCCGTCTGCGAAGCCGGCGTGACCGTGACCGGAGTCGCGACAGCCGCCGTCACCGTCGACGACGCCGCAGCTCCGCTCGCGACCGCAGCCGCCTTCGCCCCCTTCCCCGCTTTGCGCTTACTGCGCGCCTTCGCCAGCGCGCGCCGCTCCTGCGGCCGAAGCGATGCCGGTGCGTCCTTGAAGCGGATCGCCAGGAACGACGCGATCGGAGCGAGCTCCAACTGGAGCCCCGGATATTCCGGGACGTACCGGATCAGCGTCGAATACGCGTTCGTCGTCGCCTTCCACACGCGGCTCTCCGCCTGCGCGACCACGTCCCCCACCAGCGCGCGCACCGCATCGAAGCGCTGCACGATCGGTGCAAGCTGTTTCAGGAGCGCCAGGTCTGCGTCCACCTCGGCGGGATCGACCCCGGGGAGGACGAGCCCGTACTGCTTGGCGACCGCCATGACCGGCTCGGCGTGGGCCTCGCCGCCCGGCCGAAGCTTCAACAAGCGACGACGATCGTTGATCGTGAGAGGGACCGCGTCAGGCCCGAGGGCGGTCGTGATCGATGCGAGGTATCCGAGGATCGAGGCAACGCCGATCGCACTGGGAGCGGCAGCAGATGACGAGGCGGACGTGGACGGTGCAGTTTGGGCGGACACGGCTTGGACGGACATGGGGGACTCTCCGGTTGCGTTCGAGACGTTGGATTCCGAGGCGACGACGCGATGCGAGTGACTCTTGGTCTTCTTAGGGCTCATGGTGGACTCTCCGTTTGCGGTGGTGGAATGGACCGAGTGGGCGTGAGCTGCGGGACGTGACTGACTGACTTTTTTCTTGGCGGCCATGGTGGCTTCTCCTTCTTCGGGCGAGTAACGAGGCGTTGCGGTTCGGCTCCGGGCCGAGTGCGGTTGCTCCATGAAGAGAAGAGTACGGGTGGCGTGTTTCAGATCCTGAAACCACCGGCCATGGGATTTTTGGCTGTGAAACCGGCCTCGGGCATCGGACCGCCAGGAGCCACGCGTTTCGTTCGGGGAAACGCGTGGGTCCGGAGCGGCGGACGGTGCGATCGCCGAGCGGGACGCGTTCGGCGGGGAAACCGCGCGGTTCCTCGGCGCGCAAGCGGCGAGCGAGCGGCGGGGGGGATGGTCGCGACACTCGATCAC
>PLXW01000168.1 GCA_003151595.1 Myxococcales bacterium
CGGTTACACGAAAATCCGGACAGGCTCAGCGCGGCCGACCTCCCTGCGCTCCGAGGCCGCCATCGGGCTATGGGTGTTTCCGAGACGGATTCGAGCGCGTGCGCGATCCGCACCGTCAGTCGTCAATGCCCGAGGGCGGCCTCGGAGCGCAGGAGGGCGGTACCCCGCGCCTTGGAGCAATGTCCGCCCTCCGAGTACCGAGGCCGCCATCGGGCGATCGCTTCGGAGTCCCCGTCCCTCTCTGTCTCGGTCTCCCTCGGACTAACTTCGCGCCGCTGCGCATTCGCTTGCGCATCTCGTTGAATCCGCGCGACGATTCCAGTGTGACGAGGAAACCGGGAGGCGTGCTCCCGCGTAGTCCGTGCGTGGTGAAGATCGCGAGGCTTTCTTGATCGATCCGCTGCAATTGGTCGGGACCACGATCGGCGACAAGTACGCCGTCGAGAGCGTCGTCGGCGAAGGGGGCTTCGCCATCGTCTACCGGGCGATGCACCTGATCTGGAAGCGCCCCGTCGCCATCAAGGCCTTCAAGGCCATGGGGCAGTTCGGCGAAAAGGATCGCGAGCGCCTGCTCGACGAGTTCGTCCGCGAGGGGAAGCTCCTCGCCGAGCTGTCGGAGCGCTCGGCCGCGATCTGCCAGGCGCGCGACATCGGGACGATGACGACGCCGAGCGGCGTGTGGGCGCCGTACATGGTGCTCGAGTGGCTCGATGGGGTCTCGCTCGAGCGCGTGATCATGGACGAGCGCGCCGCCGGCTTCGCGCCGCGAACGGCGGCGCAGGCGGTTCACATCCTGGAGCCCGTGGCCGAGGCGCTCTCGCTGGCGCACGGCCGCGGGATCGCGCACCGCGACGTGAAGCCCGGCAACGTGATGATCATGGGCGACGCGCGGAGCGAGGGTTGCCAGATCAAGCTGCTCGACTTCGGTATCGCGAAGGTCGTGCAAGACGCGCAGAAGATGGCGGGCGCGTTCTCGCAGACGTCGGGGCAGATCACGTCGTTCACGCCGGCGTACGGCGCGCCGGAGCAGTTCTCGCGATCGCAAGGGTCGACGGGCCCGTGGACCGACGTGTTCGCGCTGGCGCTGATATTCACCGAGCTGGTGACGGGGAAGGACCCACTGCAAGGCGACGACATCGCGCAGCTCGGGTTCGCGTCGATGGATCCGAATCGGCGACCGACGCCGCGGACATTGGGCGCGCCGGTGAGCGACGCCGTCGAGGCCGTGCTCTTGAAGGCGCTCTCGGTGCCGACGCAGGATCGGTATCCGACGGCGGGCGCGCTGTGGAACGCGCTTCGCGCGGCGATGTCGATGTCGCCGATGCGCGCGATCACCGGGCCGGGCAGCCACCCGAGCACTGAAGGGGTGGTCTCGTCGTCTTCGCCGCTCGCGCAGCAGGCGACGGTGCGCGCCGATGGATTGATGGGGGTCGGGACTGCGCGCACGACGGGCGGTGCGGCTGCGTCGACGCGAGGCGCGCCGAATCGTGGCGCCGCGATCGGCGCAGGCGTCGTGGGGCTCGTCGTGGTCGGCGGTGCGATCGCGTTCTTCGCCTCGCACGGTGGGGGCGACAAGACCGGCGCGTCGGCGGCTTCGGCGACACCCGCGATCGCGTCGGCCACGGCGAGCGTCGCGGCCGCAGCGAAAGCTCCGACTTGCCCGGACGGGATGGTCTCGATCCCCGGCGGCAAGTTCTTCATGGGCTCGGACGACAAAGCGGATCTCGAGTTCGAGCGCCCGGCGCATCAAGTGACGCTCGCGCCGTACTGCGTCGACAAGTTCGAGGTGACCGTCGAGCGTTACAAAGCGTGCAGCGACAAGGGCGAGTGCAAGCGCGCGCCGATCTCGAACGAGTGGGAAGGGATCAGCGAGGCCGACAAGAAGTCGTTCGACCCGCTCTGCAACAACCGCGACGCGGCCGACAAGGCCAAGCACCCGATCAACTGCGTCGACTGGGACATGGCCGATGCCTTCTGCAAAGCCGCCGCCCCGCACGGCCGCTTGCCCACCGAAGCCGAGTGGGAGTTCGCCGCGCGCGGCCCCGACGGCCGCAAGTTTCCGTGGGGCGACGAGTGGCCCGACGCGAAGTACCTGAACGCCTGCGACAAGGAATGCCTGGCGTGGGGGAAGAAGAATCGCGTCGACGAGACCGCGATGTACAAGGACGACGACGGCTACGCGAACACCGCGCCCGTCGGATCGTTCCCGCTCGGCGCCTCGCGCTACGGCGTCCAGGACGTGGTCGGCAACGTCTGGGAGTGGACCGCCGACTGGTATGCGCCGTACACGCCGACGGCCGCGGTCGATCCGAAAGGGCCCGAGCACGAGGTCTCTGGCGACGGTCGCGTCATTCGCGGCGGCGCCTGGAACGGCGCGTATCCGGCGTGGGTTCGCCCCACGTTCCGCTACCACGACGCGCCCACCAAGAAGAGCTATGGCATCGGCTTCCGCTGCGCGGCGACGCTCGAGTAGCTGCATCACGTCGGATTCATCGAGCCCTCGGGCATTGCGACGCGCGCGCGTTTCGTCTTAGAAGCGTAGGCATGCGAACCGAATGGGTTTCCAAGCGCCGTGGGCAGCCGAACGTCACGCAGATGCACTTCGCTCGAAAGGGCGTCGTCACCGAGGAGATGCTTTACGTCGCGACGCGCGAGAAGGTCTCGCCCGAGCTCGTTCGGAGTGAGATCGCGCGCGGCCGGCTGATCATCCCCGCGAACATCGAGCACGGGAACCTCGAGCCGATGGGCATCGGGATCGCCCTCTCGTGCAAAGTGAACGCGAACATCGGCAACAGCGCCGTCACCGGCGACGAAGCGAAAGAGCTCCGCAAGCTCGCCATCTGCATCAAGCACGGCGCCGACACGATCATGGACCTCTCGACCGGCGGGAGCATCGACGAGATCCGCTCGACGCTCATCAAGGCCTCGCCCGTCCCGGTCGGCACCGTGCCGATCTACCAGGCGCTGCAGATCGCCAAGGACGTGAAGCGGCTCACGGCCGACGACATGATCGACATGCTCGAGCACCAGGCCAAGCAAGGCGTGGACTACTTCACGATCCACGCCGGCGTGCTCGTCGAGTACCTGCCGCTCGTCAAGGATCGCATCACCGGGATCGTGTCGCGCGGCGGATCGATCATGGCGCAGTGGATGCTCGAGCATCACAAGCAGAACCCGTTTTACGTGCACTGGGACAAGGTGCTCGAGATCTGCAAGCGGTACGACGTGTCGATCAGCGCAGGCGACGGGCTGCGGCCCGGGTGCCTGCACGACGCGAGCGACGCCGCGCAGTTCGCGGAGCTGACGACGCTCGGCGAGCTGACGAAGAAGGCGTGGGAGAAGGACGTTCAGGTGATGATCGAAGGGCCGGGCCACGTGCCGTTCGATCAGATCGNNACGTGACGCCGAAGGAGCACCTCGGGCTGCCGGACGAGGACGACGTGAAGCAGGGGCTCATCGCCTACAAGATCGCGGCGCACGCGGCGGACATCGCGCGGCACCGGCCGGGCGCGCGCGATCGCGACGACGCCTTGTCGCGCGCGCGATACGCCTTCGATTGGAAAGAGCAGTTCCGTCTGTCGATCGATCCCGAGCACGCCCAGGCGCTCCACGACGAGACGCTCCCCGACGAGTACTTCAAGGGGGCCGAGTTCTGCTCGATGTGCGGGCCGAAGTTCTGCTCGATGCACATCAACCGCGCCGTCGAAGAGTTCAACCAGAAGCTCGAGACGGATCGGAAGCAAGGGAAGCGGACGCTCGATCTGTTCGGCGCGTGAACGTGCGCGGTTTCGCCCTCGCGATGGCGCTGCTCGCGAGCGCCGCGTGCAGCAAGAGCCAGGCGAGCCAGGCGAATGGAGATGGATCGGTCGACGCGGGGCTCGCGTTCGCGGCGACCGATCCGACGCTCGAGGCGCTGTGGGCGCGCGCGCGCGGCGATGCGGGCGAAGCGGGTGACCTCGCGAGGCTCGCGGATCGCGAGGGGGCGAGCGGACTCGTGGCGCGCGCGAACGCGGATCCGGCGTCGCGCGTGACCGCGCTTCGGGCGATGGCGTTCGCGCCGGAGCCGCAGGCGTGGGAGGGGTTACCGCTCTTGGCTGAGGCGGCGCGCGCGGCGAGCGACGACGAAGCGAACGCGGCGCTCGACAGCGCGATCGATCTGGCCGCCCGTCCGCGTCGAGCGCTCGATCCCGAAGACGCCGCCGAATTGAAGCAGGGGTGCGATGGCCTGCTCGCTGTGGCCACCGCGCGCGACACGAAGAACGCCCTGCCGCGCGCGCGTCGCGTCAAGGCGATCCGTGCGCTGCGCATGCTGGCCGATCGCGGGTGCGTCGATCCCAAGGCCATCCCCGCTGACGTCGACGCGCATTAGAGATATCCTCACGGGCATATGAGCGACATCGGAGATCGCGGCTCGCTCCCCAACGTCTACGCGAGCGAAGACTATCTCGTTCAACTGCTGGCGAAGGCCGTCGCGGCCAAGGCGAGCGACATCCACTTGAAGGTCGGGCAGCCGCCGGGCGCGCGCATCCGCGGCGAGATCGTCTACTTCCGCGCCGACCCGCTGTTGCCGGCGGACACGCACACGCTGGCGACGCACATCATTCGCGACGACACGGTGAAGCTGCAGCTCGACCACCTGACCGAGTACGACGCAGCCTATTCGGCCAAGGGCGTCGGGCGCTTTCGCGTGAACATCTTCCGCCAGCGCGGCTCGCTGGCGATCGTGATGCGCACGATCCCGTTCATCATCCCCACGTTCGATCAGCTCGGGTGCCCGGCGGCGTGCTTGCAGCTCTGCGAGAAAGAGCGCGGGCTGGTGCTCGTCGTAGGCGCAGCCGGCAACGGAAAGAGCTCGACGATCGCGGCGATGATCGGCCACCTGAACGGATCGCAGCCGCTTCACATCGTGACCGTCGAAGACCCGATCGAGTTCCTCCATCGCGACGAGAAGGCGAGCGTTAGCCAGCGCGAGGTGGGCATCGACACGAAGAGCTTCGCCGATGCGCTCCGCGCCGCGCTTCGCCAGGATCCCGACGTGATCCTCGTGGGCGAGATCCGCGACGAAGAGACGATGGACATCGCGCTGAAGGCGGCGGAGACGGGCCACCTCGTCTTGTCGTCGCTTCACACGCCGGGCGTGTCGCGCACGATGAACCGCATGCTGTCGCTGATGAAGGGGCACGAGCCCGATGAGGTCAGAGAGCGCATCGGCGATTCGTTGCAGGGGATCATCGCGCAACGTCTGCTCCCGCGCGCCGATGGAGCCGGAGTGGTGCTCGCCGCCGAGGTGCTCGTGGCGACGGGAACGGTGCGCGAGGCGATCAAGCGACCGGAGAACAACCCGCCGCTGAAGGAGCTGATGGAGAAGGGGGCCCACCCGTATGGGATGCAGACGTACGAGATGGCGATCAAGACCCTCGTGCAGCAAGGGATCGTGGAGAAGGAAGTCGGGAAGCAGGCTGCAGGATTCTGACGGCCGCTCAGCCGGAGCTCGCGCGGACCCAGGCGACCGCGGCGTCGAGCTGATCGGGCTTCGTGAAGACGGGACCGACGGCGCGGGCGCGGGCGAGCACGTCCAGGGCGACCGATGCGCTGAAAAATGCGATCGGAAGCTCGGGGCGCTTTTCGTGAAGCGCGAGCGCGACGTCGGCGCCGTCGCCGTCGCCAAGGTCGAGATCGAGGAGCGCACACGCCACGCGCGTGACGTCGGCGCCGCTCGCTGCTGCGGCGGACCCGTGCTCGATCACCTCGAATCCCTCGGCGCGAAGGCGGCGCGCGACCGTGAGGCGGGCGACCGGCGAATCGTCGGCGACGAGGACGGTGGGCATTTCCTTACGCATCGTATTCCCGATGTCCTCGATCGAAGTCGGCCAAATCTGGCGAAAACAAGACTACATTCCCGTCGCCATGAGCAACACGCCGTTCACCCGCACCGAAGTCCGCGCGCTCTACGACCTGCCGCTCCTCGCGCTCCTCGACCGTGCGCGCGCCGTCCACAAGGCGAACCACGTCGACGACGAGGTGCAGCTCTGCACGTTGCTCAGCGTGAAGACCGGCGGGTGTCCGGAAGATTGCTCGTACTGCCCGCAGTCGTCGAAGTACGACACAAACGTCGGCGCGGAGAAGATGCTCGACGTCGAGAGCGTGATCGCCAGCGCCAGGCGCGCGAAAGAGATCGGCTCGACGCGCTTCTGCATGGGCGCGGCGTGGCGCGAGGTGAAGGATGGGCCGGCGTTCGATCGCGTGATCGAGATGGTGCGCGGCGTGAAGGGGCTTGGGCTCGAGGCGTGCGTGACGCTCGGGATGCTCAACGAGTCGCAGGCGAAGAAGCTCGCCGACGCCGGGCTCGATGCCTACAACCACAACCTCGACACCAGCCGCGAGAACTACAAGTCGATCATCTCCACGCGCACGTTCGACGATCGCCTCCGCACGCTCGACAACGTGCGCAAGGCAGGCATCACGGTGTGCTCGGGCGGGATCATCGGGATGGGCGAGAGCGCGGACGATCGGTGCGAGATGCTCCGTACGCTCGCGAACCTGGATCCGCAGCCGGAGAGCGTGCCGGTGAACGCGCTGGTGGCCGTCGAGGGAACGCCGCTCGCCGACATGCCGCCGGTCGACCCGCTCGATCTCGTGCGGATGATCGCGGTCGCGCGCATCTTGATGCCGAAGGCGCGCGTGCGGTTGAGCGCGGGGCGGACGTCGCTGTCGCGCGAGGCGCAGATGATGTGTCTCTTCGCGGGGGCGAACTCGATCTTCTACGGCGAGAAGCTCCTCACCACGCCGAACCCGGACGAAGAGGCCGACCTCTCGCTCATCCGGGACGCGGGGCTTCGCGCGATGCCCCCGGCGCCGGCGGAGTGATCCGAGGCTCCGCGCGTCCCATGGCGCGCGGGACGAGCTGCGTGATCGTGAACGTGCGCGCGAGTCGACCGCCGCGGAGCACGGGGACCTCCCAGGTGCGCGTGGCGAATCGGTTCGGGAAGCGCGCGGCGAGGTCGACCGGGAAGCGCGAGTCGGTGACGAAGAGGATCTCGCCGGCCTGACGCCAGGAGGCGCGCGGTAGCCATCCGTCGAAGTCGTCGGGCATCGGCGAGTCGCAGCCGACGAGGACGGTGCGGCCGAGCGCGGCGTGGAGCTGCGCGCAGATCGTCCAGTGAGGCCCGACGACGACGGGCACGTCAATCGGATCGGCCGAATGCGAATCGGCCAGAATTTCCCGCACGGCGTCGATCGCGCGCGGCCATCCGACGAGCTCGTTGGCGAGATCGAAGCGCGGGTCGGCGGATTCCGGAAGGAGCGTCGCGGACGACGGGACGAGGACCCAGGCGTAGACGAGCGCGATGAGCGCGAAACCGACGGCGATCGACGACGTGACGAGGCGGCGCGTGAGGCGCGTGAGACGAGCAGGAGAGCACGCGGCGTAGATCGGGAGCGCGAGGAGCGCCGGGGCGATCCAGTGCGGCTCGGCGACGCGACTCCACGACGACAAGGCGACGAGCGCGACCAGCGGGATCGCGAACGACGCGAAGAGGAGGCGCGTGACGGGATCGCCGGAGCCGCGCGCGCGGGAGAGAGCGCGCGCGACGAAGAACGCGGCGACCACCAGCACCGGCGAGACGTACGCCACCTGTCCGAGGACGACGGCGAACGCGTTTCGCACGGAGAGTCCGGCCTCACCCTGTGTGTCGATCAAGCGATGCTGCAGCATCGGGAAGCCGTGCCCCGCTTCGTACGTCGCGATCGGAAGCGCGACGAGCGCCCCCAGCGCGAGACCGGCCCATGGCCAGATCGTCTTCGCGTGGGCACGCGCAGGCGCGCTCGCGTAGGTGACGATGAGCGCGACGAAGAGGAGCGCGCCGGAGACCTTCGCGGCGCACGCCACTCCTGCGAGGAGCCCGGCGAAGAGGAGGCACGCCGCCGCGCGCGAGCTCCGAACGTCCGCGCGCATGCCGCCTGCGGCGAGGCCCAGCGCGCCCGTCCACGCGAAGGCCAGCGGAAGATCCGGCGTCATGGCGAAGAGGCCCACGCCGATCTCGGGCGCTGCGGCGAGCGCGATCGCCGCCACCAGAGAAGCGCGCCATGTGGCGCCGGCCCCGCGCGCCGCGACCGCGAGGACCCACGGAAGCAACGTCGAAGCGATCGACGTCACGCGATGCGCGGCCCCCGGGCTCGGCGCGCCCCCGGCTCCGATGGCGCGCGCGACGACGCCGATGAGCCCGGGATGATCGACGTATGCCGCCTGGGGATGAAGCGCGTACGACGCATAGAGCGCCTCGCTGTCGCCGAAGCCCACGCGCGACGAGGCGTAGAGGCGGATCGCCAGAAGAGCCATGCTGAGCGCGCCGAGCACGAGAAGCGGACCGCGCGCGCCGCTCTCGCTCACGTCGTCGCGGCTCACGCGAGCCAGGGCTCGAGCATCCGCGCGACGTCGCGCGAAGGCGTTCGCCGCGACCCGAGCACCCGCTCTACGTCGTCGCACGCACGCACCAGCGCCGTTCGTCCGTCGAGGACGCGCGCGAGGGCTTGCGCGATCTTCTTCGGCTGCGCGTTCCGCTGCACCAGCTCGGGGAACACGGCGCGACCCAGCAGCACGTTCGGCAGGGCGATGTGCGGCGTGCGCAGGAGGCGTCGCGCGGCGAGCTCGGTCAGCACGTCGACGCGGTACACGACGACCGGCACGGCCCGCGCGAGCGCGGCTTCGAGCGCCGCGGTCCCCGACGCGCACAGCGCGGCGTCGAACGCGCGCAGGCACGGCGCCACGCCCACGCGAGCGTCGATGTCGACCGTCTCCACCTCGGCCTTCGCGGCGATCGCGATCGCGCGCGCGCGGGTCCGTTCGTCGAGGCTCGGCGCGAGGAGGATCCGGCCGTCGATGCTCGCGCGATCGTTTCGGACGCGCTCGTAGGCCTCGAGCATCGGCTCCAGCAGCCGCTCCACTTCGTGAGGCCGGCTCCCCGGGAGGATGGCGACGGCGCGCGCATACGGCGTGAGCCCCATGGCTTCGCGGGCCGCCGTGCGATCGAGCGAGGTGGCCTCGCTCGCCGGGTGACCCACGTAGTGCGCGTCGAGCCCGCGCTCGCGCCACAAGGCCTCCTCGAACGGCAGCATGACCGCCATGCGGTCGACCGTGCGCCGGAGCGGCGCGGCCCGCCCTTCACGCCACGCCCAGATTTGCGGCGCGCCGTACCACAAGACGCGAACGCCGCGCGCGTGGAGGCGTGCGGCGAGCAGCGTGTTGAACTCGGTGTAGTTCACGAGCAACGCCACGCGCGTCTTCCGCTTTCGCGCCGCGCGCGCCACGCTCATGTACGCCTTGCGGATCGCGCAGGCGCGCGTGGCCACGTCGGTGAGGCCGAGCGCCGTCGAGTCGCGGAGATCGCCGAGCAGCTCCACCCCCTGGGCCTCGAGCGCGCCGCCGCCGAGCCCGAACGTGCGCACGCGATCGCGACCGCCGAGCGCCGCGACGACCGCGGCCGCCGCTCTATCGCCCGACGCCTCTCCCGCGACCACCAGCAGCTCGTTCATTCACTCCGACCTGTCTCACCGCGTTCTGCCCTGCGAAGCGCGGCGACGATCGCCTCCGCGTAGCGCGCACGGCACGCACCGTACCCCGGCACGTCGGCGACGGTTCCTACCTCCATCCCCTCGGCTTCGGCGAGCGCTTTCAGGCAGTGCCCGGGGAGCACGACCTGTTCGTCGACGCCGCGTCGCTTCGCTTCCTCTTTTCGCCACGCGCTGAGCGCCGACTCGCGCGCGCGTCGTGCCGCGATTTCTTCGCGCGAGGGGCGCGGACGAAGGAGCCGCGCGCGATCCGCCTCGGGGAGGTCGCCGTCGTCGATCCCGCGTGCGACCGCTTCGATCATCTCGGGCGCCGTCTGGTCCGTGAGTCGCGGCAGGCGCAGCTTCGCCAGCTCTTCGCGCGTTCGCGGGCGCACGCGCGCGAGCGCCACGAGCGCGTCGGTCGGGATCATCCTCGCCGGAGGGACGTCGAGCCGCTTGGCCGTCTCCTCGCGCACGCTCCACACGCGCCGCAGGACCGCGCGCTCCACGGCCGCCAGCTTCTCGAAGCCGCGCACGCCCATGTACCCCGGCTCGCGATCCGTCTCGCGCGCCCCTTCGATCGCGCACGCGATCCGGTACCGCGTCTCCTCGAGCACCTCGGCTTCGACGTCCTTCTCCGTGACCTCGCGCCACAGGAGATCGGCCAGCGCCGCGAGGTGCATCACGTCGCGCGCGAGGTACTCCACGTGCGTCGGGAGGAGTGGGCGCACGCGCCAATCGTGGTGCTGCAGCTCCTTGTCGATCGTGATCCCGAGCTCGCCCTTCGCGAGCGTGGCCAGGCCCGTCGCGGTGCGCCCGACGAGCCGCGCCGCGATCGACGTGTCGTGCACGTTGCCCAGCTCGATGCCCGCCTCGGCGAGGATTCGCGCGTCGAAGGCGACGTCGTGCACGATCTTGATCGGCCCCGACACCCCGAGAAGGTGCGCGAGCGGATCGATCGGCGTCGCCATCGCATCGACGATGGCCACGTCGTCACCGGCCGCGAGCTGAACGGTGCAGACGCGCGCGCGGTACGCGAACATCCCGTCCGACTCGACGTCGATCGCCAGGCGAGGCTCGGCCGCGAGCGCGCGAGCGAGCCCGAGGAGCTCGTCGCGCGCGTCGATGAGGCGAGAAGCCGCCCCGAGGCTCGTCACCCGCCGTCGGGAGATGCGGGAACGTTCGGCGGCGGGCCCCTCAGCTTGCGCGTGAGGGCCAGGGAGATCCCGCCCGAGTAGAGCTCGACGGCCTTGTCGTGGATGGGGACGCCTTCCGGCGGATCGCTCTCCGTCATGCGGCCGCTCATCCGAAGAATGTACGGATGCGTGCTCCCCGGCTCATTGACCGGCGCGTTGCCCATCGACCACACACCCTTCGCGATGTTGTTCGTGTACGTGCAGCGCGAGTTGGGAATGTCGTTGATGAAGTAGAAGGCGCGCGGGTCGCCGGCGTTCGAACCGGTGGCGACGGCGAGGCCGGTCGCCTGATCGATCAGCGTGAACTGCGCCCCTTGCACGTCGGTGCCCGAGCAGTCGATCGCGGCCGAGACGAGCACCGCGAGATCCTCGCGCGGGGCCTGCGAGCCGAAGACGGAGGTGAGCAGCGTGTCGCGCGTCTGGACTGAGACGGAGTTCCCTTCGGTCTGACCGTTACCCAAGAACGGCGCGTTGACGCCTGGCGGAACGATCGGCTGGCCTTGCCAGTACATCGGCTCTTGCGTGCTCGACCCGAGCAGATGGAACGAGAGGTACGCCGTGCCGGCCGGAGGCTGCGGGAAGGCCAGGATTCCAGCGTCGTCGACGATCCCCTCGAACGCCGTCGTGGCCTGCGTGGATTCGCCCCAGAAGAGGTCGACGGTCGCGCCTACGGGCGGCTGCCCAGAGCTGAAGTCGATGATGTGGATACTGTAGGGCGTGGGGACGTTCGCGTCGGGGGGGCTCGCGTCGGTGGGCACCGCGGAGTCGGTCCCGGCGTCGACCGGCGTGCTCGAGTCTTGGCCTGCGTCGGAGGCCGCGTCGCTGCCTGCATCGGTGGCCGCGTCGTCGCCGGCGTCGACATCGAGGGGACGGAAGTAGCTGTTCGCGCCCGGCGCGTAGCAGCTCCAGTCGGCAAGCATCTGAGCGCCGCCGTCGGGGTTTCGAACGGTCATCACGGGGAGCGGACCGCTGCACCCGGCAGGTCCGGTGCCCGGACCCGAGTCCTGATTCGGCAGAGCGGAGTCGCTCCCGGCGTCGACTCCCGGCGCGGCCGAGTCATCGCTGCTGCACGCGGCCACTTGCGCTCCGGCGCACGCGGCAAAGATACCCAGGCCCAGAAGAGATGTTTGCCTACGCATGAACCCTCCAGCTCGAACGACCAGACTCTGCCCACACCCAGAGCCCCGCCAACTTACACAAGTGACCGATCGCTCGGCCAGTAACCGACTTTCATAGCACGGATCGTACTTGGCATTCGCAAACGCGAGAACGCGAGGCGCTGTCGTGTGAATGGCTGCATGGCGCAATCGCCATGACGCGCAGAGGGCGCTTCCGCGTTGCGATCCCGCGAGGCGCGATTGCTATCTTGGAATCCGCGCGTGGCGGGCGCGCATGCGGCGGCGTGTCATCATCGCACCTGCGATCACGCAGAACGTAGCGAGCGCGACCCGGCTGTCGTTCACGTCGCTCGCGGCGCTCGCGCCGTCGCCGTTTCGGTCGTCGTGCGCGCCTATCGTCGTCTTCACGCACGCTTTCGAAGCGGGCGCGGCGCACTGCGTGGAGAAGCCGTGACGCGGGGTGGGGTCACATGCTCCTTCCAGGAACGGCGTGCCGATGCTCGTCGTGCGCGTGCCGTCGGGTGGGTAGATGGTGCAGATGCCGCTCACGTCGTCTTCGGTGAGATCGCGCATCGACGTCTGTCCGGGTTGGTAGTGCGCGTACATCGTCGCGCGGCCGTCGCCTGAATGGGCGAGGCCCAGGAAGTGACCCGTTTCGTGCGTCACTATGCTGAGGAAGTCATAGGCGTCGTCGGCGACGGGGTCGTTGACGACGATGGGGGTCACGGTCGTGTTCACTTCCATGTCCGCGTCGTAGATCTCGCCGGTGTCGGGGTCGTACGTCACGGTGGTGAGCGCGAGCGTGTTCGATGAGTCGTGGTACGGCCACACGTCGTCGTGGAACGTGATGACGTGCTGGTTCGGCTGGTCCTGGTTGTACTGGACCAGCGCGCAATCGACCGGCCCTTCATCGCGCACGTCGATGCTCACGCGCGATGCGCCGGCGTCAGGCGCGCTGCACGGAGTTCCAGTCCACTGTGCGAACGCGGTGGCGATCGATTGCTCGGCCTGGACGAGCGTGACCTGCTTGCTTGCGCTCTTCTGGATGCTGTAGCCGACGCAAGCGTTCCTCCACCAGAGGACGTTCCCCTCGCTGAAGCAGCCGTCGGTGGGGATGAAGTCGGCGGGGACGGAGACCGTGGTCGTGCGACAGAAGGCGTGCGCGTCCGGTGCGAGCGTGATCGCGAAGGAGCCTAGAGCGAGCGACGCGACGATCGCGCGCGAGCCGAGACGGGCCATGACGCGGTCGCCTCTGGCGCCGCTAGCGCGATCCATGAATCCGGACCCACGCGGCGGTGACGTCGCGCACTCCGTCTTCGATCGGGCGCTTGTGGAGGACGTCGGTCGCGAGAGGCGCGCCCGAGGCCATGCCGCTCATCGCGCGGCTCCGGGAGATCTGCACCACGCGCTCGCGCGGCGTTGGCACCTCGGCCCCGACGCCCGAAGCGCGAATGAACCGCTGCGTCTTCTGCGCGTCTTGCACGATCGGGAACTGCCCCTGGGCGCGCGCGGTCACGACGTACACGCCGGGACCTTCTTCGCTCAGCGGTTGTATGAAGAGAAGCCCCGGCCTTCCGACGGTGAGCACCGGTTCGCCGTCGACCATCTGCCCGACCTTGCCGACGACGCCGCCCATGGTGCGGACCCACGGATCGTTCTCGACCGCGCCGGCCACAGAGCGATCGACGTGCACGCGCGTGAACGTATAGATGCGCCCGTTCTCCCAGACCGATCGCTGCTCCATCGGCGTGACGAGCGCGGCGCCCGTCGAGTCTCGTACGAGCTCGTCGAAGAGCACCGTGATGACGACGCTGGCGTGCGCTTCGCGTTCCGCGGCGACGCCGGCGAACGTTGCGCCTGCGACTGCGACGAAGGAGCAGGTGAGAAACGCTCGAACGCCGTTCAGTCTCCGCATTCCGAAAAGCGTAGCGCGACGGCGAGCGATCGCTAACGCCAATAGGATGATCGCCGCGACGATCGCGTTGCGGCGTGCGCTAGCGTCATTCGCTCCCGCTGGCGTCGCAATCGTGCACCCGCTGCCGCTCTGCACCGCGCCGACCGGCCCGCATTCGGTGCCGAACCCCGCTTTCGGCGCCGCGCTGCACGCGGATTGCTGAACCGAGACGGGGTTCACCGTCCCACCCTGATTCTGGTCGGTGACGCGCTCGCCGCTGGGCAAGTAGATCGAGCAGATGCCGCCGACGTCGTCCGGCGTGAGCGTCGTCGAGCCGGGCTGGTAGCGCCAGTACATGACTGCGCTGCTGGTCGGCGAGTGCGCGAGGCCGAGGAAGTGCCCGGATTCGTGGGTGATGATGCTCTCGAGATCGTACGAGCCGGACGGGACGGGCGTCGTCGTGACGATCGAGTGCTGCGCCGTGTTGATCTCCATGTCGGCGTCGAGGATCTCGCCGGTGTCGGTGTCGAACGTGACGGTCGTCAGCGCGAGCGTGTTGTACTCGTCCGAGTGCGGCCAGTTGGCGTCGCGGAACATGATCGTGTGCTGGTTCGGACCGGCTTCGCTGAACTGGACCTTGTCGCACGCGACCGGACCTTCGTCTTGGGCCACGATGCTCGGCCCGCCGGTGGCTCCGCAGGAGGCCGCGCTCCACTTCGCGAACGCGCTCTGCGCGACTGCGTCGGCTGTGGCCCACGGGATCTTCTTGCTCGCGTCCTGCTGAACGCTGAAGCCCACGCAGGCGTTGGCCCACCACAGCGGGATGTAGTCGGTGCCCGCCGGCGGCTGGTAGCATCCGTCGTTCGGGTTGTACGAGGCGGTGATCGGCTCCGTAATCGTGCGGCAGTAGGCGTCGGCCGACGCCGGAGCGAGAAGCGCGAGAGCCGCGAGCGAGAGAGCGCCTGCGCGCACGACGGCGCGCGGCCAAAAGCGAAGCGTCATGCCCGCAGGATAGCGCGAGCGCGAGCCCCTACCAGCGCACGAGGCAGCAACCCCAGTGGATGCCGGCGCCGAGCGCGAGGAGCATGTTCAGCTCGCCCTTTTTCAGCTTGCCGGCGCGCGTCTGCTCGTCGATGAGGATCGGGATCGTCGCCGCGCTCGTGTTGCCGAAGCGATCGATGTTCATCGGCATCTTCTCGGGCGAGACCTTGAGGTGCTCGCGTACGTTGTCGTTGATGCGCTGGTTCGCCTGGTGGGCGAGGAACCAGTCGATCTGATCGATCGTGAGCCCCTGCTCCTTGCACAGCGCGCGCGCCGCTTCGGGGAGCTTCGTGACCGCGAACTTGAAGAGCTCTTTGCCGTCCATGCGCGGGATGTGCGCCTGCTCGTCGAAGTGATCCTTCTTCCAGTACGGGCGCGTTCGAAAGCCGCCGCCCGGCACGTAGAGGAGCTTCGCGCCGCGGCCGTCCGTGTGGATCTTCATGCCGCGGAGACCCGCGTCGCGATCCGTCGCGCGGAAGACGAGCGCGCCGGCGCCGTCGCCGAAGAGGACCGCGAGGGCGCGGTGCGCGTTGGCGCGTTCGCGCGCTTCGGGCGTGACCGCGCGATCGCTCTCGCCCATCAGGACGTCCCAGTCGTCCCACGGCATGAAGCCGGCGTGCGCTTCGGCGCCGACGAAGAGGATGGTCTTGGCCGCGCCGCTCTTGATGAGGCCGTCGATGATCTGGATGCCGAAGAGCATCGCGCCGCACTGCTGGCGGATGTCGAGCGCGGGGATGCCGTCGATGCCGAGCTTCGCGCCGACGAGCGCCGCCGAGCCGGGGAACACGTAGTCCGGCGTCATCGTGGCGAAGACGATGTAATCGATGTCTTTTGGCGTGAGCCCCGCCGCTTCGATCGCCCGCTTCGACGCCTCGGTGCCGAGGTCGCTGGCGCCGATCCCTTCGGGCGCGTAATGGCGTTGACGAATGCCGGACCGTTTGAAGATCCATTCGTCGGACGTGTCCATCACGCGGGCCAGGTCGGCGTTGGTGACGGGGCGGCCGGGGACGTAGTGGCCTGTGCCTATGATCTCGAAGCCGATTTGGTTCATCTGACCCGCGCCGGTTTAATGCTCGGCGGGCCAAAAGACCACGTCCTTTCCGAGGCGTGAGGCTGCCGCGCGGCGTCAGGTGCGCGGACGCGGCTGTTTGTGGCCGTTTCGTGCGAGCCCCAGGATCGTCAGCGTTTCGTCAGACCGCCGGAGGACCACGCGATCGCCCATCCCGAGGTCGTGCTCGCCCTGGTTGCCGTCGAGGAAAATCTTCGCCTGGCGCATCTTGCACGCGAGCTCGAGGCGTCCCGATTCGTCGATGAGGCCGACCACCAGGCGCGGCGGCTTTCCCCCTCCGAAGAGGCCGCCGAGGTACGGCTCGCGGACGACGTACTGGATCTTCGTGGACGTGAGCGGGAGCACGCGGCCTCCGGCGCTTCGCTGGGCGGCGGTCGATCCGGCGGCGGGGCCGATCCACATGCCGCTCGATTTCTGCTCTTCGGTCTTGGTGCGCGCCGTCTTGCTGCCGCTCGTGATCGTGAGGATGTAGCGCGACGTGGCCGCGGGAGAGGCGTGGCAGAAGAGCGCTTCGTTGAGCACGCGGTTGTGGAGCACGCGATCGTTCACCTCGACCCGCATGCGCGTGAGCGTGACGCCGCGGAGCTTGCCGGTAATGGCGGCTTCGAGCGTCGCGCGAACGGTTCCCTTCGTCGCCGCGCAGAAGAAGCCGACCGACGATCCCGGCGAGCTGTTCACGCCGAGGAGCGCGCCGCTCTTTCCGATCTGGTGCGACGCGCCGAGCACGGTGCCGTCGCCGCCGACGGTGATCACGAGATCGAAGTGGCCGTGAATCGGCGTGCGTGAGCCCTCGTAGTAGATGGCGTGGAGGCCCAGCGCGTCGATGGCGTCGCGCACTTCGCGCTCGGTCTCCATGTGGTCGTCGTGCGACCGCCGCATGCGACGCACCGTCGCGTCGCCGGCGTCGAGGAGCTTCCCGACGCGCGCGTCGCCCCCTTCGGCCACGAACGTCCGGTACGACGTGCGCTTGGCGAGGACGGCGATGCGCATCACGCCTGCTCCGCGAAGCGGCGGAGCGCGAGCTCGGTCTTGCCGTCGCGCAGATCGCCCGCGCGGCATCGCGCGAGCAGCTGCGCCAGCGGGCGCTTCACGATCGCCGCGCCTCGCTCGAGCGCCGAGCCGTCTTCGGTGGGGACGCCGCGCTTCACGTCGGTGACGTCGATGCAGAAGAAGTGCTGGCGCTCGGCGATGAACCCGGGCGCTACCCAGACCCACGGTCCGAGGTCCACGAGCGACGAGGTGGCCACCTCGAAGCCGAGCTCCTCGTGGAGCTCGCGCGCGGCGGCGTCGCGCGGCGTCTCGTGGGGATCGATGATCCCGGCGGGGAGCTCCCACAAGTTGCCGTCGTCGACGCCGAACCCTTCGCGCAGGATCAGCGGGGCGCGTACCGCCGATCGCACGTAGATTTCGCAGTCTCCGGCGACGCGCTCGTAGGCCAGCAGAACCACGGCGTCGATCGCGTCGCGCACGACGACGTCGTACGCGAACGCTTCGCTCTTCGAGCCGTCGGGGTAGCGCGCGACGAGATCCAGGCGCCGCACGTTGACGAACCCGCCGCTGGCGCGCGACGAAGACGTGCGATCGCGCGCCACATCGATCGCGATGCGCGGTGGCATTGGAAGGGGCGGCGGCGGCTCGGCGGACATGGGGACTCGCGAGACGCGAGTGAGGTGCGACCGAGAGTAGTGGTGCCCGACCGCAGCATCAACAAGTGGGCATCGAAGAGGCGCGCTACCAGGGGAGGACGCTGACCGGCGCGTAGCGCGTGACGATCGTGCCGTCGCCCAGCTCGCCGCTGTCGTTCTGTCCCCAGCAATGCACCGCGCCTTCGTTGTCGAGCGCGCACGTGTGCGCCTGACCGGCGGCGATCGCGGTGATGTTGCTCAAGCCCAGCACTGCCGTCGGGTAGACGCTCGACGCGGCGACTGTGTCGTTGCCGAGCTGGCCGTACGAGTTGTTCCCCATGCAGAAGACGTATCCGCCGCTGCTCGCGACCGCGCAGGCGTGGGCCATTCCGACGTTCCCGCTGCTCAGCGCCATCGTCGACACGAACGGGAGCTTGATCGGCTGGGTCGGCGTCGTGACCGCGGTCGTGTTGCCCATGCCGAGCTCTCCGTACGCGTTCGCGCCGGCGCACCGGACGGTCCCGTCGATCAGGAGCGCGCACTCGAAAGAGGTCGGCCGGTCCGAGGTCTCCGTCCCGGTGAACACCTGTGTGGCCCCGATGGGCGCCAGCACGAGCGTAGGAGTCGCGACGCAGTAGGCCTTCCCTTGACCCGTGATCCAACATCCGGCCATCCCACCGGAGGCCGCACCGGCCGCGATGAACGTCGTCGGTGTCGGATTGGTCGGGAGTGGAAGGAACTGGAACATCGCGTTCTGCGGATCCGAAAACTCGCCGTAGGAGCCGTTCACCACGAAACCCATTTGCTGTCCTTGCGCGCTGATTTGCGACGCGCGGGCGTACGGGAAAGCGACGGGCGGAGTGACCGTTCCGGGGGTCGCGCCGTCGAACTCTCCGTGGTCGAGGCCCCAGCACATCATGCTGTGGTCGCTGCGAAGCGCGCAGGCGAAGCCGTCGCCGGCGGCGACCTGCGTGACGTTCGTGACTCCGGGGACGACGACCGGCGTGGCGGAGGACGTCGGCGACGCGAACCCGAACTGGCCGGTGTCGTTGGCGCCCCAGGCGCGCACCGATCCGTCGGCGAGCACGGCGTACGACGTCTGCTTGGCGGTCGCGATTCCGATCGCGGCCTGCGAGAACGTCACCGCTCCGGAGCCTTGCGCTAGGGGGCGGAGCACGATCGGAATCTGCGTCGCTACGCCTGCGACCACCGTCGCTTGCACCGGTTCGGCGACCCAGCCGGGGGTCCCCACGCCCGGACAGGCCGTGTTGTAGGCGTTCGCCGTGACGGTGATGGCGCCGGGGCCGAGGCTTCCAAAGTCGATCGACGTCGTCGTCGCCGGAGCCGTGACCGTCGCGGAGACGGTCTCGGAGTCTGCGCCCGTCACCGTCGCGACGATGCATTCCGCGCCCAACGGGATCGGACCCACGACGATCAGCGGAGAGCCGACCTGTGATTCGTTCGTCGCGCCCGAGGGCGAGTCCGGATTCGGACCGCTGCACGCGACGGAGGTGGAGAGACAGGCGAGCAGAGCGACGAGCGAGGTGGAACGCATCTGCGGTGTCTAGCAACGGTGACGTGATCGGCATGTCACCCAACTGCGCGACATCGGATAGCCTGAGCCTCGATGAATCGGCCCGTTTGCGCCTTGGGGATCGCCGCGACGATGCTCGTCGCCTGTCGATCACCGACGCAGATCTCGGTGACCGTGCAGACGAAGGACGTCGCGTGCAGCGCGGTCACCACGACGTCGTTCACGTCGGGTGAGCTCGTCGTGGTCGAAGATGCGCCGCCCACGACGGAGAGCACCACGTGCAGCGGTGACGGTCATCTCGGGACACTCGTGCTCGTGCCGAGCGAGGACGACAATGCCGAGGTCGGCTTCAAGGTCGTCACCGCGCTGAACGGCGAGAGCGTCGAGACCTGCGCCAAGAACGGCGCGGGCAACGCGAACTGCATCGTCGCGCGGCGCGCGATCCGTTACCTGCCGCACACGCCGCTCAACGTGATCGTCGACATGACTCTCGCGTGCGAAGGGGTCGTCTGCGATCCCCATTCGACGTGCGTGAACGCGTTCTGCAAGAACGCGACGATCTCCGATCCGTCGGCGTGCGAAGGGAGCGGGTGCGACTCGTCGGTGCTGGCGCCCGCGCCGGACGCCGGGATCGATGCGACCGTCCCCGACGCGACGGTCGACGCGGCGGTGGCTGACGCGACGACCGACGCGACGCTCCCGTCCGAAGCAGGCGATGCCTCGAGTGAAGATGCTGCGCTCCCGGACTCTTCCGAACCGATCGAAGCGGCGACGTTCGACGCCATGGTCGTGGGCTGCGATCTCGGCGGGCTGCAGCAGGGCGCGCCGTACCCGATGGAGGCGTACTGCCCGAACGGGCGCAGTCGCAGTCCGCTCGTGGGGCCGGCGAAGACGCCGACGCCGGTTCAAAAGTGGTCCGTCGATCTGAACGGCTACGGTTACGCCTCTCCGTCGATCAGCGCCGACGGTACGATCTACGTCGCCTCGGTGGGCCTCCCATCCAATCTAGACAGCGGTAACGGCTACTCCGGCGGCGCCGTCCAAGCGCTTCATCCCGACGGCGGCCCGTACTGGACGTACGCGCCCGACGCCGGCGCTTCGTTCGATCAGGTTCCGGTGATCGCGGCCGACTCCACGCTCCGCTTCTGGGACCTGGCCGGTCCCGACTACACGGTGCTCGCGCTCGACGGGAGCGTGAGAACGCTCGTCAGAGAGTCGGCCGGGGCGCGCGGCGGGGTCACGATCGTCAGCGGCGGCACGATGTACTTGCCGAACGGCAACGGGGATTTCCTCGCCCTCGACAACGACGGCGGCGTGCTGTGGAGCGTGCCGGGCATCACCGACGATTTCTGTTTTCCATCCGTGGGCGCGAACGGCGTCATCTTCTCGGAAGACGATCGCAGCAAGGCCAACGCCTTCCTCCCCGACGGCAGCGTGCTGTGGCCGAGCACGATCGATTCGGGCGCGAACGAGGCGGGAGCGGCGCTCTACCTCAGTCCCGTCGTCGTCGCGCCGGACGGAACGCTACGCCTCTACGACGGCAACGGGTTCCTGTGGTCGCTCGATCCACAGACCGGCCAGGGGATCTGGGACAAACCGTTCGCGAACGCGGGGGACATCGGCGGGCTCGCCGTGTCCGACGACGGCACGACGTACCTCGGGACGCGAGAGGGGCTCTTCGCGATCGAACCGACGGCGGGAGGGACGGTGCACACCGCGCTCGGCAGCTTCGGCGCGCCGGTCATCGACGCGAACGGCGACGTCTATGCATTCTGCAACAACACGGACGTTTGCTCGTTCGACTCCGCGCTCGTGCTGCGATGGGACGTCCCGCTCCTGAGCCCCCTCGGCTACGACCCCGGCGCCAAGCCGGTGATCGGACCGGGCGGGATGCTCTACATCATCACGACCAACGTCCACGTGGCCGGCAAGCTCCACGCGATCGGGGCCGGGCCGTAATGGGCTCGATGTTCCCCAAGAACGAGCCGCCGGCGGCGCTGCGCGGGTTCGAGATCCTGGAGCGGCTCGGCGCGGGCGGAGCAGGCGAAGTGTTCCTCGCGCGGAGTCGCGCGGGGAAGCTCGTGGCGATCAAGGTGCTCTCGAGCGCGAACGAGGCGCGCGACGAGGAGCTCGTGGCGACGCTCTCGCGCGAGGCGTCGCTGTGCGTGCGGCTCAATCATCCGGCGATCGTGCAGGTGCGCGCGTTCGTCGAAGAGGAGGGGTTCGCGGCGCTCGTCTTCGAATACGTCGAAGGGGTCGCGCTCGTGCGGCTGCTCCGCTTCTGCGCGCGGCATGGAGTGCGGTTGCCGGACGGCGCGGCCTGGTACGTCGTCGAGCGGGTGCTGGCGGCGCTGGCGTACGCGCACTCGCAGAAGGACGAAGCGCTGAGCCCCGCGCCGATCGTGCATCGCGACGTGTCGCCGTCGAACGTGCTCGTCGATTGGACCGGCGGCGTGAAGCTGGCCGACTTCGGGATGGCGAAGATGCTCGGCGTCTCGCCGGCGACGCGCCTCGGTCTCGTGAAGGGGACGCTGGGGTGCATGGCGCCCGAGCAAGCGCGCGGCGAGCCGGTGACCGAGCGCGCCGACGTCTACGCCGCGGCGCTGCTCGCGTGGCGCCTCGCGACGGGGCGAACACCGTTCGCGAAGTACAAGGACGACGAGATCGAGCTCCTTCGCGCGATGCGCAATCCGCGCCTCCGCCCGCTCGCCGCGCTCCGTCCGGATCTCCCCGAGCCTGTGCTCAAGGGGGTCGCGCGCGCGCTGGAAGCCGAAGAGTCGAAGCGGACGATCGCGGCCGACGAGCTCCGCGCGATCGTGCGATCGAACATCGACGTCGACTCGGGGCACGTCGAGCTGGCCGAGCTGCTCGGCAAGTGGCGCGGGACGCTCGTGAAGAGCCTGGCGCGCGAGCGCGAAGACGGGAGCTCGAAGGATCGCGACGGCGAGGCGAACACCGGTCGCTACGAGGAAGCGGCGCTCACGTTCGACGACGAAGGGGTCCTCGACGGTCCCACGTTCGAGACGTACTCGCTGCCGAGCGACGCCGCGATCCTGGCGACGCTCCCGGTCGATGGTCCCATCCTCGAGGTCGCCATGCCTGTCGCGTTTGGCGCGTCCGGCTCGAACGGAGCGAAGACGACGATCGACAGCGGGCCCCCTCCGCCTCCGCCGGCGACGGCCGATTCGTTCGCGCCGGAGACCGCGCGTCCGTTCTCGCCGCGCGCGATGGATACGCAGCCCCCCTCGCGACGCTCGAAGAACGGACGCGTCGCCGTTGCGGTCGCGCTCGTCCTCGCGATCGTGTGCGCGGTCGTCGCGTACGTCGCGAAGTGAACGATAGCTTGGTGGAATGATCGCGTGACGCCGTGCGTAGGCGCATGAGGGCGCGGCGCCGAATATTGCTAAGCTTCACTGGAAGGCGCGCGGTTCACGGAACTTCCATGGGAGGTGGCGCGTCTCAATCGCGAATGGCGCGCGTGGATCGATGACGGAAGAGAAGACGCGAACGGAGGCGATTCGACGAGCCGCAGGGAAGGCGGAGCGACGGATGCGCACGCGCCGCGCGCTGGCGGCGTTCGTGTCGGCGCTGTGCGTCGCGCTGGTGCTGGCGTGCGTGGCGCTCGCGCTGCGGAAGACCGGTGTGGTGGCGGAAAGGTCGGCGCGTGGCGCGCTGGCGCTCCTCGCGTGCGTGCCGTTGGTCGCGGCGCTGGTGGCGTTCGCGCGCAAGCTCGACGTGCAGCCCGGGAGAGCGGGGGCTATCGCGCTCGATCGCTTCCATGGGCTGGCCGATCGCCTGTCGAGCGCGCTCTCGTTCGCGCGTGAAGGTGCGCCGACGCCGTTCATGCTCGCGGCGATCGACGACGCGAACGCTCGCGTGCCGTCGGTCGATCCGCGTCGCGCGGTTCCGATTCACGCGCCGCCGCACCTCGTCGCGGCGGGTGGCCTCGCGTGCGCGCTCCTGGCCATCGGCCTCTTCGAAGTGCGCCATCACGTCGCGGCCGTTCACGCGCAGACGATCGACGCGGTCGACGTCACCGCCGACGATCTCGACGCGATGCGCGAGTTCCTCGATCAGATGAAGTCGCACGATCAGACCGACGAAGCGAAGGCGGCGACGCGCGAGTTCAATCAGCTCATCGAGGACCTCGCGGCGCGCAGGCTCGATCGCACCGAAGCGTTCCGCCGCATGCAGCAGCTCGAGGACAAGCTGCTCCAGGGGCGCGAGGCCGACGCCAAGGCGCTCGAAGAGGCCATGAAGAAGATCGGCGACGAGATGAAGGCCGCCGAGCTCACCAAGCCGGCGGGCGAAGCGCTCGGCGCGAAGAACCTGGCGGCGGCGGAGAAGCAGCTGCAAGAGCTGGCGAAGAAGCTCCGCGAACAGGGGAAATCGATCGACAGGTCGCAGCTCGACAAGATGCGCGAGGCGTTGAAGCGCGCGTCGTCGGGCCAGTCGAAGAAGCAAGAGCTCCTCGCGCAACGGCGCGAAGAGCTACGCCAGCAGCTCCTCGCCGATCGGAACAAGAAGAGCGACGCCGGCGCCGACGATCAGGAGAAGAGCCTCCTCCAGAAACGCGAGCGCGAGCTGGAGCGACTCGATCGCGAGACGCAGCAGGCGGAGGCCACGGGGCGGCAGCTCGATCGCCTCGATCGCGAGCTGGCGAAGGCCGCCGAAGATCTGATGAAGGACCTTGGGCTCTCGGCGCAAGACCTCGAGAAGAGCGCCGAGGACATCAACCGGATGAAGCAAGACGAGATGACCCAGGAGGAGAAGGAGCAACTCCGACAGAAGCTCGAAGAGCTGCGCGAGATGATGCGGCAGCAAGGGCAAGGTGGTCAGGGGCAGATGCAGCGGCTCCGTCGCTTCCAGCAGCAGGCGCACGGGCAGGGGGGCGGATCGCAAGGCGGACAGCAGGGGCAAGGCGAAGAGGGCCAGGCTCAAGAAGGTCAGGGGCAAGGGGAGCAAGGCCAGGGTCAGCAAGGCCAGGGTCAGCAAGGGCAAGGGCAACAGAGCCAAGGTCAGCGCGGGCAGGGGCAGAAGAGCGGCGGCGGAGGCGAGACGTGGGTGCTGGGGCCGAACGGGCAGCGCATGTTGATGCTCTCGCAAGGGCGGAGCGGCGGCGGCGGGAACGGCGGCGGTGGCGATCAGCCGAGCGGCGGCAAGGCATGGGGCACGGGGCACGACGGGCACGTCGAAGGGAAAGCGACGGCCGGCATGTCGTCGCAGCAAGACACGCAGGTCGCGGGGCAAGACACGGGGCAAGGGGCGAGTCGCAGCGAAGTGATCGAAGGGGCCGCGGAGCGCGGGTTCGCGTCGCGCGGGTACCAGAAGGTCTTCCGCGAGTACGAGACCGTCGCCGAAGAGGCGCTCGGCAAGGACGAGATCCCCGGCGGCTACCGCTTCTACGTGCGCCGCTACTTCGAGCTGATTCGCCCGCGCGACGGCAGCGAGCCTGCCCACGGCGCACCGACGACGAACGCACCGCCGCCGAGCGCGCCGAGCAATCACTGAGCAGTCATGGATCGACGAGGAGAGAAACGACGATGACCGAACTGGACGCGGGCGCGGTGCGCGAGCAAGTCGCGGAGCTCAAACGGAACATCGAGACGCTGCGCGCCGAGATCGGCAAGGCGATCGTCGGTCACGCTGACGTCGTCGACGGCGTGCTCACGTGCATGCTCGCCGGAGGGCACGCGCTCCTCGAGGGCGTGCCCGGGCTCGGCAAGACGATGCTGGTGCGAACGCTCAGCGAGACGCTGTCGCTCACGTTCTCGCGCGTGCAGTTCACCCCCGACCTGATGCCGGCCGACATCCTGGGGACGACGGTCATCGACGAAGGGGCAGGGGGCCTCAAGAACTTCGAGTTCAGGCGCGGGCCGATCTTCGCGAACATCGTGCTGGCCGACGAGATCAACCGCGCCACGCCGAAGACGCAGAGCGCGCTGCTCGAGGCGATGCAGGAGCACCGCGTGTCGGTCGGCCGGCAGACGCACGTGCTCGAAGAGCCGTTCGTCGTGCTCGCGACGCAGAACCCGCTGGAGATGGAAGGGACGTATCCGCTTCCGGAAGCGCAGCTCGATCGCTTCTTCTTCAAGCTGCACGTTCCGTTTCCGAACCGCGAAGACCTGCACGCCATCCTCGATCGCACGACCGGCGCCGACGTGGAGCAGCCGGGGAAGGTGCTCGATCGCGATCGCATCCTGGCGATGCAGCGGCTCGTGCGGCAGGTCCCCGCCGCGCGGCACGTGCAGGACTACGCCATCCGCGTCATCCAGGCGACGCACCCCGACGGCCCCGACGCGCCGGAGATCACGCGGCGCTTCGTTCGCTTCGGCGCGTCTCCGCGCGGCGCACAAGCGGTGCTCCTGGCCTCGAAGATTCGCGCGCTTTTCGACGGGCGGTTCGCGGCGAGCATCGACGACGTGCGCGCCAGCGCGTACCCCGCGCTCCGGCATCGCGTGCTCCTCAACTTCGAGGGCGAGGCCGAGGGGATCAAGACCGACCAGGTGATCGAGGCGGTGCTCAAGGGGATCGCGGACACGAAGCCGGAGAAGAGCGAGACCAAGAAGGGGCAGGCCGTTGGGATGGCTTGATTCCATTCGTAAGGGGTCGCTTCGTCCCTTCGCCACCAAAGCGAAGAAGAGCGACGCCGACGACGAGCTGTTCGACGACGAGTTCCAGCGAAAGCTCGACTACCTCGCCATCGTCAGCCGGCGCGTCTTCAGCGGGCGCATGCGCGCCGAGCGGCGGACGAAGAAGAGCGGGAGCGGCGTCGAGTTCGCCGATCACCGCGACTACCAGCCCGGCGACGACATCCGTTACCTCGACTGGAGCGTCTACCAGCGCTTCAATCGCTTGCTGCTGCGCCTCTTCGAGGAGGAAGAGGATCTCGCCATCTACTTCATCGTCGATGCCAGCACCTCGATGGGGTTCGGCGGCGGGCGCAAGCTCCGGTACGCGAAGCGCGTCTGCGCGGCCCTGGCGTACGTCGGGCTCGCGAACCTCGATCGCGTGAGCATCGTGTCGACGAGCGATCACATCCTGGAGCGCATGCCGCAGACGCGCGGCAAGGCGCGCATCTTCAAGGTGTTCCGGTTCTTGAAGGCGCTCGATGCGAGCGGCGTGACCGATCTCGAGGACGCGATGAAGGGGTTCGTCGCGCAGAACAAGCGACGCGGCCTGGCCGTGCTCATCAGCGATCTCTACGACCCACGCGGCTTCGAGCGCGGGCTCAACGTGCTCCGGTACAACAAGTTCGATCCGTTCGTCGTGCACGTGACCGACGCCACTGACGCCAAGCCGAAGCTCCACGGCGACGTCCTCCTCTACGACTGCGAGACGGGCGACGAGCGCGAGGTGACGGTCACCGCCAAGGTCCTCGATCAATACGCGCGCGCGCACGCCGAGTACCTCGCCGAGGTCGAGCGCTTCTGCGCGACGCATCAAGTGCCGTACATCGCCGCCGACGTGAACGTGCCCGTCGACGAGCTCATTCTTCGCGTGTTCCGGCGCGGAGGGTTCCTGAGGTAGCCCGCCCGTGATCCTGTCAGGCCTATCGCTCGCGCATCTCCTCGGCATCTTCGCGGCTGCCGCGGCGATCGTCGTGGCGCTGTACGTGCTGAAGCTTCGAAGGCGCGCGGTGGCGATCCCGTTCTCGCCGCTGTGGCAGCGCATCTTGCGCGACAAGGAAGCGACGAGCCTCTTCTCGAAGTTGAAGCGGCTGCTGTCGCTCCTCGTGCAGCTGGCGTTGCTCGCGCTGCTGGTGCTCGCGCTCGGCGATCCGCGCGCGGCGGCGTCGTTGATGAAGGGGCGGACGCTCGTGGTGCTCGTCGATGCCAGCGCGTCGATGCGCGCGACGGATGTGGCGCCGACGCGGCTCGATGCGGCGAAGAGCGAAGTGAAGTCGATCGTGCGCGGGCTCGGCGGCGCCGATCGGATGCTCGTCGCGCAGATGGACGCGATGGTCACGCCGCTGGGGCCGATGAGCGGGGACACGTCGGAGCTCGAACGCGAAGTGGACGCGATTCGCCCGACCGACACGCGCGCCGATTTCCCGCGCGCGCTCCGCTTTGCGACCGACGCGCTTCGCGGGGCCGACGAGCCGGAGGTCGTCGTGATCTCGGACGGCGCGCTGGGGCCGGCGGCGGACGCGCAAGGTCCGGTGCACCTCGGTGAGGCAAAGCTCTCGTTCGTCTCGATCGGCAAGGGGCGGCGCAACGTCGCGCTCACCGAGTTCTCGGTGCGTCGCTACCCGCTCGACAAGAGCCGCTACGAGGTGATGCTCGAGGTGACGAACACCGGCGAGACTCCGGAGGACGTGGAGGTCTCGCTCCTCGGTGATGGGCAGCTCGTCGACCTCACGAAGCTCCGCTTGCAGCCGGGAGAGCGCTTGCCGCGCTTCTATCCGAACCTGTCGGGTGCGAGTCGAACACTGGAAGCGAAGATCGCGCTCGCCGGCGGCGCGCACGACGATCTCCCCGCCGACGATCACGCCTACGCGCTCCTCCCCGAGCGACGGCGCGCGAAGGTGCTCGTCGTGTCGGAAGGGAACCTGTACCTGCAGGCCGCGCTGCTGCTCGACGAGTACCTCGACGTGACCACGGTGACGCCCGCGGTCTACGCGCGGCAAGCGGCGGGCGCGACGAAGACCGACGTCGTGATCTTCGATCGCGTCACGCCGGCCGAGCCGCCGCGCGCGCACGCGCTCTACCTCGATCCGCGCGGGCCGGGCGCGCCTGTGAAGGTGGGCGACGCGATCGATCGCCCGGGGTTCGACAAGATCGATCGCAAGCACCCCATCGTCCGCTTCATCGCGCTCGACGACGTGAACATCGCCGCGGCGCACGCGCTCAAAGGGGAGACCGGCGACAAGGTCGTCGGGTCGTCGGAGCCGGGCGGAGCGATCCTCGTGGCCGGTGAGCGCGGCGGGTACAAGTTCGTGGCCCTCGGGTTCGATCCCGCGGGGAGCGATCTCCCGCTCCGCACGGCGTGGCCGCTCTTCCTGCTCGATACGATCAACTGGTTCGACGACGAAGACGCGAGCTACCTCTCGAGCTTCCGCACCGGCGACGTGTGGCGCGTCCCCGTCGCGGTGGGCGCGACGACGGCGACGCTGAAAGATCCCGACGGCGACACGCAGCCCGTTCCGATCCACGAGGGGCGCGCGGTCACGATGGGCGAGCGGGCCGGGTTCTACGAGCTGTCGACGGCGGCGCAGTCGGCGGGTGAGCCGGCCGTGACCACCGCGTTCGCCGCGAACCTGCTCGACGACAGCGAGAGCGCGATCGCGCCTGTGAAGGAGCTCGTCGTCGATGGGAAGACGGCGTCGCAGGTGCGCGGGTTCCACGTCGGCGTGCGACGCGAGATGTGGATCTACCTGCTGCTGCTCGCGGTGCTCATCTCGGCGATCGAGTGGGCGACGTATCACCGGCGGGTGACGGTATGAGCGATCGCCTCAGGAAGTGGGCGTTCGGTGCGTTCCTCGCCGTCTTCGGCGCCGTGCTGCTGTGGGCGTACGTGCACTTCGTCTGGTACGCGGGGCCGACCTTGGCGTGGGTGCACGGGGGCGAGCCGTACGAGCTGCTCGCGCCGCGGATGCTCGGGCTGGCGCTCCTGGCGCCGTACTTCGTGTGGATGATCGGGCGGTCTCTCGCCGACCTGCCGCTCGCGCAGCGCGTGCTCAGCGCGGTGTTGCGGACGGCGTTCGTGGCGTTGCTCGCGCTGGGGCTCGCGCGCGTGGCGCGGACGGCGACGACGCAGAAGGTGTGCACCGTCTACCTCGTCGACGTGTCCGACTCGGTGCCGGACGCGAGCCTCGAGGACGCGCGCGCCGCGATCCAGAAGGGGCTCGACGCGAAGCCGGGCGACGCGATCGTTCGCGTGGTCACGTTCGCGCGCAGGCCGCGCGTCGTGCCGCTGGCCGATGGCGCGAAGACGATCCCGCCGATCGAACGTCATGACGTGCCCGGCGCGAAGACCGGCCTCGGCGCAGGCACCGATCTCGCGACCGCGCTCCAGCTCGCGTACGGGCTCTACCCCGCGGGCTATCTCCGCCGCGCGGTGGTCCTCTCCGACGGCGTGCAGACCGACGGCGATCTCCTCGCTGAGGCGAACCGCGCGCGACGCTTCGGCGTGAAGCTCTTCACGATCGCGTATCACCGGCCGGTGCCCGGCGAGGTCGCCGTGCGCGATCTGCGCGCGCCCGATCACGTGCGCGTCGGCGAGCCGTTCGATCTCCACGCGCAGATCTTCGCCAGCCGCAAGGCGACGGTGAAGGCGACGCTCAAGCAGGGCGAAGCGATCAACGGGCTCGACGGCGTGCGCACGATCGATCTCGAGCCGGGCGACAACGACGTCGTGTGGAAGAGCGTCGTGCGCGTCGCCGGCGAGGTGACGTACGGGCTCGAGCTCTCGCAGATCAGCGAGGATCACTTCGCCGAGAACAACCGCTACGCCGTGACCGTCGCCGTCCCGGGGCGCCCCTCGATCCTCTACGTCGAAGGGAACCCGGCGCGCGCCACGTACCTCGCCAGCGCGCTCACCGCGCAGGACTTCGACATGGACGTGCGAAGCCCGAGCGAGCTCCCGTCGAGCCTGCGCGAGCTCGAACGGTACGACTTCGTGATCCTCAGCGACGCCAGCGCCGATCAGGTGTCGCTCACGCAGCAGGACGCCATCGAGCAGTACGTGCGCGACCTCGGCGGCGGGTTCCTCTTCGCCGGCGGCGAGAACGGCTTCGGACTCGGTGGCTGGTACCACTCGACGATCGAGCGAATCTTGCCGGTGCGCATGGACGCGGAGAAGCGCCGCGACGAGCCGGGCGTGGCGATGGTGCTGGTGATCGATCGCTCGGGATCGATG
>PLXW01000009.1 GCA_003151595.1 Myxococcales bacterium
TCGCGGCCGCGGCAGCTTCACCAGGCGCGCTCGGGCCGGGACGGATCCCCGCCAGCCGCGGCCACGCGACCCCGATCGCGAATCCCACGATCGCGATCACACCAACCTTGATCCAGCTCGGCCGATCCGAGCTCTCGGGGGGAATCTGGACCGTGAGCGGCGACGAGCTACGTCCGATCATTTCTGATCGAGACGTACCATGCAGTCCCAAAACGGGCGAAATCCCGGCGAAAAAAGCGAGTTTCTCTGCTCGCGTGTCTAGTACTTCAAGGGCGGAGCGTGATCCCGATCACCAAGATCCCGTCCTTGTACGACTGGCCGCCGATGAAGAACGGCTCGCCGGCGGGGGCGACCCAGCGGACGCGATCGGCGGCGTCCTGGCCGATCAGCGCACCCATTTTGAAACGCTTGTCGGTCTTGTCCTCGAGGAGGACGACCTCGAGCGACTTGCCGGTGACGAGCGCGTAGGTCGCCGTGGGCTTCCCCTTCCACGGATCGGTCGCGCGCGGCGTGTCGAGGGCGAGCGTCTGCTTGTCGACGAACGAGTACGTGTTGAAGTCGCTGAACGGCGGCTGCGAGAGCTGCGGGATCTTCGGGACCTGCGGGTCCATGTGCCCGCCCGCGGGATCCTTCTTCGCGTACAGCACGAGGATCTCGACGTGCAGCTTCCCGCTCTCCGCGCTCGTCACGCGCGGGAGCGACAGCGCCATCGTGACCACGCCCAGGGCGAGCGCGACGAACCGCCTTCGACCGAGCATCTATTTTCTCCCACCCGCACGGCGATCGTCGATCCACACCACGACGCTCGCGGCGGCTCCCGCGTTGCCCGACGGCATGAAGAAGACGTTCACTTTGTTCTTCGTCGACGAGACCTCTTCGAGGTCAACGCCGTCTTCATCGGCCGCGGCAACCTCGGGCGGCAACGCCGATGGCGCTTCGGTCGCCGATGGCGAGGGGGCCACCGGTTGAACGACGGGCGCGGGCTCGTGCGTCGCGTTGTCGGCCACGGGAGAGGGCGACGGCGTGCCATTTCGAAGAACGAGGAGCGCACCGGCGGCGAGCGCGAGGATCGCCGCGCCGAACGCGACGCCACGTCCGCCGCCGCGCGCCGCCCGCGCTTGCGGCGCGCGCGCTTCCACGATCGGGACGACGATCCGCGTCCCCTTCCCCGTCGGCTCCGCGCGCTCGATCTTCGCGATCACCTCTTCGGCGATCTCGTCGATCCCCGCGGCCTCCGCGCGCGCGTCGACCCCTTCGCGCACGACGTCGCCCAGCGCGCCCATCGCCTCGAGCACGCGGCGCGCTTCGTCGCTCGTGCGCACCAGCTCTTCGATCCGAGCGCGCACGTCGGCTTCGAGCTCGCCGTCGGCGTACGCCATCAAGTCCATCATCGTCTCTTGCGGGAGGCTCATGACGCGCTCCCCTTGTCGCGTTTGTCGCGTTTGTCGCTCTCGCCGCTCGCCGGCCCGACGTCGATCGGCGGCGTGCCGATCTGCTCCTGATAGCAATCGGCCAGCGCCTTCTGCAGCTTCTGGCGGGCGTGGAACAGGCGGCTCATGATCGTCCCCTTCGACACCCCCATCGCCGTCGCCATCTCCTCGTAGCTGAGCCCCTCGATCTCGCGCATCACGATGACGCCGCGGTGGTAGCTCGGGAGCGCGTCGAGCGCGGTCTGCACGCGCAACGCGATTTCCTTCCGCCGAACCACGTCGTGCGGGTCGGCGCCATCGACGCGCGCCATCAACGGGAAGTCCGAGTCACGCGACTCGTCGAGATCGAGCTTGGCGTCGTCGATGTCGGTCGTTTGACGGCCGGGCTTCCGATGGAGGTCGATGCTGAGGTTGGTGATGATGCGATAGAGCCAGGTGAAGAAGCTGGATCCTCCTTGAAAGGCGGGGAGCGATTTGTGAACGCGAAGGAAGGCATCTTGGACGAGCTCGCGGGCGTCGTTCTCGTCACGAACGAGCGCCAGCGCGATCGCGAAGGCACGGCGTTGATGCCGTTCGACGAGCCGGCGGAACGCCACCGTATCGCCTTGCTGTGCCTTCCCGATGAGCACCCGATCCTCCTCGGCCTCGCGGATGCGCGCTTCCTTGGTATTGGACGCCGTGGGACCCCGGGTATTCACGGGCGGAAGCGAAGGCCGCCGCATGGGCGCCTCCTCTTCTTTCGGCGCGTTCTGCGCGGATCGGTCCGGACGCGCGACGGGCATCGGGGGGTACGTTAGCGCAAGGACGCGGAATCGGCGCGATCTCGCACCTAACGCGTCCTCGGCACCTGAGGCGGCACGGCCTGGTCCTGGAGCAATCCGAGCGTCACCCGCAGGTCGAACGGCTTTCCCTCGCGCTGAACGCGAAGCGTCACCTGCCGCCCCACGCCAGCGATGCTCGCCAGCCACTTCAGCTTCTCTTCGCGATCGGTCGCTTCGCCGTCGAACGCGGCGATGAGATCGCCCGCCTGGAGCCCCGCCTTGTCGGCCGGCCCGCCCGGAACGACGTCGCGGATGACCACGCCCTTGTCACCGATCTTGAGCTGGGCGCGATCTTCGACCGCCACCTTGCGCGCCGATACTACGCGGACGCCCAGCGCACTTCGGGTGACGTGCCCGTCGCGAAGCAACATCGGCAGGAGCTGCTTGACCATGTTGATGGGGATCGCGAACCCGATGTTCTGCGCGCCGTCGCCGCGGATCGCGGTGTTGATGCCGACCACGTCGCCACGCAGATCGAGCAGCGGCCCGCCGCTGTTCCCGGGGTTGATCGAGGCGTCGGTCTGCAAGAAATTGTAATAGCCCGTCGGATCGCGCGGTCGCTCGAACGGGTTACGCGGCTGCCCCTCGTCGGCGGGCTCATCGACGCTCCGCCCCTTGGCGCTGATGATCCCGGCGCTCACGGTGTGCTCGAGCCCGTACGGGTTGCCGATCGCCACCGCCCAGTCGCCGACCTCGATCTTGTCCGAGTCGCCGAGCGTGAGCGGCGTGAACCCCGACTGCTCGATCCGGATCACGGCCACGTCGGTCTGCGGATCGGTCCCCACGACCTTCGCCGGAAAGACGCGCTCGTCGGAGAGCTTCACGTCGATCTCGTCGGCCCCTTTGACGACGTGATTGTTCGTCAGGATGATGCCGTCCTTGTCGACCACGAACCCGGTGCCGAGCCCGTGCGTCTCGCGATGGCGTACGCGACCAAAGAACCCGGGCTCGGACTCTTCGCCCGTGGTCACGATCGTCACCACGCTCGCGTCGACGCGCTTCGCGATCGGCGCGAACGACATCGGCGCGGCCTGACCGCTCGGGCTCACGGGGGGGATCGTCGGCTGCTGCTGCGCGAACGGCGTCGGCAACGGCGACGCGCTCGCCACCGCCGGCGACGATGCGCTCGGCACCGCCACCGCGCCCGGAGGGAGCTCGTCGCTGTCGCCGCTCGTGCCCAGCACGCGCTTGCACCCGAGCGGCGCGGCGATCGCAGCCGCGACCAGAGCGAGCACGACGCAACGCGACCCGCCCATGATCACTTCTTCGGCTCGGCCTTCTTTTCGGCTTCCACGTAGCGCATGCGGAGATCGAAGAGCACGTGCGTGAGCAAGCGCTCTTCGTCGCCGGTGAGATTCCCCTTCGTCTTCTCTTCGAGGACGCCGAGCAGATCGATCGTCTGCCGGGCGAGAAGAAGGTTCATCTCGATCTTCTGAGTCTCCGGGTGCGGAGCGTCACCGAGGTGCAAGACCGCCGAGTGACTCAGCGACACGACGAACGTGGCGAAGTCGATCGTCGGAAGAGCCTCTTCCTTCTCCTGCCCCGAGACCATCTCAGTCCTCGCGGCCGCCGAGCGCGGGCTGCGTGACGGTGACCGGCTCCGACTGCTCTCCGAGATCCGTGAGGCCGCCGATGTGCTTCTCGACGTCCTTGTCCGTGAGCGTGCCGTTGCCGAGCATGCGCTCGCGAACGCGGATGTCCCAGTCCCAGGAGTTGATCGTCTTGTTGTTGCTCATGTTCGGTTCCTCGCTACTCAATTGACGACGGGCTTCTTGCCCATCGAAACGATTTTGGGCTCATGGGCGTGACCGGCGTGACCGGCTTCGCCGTGGTCGTGATCGCACCCTTCGCCGTGAACGTGATCATGCGCGTCGTCCATCGCACGCGCGGCCGATTCGATTTCGGACTCGGTCGCGCCGCGGACCGACTTCACTTCGATCTCGTAGTGGAGCGTCATCCCGGCGAGCGGATGGTTCGCGTCGACCAGCACGGCGTCTTCGTTCACCTCGACGACCTGCAGCACGACCTCTTCGCCATCGGGCGATGCCGCGACGAACTCGTCGCCGGGCTGCACGGTGGCCGGGAACTCCGTGCGCTCGATCTCGAGCATCAGCTCTTCGTCGCGCTCGCCGTAGCCTTCGTCGGCGGCGACGGTGATCTTCTTGGCGTCGCCCGGCTTCATCCCGGCGAGCGCGGCCTCGAGCCCCGGCACCAGCATGCCGTAGCCGTGCACGTACTCGATGGGCTCGCCTTCGTCGCCGCGGCTCGCGTCGAGGACTTCACCGTCGTCGTCCTTGAGGACGTAGTCGACGATGACGAACGAATTGGGCTGAACGACGTTCACGGATCCTCCGGGCGACGGGGCTGAAGCGGGCGCTGAATCAGGCAAGGGGCCGAAGGGGTAGCGCGAAGGGTGCGAAACGTCCAGCCGGGGGCGGTAAACCGGCCGGAATCGTCACTTCACGGTGACGGTGATCGAGTCCTTGAAGATCTCCCCTTCATCGACCGCCGCCTGCACGTAGAGCGACGTCTTCCCCATGATTCGCGGCGTGACGACCACCTCGCGCGAGTCGGAGTCGTACGGCGCCGCGTTGCAGATCGAGTTGCTCTCGCACCGCGCGAGCAGCACGCGCACTTTCCGTGTGCGCTCCTCTTCCTTGGTGGCGCCGCCCGACAGCTTGATGGTGCGCTTCTCGATCCGTTCGATGCGCACGTGCTCGGGCGTGCCGATGTGAAAGTCGTCCGGCGCGGTGACGAAGTGGAACGCGCCCTGGTCGCCGTTGGTCTCCTGGACCTTCCACGACGGCTCGAAGACCGAGTCGATCACGTCGCACGATACGAGCGAGCACGCGCACGACGCTGCCACCACTGCGAGAAGCGGGCGCATCACATGTCCGCCGGGCCGACGATGCGCCCAGCGATCGCGCTGGCGGCGACGACGAGCGGGCTCGCGAGGTAGACCTTGCCGGGTCCGCTGCGGCCGGGGAAGTTTCGGTTCTGCGAGCTCACTGTGACTTGATCGGGCGAGTCGCTCACGCCGGGCCCGGCCTTGATGCACGCGCCGCACGACGGATCGACCAGCTCGGCGCCCGCCTTCGCGAAGACGTCGAGGTAGCCCATCTTCTCCGCGTACGCGCGGATGTCTTGCGAGCCGAACTGAATGTAGAGGTGCACGCCGTCGGCCACCCGCTTGCCGCTCTTCACCGCGCGATCGAGGACGGAGGCGTACATGTCCATGTCCGCTTTCTTCCCGCCGGTGCACGAGCCGCCGTACGCGATGTCGATCTTCACGTCGCCCCCTTGCGGGCTCCGCAGGTCGACGAGCGGCACGCCGTTTCGCGGATCGCCCGGTGTGGCGACCATCGGCGCGATGGCGCCGAGATCGATCTCGAACGTCGCCAGGTACGAAGCGCCGGGATCGGCCTTCACGATCCTCGCGCGCACGTCGTCCGCGTTCGCGCCGCGCTGCTTCACCAGGTAGTCGACGATCACCTCGTCGGCCTCGATGATCCCCGTGAAGCCGCCCGCTTCGACGGCCATGTTGGTCAACGTGGCGCGCTCGTCGAGCGCCATTCCGCGAACGCCCTCGCCGGCGAACTCGAGCACCTTGCCGATGCCGTCGCCCCCCTTGAAGAAGGGCTGCGCCAGGATGTGGAGCATCACGTCTTTCGCGCACACGCCGTCGCGGAGCTTCCCGTTGAGCACGAAGCGCGCGGTCTCGGGGACAGTGACGCGCACGTCCCTGGTGAACCAGGCGTTCGCCATGTCGGTCGACCCGACGCCGAAGGCGAAGCAGCCGAGCGCGCCGGCCATGCAGGTGTGCGAGTCGGTTCCGGCGACGAGCTGACCGGGGAGCGCGATCTCTTCGACCACCTTGTTGTGGCAAATCGCTTCGGAGCCGACGAGCTTTCCGTCGCGGTGAACCTCTCCATAGAGCTTCACGCCTTGCTTCTTGGTGAACGCTTCTTGAACGGTGGCGAGCGACTGCGCCTGCGTGTCGAGGTGCATGTCCTTGTGCGCCTTGGACATGACCTTGCTGAGGAACGTGAGGTGATCGCGGAACGCGAAGACGCTCGAAGGCTCGGTCACGCGCGCGTCCTTGCCGAGCTGCGCGACGAAGAGCGACTCGGCCATCGGCGTCACGTACTCATGCGAGAAGCGGACGTCGGTGCGCGCGAAGAAGGCGTCGCCCGGCTTCACCGCGGGCACGCCGACCTTGCCGGCCTTGGCGTCGACGATCACGTGCGACGCCAGGATCTTCTCGCACAACGTCATCGGCCGCTTCGCCGTGGTGACGGCCGGCGGAGACACGTCGCCCGCGAGTCGCGCACGGTTGTACGCGAAGAGCCCGCCGTGCTCGACGATGCCCGCGCTGATGGCATCCAGCCCTTTGGTGAACTCGCTCATCGGGATCGCCTCGCCGCGCGCGATACGATCGACGAGGCCGAAGTCGGTGCTCGTGAGGAGGCCGATGTTCTGCGAGTTCTGGCGGTAGATCTTCTCGATGCTCTTGGCGATGACGAGCTGCACGCCGCACGCGAGCTCGCTGTACGGCGCGGTCTCGCGCGAGCTTCCGCACCCCTTCGAGGTGCCGCTCACGATGACCCCGAAGCCGCCGTTCTTGATGGCGTCGGCTTTGATCTTCCCGCCGCGCAGGCCGACGAGGCAATAACGGGCGAGCGTCTCGTCGTAGTAGTAGCAAACCCAACCGGGCGTGATTTCGTCGGTGGAGATGCTGCCGATGAGCGGCTGGTCGCGCGTCTCGATCGGGAGGGATTCGCCTTCGAGCTGGCGCTCCACGGCGGCCAGGTCTTCGGTGAGGTAGAGGATGCGTCCACGAATGGAGACGGTGCGCTCGCCCGAATCGCTCATGCCGATCGCTCTACCACGGGGGGCCTCCGCGTGCGCGTCGCGCTGGTGACGACGAGCTGGCCGCGGTTCGAGGGAGACCCGTCAGGGCACTTCGTCGAGGCCGAGGCGCGCGCGCTTACGCGACGCGGCGAGGACGTCGTGGTGATCGCGGCGGACGGGGCGGCGTTCGGGTGGCCGGGGGTGGCGGCGCGCATCGCTTCGAGCCCGTGGCGCGCGGCGGGCGCGGCGGCCTGGGTGGTGGGCGCGCGGAGGAAGATCGCGCAGGGCCGGTTCGATCGCGTCGTGGCGCATTGGGCCGTGCCGTGCGCGTGGCCGATTGCGACGGGCGGGCGTCACGCGCTCGAGGTGGTGTCGCACGGGGGCGACGTGCGGCTCATCGCGCGAATGCCGGCGACGATGCGCGCGCTCGTCGTGCGAACGATCACGACGCGCGCGGAGTCCTGGCGCTTCGTGGCGGCGCACCTGGTGGAAGCGATCGTGAAGTGCGTGCCGCGCGACGTGGGGGCCGCCGTGGAGCGCGTGGCGCGCGTCGAGGCGTGCGCGATCGACGTGGAGGCACCGGCGCGCGAAGCGGTCGAGGCGAAGCGCGCGCAGATCGGGAGCCCGTTCGCGGTGTGCGTCGCGCGTCTCGTGGCGTCGAAGCGCGTGGACGCGGCGATCGCGTGGGCGGCGCGCGAGCGGGTGACGCTGGTCGTGGTGGGCGATGGGCCGGAGCGCGCGAAGCTCGAGCAGCGCGCGCGCGCGTCGGGATCGCGCGTCGTGTTCGTGGGCAAGGTCCCGCGCGCCGACGCGCTGGCGTGGATCGCGGCGAGCGATCGCGTGGTCAACGCCTCGCGTGTGGAAGGTGCATCGACGGTCGAGCGCGAGGCGAAGGTGCTCGGCGTCGACGTGAGCGCGGTCTGACCAGCGCGCTCAGTTCCCTAGGTACGCGCTGGCGAGCAGATACGACGGCGCCGTCGCGAGCCCCGGCGGCGTCGCGCTGCCGACGACGAAGAGAGTCCCCTGCGAAACGAAGAGCCCCTGAGGAGTGACGATCGGATTGCTCGCGGCGTTGGGATCGCGCCAGATGAACCCCGCCCATGCCGTGCCTGACGCGCGCATGTGAAAGAGCTCGGTGATCATCCCGGCGCCGCCGGAGAGGACATAGACCCCGCCTGCGCCATCCGACGCCATCGCCACCGCCGAATCGCTGAAGATGTCGTCCGCGGGCGATCCGTTCACGCTGCCGTCCGCGCCGTGCAGGTGGAAGAGGCCCGCGCCGGCCTGAAGGACGAGGAGGTCGTCCCCTTCGGGCGCGAGGAGCGGACCTTCCGTGCGCGGCGTCGCGCCGAGGTTCACGAGCCACTGGCGCGCGCCGGTCGCGCCGTCGAAGCGCGCGACGGCGATGCCTCCGGAGCTCGACGACAGGCCGACTCCACCGTCGGCGGTCGTCTGCGCGGCGACCGAGACGTTGCCATCGGCGTCGACCGTCGCGCTGATCGTGCTCGTCGGATACGCGCCGAGCGGCGTCGACCACTTGCAGCTCCCTTGCGCGTCGAAGCGTGCCGCGAAGCCGCCCGTGACTCCGAGCTGACCTTTCCCGAAGTCGACCGAGGCGTCCGCGAGACCCGCGAGCACGACGTCGCCGCCGGGGAACGGAAGGAGCGTGACGTTCGACGCCGGGAAGGGGACGAAGGCGGCGGCGCCGGCGTCGCCCGGTGCCCAGAGAACGAAGTGGCCGCTGGCCAGCGCCGCGATCGTGCCGCCGGTGACGAACGCGCCGCCGATGGTGGTCGGAACGTAGAACTGTCCCGCGACCACGGCGGGACCGACGATCTGCGCGCTCGCCGGCGCTCCGCCGTCGCCGAACGTCAGTGCGAACGGCTGCGAGAGCACCGTCCCGGCGACGCTCTCGGTCTCGGACGATCCCGGATAGCCGATCGCGGCCAGTGATCCCGCCGGAGTGATCGCGCCGCCGGCGACGAGCTTCGGCGAGGCGGCGAAGGGAACGGCGGTGCACCACTTCCGAACCGGAGGCGCGCCTGCGTCCAGAAGAGGGAGGTCGACCGCCACCTGGAAGTCGTCCGCGAAGCACGGCCCGGCAGACCCCGCGTCGGCGTCGGGCAGCCCGGCGTCGATCGGAGATCCGGTGTCCGCGATCATCGCATCGCTCGCGTCGTCACTCGCGTCGGGAATCGCGCTGGCGCCGTCGGTCGCGTCGAAGCCTGCGTCGCTCGGTCCCGAATCCGAGGTCGCGGGTGCGCCGGTGTCGAGGCTGGGCGCAGCGGCGTCGGTGGTGTCCGTCGCGTCCGTGGGCGCGGTCGCGTCGGCGGAGGCGTCGGGCGGCGCGTCGTTCGACGGCGAAGACGCGCTGCACCCGGCGAGGACCAGGAGCGGAAGGGACAGAAGCGAGAGAGCAGCGAGGCGTGATCGCGACGACATGGTGAGTGTCTGATGGACGGGTCAGGCGCTCGCAAACTCAAACGCGCAATGTCATCCATCGTGATGACGCGGTCGCCGCGCTCTCCCCGGCGCCCCGCGAACGAACTACGCTCGCGAGCGATGACGACGAAGTCTCCCGCGCTCACGCCGAACGACGAGAGTGAGCTGAGCCTCCTCTCCGTCCTGTTCTTCGTCTACGCGGCGTTCGTCGGAATGATCGCGCTCGTCGTCGGCGCGGCAGTGAAGGCGCGCTTCGGGCAACCCGCGTAGCGACGGCTCATGAACGACGAAGCCCGCACCCCTTGGAAGGAGCGCGGGCTTTGAAACGGAGACGACGCGCGCTTACGGCTGCGCGGTGTCTTGCTGAATCTTGAAGCGCTGCTCGCCCGCCTTGAGGTTCGTCGCGACCACGAGCCCCTTCACGCGCCGAACGTCGGAGCGCTTGAGGGTCGTCTTCTTCTCGTTCTCGGGCTTCGTCGCGTTCATGGGCATGGCCTCCAGAGGGAGTGAGTAGCAAGCCTCACAGAGAGCGCCAGGGCACGAACGGGTGACACACGCGCGATCCAGGGCGCGTTCGCCTTCACTTCCGCGGCGTTTCGAGGATTCCGAAGTCGACGAGGGTGCGGAGCATTTCGGCGTCGATCTCGGTCCCGTCGCGCGCCAGCTCCTCGACGACCTCGGCCATCGCGCGGCCGTCGAACCGGGGGAGAACGTCGAGCAATGCGCGCGGGACGTCGATCGAATCGAATTCGGTGTACGTCGCGAGATGAACGCGATCGCGATCGCCCTCGAGGATTCGAATCGGCGCAGCGCGTACGTGCGAGGGGAGATCGGTCGAGAGGAGCCGCCGATAGGCATTCCGGGCGACCTCGGCGCGCGCGCGGAGCTCGCTCCCACCAATGGTGAGCACGTCGCTCCATCGGAGCGGCTCGACGCGCCGGGCGCAGTCGACGAAGAGCTCCTCTTCGCGTCCACGATGGTCACCCCAGACCGCGCCGTACGCCTCTTCGTCGACGACGCCGTCGATCTCGCGCCCCGCGCGCTCCGGCGATGGCGGCGCGAAGAGGCGCGCCAACGCCCGCTCGCCGACCCCGATCTCGACGACGCACCATCGGGCGAGCGCGATCTCGACGGCCGACAGGAGCGGCCGGAGCGCGCTGCTCCAGAACGTGAATCCGACGGCGCCGCGCACGTGCTTGCAGAACCAGGTCGAGCAGACCGCGTCGCGGTGCTTCCAGATTCCGCAGTCGTCGCTCTCACGCTGATAATGAGGACAGAGGAGCGCGCGGCTGCGACCGAACGACTCCGGTCCCCCTTCGCGGCTCAACGCCGAGTACGCCCGAGGGCGGCCGAGGCCGAGCGGCGTGACCGCGGCGCGCGCGCGAATGCGAGCGAGCGTGCTCGCGCGTCCGGCGACGGCGCCGTGGTCCTGGAGGATGCGACCGACGAGGTAGTTCGCCAGCACCGGCACGTGCGAGCAGCACTTCACGTTGGGATGGAAGTGGGTCGCGTCCCCTTCGGGCGCCGAGGGGGAGCACATGGCGCAGTCGGAGCAAGTCGCCTCCGTCTCGCGCGGCACGCCGCCGCCGAGCAGCTCGCCTACCCAGCGTTCGTAGAGCGGAGGGAGCGGCTCGGTGTCGATCCCGTCGGCGCAATCGCTCATGCGTTTCCTCCTCTCGACGTAAATCGCCGAGCGCGATTCGCGCTCGGCGATTTTGGACGCGAGGCACTCGTCTACGGACTTGGCCCGCGACTGCATTGAACCGCTACTTCAGGCCGCACATATGCGACGCGCTATCGCACGCGCCGACGCGACCGTCCGGCTTGAGGCGGTACATCGGGCACTTGGGGCGCTTGGTGGGGCAGGTGAACGACTTCAGATAGGCGTCCTTCTGCGAGACGGCCACGCCGACCATGTGACCGTTGTGGCAACAGCCGACGCGCTCGACGGAGACGCAATCGGCGTCGACGCTGCAACTGCGGTACTGCGGGTCGACTCCTTCCTCGTTCGCAACGGGTCCGCCATCGCCCGTCGCGAGGGCAACGGTTCCCGCATCGGCGGAGGTCGTCACGAGCGCGGGGGTCGGGGCCGCATCGGGGGGATCGGCGACCGGCGCGGCGACGACGACCGGCGGCGGAAGGGCAACGGTCGTCGGCGGCGTGGGGCTGAGGGCGGGCGGCGCCTGAGAGGAGTCCGCGCACGCGAGAAGGACGAACGCACCCAGGGCGGCGACGAGCGAGGATCGGAGCATGCGCGACTCGTAGCACGAGTCCCTCGAGGCGTGACGCAATCGGTCGAGTCCCAATTTGGAGCTCTCGTGCGCCAGACGATGCCGCCCGACGAGAGAATTGCGTCATCACGGGCTTCTCGGTGATGGATCGCTCGTGAGACGTGAGAACCCCCCAGACGGTGGTATCGAGCCGTCCGCGAGTAATGGAGGGTTCATCGATGAAGAACGTTCGAGGTCTTTGGGCGGCGTTGGTCTTGGCTCCCACCGTGTTCATGGTGGAGCGCACCGCGAAGGCGGACCTGGTCAACCTGACGGCCTCCGAGCCGTGGGTACTCGATGCGGTCTGTCACGCCGAAGGACTGAAGGACGGCGACGCGCGCTGCTTCTCCAGCCGCTGGGTTCCGCAGAGCGCGGCCAACATGCGCTTGAAGAAGGCCATGGCGCGCCCCTTCGCCAGCAACGGCAACTGCGACGGCAGCCCGCAGCAGGCGTACTCGCCCACGCTCACGCCCGGCTCCATGGGCGCGAAAGATCTCATCACGGCCTACAACCTCGCTGACCCGTCGCTCCCCTCGGGCGAAGGGAAGATCGTCGCCATCGTCGACGCCTGCGGGTACTCGGACATCGTCGGGGACCTCAACAAGTACCGCGCGCAGTACGGCCTCGGCGCCATCACCCAGTGCGGCGGCGGCGTTGGGCATGCACCGACGGCGGGCGGCTCGCAGTGCATCGGCGTCGTGAGCCAGACCGGCGACGCGAACGTTCCGCCGGACGACAGCAACTGGGCCGGCGAGACCGCGCTCGACGTCCAGATGATCAGCGCAGCCTGCCCGAAGTGCAGCATCCTCGTCGTGCAGGTCGACAGCTCCAGCACGGCCGACCTCAACGCCGGCATCTCGGAGGCCATCACGCTCCACGGCGACGCCGTCAGCAACAGCTGGGGAGGCAACGAGTCGTCGGGCGACACCGTGCCGTCCCACACCGGAACGCTGGTCACCGCCGCCTCGGGCGACGCCGACTACCTCAACGAGATCGGCGCCATCAACGAGGACGCAGGCACCGTCAAGCTCACGCTCCACACGCCGAACTACCCGGCGTCCGACCCGACGATCCTCGGCGTCGGCGGCACGACGCTCACGATGGATGAGACGGCGTCGCGTTGCTACTCGGACACGGCGTGGAGCTACATGATCCCGGTGACCAGCACCAACCCGCTCCACGGCAAGACCGTGTACGGCGGCGGCAGCGGTTGCAGCAAAGAGTTTGCGAAGCCGAGCTACCAGAGCGGCCTCGCCATGGGGAGCTGCTCGAAGCGCGGCTCGGTCGACATCTCGGCGGCCGCCGACTTCAGCGTCGGTGCCTACAGCGGCAGCGTGTGCATCAAAGGGCAGACCTGCGGAGGCATCGCGGTCTATGGCGGCGGCGGTTGGAACCCGTCGGTCGGCACGAGCGCTGCGACCCCCTTCGCCACCGCGGTCCTCGTTCGCATGGGGCTCGGTGACAAGGCGAACGCGGACCTCTACGCGGCCGCGTCTTCGTTCCTCGACGTGACGACGGGCAACAACGACCCGAGCGGCAAGTGCACCGACGTCATGTGCAACGCCGGCACGGGCTGGGACGGACCCACGGGCCTGGGCGTGCCGGACGGCTACAAGCTCGCGCTCCTCGGCGGCGCGTCGCCGTCTGCGCCCACTCCCCCCACGTGCCTCGTGCTCGCGGCCGACGGCGGCATCACGCTCCCCGACGCCGGCAGCAGCAGCGGCGGAAGCAGCAGCGGCGGCACCGGTGACGATGCCTCGACGGGCGACGACGACAGCGGCTCCGGGAGCGGCTCCGGTGGCAGCAGCTCGGGCGGCTTCGGCGACGACGACAGCGGCTCCGGGAGCAGCTCGGGTGGCAGCAGCTCGGGGAGCAGCAGCTCCGGCGGCTCGAGCTCGGGCGGCACGTTGAACGACGACGGCGGCACGACCTCCAACCTCGACGGCGGCACCGCCGGCAACGGCAACAACGGCTCGTCGTCGAGCGGTTGCTCGTGCAACGTCGGTCCGGGATCGACGTCGGAGACGACTGGGCTCGGCTTCGCGGCGTTCGCGTCGCTGGTCGTCCTTCGCATCCGTCGTCGCCGCCGATCGGCCTGAGTCGATCGACGCGGTAGTCGACACACAAGAAGCGCGCGATGAGCGCCGTGGTCTAGAGCGCGAGAGGCGCTCCCACGGCGCGAATCGTTCCATCACTGTTCGTCCAGTAGACGTTGTTCGCGTCGACCGTGACTCCGTACGGCGCGGGTTGGCCGCTTGCGATCGCCGTGAACGTCGCGCCCGCGTCGCTGCCGCCGAAGAGCGGCACCGCGTAGACGAAGCCCGCCTGCGCGGTCACGTAGGCGTACGCGCCGTCGCGCGCCATGCGTCGCGCGGGGTTCGGCAACGCCGCGAGCAGGACGCCGCTGGAGGTCGACGACACGATCGACTCCGTGAAGACCTGACCGTTGGCGGTGACCCATAGAAGGTCGTCGCCGCTGATATCGACCATCATGTCGATGCTCGCCGCGTTTCCGCAGTTGTTCAGACAGACGATCGAGCCGAACACGAGACCTGGGATCGAGGCGGTGTCGATGTGATTGCCGTTCGCGTTGCCGACGAAGAGCGCGCTGCTCGTGGCCGTGATGGCCTGTGCCGCCCCCATTCCTTGAACGCTCTCGAACGTGGCGCCGGGGACCTTCGGCGTGAAGCCGACGAACGGATCGGTGTTCGGCGCGCCGGTCACGAGCAGCACGAGGTTCGACTGGGTGATCGCCATGCGCGTGGTCTGCATCGCCGCGCTCGTCACGCAGGTGGGGACGCCGGCGTCGCTCCCCTTGCCCGCCATCATCGCCAGGCACCCGGTCGCGCCGTCGCCCGTGGGGGGCGGTTGGCTGACTGACCAGTAGACGTAAGTGTCGTCGACCGCGATGTCGGTGGGCGAAGGCTGCGCGGTCGCGATCGTCGCGACAGGGCCCGTGCCGTCCTTCGCGATGCTGCGCACCGACGCGCCGTTGGTGCCGTCCTGATCGATCCAGTAGAGGCGCGCGTCGTCGACGGCGATCGCCTGCGGCGCGCTCCCTTGCGCGAGGACGGTCGGCGCATCGAAGCGAACCGAGACGTCGTGAAGCGATCCCGCGGCGTCTCCGATCGCTGCGTCGGACGTCGAGGCGTCGGCGGCAGGCGACGATCCGTCGACCGATGGCGCGTCGCTCGCGGAAGACGATGCGTCGCGCGCGCCTCCGTAGTCGATGTCGTCGAGCCCGAGGAGCGAGCCGCACGCCGCGAGCGCTGCCCCCGCCATCGCGACGAACGAGACTACGAAGATCGAAGCGACGCGCGGCGAAGGCACCTTCCTGAGGGTAACACTGCCTCTGCTATCCTGAAGTCTGCCCCTCAGGCTGTGAGGCGCGTGAGGCGCGGTTCATGACGAGCATCGCCGACGAGACGAGCGTGAAGCCGGGCGACCTGCTCGGTGGGAAATACCGCGTCGAGCGCGTGCTCGGCGCGGGCGGGATGGGCATCGTCGTCGCCGCGCGCCACGTCGAGCTCGACACGCGCTTCGCGCTCAAGCTGATGCGCACGAGCGCCGTGCGGGACGCCGACTCGGTCGAGCGCTTCGTGCGCGAAGCGCGCGCGGCGGTTCGGCTGAAGGGGGAGCACTGCGTTCACGTCGTCGACGTCGGCAAGCTCGATGATGGAGCGCCGTACATCGTGATGGAGCTCCTCGTCGGCCGCGACCTCGCCGCGCTCGTGGCGTACGAAGGGGCGCGCAGCGCGACGGAGGCGGTCGATTACATCCTGCAAGCGTGCGAAGGGATCGCCGAGGCGCACGCGCTGGGGATCGTGCATCGCGACGTGAAGCCGCAGAACCTGTTCGTGATCAAAGGGGTCGACGGGCGGCCGCTCGTGAAGGTGCTCGACTTCGGCCTGGCCAAGACGCTCGCGGCCTCGAAGGAGATGCGCGCGCTCACGCAGACGACCGCCGTGATGGGCTCGCCGCAGTACATGAGCCCCGAGCAGATGCGCGCGTCGCGCGAGGTCGATGCGCGAACGGACCTCTGGTCGCTCGGCGTGTGCCTCTACGAGCTGCTCGTCGGCAAGCCGCCGTTCGACGGGATGACGGTCCCCGAGCTGTGCTCGATGGTGTTGAAGGAGCCGCCGACGCCGATGCCGTCGGGCATTCCGCGCGGGCTCATCAAGATCGTGATGCGGTGTCTGGAGAAGGAGCCGGCCAAGCGGTACGCCTCGGTCGCCGAGCTCGCAGACGCGCTCGATGCGTTCGCGACGACGAGCGGCGCGGCCGAACGGATCCGCGCCGTGCTCGAGAAGCCACGCGAGCGCTTCGACTCGACGAGCCCGGCCCAGTTCGATCCGAACGCGGAGACGCGCACGGAAGCGTCGTTCGACACGACGGTGAAGCGGGATGGGCGGCGGTCCAAGGTGTGGATGGCGGTGGCGTTGGGGGTGGTTCTTGGGAGCGGGGTGGCGATCGCGGTCGCCGGGAGGTCCGTCGCGTCGTCGCCGGCGGCGCACGCGGGCCCGACCGCGGACGCGAACGCGAACGCGACCCCGACCCCGACTCCGAACGCGACCCCGAACGCGAACGCGAACGCGACCCCGAACGCGAACGCGACCACGCCCGCCGCGAGCGAAACGCCCCCCGTCAAACACGCGCCTCACTCTCCCCCCGCGCGCCACCCGACCGCGCCCTCCCCGCCCCCTCGCCCGTCCCCCGCGCCCGTCCTCACCCCGAAGACGACGGAGTTCTGAGCGATGCCCGCGTCGCGCTCACTCACCTGCCTCGCCGCGCTCATCGCATGCGCCTTCGCGATCGCCCCATGTCGTCCCGCGCTGGCCGCCACGCCCGAAGCCGAGCACGCGGCCGCCGTCGAGAGCTTCCGTCGTGGCACCGCGCTCGTCGAGAAAGGGAATCTCCAGGACGCGATCGAAGCGTTCCGCGATGCGCTCGCGCACGAGCCTTCGAGCGTCGGCGCGCGGCTCGATCTCGCCGACTGCTACGAGAAGGTCGGCGCGCCCGCGCCGGCGTGGCGCGAGTACACGCTCGCCGAGTCGTACGCGCAGAAAGGGAACGACTCGCGGCGCACGCTGGCGCGTTCGTCGGCGGCGCATCTCGAGCCGCGGCTCTTGCTCGTGACGTTGAGCAGGCCGGCGGCCCCCTCGATGCGCGTGCGCGCTGACGGAGACGCGATCGCCGACGAGATCCTCGCGCGCGGAGTGTTCGCGCTCGCGCCCGGATCGCACCGCGTCGAAGCGAGCGCGCCGGGAAAGAAGACGCTCGCGATCGACGTCGCCGGGAGAGCCGGCGAGACGCGCGCGATCGCGATCGCGCTCGTCGACGACGCGCCGGCCGCGCACGACGCGCCGATCGGGTCGCTCGATTCGTCGCGAGGCTCGTCGCAGAAGACGTGGGCGCTGGTCGTGGGAGGGGTCGGTCTCGCGGGGGTCGTCGCCGGATCGATCACCGGGCTAGTCGCCGAGTCGAAGAGGACGACGCTGAAGTCGGAGGCGAACGATCCGACGATCGGCGCGGCGCGCTTCTACGACGATCGCACCACCGCCAAGACCTTCGCCCTCGTGTCGACGGGGAGCTTCATCGCCGGCGGCGTCGGGCTCGCGGCGGGGTCGCTCCTCTTCTTCACGGCGCCGGCATCCGACGAGCGCAGCGCGCGGATACACGTCCGCCCAACGCTCGGCGGCGTCGCGGTTGATGGCATTTTCTAGCGTCGATTCTCCGTCTCAACGCACCGCGTCGTTCGACGTCTCGTTCTAGGCGGCTAGGGTCCAACGATGCAAGTCGGTATCGACGCCATCGGTCTCGCGCTCCCTCCCCTCGCCCTCGACCTCGCGGATCTCGCGCGCGCACGCGGGGTCGACCCCGCCAAGTACGAAGCGGGGCTCGGCACCGTCCGCACGTCGGTGCCGCCCATCGACGAAGACACCGTCACGCTCGCCGCCCGCGCCGGCCGCGCCGCGCTCCATCGCGCCGGGCTCGCGCCGTCGGACATCGGGATGTGCATCGTGGGGACCGAGACGGCGGTCGATCACAGCAAGCCCGTCGCCGCGTTCGTGCACGGCCTCCTCGGGCTGCCGACGTCGTGCCGCATCTTCGAGACGAAGCACGCCTGCTACGGCGCGACGGCCGGACTTCAGAACGCGCTCGACTGGATCCGGAGCGGGAGCGCCCGCGGAAAGAAGGCCCTCGTCATCGGCAGCGACATCGCGCGATACGGGCTCCGCACGCCGGGCGAGCCGACGCAGGGGGCGGGCGCCGTCGCGCTGGTGGTGAGCGAGTCGCCGAGGCTCGTCGCGTTGCATCCGCTGCTCGTGGGGACGTTCGCGCGCGACGTGTTCGACTTCTGGCGCCCGCTCTATTCGAAGGATGCGGTCGTCGACGGCCACTACTCGGTGACCTGCTACCTCGAAGCGCTCGAAGGGGCGTACCGCGCGTACATGGGGCACGTCGGCGGCGACCCGCGCGGCGCCGGTGCGTTCAGCGATCGCTTCGCGGCCATCGCGTACCACGTGCCGTACGGGAAGATGGCGGTGAAGGCCCACCGTCACCTTCGCGCGATCGACGGCGACGTCGATCCGACGGCGAGCTTCGAGCGCCAGGTCGCCGCGGGGCTCGTGCTGCCGAAGCGGGTCGGGAACATCTACACGGGCTCTCTGTATCTCTCGCTGGCCAGCGTGCTCTCCGAGACGAAGGAAGACCTCGAAGGGAAGAGCATCGCGCTCTTCAGCTACGGCAGCGGCTCGTGCGCGGAGCTCTTCAGCGGAACGGTCGTCAAAGGGGCGCAGGCGTTCGCGCGCGGGAGCGGCTGGCGCGAGCTGCTCGACGGGCAGCGCACGATCGACGTCGCCGAGTACGAAGCGATCATGACGGCGCGCGAAGCCATCGACTCCCTACCGGCGAGCGAGGCGACCGGCGCACGCGATCGCGCGCGGTACCTCGGCGTGCGCGAGCATCGCCGGATCTACGTGTGACGCGAGCGCGCGGTCATGAGGCACGGTCAGTAAGAGGAAGAAGAAGAGTAAGAGAAGCCGTCAGCTGCGAAGCTCCCCCGGTCCACGAAACGTTCAAAGGTACTCGGCGCGGCCCGCGGCGCCTGTCACCCAAACGCACGACGTTGGGTGGGGGAGCTGCCGCTATCGTGGATTGCGCTGCTCGCGCTCCGATCGAAGCGCTCGACGCGGTCGGCTCATTTTGCGAGGCTCGCCGCCGTGGACGACCTTCCGACGCGGTGCGTGACCTCTGACGCCGCGTGGAGCGGGGCCGCGGCGCTCGCGACCGTGAGCGCGATGCACGGCGCGCCGATCGAGGTGCGCGAGCTGGTAGCGCTCACGGCGACCGACGATCTGGAGCGCGTCGAAGAAGGGACCGTGCTCGTGATGGCGCGGGCGCTCGGCTTCGAGGCGGTGGCGATGGAAGGGGGCTACGGCGATCTCCCCGACGTGACGCTGCCGCTCCTCGTCGCGCTGCGCGAAGAGGGGCACGAAAGGTACGCGGTGCTCCTCGCGTTCGACGACGCGCAGGCGACGGTGGGCGATCCCGCGACCGGTGCGGTCACGCCGTGGACGCGCGAGAAGTTCTGCGCGCTGTGGACGGGGAGCGTCGTGCAGGTGACACCGATCGACGAGGAGCGACGTGCGCTGGCGACGCGGCTCGTCGACCAGCGCGACCCCGTGAAGCGCGCGCTCCGGTTCGTCGGATGGGTCGCGCCGTATCCGCCGCGCGTGGCGATGCTCGTGGGGTGGGTGCTCGTGGTGGCGACGGCGATCGCGGCGCCGCGCGCGAGTGCGCTCGATGCGGCGTGGGTGACGCTCGTCGCGGGGGCGTGCGCGGGGTCGCTGTGGTCGTGGCTCGGATCGGAGTCGTGCACGCGGTGCAGTCGCGCGCGGCAGCTCGCGGCGGGCTTGCCGCTCGCGCCGGCGGGGACCGCGATCTACGCCGCGCTTCTTCTGAGCCGGTTCGCGCCCGTGCCGTCGATCGCGATCGTCGTGGCGCTCAGCGCCGCGGCCGGCGCTCACATCGCGCTCGTCGCGACGCTCGCGCGCGCAAAGCTCGCGTGCGCGCCGTGCCTGTTCGTCGCGGCGTGCGTGCTGGGCGCGGGCGCCGTTTCGTTCGTTCGCGGTGACGCGAGCCCCGTGGTCTTCGCCGTCGCGGCCATCGGCGCGTGGAGCGCCGTGCTCGCGCTTCTCCCCGTGATGCACAAGCGCGAGGCCCGCATCTGGCGCGCGACAGGCGAGTCGATCGCGAACGCCGCGATCGCCGAGCCTCGGCCGGAGCCGCCGGTCGTCGTGCGCGTCCTCGCGTACAAGCGCCCGGGGTGCGCCTCGTGCGCCTTCTTCGAGGCGGCCGTGAAGCCCGCGCTCCTCGCGGAGCTCGACGAGTCAGTGACGCTCGAAGAGCGTGAGCTGGGGAACGCGCGAACGCTCGCGCCGATCGTGGTCGTGCTGGGCGCGCGGCGAACGCTGTTCGTGGGGCTGCCGACGGAGGACGCGCCCGCGCGGATCCTGGAGGCGGTGCGCGAGGCGCGGGAGGGGGGCGCGGGGGACGGCGGGGCGATGACGGTGCACGTTGCGGACTAGCGACGTCGCGAGACACTCGGGCGTGCGCCGGCGCGTGTCCGCGTGGACGACTTGCATGTGCGGAAGACTTCGCTAGATCGATACTCCTCACCCCAAACCAGAGGAGAACGCCGTGAAGATCAAGACGACCATCAAGGCTGGACCGACCTGCAACAGCTGTTGGCACTGACGCCGCAGGGGGGGGCGCGGCGAGTAGCCGCGCCCCTCATACCCAAACGCGGATCACGAACCACGACAGCCCCGCGATCGCGATCCCCACGCTCAGCGCTTTCACCCCCCGGTCGCGAAACCACGCCCCCCTCCGCGCGAGCATCACCAGCGGGAGCACCACCGCGAGCACGCCGAGCTGCCCGAGCTCGACGCCCAGGTTGAACGCGAAGAGCGCCGTGGGGAGCTGCGCGCGCGGGAGATCGAGCGCCGTGAGCGCGCCGGCGAAGCCGAAGCCGTGGAGGAGGCCGAAGGGGAACGTGATGCGCCAGCGCTTCGAGGCGTCGCTGACGAAGAGGTTCTCGATGCCGACGTACGCGATCGACAGCGCGATCGCCGGCTCCACGAACGACGGGCTGAGCGAGACGATACGGAGCGCGGCGAGGGCGAGCGTGATCGAGTGCGCGACGGTGAACGCCGTGACGATCCCGACGAGCGATCGCGCGCGCCCTCCGAGGAGGAGCAGCCCCACGAGGAACGCGAGGTGATCGTACCCGGTGAGAATGTGCCGCACGCCCGTCCCCACCATGCGCAGGAACGAGGTGGCCTGCGCGCTCTCGGGAGCGGCGTCGGCCTCGATGATCATCTGCGCGCGGGCCGCGACGAACGACGTCTCGCGCCCATCGAGCGCGATGACGCCGAGGTGGCGATGCTCGGTCGAGAAGCGCTCCAGGAACTCGCAGTCGAGCGTGAGGTGCTCGATGGATCGGTCGCAGGCGAACGACGCACGCACTTCGATCGCGTCGGTGTCGTTGATCTTCACCGAGTCGAAGTGAGGCGCGCACGGGACGTCATCCGCGCTGACGTGCGTGGCGTCGACGAGGTCGACGTCGAACGCCTGGGCACCCGCCTCGACCTCGGCGGGCGAGAGCTTGCCGTCGTGATCCACGTCGAGCTCGACGAACGCGGCCGCGAGCTCCGCGTCCGAGAACACGTAGAGCGCGCGAAGCACCGTGCCCGACGCGCGGTACTCGCCGCGTGAGACACCCGTGGCGTGCGCGCAAGCGTGCCGCGCGAAGAAGAGGATCGCGAAGCTGACGAGGACGACGCAGAGAGGACGCACGGTTCGAGCGGCGCCCGCCGAGAGAGTGCTCGGCGGACGCGCTCACGATACCGAGACTCAGAAGAAGCTGGCGGGATAGTCCGCGAGGCTCTGATTGTCCGTGTACGTCCCGTCGGCCGGGAGCGGCACCGGCTTCGAGGTGCTGTTCGTGTCGCTGGTGATGAGGCCTTTGACGAAGACGGAGAAGTCCGGGATCGCGTCGGAAGAGGTCCGCGAGAATCGCGCGACTCCTCCTATACGCGCGACCCTCCCCTCTCGGATCGCTTCCGCTGCCTCTTCCCCATCGTCCCTCGCGCAGCCCTGGTCGCCCGCGTCTTCTCCGCCCCCGCGAGCTTGCCGGCGACGGTCTTCGGCCCGGGCCTTTTCGGCACGCGCCAGCCGAAGTCGTTGAAGAGGACGGGCGAAACGCCCTTCGTCCCCGCCATGAAGGCCTTCAGCCCTTTGGCGACGGCCTTGGTGCGCTTCGCCAGGCGGCGCTCGTCGGCCACGGCGCCGGCGAGCGCTGCGCGGAGGCCGCTGATCTTGTCGAGCGCGTCGAGGTGCGACTGGAAGAGGGCGATGAGATCCTTGGTGGAGAAGCTCGCTCCCATGAAGAAGTGCGCCTTCTTGTGAGCGAGGTGCTTCTTGATCCCGGTGATGAGGCTCGCCGCCTGGGTGCGCTTCGTAATCTGGCCGATCTTGGGCATGGAGCGTTCCGTGAGGGGGGTGGAGATCGCGGGGCGCGTGTGCCCTTCGATCATCGCGTGCACCGAGATCGCAGGGCAACGCTCCCCTTCGATCTCCGCGTGCGCCGAGATCGAAGGGCACCGTCGCCCTTCGATCACGGAGCCCATTCCTCTCTCACATCCGTGCGCGGAGATCGATGGGCAGTCGTGCCCTTCGATTACGATCGCCTTCACATCGCATGCGGCCGCCGTAATCCGCTTCTCCGTGCCCGTGGAGATCAATGGGCAGTCGTGCCCCGCGATTACGGCGTGCACGGAGAAGCGCGCCACGGCCTTTCCACGGCGTCAGGCGGCGATGGCAGCGATCTCCGAGCGCTTGGAGATGCGCGTGGCCGCGTCCACACGCTCGATCCACGCGCTCAACCGAGCGCGCTGCCCGATGGCATGCGATTGCCACGCCGTGAGAGGCGTTCGCAGCGACCGGAGCTGCGCGAACATCGCGATGTCCGCCACGGAGACCCGCTCGTCGAGCCAGAAGCCCGACCGCGGGGCGCGCTCGTCGAGGCGATCGAGGAGCGTGAGAAAGCGGCTCCAGCAGGCGTCCGGCCCGGCGCGCCACACGTCGCGCGCCACGAGGGTCTTCGTGACATGGGCGCGAATGCGCGGCGCGATGAGCGTGCGGACGAACCAGGGCGCCGCGCCGAAGTACGCCTCACGCGCGAGCGGCCAGTTGCGATCGTCGGCCCAGCGCGCAGCGACGAGGAACCCGTTGAGCCCCGTGTCGGCCAGCTCCTCCCAGAGCCACGCCTCGCCGCTCGTGCGGGCGTCACGCGCGCCGCCGATGGGGCCGGCGATCGACTCGATGCGCTGCACGATGGCCGTCGAGTCGGCCACGGGCTCGCTGTCGACGAGCAGAACCGGCACCTGCCCGGTCGCGTTGTACTTCGCGAACTCGTTCGGCCGGCTGGCGTGCCGCCGCTCGTACGCGAGGCCCGTCACGCGGAGCGCGCGGTGAACCTTGAGGCAGAACGGCGAGAGTGACTCGAGGCCGAACGCGGTGGCGTCGGCGAACTCGCAGAGAACGATGTGCGGCGTCTTCATGGGGAAACCTCCTGAGCTCGTCGTACGAGGACGCACTGTCACGGTTATGGCATATTTGACCCATGACCCGGACACAGCGCCTCTTCGCCATCGCCGAGCACCTGCGCGGCCGGCGCACGGGCACCACGGTGGAGCAGCTGGCCACGCGGTTCGACGTCAGCGTCCGCACGATGTTCCGCGACCTCGACGCGCTCCGGGAAGCGTCGTTGCCGGTGCAGGGCGAGCGCGGGCGCGGCGGAGGGATCGCGCTCGATCGTAGCTACACGCTCCCGCCGGTGAACTTCACCGCGCGCGAGGCGGCGCTCCTCGTGGCGGCCGGGCGCTTCCTGGCCGAGATGCGCGTCATCCCGTTCACCGAGACGCTCGAGTCGGGGCTCGACAAGGTGCGCGCGGCGCTCTCCGGATCGGCGCAGCGGCAGCTCCTCGATCACCTGGAGACGCTGAAGTTCGTCGGCATCCCCGCGCGCAAGGCCGCGCCCGGCGTGCGGCAAGCGCTGGAGCGGGCGTGGTTCGAAGGGACGCCGATCGTGATCCGCTACGCCGGCGCCAACGGGACGACGACGCGGCGCGTTCGCGTGCGGAGCCTGGTGATGGAGCGGACCGAGACGCTGATCAACGCGCTCGATCTCGAGAAGAACGAGGACAGGCAGTTCAAGCTCGATCGGATCGAGCACGCGGCGATGGCGCCCGCGGATTGAGGGCCCCCTGGCGCAGCAACCCGCCCGTTCTTAACATCATCGAATCCGAGACCGCCCATGCCGAACGACCCGAAACCCGCCGTCACGCGCCGCAACGCGATCGTCGCCGGCATCGTCGGCGCCGCAGGAATCGCGGCGGCGCTGAAGAACGGCGAAGCCGGAGCCACCCCGAAAGACGAGCACACGATGTCGACCCACAAGCGCATGCCGGCCATCTACCTCCCCCACGGCGGAGGGCCGTGGCCGTTCGTCGACGTGGGGTTCGGCGCGAAGAGCGAGCTCGACGCGCTCGCCGCGTACATCCGCTCGATTCGCCAGCTCCCGGCGACGCCACCAAAGGCGGTGCTCGTGGTCTCCGCGCACTGGGAAGAGCCGCATCCCACGGTGATGACGAGCGAGCACCCGCCGATGCTCTACGACTATTACGGGTTCCCTCCCGAGTCGTACAAGATCACCTGGCCCGCGCCGGGGCACCCCGCGATCGCGGCGCGCGTGCGGCAGCTCCTCGACGGCGCCGGCTTCACGAGCGCGGCGAACGCGGAGCGCGGGTTCGATCACGGGACGTTCGTGCCGCTCAAGCTCGCGTACCCGGAAGCGGACGTGCCGATCGTGCAGCTCTCGCTGAAGCAAGGGCTCGATCCCGCGGAGCACCTGGCGATGGGACGCGCCCTCGCGCCGCTGCGCGACGAAGGGGTGTTCATCGTGGGGAGCGGTCTGTCGTTCCACAACCTCCGCACCTTCGGCGCTCCCCAAGCGCGCCCGGTGGCCGAGGAGTTCGATCGCTGGTTGAGCGCGGTGGCGGTCGAAGCGCAGCCAGCGCGCGACGCGAAGCTCACGGCCTGGTCGCAGGCGCCGTCGGCGCGAGCGGCGCATCCGCGCGAAGAGCACCTGCTTCCGCTGATGGTCGTGGCCGGCGCTGCGGGCGCCGATCGCGGGACGGTCGCTTACGGCGGGACGCTCAACGGCGTTCGGATCTCGGCGTACCACTACGGGTGAGACGGCTCGCGCCTCTCGGAGGGCGTTTCGCAGAAATCCTCCGCGTCTCTCGCGCACCCTCACCCCCGGCCCCTCTCCCGCAAGGGGAGAGGGGAGGAGACAGTCGGACCATCTCCCCCTCTCCCCTTGCGGGAGAGGGGGCTGGGGGGTGAGGGTGCGCGAGGAATCGCTGAGGAACAACCTCTCACGCCAGCATCGCCAGCGACTGCTGATTGAGCGCGACGGGCACGTCTCCGCTCCACAGCTCGCGCATCTCCACGAAGTACCCGCCGGCCTCGGCCACGACGCGCGCGCGGTAAAAGAGCGGCACGTTCGGATCGAGCGTGCTCGGGTCGCACAAGATCTCGGCGAGGAAGCTCACGGTCGCGATCGGACGCGGCGCCGACTCCATCGCGAACATCGCCGGCCAGTACGAGTCGAGCCGCCCGAGCAGCGACGCGGCGGTCACCCGCGTGAGCGGCACACGCTCCTTGATCCAGCCCATCACCAGCGCGTCGGGCCCCGCGCGAAACGGGAGGCCGTGGGTCACGCGGTACTCGTAGTGCTGCGTGAACACCGGCCTCGTCGACGGCGGGAGCGGGGCTGTCTCGGTCTCTTCATAAGGGACGCGCACCGGAGGCTCGAGCACGAAGCGCGGCGCAGGCTTCACCTTGCGTGGTGCCGAGAGCACGCACGTGGCGTGCGCGACGACCGCGCCGTCTTGCTCCAGCGTGGCGGCGACGTTCGTCTGGTTGTTCCCGCGCCGGAGCACGCGCGTGACGATGCGCGACTCCTTCGCCAGCGCCGGGCCGCACAGGTCGCCCGTGAACGCTCGCGCCGCGCGCGTCGCGTCCGGCTCGCGCGACGCCATCGCGTCCATCAACGCACCCAGCACGAGCCCGCCGAACGCGCCGCGCCCTTGCTGCCACCCGTCAGGCAACACGAAGCGGTGCTCGGTCTCGCTCACGCGCTCGAGCGCGATCGCCTTTTCGAAAGAGTCGGCCATCGCGTCTGCGCGCCGCCGACTACTTCGCCGCCGGCACGCGCGGGTCGCGCGTGTTCTGCCATTCCACCATCCACCCCGGGTACTCCGTAGGGAGCGCGCTCGCCGTGTCGAGCGCGGCCACCTGCGCGGGCGAGAGCTTCACGTCGACCGCCGCGAGGTTGTCGGTGAGCTGCTCCTTGCTCTTCGCGCCGATGATGACGCTCGTGAGGAACGGCCGCGTGAGCAGCCACGCCAGCGCGATGCGGGCGACCGAGGCGTCGGTCTCTTTCGAAACCGCACGCAGCGCGTCGAGCACGGTCGGCAAGCGACCGCGATCGACCGGCGGGAAATCGAACGACGTCCGCCGCGCCCCCGCGGGCCCCGGCTTGTCGGGATCGAACTTGCCGGACAGGAGCCCACCGGCGAGCGGACTCCACGGAAGGATCGCGAGCCCCTCGGCCGTCGCCAGCGGGACGATCTCGCGCTCGATGTCGCGCCCGGCGATCGAGTAGTAGACCTGCCCGCTCTGGAAGCGCGCGAGGCCGTTCGCGTCGGCGAACCCGATGGCCTTCATCGCCAGCCACGCCGGCAAGTTCGAGAAGCCGACGTACCGCGCCTTGCCGGAGCGGACGACCTCGTCGAGCGCGCGCACGGTCTCCTCGATCGGCGTGTCCTTGTCGACGCCGTGGATTTGATAGAGATCGACGAAGTCGAGCTTGAGTCGCTTCAGGCTCGCGTCGATCGACGCGTGAATGTGCGAGCGCGAGAGCCCGACCTCGTTCGGCCCCGGCCCCGTACGTCCGCGCACCTTCGTGGCCACGATGACCTGCTCGCGCGGCCGCTTCAGCGACGCGAGCGCGCCGCCGACCAGGGTCTCGGACTCCCCTTCCGAGTACACGTCGGCGGTGTCGATGAAGTTCACGCCGGCGTCGAGCGCCGTGCCGATAGTCGACTCCACCTCGGCCGCACCGAGCTTGCCGACGACTTCCCAGAATCCCTTGCCGCCGAACGTCATCGTTCCGAGGCAGAGCTCGGAGACGTAGAGGCCTGTCCTGCCGAAGAGTCGATAGCGCATGGTCCGCTCCGTGGGTTCGGGTGTGGGAGGTCCGATGCCGGAGGCGGCGTTGCGTTGCGACCTGACTAGTTGAGGAGCGTGCGCGGGCGCTTGTCGGGATCGACCTTCTCGAACGGATCGGCGACGCCGCTGGCGTTGGGATCGTCGGCGCTGGCGCGCGCGGTCTCGGCGTTCGCCGTGTACTGCTGGCGGCGCTTGTCGTCGGTCTCGCGCTCGGCGGCGCGGTCCCACTGGCGGGCGGCGTCGCGCCAAGCCTGCTCGCGCGCGGCGTCGTCCTTCGCGCTCTGCGCCTTCAGCTCGGCGGCCTCTGCTTTTGCGACGTGGGGGTTACGACCGAAGCTCATGATGCGTGTACCTCGGCGCGACCATACCGCACCGCGCGCGCCTTCGTCTCCGGTGGCGAGGCGATCACCGTCTCGAGAGGGCGCGGCTCACGAAGGAGCGCGCGGCAGGCCTCGACGCCCGACCACGCGCTGCGAACGCATCGCAAGGCGAGGTCGGCGCGGGTCACGCGCAGCTCGCGGATCAACGAGGAGTGATCCACGACCAGCAGAGCGATCGCGCACGCCACGATCGCCGCATACCCCGCGCCGATGACGCCGCCGCGCAGCTGCGCCGCGACGCATCCCCCCTCCACGCCTCCCCCCGTCGCGCGCGCCTCGATCACGCGCGCGAAGTACTCCGCTTGAAACGCGAGGTGCTCCCGCTCGTCGCGCGCCAGCGCCAGCGCCAGCCCGGCGACCGCCGGCACGTGCTCGGCGAGAAGCTCGTAGTAGGCGAGCCCGATGATCTCGGCGACGGCGATGGTCATCATCTTCGTCCGCAGCCCCATCAGCCTTCGCGCGCGACGAAAGAGCGCCTCGCTGTAGTGCCGCTCGGGCAGCGTCGCCCCCAGCGCCGCGAGCGCCCCCGCGAGCCCGCGCGCGTGCCGCCCCTCTTCGCGCACGTAGAGCACGATGCTCTCACACATCAAAGCGTCGAGCGCGGGATCCCCCGAGCGCGCCGCTTCGTGCGCGATGCGCCCTTCGCCCGTCTCGCCCAGATAGAAGCGCCCGAGCGATCGCACGAGCGCCTCTCTCAGCGCCGGTGCGATCGCCTCAGCCTCGCTCGCATCGACCGGCGGCGGCGGACGATCCGCGTTCCCACGAAAGTACGCGAGCCACTCGGCGCTTCGCTTCCTCATGCCGAATCAACGTGACGCCGAGGCGCGGCGTATCGATCGCCGTCACGTCTTCACGCGCGACGCGTCACGGGCACCCGTCGACTCCGCACGCCGCGCCTTCGTCGCTCGCGCTCTCCGCGATCGCCGGCCTCTCCTCCCACGCCTTCTCGAGCACCCTCCGCAACGTCTCGGCCGGCTGCGCGCCCGACACGCCGTAACGGCCGATGACGAAGAACGGCACGCCGTTGATCCCGAGCGCGCGCGCCTCGTCTTCGTCGGCGCGAACGTCGTTCGCGTAGGCGTCGCCCGCGAGCACGGCGCGCGCTTCGTCGGCGTCGATGCCGGCTTCGCCCGCGAGTCGCGCGAGCACCTCGACGTCGCCGATCGCTTCCCCCTCCGTGAGGTACGCGCGGAGCAATCGCTCCTTCATCGCGTCTTGCACGCCGCGCTCGCCCGCCAGGTGAATCAAGCGATGCGCGTCGAACGTGTTGCCGGGGCGCAGGCGATCGAAGCGGAAGTCGAGCCCGTCTTTCGCGGCGAGATCGGTGAGGTGTCGCGTCCGCTCCTCGGCCTCCGCGACGGTCATCCCGTATTTGCGCGCTACGCGCTCGGCGTGCGAGACGCCCGTGGGCTGAGTACGCGGCGCCGACGGATCGAGCTCGAACGCGCGCCAGACGATCTCGACGTCGTCGCGGTGCGCGAACGTCGCCAGCGCGGACTCGAGGCGGCGCTTGCCGACGTAGCACCACGGGCACGCGATGTCGGACCAGATGTCGATGCGGAGCTTCTTCATTTTCCTCCCCCCGCAACTTAAGGCGCCCTGCGCCGACGGCAACCGCTGCTATCTTCGGGCGCTCAACGAAGCGGGGGGACCGACGATGCGAACGATCACGACGGCTCGAATGGGGCGGCAATCACGGGTCGGAATCGTGGTGGTCTTGACCACGCTCGGCGCGGCCGGCGCGCTCGCCTCCGGATGCACGAGCGACGACAACGCCGCGCCCGGCGGAAGCGACGCGGGATCGAGCTCCGAGACCGGCGTGAACATCGACGCCCCCATCGCCATCTTCCCCGGCGACAGCGGCGCGGCCGATGCGGCCGACGCGACGATCCCCGACGGCGGCCAGAACGAAGCGGGCGGAAACGGCGACGACGCCGGCGGCGACTCCGGCCTCGACTCCGGCCTCGACTCCGGCCCCGACTCCGGCCTCGACTCCGGCCTCGACGCGAACCCGCTCCTCGACGGCGGGAGCGACACGGGCGTCGACAGCGGCGAAGACGCGGGAAGCACGCCCCTCCCCGACGCCAAGCTCGTGCTCGTTCACGCCGCGCCCGGCCTCGGTCCGGTGCGTCTGTGCTTCGGCGTATCCGTCGGCGGGAACGCCAACACGGTCGCGAACATCCCCGCTCTCCCCGATGGCCCGTCGGCTCCCCCGTACGCGCCCCCTCCCACGGGGACGGGCGGAACGGTCGCGCAGGGAACACCGGGCTTCTACCCGGGGACGATCAGCGCGATCCCGGACATCACGAGCCTGGAGAACCTCGCGCTCGCTCCGTTCCTGATCGACGCCACGCAGATCGCGAGCAACACGGTCGACGGCGGACCCGATGGCGGCGTCGAGCTCGGCTGCCCGCAGCTGATCGGATCGCACGGCGCCGGACCGAGCGACTCGCCTGTCGCCGGCATTCTCGATCCGAGCGCGTTCTGGCAGCTGGCGACGATCCCCGCGCACACGCTGCACGACGGGAGCACCTATCTCCTGAGCATCACGGGTTGCGTCGGCGGATTCACGCCGTCCCTCTACGAGACGGGAGAGAGCATCACGGCGCAACAGGTGTGTGGCACCGACTTCCCAGGCGACGGCGGCGCCAACGTCGCCCTGGGCGTCACGATGCTCGATACGACGACGCCCGTCACGGGCGGAAACATGGGCGTGCAGTTCGCGCATCGATCGACCGCGCTCGAAGGGGCGAAGGAGTCCTTCAACGAAGGAGAGGCGGTCTCCCAGCACCCGCCCGCGAGCAACGGCGTCCTCCCGGGCTTCATCATCGTGGGCATCGACGACGCCGGACCGACGAGCAACTTCGTCCAGCTGGCGGCGGCGCCGGTGACGACGAGCGGCACGCAGATCACGCCGATTCAACTCACGACGGTCCTCGACGTGACGACCACGGCCGTCGCCGGCCTCACGTTCCCCGGCTCGCAACCCGACGGCGGCCCGAGCCTCCTGCCGTACCCCGGCTCGCAGACCGGCGCGGGCGATCTCATCGCCTTGTCGATGAACGTGACCTCGGCGCTCTCCAACGTCGGCGCGTCCACCACGCAGACGCCGGGCGGATTCGGCCACGGGCACGCCTACACGGTGGTGCTCCTCGGCATCAACGACCCGACCCTCCCGCAGCTCGCCGACCCGAGCGGCGACGGCGGCGTGAACCCTGCGTACGACGGGCGCGCGTTGCACTTCGTCGCGTTCCCGAACCAGTTCACGCCGCTCGTTCTCCAGTAGCGCATCGCGCTCGGCGACTCAGCGCTTCGAAGAACGACGACGCGCGGCAGCGAGCGCGAGCGCGAACACCGCACCAAGCGCGGCGAGCGGTCCGCCCGGCGCGGGGCCCGGCGAGGACGAGCACTTGGACTTCACGGTGGTCGTCTCCGAACCCGAACAGGTGTTGCCGGTGCAAGACCCGCTGCCGGTCGAGGTGACCGAGACTTCGATTTTCGTGGTGAGGACCGCGTTCAGGGCGTCGACGCAGTTCGTGAGGTTGCTCCCGACGTCGACGAAGTTGCCGTCGCAGAAGAGCGCGCCGGTGGGCTGGGTGCACTGCGTCTTGCACGTGGCCTCGAAGTCGCTCTTGCACTGCGTGTAGCTCGATCCCTGGCAGCTGATCTGACAGTCGACGTTCGCCTGCGCCGTGCAGCTCGCCGCGCAGCTGGTGTCGCACTTCGTGCTGCAGTCGACGGTCGGCGCGATCGTCGTGCACTTCGTGTCGCAATGGTCGCTGCAGCACGCGCCGCACGACGCTTCGCAGTCGGTGGAGTTGCCATTCGTCGTACAGCTCGCGCTGCAGCCCGACTTGCAGCGGGCGCTGCAGTCGGTGGAGCAGGTCGTCGAGCCGGGGTTCGCCGTGCAGGTGGTGGTGCAATCGTTGACGCAGCTCGCGGTACACGTGTCCGAGGCGGTGGCGTTGCACTGCGCGTTGCACGACAGTTCGAGCTTGGCGGCGCAGCACGTCTCGAAGCTGGCGGGCGCGCACTGGGTGGTGCACTCGCTCGGCGTCGTGATCAGCTTGCAGCTCGCGCTCGCAGTGACGTCGATATCACCGCAAGCGGAGATTCCGGCGTGGGCCATCCGCGGCGCGACCGTGAGGGCAGCGAAGCTGAGGGCGAGGATCGATACGGGTCGGAGGATGGTGTGAGCTCGGTTCATGCGCGCACTCCAAAGCAACGACCGAACCATCGACGCGCGCGCCGATCATTCGTGGTCGATCGAGTGGACTGGCGCGCCGATCGTGAGTAACGCGCGACGCCTCGGCGTGCGCTAGCGGTCGACTCATTTGCGCCGCACCCCTAGCGGGCACGCCACGCAACATTGCGTCTCGGGCAAGCGACGCCCTAGTAGACTCTGCCACGATGAAACCGGATCTCGTGCGTTTCGGCGTGGCGATGGAGCCGCGGCTCCTCGAGCAGATCGACTACCTCGCGGCGCAACGCGGCAGCAATCGCTCCGAGCTGCTACGCGACCTGGCGCGCGCCGAGGTCGTGCGAAGCCTCGTGCAAAAGCGCGTCCCGGCGGTCGCGGCGATCACGATCGTCTACGACCATCACGTGCGCGAGCTCACCGAGCGCCTCACGACGATCCAGCACGAGCTCGAAGACCGCGTTCGTTCGACGATGCACGTGCACCTCGATCACGATCACTGCCTCGAAGTCATCATCATGCGCGGCCGCTCCGACGAGCTGAAAGCGGCGGCCGACAAGCTCCTGGGCACCCGCGGCGTGACGCACGGCGGGGTGGAGATCATCGCCGAGTCGGCGATGAGCGAGCGCGCGGGCCACGATCACGCGCACGGCGATCACGATCATCCCCACCCGCATCCTCACAAGCCGGCACCCGCGAAGCGCAAACGCCGCGCGCGCTAGTCACGCGCCCTGGTCACCCTGGCGTCCAGTGCGGCGTCGCGGAGAACAGGCCGCCCACGATGCCGATCCGGTACGCGAGAAAGAGCCCCAGCCCGATACTCGCGAGCGACGTCGCCAGCACCATGCACCGATTGGCGCGAGCGAAGCGATCGGCGGCGACGGCGAACGGCAAGGCGATCATCGTCGTGACCAGCGCCATGCCCAGGATCGTGCCTGCGCCGAAGACGAGCAGATAGAGCAGCGCCCATCGCGGATCGTGGATCGTGGTGAGCACGAGGAGCGACACCGCCGCCGACCCTGCGAGCCCGTGCACGACGCCGACGAAGAGCGAGCGCGCGAGCTGCGTCGCGTGGACGATCGGCTTCCGCTCCGAGTCATGGCGGTGCGCGACGGCTTCGATCCGCTTCGCAGCGCCAGCGAGATTCATCGCTCCGAGCACCACGAGCATGACGGCGACCGCGAGCTCCATGCCGAGCCCGAGCCGCGGCGGAATGACGACGCGGAAGAGAATGATCGCGCCGCCGACGAGCAGGATCGTGACCGTATGCCCGAGGCCCCACATCGCGCCCACGAGCCCCGCGGCGCGCACGCTCCGCTGCCGGCTCACGATCGTCGTCACGGCCACGATGTGATCGGGATCGGTCGCGTGCCGCATTCCCAGCACGAAGCCCAGGACGAGAATGGCGACGAGCGAAGCCATCGCGCCGTTCACCAGTAGAGACTCGCGGACGCGAGCACGGTCCGCGGAATCCCCGGGGTGAAGCTCATGCCCGTCGGCGGATTCGCCGCTTCGCCCGGCAGGCGTGATTGAACGGCGAACTGTCCCTCGCGCCACACCTCGTCGCCCGCGTTGAGCATCATCAACGTGAGCTCGACGCTCTTCCAGCGCGCGCCCGCCTCGAGATCGACGAGCGTGAAGCCCGTCGCCGTGAGCGAGCCGTCTTGCGTCGCGTACCTGTCCGACATCGCGCGCACGCGCGCCGAGCCGAACAGAGTCACGGCCCCCACCGGATGCCGCGCGCCGATGCCCGCGCTGAACGTCCGGATCGGCGCGAGCGCCACGAACGTCTCCCCCGCCGCGACGTCGGCCGCACCGACGTATCGCGCGTGCGTGATCGTGAGCGCGGCGTCGGCGAAGACATTGTCGCCCAGATTGTACTTCGCCGTGAGCTCGCCTCCGTACCGGCGCGTGGGCCCCGACGGCTCGGTCGATGCCGTGTCGCCGTCGATCGTCAGCTCCGACTGCAGATCGATCAGGAACGCCGCGGCCCCGAGCGCCAGCCCCTTCATCGGCCGCACGACGGTCCCCGCTTCGTACGCGGTCGCCGTCGCCATGAGCGTCGTCGCCGACCCTAGGGCGATCGTGCGCGCGTCGTTCGAATGAAACCCGCGCCCGTAGTTCATGAACAGATCGAGCGCCTTCGCCGGCGTGACGATCATCGACGCCTTGGGCGAGAGCTGCGCTTGCCCCTTCACTCCCGACACCTGATCGACCGCCGTGGGGCTCAGGTTCGTGACCGCGACGTCGATGCGATCGCCGCGCGCTCCGAGCACGAAGCGGAGCCACTTCGCGGGACGAAAGTCCTCCTCGCCGTAGAACCCGATCGCGGTCTCGTCGATGTTCGAGTCCGTGATCGGCCCGGGAATGCCGGCGTCGACGCCGTCGAGCCGCTTGCGACCTTCGGTGCGATGAAGCTCGCTGTGGATGGCGTCGTTGCGGAGCTGGATGCCGAACGTGGAGCGGACGTCGATCCCGGCGACGGTCGCTCGCTTCGTGACCTGGACGCGCGTCCCCATCTGCGTGCGCGCGTCGTCTTGCTCGACCTGTGACCCGTACTGAGCGCCGTCGGGCTGGAACGTCGCCGCGATGCCGTCGTTGGGAAAGAGCTGGAAGGCATAGCGAACCGCGTAGGCCGACGCCTCGAGGTCGGTGTTCCCCTCGAAGCGCCGCCGGTACGAGAGAATCCCTTCGAGGCGCTGCGTGCCACCCCCTTGCGTGGGATCGAGCGAATCCCATCGGCTCAAGCAATGCGAGCCGGCGTAGGCCGCGGGCGTGGGCGTGCCGTCCCCTTCACCGCAAACCGCGCGCGCCGGAAGCACGCCCGATGCGTTCCACGATCCGCCGTACGCCGAGAGCGTGAGCGCGACTTCGCTGCGATCGTCGAGGCGGCGCGTCGTCTTGAGGTAACCGTCGAAGCGATCGAAGTCGTTCGGATGGATGAACGGCCCGCCGTCGTCACGAAAGACCTGAGCGGCGACGAGCGTGCGCCAGTCGGGCCCCAGACTCGGCGACTCGAGCGCCACGAGGCGCGTGTGCGAATACGGACCGATCTCGATCTTCGCGTAGCTCTCGGCCACGTGATCGGCCATGCGGAAGTCGACCGAACCCGCCGTCGCGAAGTCGCCCGCGCGCACCGAGAACGGCCCCTTGGTCGAGTCGAGCGAAGCGATCGTCTCCGGAATGACGAAGTTGATGTCGGAGTAACCCTGACCGTGACCGTGGCTCACCATGTTGATGGGCGCGCCGTCGAACGAGAACGCGATGTCGGTCCCGTGATCGGCGTCGAACCCGCGCAGAAAGTACTGGCTCGACTTCCCGCCGCCCGAGTGTTGCACCGCGAAGAGCCCCGGCACCGCTTCGAGCTGACTCTCGATCTTGTACTGCGGGATGAGCGAGAGCTCGGCCTGCCCGCTCGACGACGCCGACGCGGAGATCGGATCGGGCTTCGTCCGCGACGCGACCACGAGCGTCGACTGATCGGGCCCTTGCTGGAGCGCGAGGTCGCCGGCGGGTGCAGGAGGTGCCGGCACCGGCGGAGTAGGCGTGGGGAGCGCTCGAGTCGCCGCGACGGGAGGAGGCGCCGGCAGCTCGAACGGCATCGCCAGCTGGACGCTCGAGACGGTCGGCGTGGTGCCGCGCATGGCAGGGGTGAAGGTCCACGTCTTCGCCGCCGCCAGCGCCGCTTCGTCGAAGCCGTGCCCCGCAGCATGAGCGACGCGCGCGGCCGTCACGTGGCCGGTCTCGTCGATCGTGAGCTCGAGCCCCACCGTCCCTTCCACGCGATCGCGGAGCGCGTCGGCCGGATACGCCGGCGGCTCGTGCGTCTTCAGCGACGGCGGCGTGATCTCGACCGCCGGGGCCGTGACGCGCGTGGAGCTCTGAGCACGAGCGTGCGAAGCCGCGACGAGCATCGCGGCGCCGACCAGAAGCGAAGACACTCCGACGAAGACGCGCATGGTCCAGCTCGTGCGAACGAGGCGAGAAGATGGTGATCCGCGGATAGCACGCACCAAGAATTTCGTGCTATTCGAAACGCGCCATGGCGCTCCACTTCGACGCGCTCACCGCGAAGGCGCTGGCCATCGGCCTCTCGGGCGCCGCGCACGTGGCGCTCGTTTTCGCGCTCCCCATCTCCATCTCTCCCGGCGCCTCGCCGGCAGCAGCAGCGCCGGTCGAGGTTCAGGTGGACTACGCGCCAGCGCCCGAGCCGGATCACGCGCCGCTCGAAAATCGTGTTACGCGGCCCAAGCAGATCGAAACGCCGCGCGCAGAGCCGACGCCTGCCGCCGCGCCGCGCGCCATGGTCCCCGTCGTGTTCCCGGCCGACCTTCCCAAGCCGCTCGCGACGGCCCAGGCGATCCCCACCTTCACCATCGCCGTCTCCGCCGGCGCCGCCGGAGTGCACGAGGTCACCTCGAGCCCGAGCTCCCCGTCCACGCTTGCCGGCGACCCAGCCGACGACGTCGACGCGCCGGAAGAATCGGTCGACGTCCCCGCCAGCCTCGCGCGCGGCGAGCTCCCGACGTACCCCGAAGGCGCGCGCGACCGGAACGTCGAAGCCGACGTCGGCCTGGAGCTCGTCGTGTCCAGGGAAGGCACGGTCGAGAGCGCGCGCGGTCTCCGTCGCGTCGGCTTCGGATTGGACGAAGCGGCGCTCGAAGCGGCGCGCAAGTTTCGGTTCACGCCGGCGACGAAGCGGGGCCGAGCCGTGCGTGTCCGGGTGCGCTGGACCGTGGAGTTTCGTCTGCGCTAGCTTGCGCGCCGCTTCATGAAACTCGCGCCGTCACGCCACCTCCTCATCCGGTTCACGTTCACCTGCGCCGCGCTCGCCTTCGGCGCGCTCACGGCGTGCCACACCAAGAGCGAAGAGCCGATCGTCGCCGCGGTCGATGCAGGCCGTGTGGTCCCGGACGCCGGGCCCCCGCTCCGCATCCAGTCGCGCGCGGTCGATCTCGGCGTCTATCTCCCGGCGGCGATCGCCCCGGCGGCGCTCACGGCGGCGCAAGACCAGGCGCGCACGCGCTTCCCCAGGCTGACCGTGATGACCACGCCGGCCCCGACGCACACCCCCAGCGTGTTCGTCTTCGCGCCGGAGATCACCGAGTTCCCGCCGCCGTCGCTGGAGCAGCTCGGATATCTCGCGCGCGGGCTCGATTCGGCGCAAGCGACGAAAGCGGCCGCCTCGAAGGGGGTCGTGATCCTCGCCTGGAAGCTCAACGGAGATCTCAACCTGAGCGGCCTGCGCGAAGCGCAGAGGTTCACGCTCGACATCGCGCAGAAGAACGGCGGCTTCGTGTGGGACGAGACCACGCGCGAGCTCTTCACGACCGACTCCTGGCAGAAGATCCGGATCGAAGGGTGGGACGCCGAAGTCCCCGACATGCGGCACCAGATCACGATCCATTACTACGAGACCGACGCCGGGCATCACCGCGCGATCACGCTCGGCCTGGAGAAGTTCGGCTTCCCCGACATCGTGGTGCAGGACGTGGCGCCGAGCGTGGCGGGTCCGATGTCGAGCCTCATCGACGCTGCGGCGCAGCTGCTCGTCGAAGGCGCGTTGCTCGGAAGTGGCGGTGAGCTCGCTGTCAATCTCGAGAAGATCCATCACAAGGCGGTGCGCGAGCGATTCCTCGCGTCGGCGAGCAAGGACTCGAAGCTCGGCGGACAGGTCACGCTGACGCTGGCCAAGAACGAGAAGGGCGATCCCGACAACCGCCTCCTCGAGATGGGCTTCGGCACTTCCCAAGGGAACACGGAGTCGGCGCGACAGGCCGCCGCCCTCACGGCGATCATGGGAACGCACACCGAGGCAAAGGCCGCGGCGATCGCGGGCGACGCCGAGATGGCCGCCGCGGTCACGCGCGCGCAGGCGAAGCTCCCCGACATCGAGGAGGCGTTCAAGAAGGGGCTCCCGAAGGGCGAGCACATGATGGTCGAAGCGCAGTTCGACACCGATGACGGCCACATGGAGTGGTTGTGGATCGGCGTGTCGTCCTGGGCGGACGACGGCGTGGTTTGGGGACCGCTGGTGAACGAACCCAAAGGCATCAGCGCGCTGCGACGCGGCTCGAAGGTGGAAGCCTCGAGGGGCGAGCTGGTCGACTACCTATGGGTGGGCGCCGATGGGAAGACCAAGGCCGGCGGCGAGACTGACGCGATCCTTCACAAGCGAGCGACCGAGCCGCCGACGTTCTGACGCGCCGGGCCGGGGCCGGGCCGACCAGATTCCACGTCACATATCGGGGCAGAAACGTTCTTCCCAAGACGGATTCGACGCTTGAGACGGACTTTTATAGTTGCCCGCGAGCTCAAGCTCGCTCATCGACTCACACGCCACGTGTCGGCGCGCCCAACTGGGGGCGCAGCTCGGACGCAGGGCGAGCCGTTCCCGTCGAGGAGATGAAACGATGTTCAAGCGTTGGGCCGTGGCAGGTTTGATTCCGGCGGTGGTTCTGGGGAGCCTCGCGACGGTGGCAGGGATGGGGCACGACGCGCAAGCGCAGGCACCGAGCGCGACGACCCAAACGGGCGGCATTTCCGCCGGCCAGGGGGAGCTGCTTCCGCACGGGGTCCATCGCAAAGAGAGCGGACGCTACGTCAAGGACGTGTGCGACCACGGCAAGCGTCGCTGCATGGCGCAGTTCTTCCTCCCCGAGGACTGGAAGCCGGGCATGGAGGTGCCGAAATATCCTGAAGCAACCTCGCCCGAGGCGGCGGCCCAGCCCATGGCGCCGAAGGACGTACTCGCGGCGTACAGCATCCCCGCAGCGAGCGCGAGCAACGGAAAGATCGTCGCCATCGTCGACCTTCCGGACAGCAATGCCCTCACCGAAGTCAACGGCTACCGGACGCACAACGGCATCCCGACGCTGCAGCGGTGCGCTGGCATGCCGACCGGAACGGGAGCTGCCTGCTTCGCACAGGTCAACTACGACGGGACGCCGAGCACGATGACGGATCCGCAGCCCGGCGAAGACGGCGAAGCGGACCTCGACATGGCGATGATCACCGCCGCGTGCCCCGACTGCAGCATCCTGCTCGTAGAGCTCAAGAGCAGTCTCGATATCACCTGCGAGCCGGACTACGCGATGGCGGTCGCGACGGCCGCGAAGCTCCATGCGTCGGCCACGAGCATCAGCATCGGCGGTCCGGAGTTCACGGACCCGAACCTTCTCGCCCTCGAGAACGCCACCGACGCCGGCCCGCCGGACCCGACCGCACCGTGCGCGTTCGAGGACAGCTGGGTCTACGACAGCGCCGGTCCGTTCTCGAGCCCCGGGAACCTCGTCTTCGCCGCTTCGGGCGACTTCGGCTACCTCCTCGGCAACCAGGGGTTCAGCGCGACGGTCGGCGGGGCGTCGCCCAGCTGGCCCTCGTCGTCACCCTTCATCGTTTCCGTCGGCGGCACGGCGCTCTACCTCTCGGGCACCAGCACGTACGGAGAAGGCGTGTGGGACGGCGCGCATTTCGGGCTCGACGAAGGAACCCAGGCCACCTCGATCTACCAGGACGTCACGACGAGCGGATGCAGCACGGAATTCGGAATGCCTCCGTGGCAGACCACCGTTCTCGCGGGTACGGGCTGCAACTTCCGCGGGACGGCCGACATCTCGGCGGCAGCGACGTTCTTTTCCGGAGGCACCGAGACGGCCATCGGCGTGTACTTCACGAACAGCGGAGTGGGAACCTACGGTGGGTTCGTCGGCACGAGCGCCTCATCGCCCCTCGTTGCCGCGATCTTCGCGCGACTCAATCTGACGACGTCGGCGTCGAACGATCTCGGGTTCATGTACGAGAACCCCACGGCCTTCAACGACGTCGGCAGCTCGGGCTACAAGGTTCCGACAGGCGGGAAGCTCGTGGACGCTCCTGCATCTTCGACGTGCGTCACGAGCAAGAACAAGCTGTGCACCGCCGCCGCCGGATGGGACGGGCCCACGGGGCTCGGCTCACCGAACGGCGCGGCGCTCGCGCTCCTGTCGACCACCGCACCCGCCAAGCCGTACCCGGACTCGGGCGTTCCGGTCGAGAGCGTGGGCGACGGCGGCTCCTTCGGGAGTGACTCCGGCGACGACTCCGGCTCCACCGGCGACGACTCCGGCTCCACCGGCGACGACTCCGGTTCCACCGGCGACGACTCGGGCACCGTCCTCACGGGCGACGACTCGGGCACCCTCACCCCCAACCCCGACGCGAGCACCACGCTCGATGGTTCGGCGGCGGGCGACGCTGGGAGCGGCGGTTCGTCTTCCTCGAGCGGCTGCTCGTGCACCGCGGCCGGCAGCTCGCCGATGTCCGGCGGCTTCGCGCTTCTTGGCGCGGCCATCGGGCTCGCGGGTTTCGGCGCGCGTCGCCGTCGCAATCGCGGCGAGTGATTCGCCGCGCGTAAGCGCATCTCTCGAGACACGCCTTCGGGGAGCGGCCTTTTGGTACGCTCCCCGAATGCATTTCCATCCGCTCGCGTTCTGCACGCTCACAGCGCCACTCTCACTCGTGGCGTGCGCGACGACGAACAGCGCGACGCTCGCGACCAGCCAGATCCAACCGAAGCTCGCGGTGCAAGTGAACGCGGCGCCGGCCGGCGGCGACACGTTCATCTCCGCCATCCTCGAGCAGCCGGGGAGCCTGTCGCGCGTGCAGCTCGCGCCGGGTGACGTTCTCGCAGCCAAGACCGACAAGGACGAGAAGCTCGCGCTCGACTACGACAGCGTGCTCCAGATCTACAGCGTGAGGTTGGCCAAGGTGGTCGACCGCGCCTCGGTCGGCATCCTCCTCACGCGCGCGAGCGGGGCCACGGCGCACGGCTCCAGCATCCAGCTCCCGCCGGCGATCGCGCTCACGTCTCCCGCGCCCAACGCGGAGGTCTCGTACAAGCGAGGAGCGGGGGCGCTGGAGATCGCGTGGTCGAACCCGACGCACGGCGGCACCGTCCACTTCTTCCCCTACCCGTGCGGCAGCGCGGCGATCTCGACGAAGGTCATCCAGACGCCCGACCACGGCTCGTTCTCGCTGCCGGCCAGGGAGCTCGTAATGGCCGCGCCTGCAACCCACGAGTGCGTCACGATCCGGATCGAGCGCGACGTGGCGGGCACGGTCGACACGGCGTTCGCGCCGACCAGCGCGTTCACCGGACTCCGCTACGACTACGTGAACGTGAACGTCGTTCCTTGAGCGGCGCACGGCGCCGTGTGGCGCTTTTGTGGCCTCGAACGCGGCTTCATCCGCGAATGCGAGCGGCACTTCGGTTGCAATGACGGGCCTCCGGAGATCGCAATCGCGCGGTCTCGTCTCAGGAGAACCGATCATGAAGGCTCGCATCGTCGTCACGGCTGCGCTCTCGCTCACGGCGCTCGCAGCTCCCGCGTTCGCGCAAGACACCACTTCAGCCGTGACGACCACGTCGTCGAGTACTACGCCGGCCACTGTCGTTCAGCCCGCGCCGACGACGGTCGTGCAGCCCGCACCGACCAACGTCATCGTTCAACCGGTGCCCGTGCCCGTCGCCCAAACGACCACGACGTCCGCGCCGCTCCTGGTGAACCAGAGAGAAGAGAAGACCGAAGGCAAGCAAGTGAACACCGCGCTTCTCACGACCGGGCTCGTGATGCTCGGCGTGCCGTACGTGACCTCGGTCATCGTCGGAGCCTCGAGCAACCACCAAGGCGACAGCCACCTCTTCGTGCCGCTCGCCGGTCCGTGGATGGACTTCGCCGATCGCGGCGGATGCCCTGTGGGCTCGTCGTGCGACGGCGAGACGACCAACAAGGTCTTGCTGGCAGCCGACGGCATCTTCCAGGCGCTCGGCGCGCTTCAGATCATCGGCGCCTTCCTGATGCCCGAGACGCGCACCGTCGCCACGGTGCACAGCACCGCGTTCAACACGGAGGTCACCCTCACCCCGGCGCGGCTCGGGCCAGGCGGCTACGGACTCGCCGCGTTCGCCCGGTTCTGAGCGATCGCGCGCGGACGGGGGGAAGTCGAGTGGACAGGCTCTCGCCGGTTTCGAAAAAAGACATATGTTGTGCCCTCCGTGAAGCCGACTCCGCCCCTGCGCCTGCCGACTTCCAGCGAGCGATCGTTCCTCCTGGCCGCGACCGGCATCGCGCGCGATTCGATCGCGGCGCGGGCGAGCGCGGCTGCCGGTGCCGTCGACTGGGACTTCCTCGTTCCGTACGCGCACGCCCATCTGATGCTCCCGGCGCTGGGGCACGCGATGATCGGCGCCGAGCTGGGAGGTGCGATCCGGGAGGACGTGCGAGAGGCTCTGAGGGACGCTGCGATTCACAACGAGGTGCAGAATCGCGTGCTGCTCGCCGACCTCGCCGACGCAGTCCGCATGCTCGAAGCCGAGGGGATCGCGAGCATCACCATCAAGGGGGCGGCGCTGCTTGCGCGATCTTCGCGATTGCTTCGCACGAGGCACACCGACGACATCGATCTCTGGGTCGATCCCGATCGCGTGCTCGATGCCGATCGCATCTTTCGCGCGCGCGGCTACCGCGACCTCACGCCGGCGCCGCATGCGGCACCGCGGCACGACGGCAGCGCTCATCCGAAGCGGTCACCCCGACAAGCGCACGAGCTCCCGGCGCTGATGAGCGAGCGCGGGACCCCGCTCGAGATCCATCACCATCCGCCGACCGAGGCGCGCGCGCTGTGGAGCGAGGCACTCGGGCGAGTGGAATACGTCGACGTGAGCGGCGTACGCGTCGCGGTGCGTAGCGCGCCGGCGATGCTGCGCGATCTCTGCGGGCACGTGGTTCTTCACCACTTCGCGCTCCCCACGCTGTGGCCCAGACACCTGCTCGATGTGCAAGCGCTGCTCGACGATCGCGCGACGCTGCTGACCGAGGCCACTTCCGGCGCCAGCTTCCATGATCGCCTCGCGCTCGGCGTGACCTCGATGGTGCGCGCGGGAGCTCGCGGCGAAGGCCCCGATGCGCTCGCGCGGCGCCTGGTGTTTCCGGTGACGACGCGACTGGGTTGGCGCTGGTATCGCCTCGGCACCAAGGTCCACGAACGCTGGGCGGAGGGGCCCAGCGCGCTGGCGCACGCGCTCTGGCCCTCCGATGCCTTCCTGCGCGCGCGAGGATTCGACCCCGATCGAGGACTCTTGCGAGCGCGCGTCGCTCACGCGCGAGAGGTCATCGCCCGCACGCGCTCCGTTTGACCCCTGCGGATTGATCCATCGCGCATGCCGCATGCGGTAGACTCGCCGCTTCCGACGGACGACCTCGACGCGATGACCGACTCCGTGATCTCGGCGCACGACGTAGCGAAGGTCTTCCAGCGCCGCGCGACGGTGAGCACGCTCCTCCGCGGGCAGCTTCGCGGCGCGCCATTCACCGCACTCGAGGACATCGACTTCGAGGTCGCGAAGGGCGAAGCGCTGGGGCTGATGGGGCCCAACGGCGCCGGCAAGTCCACGCTGCTCCGCATCCTGGGCGGGTTGCTCGTTCCGTCGCGCGGCGAGGCGCGCATCGCCGGCATCGACACGCGCATCGGCGGCACGGCGCTCGCGCGAAAGATCGGGTACGTCGCGGCCGACGAGCGCGGCTTGCGATCGTCGCTCTCGCCACGCGAGCACCTCGCCTGGTACGCGGCGCTGTACGGGTTCGCGCGAAAGGAGGCGCTCGTTCGCGTCGACGTGCTCCTCGATCGCGTGGGGTTGACCGCGCACGCGCGACGCCCCGTTCGCGAGCTGTCGACCGGCATGCGAAGGCGCGCCTCGCTGGCGCGCGCGCTCATCGCCGACCCCCAGGTGCTGCTCCTCGACGAGCCGACCCGCGGCGTCGATCCCGCCGGCGCCCACGCGCTGCACGAGCACCTTCACGCCGCGCTCGAAGAAGGTCGCACGCTCATCCTGGCCACTCACGATCGCGACGAGGCGCGCGCGCTCTGCCGTCGCGTGGCCGTGCTCGATCGTGCGCGCATCGTCGCCATCGAACCGCCCGACGTGGCCGCCGCTCGGTTGAAGGAGATGCGCATTGCGTGATCGCCCTTCGGTCGGCGTCGTGCTCGCGGCATCGCTCCGGCGGTCGCTGGTCGAGGAGGCGTCCGAGATCACGCCGAACCTGCTTTACGTGATCAGCTTGGGGGTCGGCATACTCTCGCAGGCGTTCTTCGCGCGCCTCGTCGATGCCGCGCCCAACGCGATGCTCGGCGCGTATCAAGGCCACTTCGCCGCGTTCCTCCTCCTCGGCGTCTCGCTGCTCGACGTGCAGAACGCGACGGTGGGCGGGCTCTCACGCGCCATTCGCGAGGCGCAGCTGTCCGGCTCGCTGGAGAGCCTGCTCGCGACTCCGACCCCGACCGGCCTCGTGCTCATGGCGTTGATGCTGCCGGCCTCGGTCGCGGCGCTCGCGCGGATGGTCGTCTATGCGATCGTCGGCAGGTTCCTCTTTGGTCTGTCGTTCGCCAACGTGAGCCCGCTCGGTGTGCTCGCCGTTCTCGTCGCGGCCTTCGCCAGCTTCGCGGCGTTCACGCTCGTCGGCGCCGCGCTCACGATGATCCTTCGGCGCTCCGATCCGATCAGTCGGCTCATCGCCGCGATGTCGATCGTGGCCGGCGGCGTCTTCTATCCGAGCAGCGTGCTGCCAAAGTGGCTGTCGGTCGCAGGGAGCTTCTTGCCGATCGCACCGGCGCTCGAAGGGCTCCGCGCCGCGGTGATGCACGGCGCGGGTCCTCTCGCGCTCGAAGGGCCGCTCGCGCGGCTGCTCGCGGTCGTCGTGGTGGTCGGCCCCGTAGGCGCGTGGCTCTTCGGACGGATGATCGCGCGCGCGCGCGTCGACGGGAGCATGACCGCCTGGTGAGTCGGCTCGTCGTCGTGCGAAGCACGATTCGCCGAAGGCGAGGCTGGGGAGGGCTAGCGCGGGACGAAGAACGCGACGCCTTCGCCCTCGGTCTCGCACACGGCGAGCTCGCGATCGCACGCCGCGGCGAGCCGCTCGATGTCCTCGCGAGCGAGCGCGACCGCGAAACCCGCCGACGGAATGAACGACGCCCCCTCGGGCGCCACCGCGGGAGCGCCCAGGCGCGCGAGCGTGCGTCGAAGCGCGCGTTGCGCTCGCCCCTCCGCGCGCGGTCCACGATGCGACAAGAAGCTCGCGAGGATCGGCGCGCCCTTCGCGATCCGCGCGAGCGACCTGAACATCGCCACGCGCTCCTCCTCTTCGATCACGTGCGACAGGCTCCGCCACCCGGCGATCACCAGCGCGTACGGCGCATCGTTCGACAACGACGCCAGCGCCCCCTCGCCTCGCGCGGCCGCGTCGAGATCGCGGTACGAGCCACGCAGCACGCGCGCTCCCGCATACGACGCGGCGACCGCATGCGCCGCGCGCTGCAGGTCTTCGCACGGCTCGAAGGCGGTGACCTCGTATCCCCGCTCGCACATCACGCGGAGCTCGCGCCCTCCCCCCGCGCCGCCGATCAGCACCCGCCCACGGCGCGGAACTCGCGGATGCTCGAGCAGGCGCGCTTCCCATTCGAAGAGGCGCGCTTCGAATCGCGCACCGCCGGCAACATACCCGCGGTCACGCGCGTAGATCGCGGAGGTCATCGCATCGCGTTGCTCGGGCGGGATACAGGCCCACAGGATCTCGTCGCGCAGCGTCGCTTCCAGCGTGTGCACGCGCGTGGCGAAGCGATCGACGGCGAGCAACGCGCGCATCCAGATCGGATCCATGAGCGCGCCGCGCCGTCGGCTCAGTGGCCGGGCTGAAACGCCGGCTGTCCGTCGACCCCGGCGCTGGTCGTCAGCCGAAACGGGCTCGTCGCGCCGGGAACGCCGACCACGACGATCTCCGGGTTGGCGACGTCGTAGCGCGTGCTGGTCATCGCGAGCTTGGTGCCGTCGGGCGAGAACGCGGGCTCGTAGTCGCTCTGCGCAGAGAAGACGGTCGTGGCCTTCGTGGACACCGTGAAGAACGCGATCTGCGTGGCAGATCCCGCGCCCGACGCCGTGCCCGTCTGCGAGAACGCGATCGTCGCGCCGTCGGACGAGATCGCCGGCCCCCCGAGGATCCCCGCCCCCGTGGTGACCTGAGCGAGACCGCCGCCGTCGGGCTGCACCGACCACACGTCGAACGCGCCGCCGCTCTCGCGGTTGCTCGAGAAGTAGACGTGCATGCCGTCGGGCGACCACGCCGGCGTGTTGTCGCGGAACGATCCGGTGGTGATCGGCGTGGCGGTGCCCCCCGCGGCGGGAACGGTGTAGAGGCCATTGGGCCCCCCGATCGCGATCGTGTTGCCATCGGGCGACCACGCGGGAGAGACCGATCCGGCGAGCCCCGTGGCGAGCGCCGCCGTCACACCGCTCGCGACGTCCACGACGTAGACTTGGTAGGCGCCGCCGTCGCCACGGTTCGACTCGAACGCGACCTTCGCGCCGTCGGGCGACCACGCCGGCGAGAGATCGGTCCCCGGCGATTGGACCAGCGCGTGGAGCGCCGTCCCGTCGTCGTGCACGAGGTAGATGTCGAAGTCGCCGCCGCGCGTCGACGCGAAGGCGATCCACGGACCGCCGGGGCCCGCCTCCGTGGTCGGTGCGTCCGCATCGTCGATGGGCGGCTGAATGGAGATCGCACCACCGTCCGCCGCCGCGCCATCGACGTCGTCGTCGCCGGGCTGCACAGAACCATCACCGCTCCCCGAAGGCTTGGTGGCGTCGAGCCCACCTCCGCCGTCGTCGGACGAGGTTGCTCCCGCGGCGCCCGACGAACAGCCACCGAGCAGCAGCGCGATTGATGGGATCAGAGCCAATCCGAGCGAAGTGACGCGCACAGGATGAGACTAGCCTGCGCCGCGCGCTGAACAAAAGGCCAATGCCCGTGCGGCGCGGTGATGAATATCCAGCCCCCTTCGCCACGATTGCTCCATTCAGGGCGCGAATGGGATATGTTCTTCGCTCGTTGGATGAGTGCACGTCCCGCGGACGGGGTGCTTTCCAACGAGAGATGAAGACACGGGAGCTTGCCATGACGGATTCCAAGACCTGCGTTGACCCGAAGCGTGACGAAGCCGACGCGCAAGCTCCGTACGAGCGCCCGCTGCTGACGAAGAAACGCTCGGTTGCGCGGGTGACGTTGTTCTCCGGCTCCGGCGCGTCGGGTGCTTCCGGGCTCACCTCGGCTTGACTCGCCCAGCGAAGGCGCCGTCGCCCTGAGTCTCCATTCCTTCGCGCAGTAACGATAGGTCAGGAGCAACTTTGGGCGTCTTCAACCTCGCGTTCCACGTCACCGATCGCTGCCAGCTCGACTGCAAGCACTGCTTGCGCGACCCCGGCAAGCATCCGGTCGATCTCGACTTCGGCGTCTTCACGCGCGTGCTCGACGACGTCGGTCGCGTTCACGGCACGTCGCATGTCGCCATGACCGGCGGCGAGCCGACGCTGTGGCCGAAGTTCATCGACGCGATCGACGCGATCGCCGCGCGCGGCTTCACCTGGCACATGGTCAGCAACGCGAAGAGCTTCCCGTGGCTGATCGAACAGTTCGCCGGGCACCCTGCGCGCCGCGCGGCGATGAGCCGCGTCTACTTCAGCCTCGATAGCCCCGACGAAGCGTCGCACGACGCGATTCGCGGCAAGGGGAGCTACCGCGAGGTCATGACCGCCGCCACCCTGGCCGGCGTGCACGGGATCCCGTTCGTTCTCCAGCTGGTCGTCAATGCGCTGAACCAGCATCAGATCGAAGCGTTCGGAATGCTCGCGAGCCAGCTCGGCGCGGCGCGCGCCTCGTTCGCCGTGTTGCAACCGACGGGCACGCCGCACGATCGCGAGCTGTACTTGTCGGCGCCGCAGTGGCGCGCGATCGCCGATCGGATCGATCGCCTGGCCACGACGCTCACGCTCAAGATCGCGACGCCCGAAGGTTGGCCGCAGGAGCACTCGTTCCACGTCTGCGAGCCGTGGCGATCGGAGCAGCTCCACATCGACGTGACGGGTCACCTCAACTTGTGTTGCCAGCACGCGGGCATTCCGCAGGCGGCGAACGCGCCCAGCGGCGAGAGCGAGATCGTCGCCGACCTTCGAACGACGTCGTTCGTCGATGCGCACGCGAAGTTGATCGGCGTGATTCATCGCGCGCAGGAAGCGAAGCTTCGGCAGATCGACGCCGGGAAATTCGACGAGTGGGATCACTTGCCGTGCAACTGGTGCCTCAAACATTTCGGCAAGCCGCACTGGACCGCGGAAGGCGCGGCCGGCCCCGGCGCGGAGCGCGAGCGATGGACCGGCGCGTGGGGCGAAGCCAAAGGGCAGGCGCCGGCGCGCGCGCGGCTCCCCATCGTGCAGTGACGTGTACGGGATGGTCCTCGACGCTTATCTGATCGGCCTTCGCTGCACGCTCCCCACGGCGCTTCGCGCGCTGCCGCTCCCGACCGTGCTTCGCTTGATCGCGCCGCGGACACCGAGGTCACGCGCCACGAGCGCGCGCGCTCACCAGGCGGTCGCGCGCTCCGAGGTCATGGCGCGAAGGCTCAGCGTCGCCGACACGTGCCTCTATCGATCGATGGTCAGATGGACCGCGTTGAAGCGCGCCGGATTGCCGGCGACCTTCGTCATGGGCGTGCGCCGCGACGAGCCCGACACGGGGCACGCCTGGGTCGAAGTCGACGGCGAGCCGGTCGGCGAACTGGTCGACGACCGACTCGTGGCGACGTTTCGTTTTCCGTGAGCGACTGGTTCGCGGGGACGGCGTCGCCTTCGATGTGCCCCGCGATGTGGAAGCTCGTCGACCCGTTGTCGATCTCGACGAACCACCACGGCAACGGCTTGCCCGGATCTCCCGGCGCTGGCCCCGCGTCGAAAGCCGCAGAGAGGCTCCTCATGCATAGGCTGCCTGCATGTGACCGAGGTCTCCTCGCTGTAACAAACTGGGGCGCCTGTACGGCCAATCGCGCCAGTGATAGCAAGGGACTCGATGGCAGCGACGAACACCACCTACCGCGCAGGTCCGGACGTGATCCTCACCGAGCTCGGGGACGGCACCGGCGTGCTCCTGCACCTTGGGACGAAGTTCTATTACACGCTGAACGCCACCGGCATCGCGGCCTGGAAGGCGCTGGGCGGCGGCGCCTCCCCTTCGCAAATCGCTTCGGCGATCGCCGAGAAGTTCCGGATCGATACCGAGACCGCGGCGCGCGACGTCGAGCCCGTCTTGAACGAGATGCTGACCGAAGGACTCATCGCGCGAGCGGTGTGAGCGCGGTCGCGGGCTACGTGGCACCGTCGTTCTCGCAAGACGTCGACGTTCACGGGCTGCACATCCACGTCGACACGCGCGGGCTCGACGTCGATCCAGCGCGACGACTCTTCGCCGGCTTTTCTTCCACCGCAGCCGGCGAGCCGGATCTGGCGATTCGAATCGAGGCGAGCGGCGCGCTCCCCGAGGCGAGCGACTTTCGCCCCGCGTTCTTCCAGGGGAACGTGCGCGGGCTCGAGAGACGCGGCGAATTTCGATTGATCGCGCCGGCCGCCGAGATCGCCATCGCGGCCGACGGGCGCCACATCGAGGCGCGCGTCGACGCGGGCACGTTGAACGAGCGTGGGTTCGCGAACACGACGCTCTTCATCGCGATCGCGATCGCGCTCCGGCAACGCGGCCTCTTTCACCTGCACGCCGGCGCTCTCGTCCGTGGCTCGGGGTCTCGCGTGCTGGTGATGGGTGACTCCGGCGCCGGCAAGTCGACCGTCACGCTGGCGCTCCTCGACGCGGGGTCGCGTCACCTCGGCGACGACACGCTCTTTCTCACCGAGCGCGACGGCCGCCCGAGGTTGCTCGCGTTCGCGCGTCCATTTCATCTCGCGCCGGCGACGGCCGCGGCCTTCCCCACGCTCCCCGCGACGTCGCGCGACGCGAACGGAAAGAGCGAGGTCGCGATCGACGCGCTCCCTGGACACGCGGTCGATCGCATGGAGGCGCCAGACCTGATCCTTTTTCCGGTCGTGACTCGTGAGCCCGTGACGCGCGCGGTCCCGCTCGACGCGGCCGAAGCGTTCGGACACGCGCTGCGATCGAGCGCGCTGGTCGCGGTCGATGGGATGACTCACAAGGTCGAGCAGCTGGCGCTCCTCCGCGCGCTGCTCGCGAAGGGGCGCGCCTTCGAGCTGCAGCTCGGCGCCGACTGGCTCGCGGATCCGGCGGGCGCGGCAGCGCGTCTCCCCTGGGGGACGACTCAGTCGGACTTGTAGCGCCGCTTGCGGGGGTCGGTGTCGCGCATTCGGAGGATGTAGACGAGGATGAAGATCCCCGCGACGACGGTGCCCGCGCCGAACAGGATGTCGGGGATCGTGTCGGTGGAGTCGCGTACGTGTCGCGTCAGGTCGATGAGCCCGCCCATGGGGGTCGCGCTCACGTCGGCGGAGCGCGAGAGGAACACGCCACCGAGCACGAGCAGAACCGCCATCGTCGCGACGATGGCCGTCAGCGAAGGTGGGTTCTTTCTCCAATCTCGCGGCGGTTTCCGCAAATCCATACAAGGCGCACACTAGCCCCTCGCTCGCCGAAAAAAAATCGTCCCAGGCTCTCAATCGCACTAAACCCGGGAGCCCTGGCCGGCATTAACCCGTCGAGCCAACGCGATGCCGCTCGCCCCTCCCCTGGTTCTGCTGTCTGCGTCGCACGCCGTGCTTCCTACGGAATCACTCCTGTCAGACGTCCGCGCCGCTCAGCTGGGCGACGTTGCGGCCTTCGAGCGCCTCTATCGCGCGCACGTCGGCCGCATCTATGCAGTCTGTTTCCGCCTCTGCGCGGACCGCGCGCGCGCCGAGCATCTGACGCAAGACACATTCGTGCGCGCGTGGGAGCGGCTGGCGTCGTTTCGCGGAGACAGCGCGTTTCCGGCGTGGCTCAGGCAAGTCGCGGTGAACGTGGTCATGGCCGACATGCGCGCGACGTCGCGTCGCACGCGGCGCGTGATGAGCACCGATGACGACGAGGTCCTCGACTCCGCTTCCACTGCCCGTCACGACGGCGATCGACTCGATCTCGAACGCGCGATCGCGAAGCTCCCCGAAGCGGCGCGGATGGTCTTCGTCCTTCACGACGTGGAGGGGTACGGCCATCAGGAGATCGCGGAGCTGGTGGGCATCGCGGAGGGCACATCGAAGGCGCACCTGCATTCGGCGCGCGGGAAGTTGAAGGAGGTGCTGCGGTGAAAGCAGACGACGAGAAAGACGAGCGCGATCTCGCGCAGCACACCGGTGCGCTCCCCCGCGCGATCGAACCGGCGCGCGACTTGTGGACCGGCGTGGCCGCGCGCATCGAAGCCAAGCGGAAGCGCGCGATCGTCGTGCGCCGGACCATGACGGCGGCGACTGCGCTGCTCGCGGCGGCCGCGGTGCTCCTGGTGATTCGAACGGCACGACGCCCGGCGGTGACGCACGAGGTGACGCCGGCGCCGATCGCGAGCGAGCGCGCATCGTCGACGCGAGTGCGAAAGTCGCTCGATCTTCGCGGCGCGGCGGTGGTGCCCGAAGAAGAGAGCTACGACGCGGCGCTCGCGGCGCTGGCCACGACGGTCGACGAACGCCTCCTCGCGCTCCCCGAGCGCGACGCCGACGCCATCACGAGGAGCCTCGACGTCATCAACACCGGCATCGACGCGACGCGCGACGCGCTGGAACGAGACCCCAGCGACGCGGACCTCCGCGCCGAGCTCGACGACGAGTACGAGCAAGAGATCCAAACGATGAACGACGTCCTCGAGTGGACGACGAGGTCATGACCATGCGCCCGTGTTGTTTCCTTCTCGCGTCCCTCCTGGCGATGGCCTGCGCTCCGCACGTCGCGCACGCCGACGCGCCGTGCACCAGCGACAAGGACGACGACGACGAGCACGACGGCGAGCACGAGCACGCCCACGATCACACGCACGCACGGGGCCCCGCGACGGGAGGGGCGAGCGGAACACTCGAGGAGGTTCGCGACGCGAAGCCCAACGGACAGGTCGACATCCACGCCTTCGCCGGCACCGTGCACGTCACGGGGTGGGCACAGAACCAGCTCAAGGTGCATGCCAACGTGACCGGCGACTGCCGCGTCGAAATCACGCCATCGGGCGATCGGTACGGCGTTCGCCTCGAGTGCGCGCACGGTCCTGGGAGCGCGGAGCTCGAGGTCCAGGTGCCGCAAGCGAGCACCGTCGAAGTGAGGACGATGGGCGCGGGGATCACGGTGCAAGGGGTGAGCGGCCCGTTGCGATTGCAGTCGGTCACCTCGGACATCTCGGTGAAGGGGGGAGCGCCGACCGAGATCGAAGCGCGCACGACGAACGGAAACATTCACATCGACGCCGCGACTCCGCAGCTTCGCGCGCAGAGCGTGAGCGGCGACGTGCGCGTCACTGGCGCGCGCGGCAAGGCCAACGTCCATACGGTCAGCGGCGACTGCTCGCTGGCCGGCGGCGACTTCAGCGACGTCCGCTTCGAGAGCGTGTCCGGCGAGATGACGTTCACGGGAGGAGTCGTCGGGTCGTTCGAGGTGCAGAGCCACAGCGGCGACGTCGCGCTTCACTTGCCGCCGGCGACGAACGCCGACGTCGAGCTCCGCACGTTCAGCGGCGACCTGATGGTCGACATGGGGAACGGCCCCAAGCTCGACTCCGATCACGAGCTCAACACGAAGCTCGGCGCGGGCGGGGCGCGCGTTCGCGTGCGGACGTTCAGCGGCGACGTGAAAGTGACGCGCTGAGCGCGGCGACGACGGCGAACACGAGCGCAAACGAGCGCAAACGAGCGCAAACGAGCGCAAACGAGCGCAAACGAGGACTGGAGGGCCCATGTTGGGAGCGGCGAAACTCATCGCGGGCGCGATCTTCCTCGCCCTCGCGGCCAGCGCCGGGGATGCTGATCACGATTCGTCGAGCGCCGAGGAGAGCCCGGCGTCCGCGCTCGTGATGCGTGCGTGCGCGCCGATCGCCGTCGGCAAGGGGCGCGGCGGCGCGTCATTTCACGTCACGGTCGCGGGGCGCGTATGGCGTGTGGCATTTGCCTGGTCGAGCGCACGTGGACATACCCACGCCGGCGTCGCCTTCGCTTCCCAGTCGAGTGCCCTATCCGATTAGAGGGCAGCATCGTCTCCCGCCTTGGGTCGATGCTACCTTCGTAGTCCATGGCCACCCTCGTCCCGGCGAGCCGGTTCGCGCGCGCGTCTCTCGGCGTGACCGCGCTCCTCGCGCTCGGCGTCTACTCGGCGTGCGGCTCGAGTCAAAGCAACGGCGGCGGCCCCGGAGGCGGCGACGACGGAGGCTTGCTGGGGGACGGAACCGTCTCGCTCCTCGGCGGCGACGCAGGCACGTGCACCACGTCGGCCGACTGCAACGGCGGCGCGTGCATCACGAGCAGCGGCCATTGCTGCGCGTCGGCGACTCGCGTTTGCGGCAGCACGTGCTGCGCGAGCGGGTCGGTGTGCAACTTCGGTCAATGCGTGGTCGCCGGCGCGGCGTGTCGAACGGCGAGCGACTGCACCGTCGGCCAATATTGTGAGACCGATCTCGGCGGCAGCGGCGACGACGCGGGGGCGGCGGTCGGCGACGCGCAGTGCACCCAGCCCCTCCCGATTCTTGGCTATTGCCTCCCGCTTCCGACGACGTGCGCCGACGACGCGGGCCCGGGCGACTCGGGGTGCGTACCGTCGTGCGAGTACCATCCGCCGAGCGGCGGCTCGCTGAGCGCGATCCCGAAATGGACGTGGGGGCCGACGGCGCAGCAGTACCCCGACTTCACCGACGTGTGGTCCACCCCGACCATCGCGCGCATCCACGACAACAACTGCGACGGCAAGGTCGACGAGCTCGACACGCCGAACATCGTCTTCGTCTCCGGCAGCTCCAAAGACGACGCCGGCGTCGGTACGTGCTGCCAGTGCAACAACCAGACGCCGACCGCTTGCCACACCGGCGTCCTGCGCATGCTGGACGGGAGCACGGGGCGCGAGATCTGGTCGCTGGCCAAAGCGAGCGGCGCGTCGAGCGGCTTCGCCGGGTTCTCGAACGCCATCGGTGACGTCGACAACGACGGCTTCGTCGACATCGTCGCCGCCACGGGCGAAGGGCTCGTGGTCCTGATCGATCGCGACGGCACGGTCAAGCGCACGAGCGACAAGCCGATCCCTGGCTTCGCCTCGGGGAGCTTCGGGTGGGGCGGCGGGCTCGCGCTCGCCGACATGGATCACGACGGCTTCGCCGAGATCACGTTCGGTTCGACGATCTTCTCCACGACCAACGGCGCCATCACGCTGCTCACCACGGGCGCCGGCGGCACGGGCGGCGTCGCGTCGGAAGAGACGAGCACGATGGTGGACCTCGACGGCGACGGGAAGCTCGAGCTCCTCGCGGGCAACACGGCCTATCACTTCGACGGCACGATCCTCTGGAACAACACCGCGCTCCCGAACGGCTTCCCCGCGGTCGGCGACTTCGACAAGAACGGCGCGCCCGAGGCGGTGCTCGTCGCCAACAGTCAGCTCTGGATCTTGAACGGCGCGACCGGCGCCATCGTCCTCGGCCCCGTCGCCGTCCCCGGCGGCGCGGGCGCGAACGGCGGCCCGCCCACCGTCGCCGCGTTCGAAGGGAACGGCGTACCGGAGATCGGCATCGCCAGCTCCACGTTCTATTCGGTGTTCCGACCGAACTACGCGACGACGACGATCGACCTCGTGTGGAAGACGGCGAACCACGATCTCAGCTCGTCGGTCACCGGCTCGACGGTGTTCGACTTCGAAGGCGACGGAAAGCCCGAGGTCATCTACGCCGACGAGTGCTTCCTCTGGGTCTTCGACGGCGCGACCGGCGCGGTGCGCTTCGCCGCGTCGCACTCGTCGTTCACGGCGACCGAGGCCTCGCTCCTCGCGGACGTCGACGGCGACGGTCACGCCGAGATGGTGATGGTGTCGAACGGCGCGAACCCGGGCCCCGGCGGATGGGCGTGCGAGCTTCCGGACGGCGGGCCGGAGACGATCAACGGAGCGACGTGGGTGCCCGGTCCGGCGACCAAGCACGCTTACCGCGGCCTCGTCGTCTTCGGCGACAGCGCCGACTCGTGGGTCGGCACGCGCACGATCTGGAACGAGCACACCTACCACGTGAGCAACATCTGCGATGACACCGACAACGCCTGTGCCGCACCGAACAAGTACGGATCGATTCCCAAGACCGAGACGAACAACTGGACGCTCTCGTACCTGAACGACTTCCGTCAGAACGTGCAGGACCACGGCATCTTCAACGCGCCCGACGCGATCGTCGCGCTCACGCTCGACTGCACCTCGCCGGTCGTGGCCCACGTGACGATCGGAAACGCGGGGCTCTCCGGGCTTCCTGCGGGCGTGAAGGCGTCGATTCTCCTCTCGCCGGCGGGCACCAACGTCGCCGACGTGACCACGACCGCGACGCTCCTCCCCGGGCAATCGCAGACAATCGACGTCACGCTCGCCGCCTCGTTCACGTCGGCCGAGGTGTATCAAGCGACGATCGACGTCGACCCCGTGCACCCGGCGTTTCACGAGTGCCGCGCTGACAACGACAAGAGTCCGACCGCGACCGCGATCTGTACGAAGTAGTCAACGAGGCGACGTGAACAGCGAACCGAACTTCCGAGGCCTCGTCGATGCAGCGCCCGACGGGGTCGTCATCTCGAGGAACGGTGTCGTCCTCTACGTGAACGCCTCCGCGGTTCGGCTCCTCGGGTATGAGAACCCGTCCGAGCTCGTCGGTCAGCCGATGTCGATCTTCCTCGGCGGACCCGAGGCCGCAACGATGCGCGCGCGGCTCGAGCACATGCGCCTCACGGGGGAGAAGCTCCCGCCGCACGAGTACCCCGCGAAGCGGCGCGATGGATCGGTGGTCGTCGCCGAGATCGCGTCGATGTTCATCGAGCACGAAGGCGCGCCGGCGGTGCTCGCGTTCGCGCGCGACGTGACCGAGCGCGTGGGAATGCGCGCGCAGCTCGCACACGCCGAACGGCTCGCGGCCATCGGCGTGCTCGCGGCCGGCGTGGCGCACGAGATCAACAATCCGCTGACGTTCATGAGCCTCGCGGCCGAGATGCTCTTGCGGAAGCTCGCGGCGAAGGGCGAATCGCCCGAGACGCTCGAGGACGCACGCGACATCTTGATCGGAACGCGACGCATCGCCGGCATCGTGCGGGAGCTCCGCGCTTACGCACGCCAGGACGACGACCCGGTGGGTCGCGTCGATCTCACCGACGTGATCGCGGCCGCCGAGCGCGTCGTGGCGCACGAGCTCAAGCCCCGCGCGCGGATCCGGAGGGAGATCGATTCGCTGCCGGCGGTCCTCGGAACGTCGACCCGGCTGGAGCAGGTGCTGGTGAACCTCCTCTTGAACGCGGCCTATGCGATCGACGACGACCGCACCGACGGCGAGATCGTGATTCGCGCGCACGCCTCCGATCGCGGCATCGTCGTCGAGGTCTCCGACAACGGCGCGGGCATTCCGGCCGACGTCCTGCCGCGCGTCTTCGAGCCGTTCTTCACGACCAAGCCGAGCGGCGCCGGCACGGGGCTCGGCCTGTCGATCTCGCGCGACATCGTCACGCGCCTCGGCGGCGACCTCGTCGCGACCAGCGAAGTCGGGCGAGGCACGACGATGCGCGTGACGCTGCTACGCGCGCCCGAATTTTCCGGCGCGCGCGACGCTTCGGCTCCGCCCCGCGGCATCGCGGCCGCGGCGCGGCGACGCGTGCTGGTGATCGACGACGAGCCGTTCATCGTGGAGCTCGTGACGCAATCGCTCGGCGACAAGCACGAGGTCATCGGCACCACCGACGCGCATCACGGGCTCGAACAGCTCCTCGCCGGCGCACCGTTCGACGTCGTGGTGTGCGATCTCATGATGCCTGCGCTCACCGGGATGGATCTCCACGCGAGCGTCGCTCACGCGCGCCCCGGCCTCGAGCGTCGCTTCATCTTCGCCACCGGCGGCCCCACCACCGATCGCGCGCGCGCGTTCCTCTCCACGGTCCCCAACACACGCTTGATGAAACCGTTCTCCGCAATCCAGCTCGAAGAGTGCATCCAGGCGGTGGCCGGCGCGCAGACGTGATCGCCGTCGCTCGCCTGCGCCTCGTCCCAAAGAGAAAGGCCGCCGCGGGGAGTCGCGACGGCCTGACCTCACTGCCGATGCAAAGAAGAAGCTGGAGGCGCGTTACTGATTCTTGCGCTGGAACGCCGGGACGTCCCAGTCGTGGTCGA
>PLXW01000055.1 GCA_003151595.1 Myxococcales bacterium
GCCGAGGCCGTGCGAAGGACCGCTCGCGCCACCTGCCGATCCGCCGATGAGCGGGGAGAGCGTCGCGTTTCCATACGCGAGGCCGCCGGCCGGCGGCGTTCCACCGTCGGTGTTGGCGCCGCTGCCTGCGCCGCCCGCGCCGCCCACGCCGCAGAACGATCCGCCCGCCGGCGCATACGGCGTCGCGCCGGCCGCGCCGCCTCCCTGTCCACCACCCGCGGTGCTCGCTTGCGTCGACGACGCGCCGCCGCCGACCGCGGTGTTCCCCGATCCGGCGGCGATCAACGCGCCGTCGATCGTCACCGTGTCGAGCGCGACGATCACGAGGGGCAAGCTCCCCTTCACCTGGAGCTGACCTGCACCTTGAATCGCGAGCGACTGCACGACGAAGACGCCGACACTTCCGCCGGTGCCGTTGATCGCGGCGTAGGCGAACGGCGCCGTCGCGCACGAGATCGTCCCGAGGTCAGTGTCGATCTTGCAGTCCGACGCCGACACGCTGATCGCGCCCGGCACGCCGCCATCGGCGCTGAGCGACGGGAGCTGTCCCGGCACGAGGTTCGTCGGCGTGAAGCCGATCACGACGCCGCTGGCGCTGCCCGAGTCCGGGTTGCTCTGCGGCCCGGAGTCTCCGTTGGTGGGCACGGAACCGGCGTCGGTCCCCGCGTCGTTGTTCGACGTGCTGCTGCTCGATCCGCACGCGGCCGCGGCGATCAACGCGGACGCGGACCCCGCGGCGAGAATCCATCGGTAGTGGCTCATGGGAAGTTCTCCTCGATAAAGCGGTGAGAAGCGTGACGAAAAAGCGTGACAAGGGGTGAGTAGGACGGCGCGAAGGCCGCCGCAATTCAACTCGTAGCTAGAGCTAGAGGACGACTCCGCCGTCGCCGGCGTCGACGCCCGTCGGGGTCGGCTGAATTCCGCCGGCGTCGACCGGCGGGGGCGGGTTGGCGATGGTGAAGGCTCCGCCGTCCGTGACCGACGTGACGCCGATGCAGCGTCGGCTGATCGGCTCGCAGATGGCGATGTTCACGGTGGTGCAGTTGGGGACGGCGCAGAGGTAGCAACCTTGGCTCGCCTCGCCGATCGAGTACACGCGCTGCTCGGCTTGCGCGCGGAACTTCGGATTGATCGCGAAGTCGCAGGCGAGCACGCCGGTGCAGTCCTTCGGGTTGCCCGATTCGGGGAGGCACTGATCGGCCGGCCCGCCCGGCTCGCACGCTTGCCACGCCTCGAGCTCGGCGTACGTGTTCTCGCGCAGGTTGGTGCACGCGCCGCTCTCGCCGCACGCCGACATCGACGTCGCCGCGGTGCTCGACGCTGCGACGAGGACGCCGCCCACCGCCAGCCAGGTCCCGATCTTCACGATCTTCGCAACGAGCTTCGAATTCATCAAAGTGCATCCCTTCGGACGGTCGAGTGAGAGCGCGCGCTATCGGTACTCAGTTGCCGGCCTTCTCACGGAGAATGCGGGCCGCTTCCTTGTAGCTGGGGTCGTCGGCGTGGGCGGCGGTGAGCGCGTCGTAGCGCTTCGCGGCTTCGTCGAAGGAGCCGGCGGCGACCGAGTCGAGCGCCTGGCGTTCGGAGGTGCGCTTGCTGCCGGTGAGCGGGACGACCTTCGCGCCGCCGCTCGAATCTTGTTTCGGGTCCGGCTTCGTGTCGGGCGATCCGTTCGCGGCGAGACCTGCGTCGACTACCCCGCTCGTGTCGTTCGTCGTCACGACTGCTGCGCCGTCGACCGCGCCGCCCGCCAGCCCACCGTCGGTGGCGTCGCCCGAGGCGAGCGCGCCGCCATCGCTCCTCGCGTGCTTGCCTGACGCGCTGCTCGTTCCGGCGACCCTCGGCGGCGGAGGCGGCTCGTCGCGCAACATGAGGAACGCCATCACGAGCGCGAACGGCATCAGGACGAGCGTCGCCTTCTTCACGGGTGACGCCGCTTGCCAGTAGTTGAGCGGCTTCTCTTGTTGAACCGGAGCAGGCGGCGCGCCACCGGGCACGGCGCCCGTCGCCGTCGCCGGCGGAGCCGGTACGAAACCTCCGGCGAGCTCGGGCGCTGCGGCCGGTGGCCGTGGCGGATGCGGCGCGATGACCGTCTTCTCGAGCTCGCCGAGCGGCTCCTGGCCCGGAGGGAAGGGGCCCGGAGGGAAGGGGCCTGGAGGGAAGGGGCCTGGAGGGAGCGCGGCTCCAGCCATCTGGGGTTGCGGCTGCCGTACGGTCGTCGGCGACGACTCGATCGGCGGACGCATCGCCCCCGCGGCTTGCGCAGCGGTCACTGCGTCGCGGAACTTCTGCGCGTCGGCCATCGGCGTCGTCGCGGTGAGATCCATCGGCGCCGGCGGGTGACTCGACGTGTACTGCTGCGGCGACGCCATGGCCTGCGTCTGCTCGGCGGGCATTCCCGCGGCGGGGCGCACCGATGCGATCTGCGACCCCATCGTCGCGCCCAATCCCTGCGGCGGATTGGCCTGCTGCGGATTGGCCGGCTGATTCGCCCGCTGCGCCGCTTGCTGCCACAGCGCGCCGCCGTCGTGCACCGTGGCCTCTTCTTGCGTGAACGCGCCCGGTCGCGACGTGCGTCGCAAGATCACGCACGCGCCGCCGAACCGAAGCTCGCAAGGGATCGGCGCCTTGGTCCACCCCGTGCCGATCGCCGCGCCCGCGAGCGCCACCGGCAGATTCGCGACCGCCGCCGCGACGTGCACCGACTGCCCGTCGAACGTCACGAACACGTGCACCGGCCCCACGCCTTCGCCCGCGATCGCCCATTGCCCCGCGGTCCCGAGCGAGAGCGTCGGCGACGGCGTGCCGGGCGTGAACGTCATCGACGGGCGATCGCTTCGCCCGCTGAGCAGCGAGATCTCGACGACCTCAATGTCCGGAGTTGCCATGGTCGGTCGGCCCTCCTTCCTCGGCTTGTCGCACGTTGATCATATCCATTACCGCCTGCGGTAGTCCGACGCCGTGCTCGTGGAGCTGATGCAGGAAGGTGGGCATGGCTCCGGTCGGAACGAGATCGCTGATGATGCGATTGTCGGCGTCGAACCCCTGGTAGTCGCGCACGAAGAGATCCTGAAGCTTGTAGCGCTGCGACTCGAGATCGAACCCGAGCACCTCGGTGATGTGCGTCACCTTGCGCGACCCGTCCTGCAGTCGCGAGACCTGCACCACGAGCTGCACGCCCGATCCGATCTGCTGGCGCATGGCCTGGAGCGGGATGTCGATGTCGCTCATCATGCACATCGTCTCGAGGCGCGTGAGCGTGTCCTTCGGGTGCGTGGCGTGGAGCGTCCCCATGCAGCCGCCGTGACCGCTCGTCATCGCCTGCACGATGTCGAGCGCTTCGCCGCCGCGGATCTCGCCGACGACCACGCGATCGGGGCGCATGCGCAACGTGGCGCGGAACAGATCGCGGATCGTGACCGCGCCTTTCCCCTTGGGATCGGCGGGACGCGCTTCGAGCTGCACGACGTGCGACTTCTGGAACTGGACCTCGCGCGAGTCTTCGATGACCACCACGCGCTCGCCGTCGGGGATGAACCCCGAGAGCGCGTTGAGCATCGACGTCTTTCCGCTGCCGGTGCCGCCGGCGATCATGATGTTCAGCTTGGAGACGACCATCGCCTGCAGCGACTGCGCGGCGATGTTCGTGAGCGATCCGAACCCCACGAGCCGGTCGACGGTCAACGTCTCCTTGAAGAAGCGACGAATCGAGACGTGCGGCCCGTCGGGCGCGACCGGCGGGATCAGCGCTTCGACGCGCGAGCCGTCGGGGAAGCGCCCTTCGAGGATGGGATGCGACTCGTCGATGTGCTTGCCGACGTACTGCGAGAGGTTTCGCAAGGCCGACAGGAGCGCCTCGCGGCTGGCGAACTTCGCCGGGACGAGCTCCAGCTGACCGCGCCGCTCGACGTAGATCTGATCGGGCCCGTTGATCATGATCTCGCTCACCGTCGCGTCGTCGAGGTACGGACGGATCGGCGCGAAGAACTGGAGCAGCGTCTCTTCGAAGACTTCTTTCGGGATCATGGCACGCTCTTCAGAAGCGAAGCGCGCGCGGCTTCGGCGTATTGGCCGTTGGGCTCGAGGCGGATGTACTCGCGGAACTGGAGGTCGGCGTCGAGCAACGCGTCGCCCTGCTGGTGCAGCACCGACGCGAGCGCGTAGTGCGCGTCGGCGATCTCGGGTCGCTCGCGAACGACGCGCGTGAGCTCGTCGCGCGCGTGAGCGAGCTCGCCGACGCCGATGTAGACGGTGGCGACCGCGTAGCGAATGTCCGTGTCACCGGGGTGCGAGCGCAGGTAGTCCTCGCCGTACGTCGCGGCGACGGGGAAGCGCCCATCGTTCACGCACACCACGAGCAGTCGCTTCGTGAGGAGACGCGCGTCGCCCCCCGCTTTGATCGCCGCGACGAAGTACTGCTCGGCGCGCGTGAAGTCGCCCGCCATCGCCGCCGACTCGCCGCGCTTCTGCAACCGAGCCGGAGTCGTCTCGCGCTCGATGACGGCCATGTCCGTCTTCGCCTTCTGCTGCGGCGTCGGCGCGCACGCCGCGACCGACCCCAGCGCGAGCGCGACGGGCAAGGCCGTGAGGAGCGAGAGCGCGCGCGTCCTCATGGCTTCTTCATCTGCTTCAGCATCGTGTTTTGTTGCTGGAGCCACTGCACGTACGCGCCCGACTTCCCCTCGGTCAGCGAGCGGAGCACCTGCACGTCGTGCCGCGCGAGATCGTAATCGCCCAGCGCGAGCACGTGCTCGAGTCGAACGCGTCGCGCGCGGAAATCCTGCGTGATGGTCGTGCTCAGCTGCAGCGCGGATTGATCCGCTTCGTCGGCGTCTCTCGTATCGCCGCCGACGCGGAAGCACGCCGCCGCCATCTTGTAGAGATCGACGGCTTGCACGCCGTCCTTCGGCGCGAACGGGCTCCGCTCGCGCTTCCCTTGCGCGATGTCGAACTTGTCGTTCGCGAGCACCAGCGCCTGATCCGGCGCCGACTGCGGGCACGCCGCCGCCGTCTGCGCGAACAGCTCCACGACTTGCGCCGGCGCTTCCGTCACCCCCGGGTCGTCGTTCTGCAGCAGCATGAACGCGCCGGCGAAGAGGACGCCCACGGCGAGCACCTTCATGAGAGGGCTCGTCTGCTCGGCCTTCTTCGTGAGCACCGGCCCGCCGTCGAGCGCGAAATCGCCGATGGTGATGAAGATGCGCGTCGATCCGATCTTCAGCGGGACGTCCGGCGAGATCGGCATGTTCGTGAACGGCATGCCGTTGATCGTCGCCGGAGGATCGAACGCCTTGGTCTCGAGGCGCACCGTTCCGCCCACGACCTCGACGGCCACGTGCTCGCCCGCCGCCTGATCGAGCGGCAAGCGGATGTCGCAGTGCGCGCTGTTGCCGATGAGCGCGCGCTCGCCGTCGACGTTCGCGATCTCCTTTTTGCCGTCGGCGTAGCGAATCTCGAATCGAATGAGGCTCATCTCACATCCCGCCCTTCTGCAGCGTCATGATCATCGGCGAGACGATCAGGATGAGGATGGCCACGAAGACGAGCATCAGCGGCGCGACCATCGCCACGCCGGCCTTAGACGCCGCTTCTTCGGCGCGAACGCTCCGACGGTTGCGCGACACCTCGGCCTGGATGCGCAGCACGTTCGCCACCGGGTTCCCGCGCTGCTCGGCTTGCACGACGGCGCCCACGAACTCCTTCACCGAATCTGACGGCACGCGCGCCGCGAAGTCTTCGAGCGTCTGCGCGCGCGTTCGTCCGAGCTGGAGCCCCTGGAGGATCAGCGTGAACTCCTCGACCATCGGGTCTTCCGGCGCGCCCGACTTCTCGACCACCTGGCGCACGGCGCCCGGAAAATCGAGCCCCGCGCCCATCCCCAGTGCGAGCAGATCGATCGCGTACGGAAGCCGGCGGTTAACGTCCTTGAAGCGCTCGGCTGCGGTGCTCGAGATCGTCATGTACGGCGCGACGACGCCGAACAAGCAGCTGGCGATGACGGCGAGCGCGCCCATTCCGCTGAGCGCGCCGATGAGCAGCCCGGCCACGAGCCCCACGACTCCGGTGACGATGCTGAGCCCCACGACCTCCTCAGGCAGGAGCCCCAGGAAGTCTCCAGCGATCGAGATCTGATGATTGAGCTGCGCCTTCCAGTCGTCGCTCATCATCCCGGACACGCGCATCCCCAGCCAGCGAACGAGCGGCTCGATCGGCGCCCACGACTCGTTCTTCTCGAGCGCGCGCTGCCGCTTCAACCCGCGGAGCCCCATGCGCTTTCCGTCGCCGAGCGGCGCGTTGGCCGCGGCGTACGCGAAGAAGAAGAGCGTCGTGCCCACCGCGAGGTAGAGCAGCACCTTCAAGATCATGATGCGTTGAATCGTCATATGTCCACCGTGAGGACTTTGCGCGCGACGAGCAGCGCGCCCACCCAGAACGTGCACGCGATCGTGATGACGATGTACCCGACGAACGACTGCTGAAGGACGTCGAAGTACCCGTGCTGAACGGCGTTGAACGCGCCGCAGATCGCGAACGGAAACACCGCGAGCACCCACAGCTGCGCGCGCCCTTCGCTGGTCTTCGTCTTCACCACGCCTTCGAGCCGATTCATCTCGCGGATGGTCGACGCCGTCGTCTCCAGAACGACCGGGAGATTCCCGCCGACCTGCAGCCCGATGAGCACCGCGCTCAGCGCCGAGTCCATCGCGCGGCTCCCGATGCGCGACGACATGTTCACCAGCGACTGCTCGAGCGTGTTGCCGACGCGCATCTCTTTGACGACGCGCTCGATCTCTTGCCGCGTCGGATTGTGCAAGATCGGAACGACCGCTTGAAGCGCGGCGGCCGGACCGGGCACCGTCTTCATCGAGTTGGCGAGCGCCAGGATGAAGCCGTCGATCTGGAACTCGAGCTTCTCGATCCGCTTCTTCCGCTCCTGCGCCAGCCACACCGCGGGCCCGACGATCGCCGCGGGCACGATGAGGAACCAGTACGGCACCGGGAAGAGCGCGACGTGAACGGCGAGCACGAGGAAGACCACGATGAGCTGGCCGCGCACGATCTTCTTCGACGACCCCTCCATGAAGAGGAGGCGCAACGTCCTGTCGAGGTAGCTCGTGTAGCGAGCCCACAGGCGCGTGATGAAGTTGTCGCCGTAGACCGAGACGTGTGTCGCGGCCCACATGCCGAGGAAGGCGAGGATCATCCCGCCGAACTTCAGCGCGTCCATCGTGCTGATGTGCAGTCTCACAGGTACGACTCTCCTGGTTTGACGAGACCCATGACGATGAAGTCGTTCAAGAACGACGGCAGGAACCCGGTCGGCCGGAACTCGCCGATGACTTTCCCCTTCGCGCCCGTGCCGGTGCGGACGAACTGGAAGATCGGGACGAGCTCGATGTCGCCTTCGTCGTTGATGCCGGTGATCTCGGTGATGGCCGTCACCTTGCGCGTGCCGTCGGACATGCGCGACTGCTGAACGAGCAGGTGCACGCTGCCGGCGATCTGCTCGCGAATGGCGCGCACCGGGAGCTCGATGCCGGCCATCAAGCAGAGCGTCTCGAGGCGCGCGACCGCTTCGCGCGCGCTGTTGGCGTGCGTGGTGGTGAGCGAGCCGTCGTGGCCGGTGTTCATNNCGCGGCACTCGCCGACGACGATCCGATCGGGGCGCATGCGGAGCGCGTTCTTCACGAGGTCGCGGATCGAGTACTCGCCCTTCCCTTCCATGTTCGGCGGGCGGGTCTCGAGCGACACGACGTGCGGCTGGCGGAGCTGGAGCTCGGCGGCGTCTTCGATGGTGACGATGCGCTCGTCCGAAGGGATCGCACCCGAGAGCACGTTGAGCAGCGTGGTCTTTCCGCTTCCCGTTCCGCCGGCGATGACGATGTTCTTCTTGGCGATGACGGCGCGCGTGAGAAAGTTCCCCATCTGCTCGGTGAGCGCGCCGAAGCCGACGAGCTTCGGGAGATCGAGCGGAGAGCGAGAGAACTTTCGGATCGTGATCGCCGAACCGCGGAGCGCGAGCGGCTTGATGACCGCGTTCACGCGCGACCCGTCTTGCAGGCGCGCGTCGACCAGCGGCGACGACTCGTCGATGCGGCGCCCGAGCGGAGTCACGATCCGCTCGATGACCGCGCGCACGCGCTCGTCGTCGGTGAAGCGCGCGTCGGCTTGGAACAGCTTCCCCTTCTGCTCGATGTAGATCGTGTTCGGATCCACGACCATGATCTCGTTCACGCTCGGATCGGCGAGGAACCGCTCCAGCGGCCCGAGACCGAGCGCTTCGTCCGCAAGCTCGCCGACCAGCACGTCGTGGTTGATCGACGCCGGGATGCGCTCGGCGATCGATCGCACGATGCGCCGGAGCGCGTTCAACACCTTCGGTCGCAGCGACGGGTCCTCGAGCTTCGACGGCTCGACGGTCGCGAGGTCGAGGTGATCGAGGAGCAGCTTGTGAATCTCGCGACGCAGCGCCACGCTCTCGCGCCGCGCCTTCTCTTCGGCCTGCTCCGTCGCCCGTTCGTGCGTCGCCTCGGCCGACGTCTGCTCCTTCTTCGGAGCCCCCGCCGCCTCCATGGCGATGATGACCGACGCCGGCGGGATGGTCGGCTTCAGCGTGATGTTCGGAACGTTCGCGGTCGGCGGCTGCGCGAGCTGCGGCTGTCCGTTCGGCGCTGCGGCGAGAGGCCGATCGGCGCGCGTGATCCACAGCGTGTACTCACCGACGACGACGGCCACGCCGTACGGCACTTCTTGCGCGCCGTTCTGCACGAATACGTTCCCGGCGAGCGTCCCGTTGGTCGACGAGTCGACGACGCGCATGCGTCCGCCGTTCAGATCGACACTGGCGTGATTGCGCGACACGAGCGCGCTCTCGAACGACAGGGTGCACGTCGGCGCACGACCGATCGTCACGACGCCGTTCGAGACTTCCATCTCGCGTCGCTCCGTCCGGCCGGTGCACTCGATGACAACCTGCACGAGCATGGATTGATTCCTCGCCGCTCGCCGTCAGTCCTTCGGCGACGGTGGCACGTTGACCGTTCCGCCCGGGCGCATGTCGTACGGGTTCACGCGCGCCATGTTGCCGCGGTAATCCTTGAACTTCGATATCGCGCTGTTCACCAGCTCCTGCGCCGACGTCGGGATCGCTTCGATGACGCTCGGCACGATGAACACCGCGCCCTCGGTCGCCTGCGTGTCGTCGCTGTGCGAACCGAAGAGCACGCCGAGCACCGGGATGTCCTTGAGGATGGGCAGCCCCGTCACGTTGTGGCTGGTCGATTCGCGGCGAATGCCGGAGAGCACCAGCGACTGCCCGAGCTTCAAGCTCACGCTGGTCTGAAGCTCCGACGTCGTTCGCCCCGGAAGCGAAGTCCCCGAGACCGACGCCGTGAGGTCGGCCACCTTGGCTTGCACCTTCACGTCGAGCTCGCGCGACGCGGGATTGAACTTCGGCGTGACCGTGACCTCGGTGCCGAACGGGATCTTCTGCACGCCGACGCCGAGGCCGGTGGTGACCGAGAAGTTCTGCTCGCCGCCGTTCTGGAACATGGCCTCGACGCCGTTGTTCGTGATGACGGTCGCCTGCTTCAAGACCTTCGCCCATCCGCGTGTCGACGCGATGTCGAGGCGGGGGAGGGGTTGATTCGCCAGCGTGGCCGTCGCCGTGTGCGGAACGCCTTCCAGGAAGTCGTACTGGAAGGTGCTCTGGAGCGACGCGCCGCCGATCGACGCCGGCCAGCCGATGCCGGCGGCGTACGTCGAGTCGGTGTCGTACTGCACGAAGTAGAAGTCGATGCGGATGATGAACCGCTGCGGCTCCTGCCCGCTCGGCCCCGTTATCCCCGACGACGAGATCTGCACGAGCGTATCGACCTGCCCCGGGTACAGCGACGCCACGTGCTGCACGCGCTTCAGGTCCTGATCGTTCGCCACCGCGCCGTCGATCACGATGTGCGCGCCGACGCGCCGCACCTGCACGCCGCTCAGCCCCTCGAGGAGCTGTGACAGCTCGTGCTCGACGACCTGCGGCGACCGCAAGAACACGTCGATGTTCATCGTGATCTGCGACCCGTCGGTCTTGATGAGGAGCAGCGTCGTCGACCCGGGCGACTTGCCGGCGATGACGAACTGACTCGCGTCGCCCGTCAGCTTGATGTCGATGATCCCCGGCGCCCCTTCCGAGTAGTTGCGCACGTCTTTGGCGGAGATGAGCTTCGTCTCGCCCTTCGCGAGCGTGATCGTCTCGCCGTTGACGGGGATGTTGCCGCTGTCTTTTCCGGGCGCATCCGCTGCAAAGGCGATGCGCGGCGCGAAAGAGAGCGCCGCGATCCCGAGGAGTACCGCAATCGTCGATCGGTTCATTTCGTCTGCGACTCCGACAAGAGCTTCGTGGGGACGCCCGCGTGGTTCTTGCTGCTCTGGACCTTCTCGCGCATCTTGCTGTCACCGAGCGCCGACATGGGAAGGTCGGCCGCTTCGCCCACCTTCTGATCGTCGGGATTGCGAACGACGACGGTGAGCTTTCCCTTCTCCATCGCCAGCGCGAGCAGCTGCCCCTGCGTCAGCGACACGCTCAGGTTCAACGTCGACATGCGCGCGGTCATGCGCGTCTTGTCGGTCGTCGAGCGATCGTTGCCGGTGTCTTGCCCCGTCGCCAGCACGAGCACGCGCTGAAGGAGCACGCGCGCCTCGCCCTGATCGCTGAAGACGCCGATGACGTCGACGAAGTCGCCGGGGTGAATGAGCGGGATCTCGTCGTCGAACACGACGCGGATCGGCATCGCGCGATTGCCCGGCTGCACCAGCGAGCTCAGATCGCGCTGATCGTCGGTCGCGGCAATCACGTCGGTCCACTGCACCGTCTGCTCGACGGGGATCGTCGACGTCGCGCGGAGCCCCACGATCTTCTCTCGGTCCGACGAGCGGATCGATCGATCATCGACGTACGCTTGCGGGATCTCGCGCGTGCCGAGCATCTCGTCGATGATCGTCTTGCCGCGCTGAATCGGCTGCACGGCGACCAGCAGCTCGACGCGCCGCCCGCCGGAAGCGTCCTGCTCGAACCGTTTCAAGTAGAGGACGAGGAGGAGGATGCCCGCGACCCCCGCGAGCATTCCGACGAAAACCGGCTTTATCTTCATGGTGCGGGAGCCTCGGAAACGCAGCTGGTTCTAACAGAGAACCGCCTGCCGAGGGAACGCGCTGGACGAAGGGCGCGTCAGTTCTCGACGCGAACGTCCGCTTCGGTGGTCTGGTCGCGCCGCGCGGTTTCGATGGCGGTCACGAACGTGTGTTGATCCATCGCGCGCGCGGTGACGTAGAGCATGCGCCCCGAGTCCTTGAGATAGACCACGGTGTTCCCCTTCTCTTCGGTCCGGATCCATCCGCGCGACGCCATCTCGTGATCATAGAAGTCGAAGACGTCGTCGTGCCCGTGGGCCACGTCGTAGATATGGAGTCCGTACGGCACTTGCGCCGACGTCGCCGTGAACACGCGGCGCGAATCGGGCGGCCTGGGCACCAGCGTCGAATCGAACCCAGCCGCGTCGCCGTTGGCCGGGAACATGGTGCGAAGGTTGAAGCTCCCTTCGGTCCACACCGTCATCACGTGCGTCGACCCGGTCTGCGTCTTGCTGACGTAGACGTAGCGGAAGTGACCGAGCTCCCCGAGGTCGTGCGACTTGGCAAACGCCTTGAGTCGCGCCGGGAGCTCTTTCAGCGTCATCGGCTGATCGTCGGTGAAGCAGGTGAGCGCGCCGTCGTCTCCGATCTCGCTGCGAACGACCCCCATCCGCATTCGCGCGCTGGGCACGGCCTTCTCGACGGTCGCTTGCAACGTTGCCGGGATGTCGGCGAGCGCGCGGGCGATGGCGTCGGGGTGCGCTTCGCACATCGTCTCGTAGCGATCGAGGACGTCCTTCGGGCTCTGCGGCGTGAACGCCGTCGACACGTTCATCACCGTGCCGTTGATGAACAACGTCTTGGTCGACCCGAGCACGTCGTTCAACTGCGCCATCTCGCGCCCAGCCTGCAGCGACCCTTCCTTGAAATCGGCGACCGCTTTGCGCGCCGCGAACGCGCCGATCAAGAGCGACGCGAAGAACCCATAGGTCAACACGCGCAGTGTCCCCATCGCGCGCGAGCGCCATGGCCACGGGCGCTTGCTGAGTTTCGTCGGAGGCTTGGTCAGGTCAGAATTTGCTGCCACTGATCTCCCCCTGAATGTATTTGAGCGCGCCGCCGACGTCCCCGTCTTCTTGGTTCTCGCCGCAGCTCATGTAAGCGTCCGACGAGACGTTCGCCTTGAAGCCGATCTGCGTTCCGAACTTCCCGGTGGACGTCCCCGCGGCGGGCGCCTTCACGTTGATGCCCGCGATGGGATCGCCGACGACCCCTTCGTTCCCCATCGCGCTCGCGACCGGGCTGGCCGAGCTCCCGGCGTTGCTGCCGACGCCGGACGGGTTGGGCGTCATCCCGCCGAGGTTCGCGCCGCCCTGTTGCTGACCCGAGTTGTTGTCGGTGGCCGTTCCGAGGTCGGCCTTGATCGACGCCAGCGGATCGCCGTTGCACGCCGCAAGCGCGTACGAAACCGCCGCCGCGCGCGCCAGGCGCTGGACCTTCAGCTTCTGCTGATACATCGAGCGGAAGTAGACCATCCCCAAGAAGAACATGATGAACATCGAGATCATCACGATCGCTTCGACCATCGCCGCCCCACGCCTGCTGGCGCGACGACGGGAGCTTCGGAGACTGTGAGGTCGCATCTTCATGGCTCCCTCAGTGCAAGGTCAGTTGTTGAGAGGCCAGCACGTCGGCGAGCTTGAGCCTCGTCGGGATGCTCTGAAGACCGGGCAGCCCGCTGCTCACGGCGCTCCCGGCGACGCTCGCGAGATCGAGCCCCATCTTCACGCGGATTCCGGCGTCGTACGCCTGGAGCCCGTTGTTCTCGAGGTTCACGTTGTAGTTGATGAGGCGGAACCGAGCGCGCCAGTGGAAGTTCCACATCGCGTTCTCTTTGTTGTCGCACGAGTCGCTGGTCCACCCGCCGGAGCAGTCGTAATAGAACTCGGCTTGCGCGAAGCCGAGCTGCTGGAGCGTGCTCGGGCCCGCGATGTTGTGATCCTTGCCGTTGCCCGCGACGTTCACCAGCTTCGGCGAGAGGTTCGTCGTCTTCGCGTAGCTGTCGGAGCTGTTGCCGAGGCTCGAAATCTGCGCGTCCTTGATGCCGTTGTACCAGCGACCGTTGCAGGGGCTGTTGCTGTCGATGCACACCTGCGCGGGGGTCTTGTTCCCACTGGAGCTGCTCGAACCGTTGGACTTCGCGTTCGCCTTGTTCTGCGCGTTCTGCGCGTTCTGCGCCTGCTGCGCCGCCAGGTCCTTCTGGCACTGGTCCTCGTCGAAGTTGTCGACGTCCGCCTGCGCCGCATTGTACGCGGTGAGATCCGATTGGACGGTCGGGCTCACGGGATACCCCGACTTGGGCTGGTTCGTCGTCGTGTCGTAGTGGTTCGCGTTCTCGTCGGACTGCAGCTGCGCATGGGCTTGGTCGGCCTTCGTTTGCAGCTTGTCCTTCTTGCCGTCGCACCCCTGCTTGTTGGAGTCGGCGAGCTGGCTGGAGAAATCGGGCGGTGTGTTGTCGCCGCCGCCGAGCTCGCAGAAGAAATCGTTCGCTGTGATTCCGACGATCAACCCCTTGAGCCTATCGGCCACGCCCGACAGCGCCTTGGGGATGAACCACGTGAGCAGATCGGCCACGCCCGTCGCCGCTTCGGTGCACAGCTTCCCCAGCGTGCCGTCTTCGATCGGGAGCCCGTACCCGTTCGAGCCTACGGTCGACCCCGACAACAAGATGTACGCGAGCGGCGGCGTGTACTTGTCAGCCATCTCGTACGAGCCGGCCCACGCCGCGGCGGGGGTCGCCATGGCCACGCCCGTCTCCGCCGTATGCAGCCCTTCGAGCGCGTCGTCGATCGGCTGGCGCGTCTCGTCGTCGGCCGTTTGTAGATCCGCCGCGGCGTCCCCGCACAGTCCGGCGAGCACTCCGAACTCCTCCATGAATGGGATGAAGCTAAGCGCCAGGAAGATTGCGGCGGCGATGATGCACACGGCCTTGAGCAAATTGATGGCGACGCGGATGGCGAGGATCGCCGCCATCAGGAGGTTCATCATGACGATGATGTTCATCCCGCGCGCGTCGATGATGGCCGCGCTGAACGCGACCGAGTCCGCCGACTCCTGGAGCCGCTCGTGGAAGATGAGCGCGTCGCCGATCCCGGCGATGTACCAGAGCGCACCCACGAGGAAGGTGCACATGAAGATGCCCATCACCATGATCGCGCCGCGATCGTCGCCGACGAGCTCGCGGCGATCGCTCGTTGTGGTATCGGATGCACGCATGGGTGTCTGGCGCTCCATGGTCATTCGTACGTGTACGCCGCGCCCTGGTAGGGGAAGATCGATTCGCCCACGACCGGGATGGTGGGGTCGAACCCGAGCGTGCCGAACTGCTTCTCGAGGAAGCTCGCGCACATGATCATGTTCGCGAAGGCGATGCGGCACTGCATCGTGGCCGTGACGCGCACGCGAATGTTGCCGACGCTGTTGCCGGACATCGGCGAATAGTTCTTGTTCGACATCGCGTCGGGGCTCCCCGGCGGCTTCGTCGGGTCGGGGTACTCGACCTTGATGTTGTCGATCGTCCCGTTCACGATGAGCGGCGCGAGCGCCAAATACGCAGCGTTCTGCACGAGCGTGGCCCGAGTATCAGTGAGTTTGTTCGCCGTACCGTTCGTGTCGCTCACGTTCTTCGGATCTTCGGCGACGACCACCGCCGCGGCGCGCGCCGCCGAGAATGCGGCGTGATCGACCATCAGCTTGGTCCAATAGAGGATGGCCACCTGCCACAGGCAGAGGAACGTCACCAGGAACGGCAAGAACGCGACGATGAACTCGACGTACACCGCGCCGCGCGAGTCGCCCTGCGCATGCCGCGCTCTTCGCGCGAAGCGGCGTGTCATCGATTTCACCGCGCCCATCATCGCGGCATCTCCCAGTGGAGAAGCACGGTGGTCGCGGTGCCCACGAAGATCGCGGGACCCAATCGAAACCACGTCATCATCTCGGGCGGAATCTCTTTGCGGTTCTCCCCCTTCTTCAGGGGATTGGTCACCAGCGCGAGCGAGCGACCGAGCGTTCGCAAGAGCACGCCGTCGTAGGCCATCTTCGCGAGGGCCAGGACCATGGCGGCAACGAACGCATACATCTCCATCTCGATGCCGATCATCAGATGGCAGAGCGCGCCGATGGCGGCGAACAGCTTGATGTCACCGCCGCCGATCGCGCCGCGCCAGTACATGAAGGCGGGAACCAGGACGCACGCCAGCGCCCCCATCAACGAGAGCCCCAGCTCCTCGAGCCCGGCGCGCCAGCTGTGCTGGACGTACCAGGCGAGCGCCGTATGCCCGACGAGCGCGACGCCGAGCGTGCCGAACGTCAGCCAGTTCGGAATGTGCCCTGTACGAGCGTCCGTCCACGCTGCAAATGCGGCGACGACCGCTGCGGCGATCAGAAAATACATTCCATAGCTCCCCGTCGAGCGAGCGAATCACAAGGAGACGTGTGAGCCGACGCAAGTCGACGGCGGCGCGATCGAGCACGCGCGCCGTCGACGAGCGATCCAGGGCAGCTATTGCCGCCCGCGAACGTATTATTCGCTCTGGACCTTGCCGACCGTGTCGCCCTGCGCCTGGACCTTCGCCTGGACGCTGGAGCCGAAGTACTTGAAGCCGGCCATCGCGAGGATCGCGACGACGCCGACGAGGATGATGTACTCCACCATGTTCGCGCCACGGGAGTCCTTGAGGAACTTATTGATCTGAGCGAGCGTCATCGGAGTAACCCTTTCTTAGAGGTGGACGAGACTTGGCTGCGCCCGTTCAGGGGAACGGGTACAGAACGTAGTTACGGACGAATGCAAAACTGCCGGCGAGTTGCCATCCGCAGTAGAGGAGGGCCGGAAGAGTGACGAGGCCGACGAAGGTCGTCACCGCGACGTACTCCGTGAAGAGGGCCCCGCGTTCGTCTTGGAGGAAGCGCTTGAAGTCGAAAGCTCTCAAACTGCCCTCCCGGGAAAAGCGCGGTTGTCCTACAGCGGATGTGATTTGTTCCACGAATGCTGTCTTGTCAAACAGGTAGTCAAACCAGCCGTCGGGTACGTTCTTTCGTCCGTTCCCCCCGCGCGTCGTTGACAAGGTGATAGATACGCCTGCCATCGAAACCCCGCATGTCACCCAAAGTGACTACACGACGGCCCGCTTCCACTTGTCGTGGGGCGTCATGCACGCCGGAGCGTGATTCCCGCGTGATTTACGGGTGATTTGGCTCCGCCCCGCGAGGAGCGAAGGGGCTTGCGTCAAGCGCGCGAAGGAAAAACGAGGGGGACTCGGTCGGCAAGAAGCCTTCGAGGCGGTGCGATTCGCTCCGGAATGGGAGGAGAGCCGCCTCTCCCCCGAGGCTTTCAATGGCGTCTCGGCGCACGAAAATGCCTCCAATGTGCCCTTCCGCGAGCGGGTCCTCGTCGCGTGAGTACGTGAACACGGGGGCGTAGTCGGCGAGGAGGCGCGGGTCTTCTTCGAACGCGGCAGCTTTGGACCAGACGCCGTCGGTGTGGATGAAGGTCGGGCGAACGACGGCGAAGACGTAGTCGCGGGCGGCGGCGCGATCGTGATCGTGGAAGAGGGTGCGCGCGATCGTCTCGTCGCACAGCCCCGCGAGATCGAAGACCCGAAGGCGCGACGACAGCAGCATCGCGCCGACGTCGGGCAAGAGGACCGACCCGTGATCGATGTGGAGCGCGATCGCGTAGCGTTCGAACCGATCGGCGAAGGCGCGGCGCACGAACGGCAGACCGATGCTCGGGCCGTGCGCGAAGGAGACGATGCGCGAGGCAAACTCGGGAACGCACGCCACGAAGAGACTCGCCGCGAGCGCGACGACGGCGACCCGCGGACGGCGCGCGCGCGAGAGATCGAGCGCGACGTCGGCGAGCGCGAAGACCGTCACGTAGTAGAGCGGGAAGAACGGCGTCGCGAAGCGACGCTCGATCATCTTGTCCTTCGGCATGAGCATGAAGTCCGCGAGCGCGACGAACGTGAACGCGAGCGCCGCGCCCAGCGGCGACGAGAGGCGACGGCGCCGGGCCACGACGCCCACCGTGAAGAGCGACACGGCGAACACCACGGTCGATGCCACCCCGCCGAAGGTCGACTCGAGGAGCGACGTGAGCTTGCCGAGACCGCCCGAGGTGAGGAGCAGGAAGGCCAACGCATCGCTCGCGCGAAGTCCCCCCTTTGCCACGTACGTGTTGGGGACGAGATGATGAAAGATCAGCGCACGCGAGAGGAGAAACGCGGCGAACGGGGCGCCGAAGCCGATCGCGTACGCCACGAACGCGCGTTGCTCCCGTCGCCCGCTGGCGAGCGCGATCGCCGGCGGAAGGAGCGCGAAGAGCACGCCGTCCGGACGGGTCATCGCCACCAGCGAGGCGGTCACGCCGCACGCGAAGAGCGCGCGATCGATGCGCGGTGATTCGAGCGCGCGCAGCGTGAGCCCGAGGAGCAGCACGATCGCGAACGCGTAGAGGGCGTTCTCCAGGCCCGACGCGCACCAGATCACGAAAGACGGATTCGCCGAGCAGAACACCAGTGCGACCGCCGACGTGATCGCGCCTCGCGGCGTGATGCGTTGGGCGATCGCCACGAGCAGCGCGTACGTCGCGGCGACCAGGAGGATCGCGGCGATCTTCGGCGCGCCCGGCAAGACGAGCAGCCCCAGGCGATCGAGCGCGGCGAGGACGAAGACCCAGAGTGGATCGGAATACCCCTCTACCGGCGCGGCACCTGGTTGCGCGATGAGCCCGTTGCCCGCCGCGAAGTTCTTCGCGTAGGCGATCGAGATCCCCGCGTCGTCGACCAGCCAGTCGCGGTAGGCGCTCGCATGAACGGCGAAGAGCGCGACTCCGATGGCGACAACGAGCACGCTCGCGATGACGTGCCTCATGCGCGCGCGCGGATCGCCTGTCGAATGATTGCGCGCGCTGGATCGCTCCACTAGATTCCGCGCGCTCTTGTACACGAGCCCTTCACGTCGTTCACGCTCCAGTCTTTCACGCCCTCCACTTCAGAACTCCCGGAGAACCGCCATGCTTCACACTCGAGTCGCCGTCGCTCTTGCCGTGCTCGCGCTTCTCTCTGGTTGCTCGTCGTCGAACAGCGGAACCAGCGGGACCCCTGGAAGCAGCGGCAGCGGATCAGGGAGCGGCGGCAACGGGCCGTCTCGCGCCACGGTGACGTGCGCGCAGGCCGGAACGGCGGCGACGGGCGGCACGGTGACCGCGGGAAGCTGGGGGACCATTCCGACCGCGTTTCAACAGACGCCGGGCGGCGGCACGTTCTGCGGCACGCTCACCACGGGCGACGGTGGCGGGATCGCCGGATCGATCACCATCGTGCTCACGTCGGATTGGGATCAGCAGATCTTCGACTTCTACAGCCCGCTCGCCAAGGCCGGCGCTTGCACGCTCGAAGCGATGACGACGACGACCGGGTCCCTGGCTACGTCGGGCACGTCGTACACGTGCACCAACGGCGGCTACGGTCGAATCGACGCGTCACCCGATTCGAACTTCCTGATGCTCACGTACTCCGCGTCCGGGCTGTGACGAGGGCCGTGAGGAGCGACCCGGGACGCGAGCGGCCGCGTTCGAACGACGGATCGTGTATGTTTCGCCCGTGAGCCGCATCGCTCGCTTCGCGTTCGCTCTGGCGCTCGTCGCGTGCTCGAAGGTCGACGTCGGGTTCGACGACCCGAAGCAAGTGCCGTTCGAGGTGCAGGTACGCGTGACGAGCGATCCGGGAAAGGCGCTCCCCGGCGCGCAGATCCTCGCGGCAGCGAAGGTCGTCGGGAAGACCGATGCGACGGGATCGGCGCGCGTGCGGTTCGGAGGCAAGGAAGGGGATCAGGTCGATCTCACCGTGAAGTGCCCGGCCGACTACGAGTCCCCTTCGAGCCCGCTGACGGTCTCGCTCCGCCGGCTCGCGGCGGGATCGCGCCCGCCGTTGTTCGAAGCGCGTTGCCCTCCGACACTCCGCACGGTTGTCGTCGGCGTGCGTTCGGACAACGGCGTGAACTTGCCGGTGACCGTGCTCGGTCGAACGGTGGCGCGCACGGATGCGTCAGGCGCAGCGATCTTCACACTGCGCGTGAAGCCGTCGGAGCAAGTCGGCGTGTCGCTGACCACGGGTGAGAAGGGGGCCGAGCAGCTCCGTCCGCAGAACCCGACGCTCACGTTCGTGGCCAAGGACAAAGACGACTTCGTCGTGCTCGATCAGAACTTCACCATCGAGAAGAAGGTCGTTCATTACAAGCGGCCCGTGGACAATCGCCCGAAGCCGCTCTGATTCGCTGATGCCGTCGCCGCCGTCGTCGCAGGCAACGCTGCTCGATCGCGCGCTCACGCTGCGGCGCGTGCGAAATTTTTCGATCGTGGTCTTCGCGGTCAACGCGCTCCTCTACGCGCTGGTGATCGCGCGGGGGAAGTTTCCGTTCGACGCGCTGGGAATGGCGATCCTGCCGGACTTCATCGCCCACCTGACGGGCGGAACCCTCGCGCTGCACGGCGACCTCGGGCACCTCTACGACATCGATGCGCAGTCGAAGGTTCAGCTCGCGATCACCGGCGACGCGAGCTTCCTCGACCTCTACATCTCGCCGCCGCTCGCCGCGCTTTTGTACGTGCCGTTCGCGTGGTGCTCGTACGCGCTCGCGGCAATCGCCTGGACGCTGGTGACGGTGGCGCTGCTCTTCGTTTCGGCGCGGGTGATCCGGGAGCTCACGCCGTCGATCCCGCCGGCGCATCGCGACGTGCTCCTCGTGGCCGCGCTCGCGAGTCAGCCCGTCATTCAGCTGCTCGGGAGCGGGCAGGACACGGGGCTCTCGCTCCTTCTGTGGTCGTGCGGAGTGATGCTGTCTCTGAAGCGGCGCGATGCGGCCGCGGGGCTCGTGATGTCGCTCGGGCTCTTCAAGCCGCAACTCTTCCTGCTCCCGCCGCTCGTGTTCCTGCTCCTCGGACGGAAGCGTGCGCTCGGCGCGTGGAGCGTGGGCGCAATCACGCAGGCGGCGCTGACATGGCTGGTCTTCGGCGCGGCCGGCGTCCGGGGTTGGTGGCGCATTCTTCATTCGCCGGAGTACCTGGTGTTCCTGCGCGTCGACCGCGGGATGCGGATGACGAGCCTCTTGCCGTTCGTCGAGTCGATCGCGCCGCGCGGGTTCGGGGCGATCGCGATCGCCGCGACGATGATCGGTTTCGCGCTGAGCCTCGCGCTCGTGGTCGCGATGATGTGGCGATCGCGACCTGACGCGCGACTCGGGCCGCTCGACGAACGCGGCGTTTGGGCGCTGGCGTGCATGACCACGCTGCTCGCGTCTCCGCACCTCTTCTACTACGACATGACGCTCCTAGTGCTCCCAGTCGCGCTCCTCGTCGAGGTCCGCCAGACGCTGAGTGCGATCGAAAGACGCGCGCTCCTCGCGATCGCGCTGCTCACGTGGACGGCGGCGGTTCGCGCCGGGCTCGAGAGTGCGGCGTGGCCGATGCGCGCGATCGCCGCTTCGTGGACGGCGATTCCGATGCTTTACTTGTGGCGCGCCGTGCCCACGCGAAGCGGAGTCACGGCACGTCATGCAAACGGGTGACAATCCCAGCCTTGACACAAACCTTCGATCTCGGCTCGACTCCGCCGGCAAGCGAAGAACGAAGCGAGAGCGGCGAGACGAGCTGGGAGGGAAGATCATGAAAGCGTTGCGCGGATTCACCGAGACGATGACCTGGGTCGAGACTGGGAAGCGCGCCTACGCTCTTCATGCCGGCAGTGACGTCGTGGCCACCATGAGCTGGGCCAAAGGGTTCGGCTCTCCGGCGATCGCCGAGACCGCCGAGGGGCGCGTCGCCGTCGAGCGTTCGGGGTTGCTCCGCCCGCGCGTGGTCGTCCGCGAAGACACTCCGACGACGGCGAGCGACGACGGCCAGCCCGTGAGCCAGCGGGCGCCGCTGGTGTCGCTCGAAGTGGACCTCGGCGGCCGCGGCGTCGCGCGCACGCGCACCGAGAAGACGCTCAACTGGACGCCGCTGAATCTGTGGCGAACGACGTGGGCGTTCGAAGAGAGCGGCAAGATGCTCGTCACCTTCGAGGCCGACTCCGCGGTGAAGTTCGGACACAAGGTGCGCGTCAACGCCGACGTCCCGGACCTCGGCACGCTCGTGCTCCTCGGGTCCGCGGTCGGCGTTTTCCTCAGCGAAGACTCGGCCATCTTCGGCATCTGATGGCCCGCGCTGCATCGCTCCCGGCGCCTGGGAGTGAAGATTGCCTCTACCTCATCGATCTGAGCGGGTACGTCTTCCGCGCGTACCATGCCATCGCTCCGCTCTCGAGCAGCAAGGGCGAGCCCACGCACGCCGTGCTCGGCACCGTGAACATGCTGCAGAAGGTGGTGAACGAGAAGCGTCCCCATCTGCTCGCGGTGGCGATGGATTCGAAGGGCGGGACGTTTCGGCACGAGCTCGACGTTCGCTACAAGGCGAACCGCCCGCCGCCGCCGCCCGATCTGTCGATGCAGATGGAGCGGTGCGAAGCGATCGTCCGCGCGTACACGATCCCGACGTACCAGCGGCCGGGGATGGAGGCGGACGATCTGATCGCGTCGGTCGTCGATCGCGCGGTCGCGGCCGGGCTGCGCGTCGTGATCGTCAGCGCCGACAAGGACCTGATGCAGCTCGTGCGCGACGACGACGAGCGCGTCGTGTTGTGGGACTCGATGCGCGACAAGGTCTACGGGCCTGAAGAAGTACGCGCGAAATTCGGCGTCGCGCCGAGCAAGTTGCGGGATCTGCTCGCGCTCACCGGCGACACGTCGGACAACGTGCCGGGCGTGCCGAGCGTCGGGCCGAAGACGGCGAGCGATCTCCTCGAAACGTACGGATCGATCGACGGCATCTACGCGCACCTCGGCGACATCAAGAAGGTGAAGCTGAAGGAGGCGCTGACGACGCACGAGGCCGACGCGCGGATCTCGCAGAAGCTCGTGACGCTGAATCGCGACGCGCCGATCAAGTTCGATCTGGCGAAGCTCGTCTACGGCGGCGCGGATCAAGTCGAGCTCCGACGCTTGTTCACCGAGCTCGAGTTCACGCGGATGCTCGATCTGCTCAAGCCCACGAAGACGACGGCGCGCACGTACTCGTGCGTGACCGACGCGAAGGCGCTCGAAGCGTTTCTCGCGACGGCGCGCGAGCGTGGCGTGATGGCGATCGCGGTAGAGTGGTCGAGCGACGATCCGATGCGCGGCGATCTGATCGGCGTGTCGCTGGCGACGACGGTGGGCGAGGGGATCTACGTGCCGGTCGCGCATCGGTACCTGGGGTGCCCGCAGCAGATCGCGTGGGGCGACGTGAAGCGCGCGCTGGCGCCAATCCTCGTCGACGCGGGCGTGAAGAAGGTGGCGCACGATCTGAAGACGATCGAAGTGCTCTTTCATCGCGACGAACTCACGCTCGCCGGGCCGCTCTTCGACACGCTCCTCGCCAGCTACCTGCTCGATCCCGAGGCGCCGAGCACGCTGAAGGAGCTCGCGCGTCGCGACTTGAACCTCGAGCTGACGACGTACGACGAGGCTACGAGCAAGCAGCGCGGATCCCAGCTCGCGTTCGACGAGGTCGAGCTCGAGCGGGCGACTAGCTACGCGGCGTCTTCGGCAGAAGCGACGCTGGCGTTGGCAGAGCAGATCGAGCCGCGCATCGAGAAGGACGGCCTCGCGAAGCTGCTGAGCGAGGTGGAGCTTCCGCTGTCGCGCGTGCTCGCGGAGATGGAGTGGACGGGGGTGCTCGTCGACGTGGCGCTGCTCGGCTCGTTGGGAAAGACGATCGAAGAAGAGCTGAAGAAGCTCGAGGCCGAGGCCAAGACGTTCGCCGGGCGCGACTTCTCCGTGCGATCGCGCGATCAGCTCGAGAAGATCTTGTTCGACGATCTGAAGCTTCCCGTCTTGAAGAAGACGCCGAAGGGGGGGCGCTCGACCGACGCCTCGGTGCTCGAGGAGCTCGCCGACAAGCACGATCTCCCGCGCGTGATCGTCGCGTACCGCGAGCTCGACAAGTTGAAGGGGACGTACATCGACGCGCTCCCGAAGGCGGTGAACCCGCGGACCGGTCGCATCCACACGCGCTTCGTGCAGACCGTCGCCGCCACCGGCCGACTCTCGTCCACCGATCCCAACCTGCAGAACATTCCTATTCGCACCGAGGTCGGGCGGCAGATCCGCGCCGCGTTCGTTGCGCCCAAGGGGCAAGCGATCGTCACCGCGGACTATTCGCAGATCGAGCTTCGCGTCCTCGCACACCTCGCGCACGACGAGCAGCTGCTCGAAGCGTTCCGCGCCAACGAAGACGTTCACACGCGAACGGCGTCGCTCGTGTTCGGCGTGCCGAAGGATCAGGTGACGCGCGAGATGCGCGGGCGCGCCAAGACGATCAACTTCGGCGTCATCTACGGGATGGGCGAGGGGGCGCTTGCGAAGCAGACCGGCGTCTCGCGCGACGAGGCGGCGCGCTTCATCGAGGCGTACTTCGAGCGGTACAGCGGCGTCGCGCGCTTCATGAAAGAGACGATCGAGGCGGCGGGGCGGGGTGAGGCGGTTCGCACCCTGCTCGGGCGTCGTCGCTTCTTGCCGAACCTGCACTCCGCGAATCGCGGGCTACGCAGCGAGGCCGAGCGCGTGGCGAAGAACACTCCAATTCAGGGGACCGCGGCCGACATTCTGAAGGTGGCGATGGTGAAGCTCGGCGCCGGGGACGTCGTGCCCGGCGCGCGGATGATCCTCACGGTGCACGACGAGCTCGTCTTCGAGGTACCGGAGGCGAAGGTCGCCGAAGCGTCGGCGCGAATTCGCGAAGCGATGGAGAGCGCGGTGAAGCTCGACGTGCCGCTGGTGGTCGACGTCGGGAGTGGAGCGAACTGGAACGCCGCTCACGCCTGAAGGCGGCTACTTCGCGCCGGGCCGGAAGGCGACGAGCCCGATGATCGCGATCGCGACGACCCACAGAATCGACAGCACCGCGCGCGGGAAGGTCCCTTCGCCCATCGACGCGCGCTTGGCCTTCACGCGGAGGAACCCGTGCGCGCCGAGCACGGCCACGACGAGCGTCAGCTTCGTGTGCATCCACGGTTGGTGCAGATAGAACTCCGGCGCGTTCGAGAACAACCACAGGCCGCCGGCGATCGCCGTCGTGGCGCCGACGTCCGCGCGACGCCCCTCCGAACGCGCGAGCGCCCCGAGCTTCTTGCGAAACGCTTCGTCAGTCTCGGCGTCGCGCGCGATGAGCGTGCGCGCCATGCTGAAGAGCGACCCGAGCCAGACCACGAAGCCGACGATGTGAATCATCAGCGCGAACGCGCGTGTGGGATCCATGCGCGCCGAGGCTTACCACGTCACTTGCACTGCGCGGTCGCTTCGTCGCACGTCCCGCCGCCTTTGCACGGAGCCTGGTCGGTGTTGGGCTCGCCGCAGGTCTGACACACATTGCCTGTGAGAATGCTGTACGTGGTGCAGGTCTGCGTGGTGCCGGGGCACTCGCCGGCGTCGTCGTCGGGGCAACCGCAGTGGTAGCGGGGGTAGATGTCGCTGTTGAGGCAGTAGGCGCTCGCGTCTTGCGGTTGGCAGGTGGCGACGGGGTTGAGGCGATTCGAATCGCAGTCGAAGCACTGGATGGGGAGCCCGGGGCAGGCCGCGCACCGCGAGCCGCACGTGCCGCTCGACGCACAGAACAGCGGGCTGCCGAAGCAGGCGACACACGACGACGCGTCGACGCACGCGCCATTGCAGAGGACTCCGCTGCACGGTCCCGCATCGGGCCCCGAGTCGCTAGCGTCGAGTGCCTCTGCGCCGTCGTCGTCCCCGCCATCGTGTCCACTTGCCCCATCGTCGTCGCCCGCCGGATTGCCGTCGGCGTTGAGGGAGGTGCCGTCGATCGCGCCGCTCGTGGCATCGAGCGGCGTCGCCGATGCATCGTCGCCGAACTCGAGCAGGCCTCCGTCGTCCAGCCCGCACGCGACGGCAACGAGAATCGCCACAGGCGCGAGTCCGACGACGACGAGCGAACGCGCGCGCATGCGCGTCAGCCTAGCAACGCGATGCGATCCAATCAGCGTCTCCTTCGACGGAGTACGGCAGCGGCTACCACGACCGCGCCCAGCAACGCACTGCGCTCGCCTCCACCGTCACGCCAGTTCCCGCGCGCCGCGCTCATCGCGCACGAACGCGTCGTCGTCACCACGCGGAACGTCGGTTCGTCGTTCTCCGCGATGCCCGCGTCGGACGCGCCCCCGTTCATCGGTCCGCTCGGGGGTGCCTGAGCGATCCCTCCGTCGCTCGCGGGCGTCGCGCCCACGTGCTCGCCGAGCGGCTGCTCACCCGCGGATGCGAGCGCGCCGCCGATGAGCGACGCGAACCCGCTGGTCAACGTGTAGACGTGCCCGAAGTCGTTGGCGCAACTGCCCGCGCGCGACACGATCCCGATCACCGCGCCGGTCTCTTCGCTGATCGCGGGCCCTCCCGAGTCGCCGTTGCACGACGCCTCGCCCAGCTCCATCTCGTGGCTTCCGAGGGGCGTTCCGCTGGCCGAGGTCCCCGCGCCGACGGCGAGCACGCTCATGCCGTCCTTGCGGAAGCGGGTGCCGACGCGCGCGTTCTGATCGTTGTCGCCGTACCCGACGGCGCGAATCAGCTCGCCGGCGTGGGTCGCGCTCGTGAGGCGCACCGCGAGCGGAGCGACGGTCGTGATCGCGCGGTCGAGCACGATGAGCGCGACGTCCTGGTTGCACAGGGCCGAGGCTTCGGTGTCGAAGATCGCGGTGCCGTTCGCGTCGGGCGTTCCATAGGTGACGTCGGGTTGCGGGCCGAAGAAGACGTGGAGCGTCGTGGGATCGACGTCGCCACCGAGCTGCGTTCCGCTCGTCGACGCACCGCTCGCGTCGCACGTGATGTTCGTCGCCACGTTGGACGCCACACAGTGACGCGCGGTGAGCACGACGCTCGGGGCGATGAGCGCGCCGGAGCAGAGCGAGAACTGCTCCGCGGACCCGCCGATCTTGATCGCGACGACCGCACCGTCGGCGTTAGAGGAGTCGTCGAGCACGCCTCCGTAGATCGCCTGCGACGTCGAGCCGACGGGGTCGCCATTTGCATCACTCGCCGTTCCTGGCGGCGCGCCGCAGGCCGCGACCGCGATGAGCAGCGGTGCATGCGCGATCCACCCCCGTGCAGACGTGAGACCGCGCGTCCGCGTTCGACTGCGCGGAACCTGCAGGATTTTCTTTCGCTCGCGATACCCCTCCGCCACTGTTTACGAACCAGTTCACGACTCGTGCCGCCGCTTGCCTCGGCTACCCTTCACCCTCCCCTCTCTGACGCTGATGTCGCGCTGTGACTCCGGATGAGGCGTCGGTGGACACCTTTGATGCACAGCGCTAAGGTGCCCGGCCATAATTTGCCGAAGATTGCGCGCGTACCGGACTCGGGTGGGCGCGGGCGTCTTGTTTGCTAAACACGCCTAGCCATTCGTCTCTCGAGGAGCTTTTTCGAACGTGATCTCCAAAGCGAACGTCGTCAGCGACCTGTCTGCCAGCTCGGAGGCGATCGGCGTCTCCCGCGGCGTCGAGATCGCGCGCCCTTCGTTTGCCGATCTCGGCGGTCCGGCGATCGTTCGACGCTTCCTCTCCTGGTTCTGGCAGCTCACGAACGCGCAGCTGGCGCTCGTCGTCAGCGCGTTCCTCTTCGCGCTCGCGGCGTGGCCCGTCGCGCTCACCGAAGTGCCGCCGCTCCAAGATCTGCCCAACCACCTCGCGGCCATCACGGTCATCCAGCACCCGGCGCACTACCCCGACTTCGTCTTCAACGGCTTCCTCAAGACGAACACCGCCCTCTTCGCGTGGCTCTATTTCGTCGGCAACGCGGTCGGCACCAAGCTCGCGTCGCGTCTCTTCGTTCTCCTCGTGCTGGCGGCGAACGCGCTCGTGCTCCCGCGCTTCGTGCTGGAGCTCACGGGCAGTCGGAAGCGGATGGTGATGGCCAGCTTCTTCGCGTGGCCGTTCATCCACAACTGGTTCGTGTCGATGGGGATGCTCGACTTCGCGCTCGGCGTGCCGCTGTCGCTCCTCTCGCTCTTGCTGCTCGACCGGCAGCGGCGTGAATGGAGCTGGACGCGCGCGGTGCTGATCGCGGGCGTCGCCGTCGCCACGTGGTACGCGCACGTCTTCACGTTGATGGTCGTGCACCTGCTCGTCGGGCTTCACGTCCTCACGGGCGACGTCGGACGCGAGCCTGGACGGACGACGCTTCGCGATCGAGCCCGCGCGCTTCGTCTCTTCGTGCCGCTCCTCCCGAGCACGGTGCTCGTCGTGTGGTCGCTCTTCATGCACGCCACCGAGACGAAGGGGGCGATGTACGGCTACGTGAATTTCTCGTCGCTCCTTCCGCCGTGGGAGCAGGCGTACAACTTGTGGGCCGAGTGGCTGTGGGGCTTCACGAAGCTCTCGATCTCGAGCTTCGTCGTCGCGCTCGGCCTCGCGATCGTCGCGTTCGTGAATCGCCGCGAGCGACCGACGTTCTTCGGGCCGTGGGCGTTCCTCGCGGTCCTCGTGATGTACGCGCTCTTGCCGTACATCACGACGAACTGGTTCCACGTGAACTCGCGACTCATCCCGTACCTTTGGGTGTTCGCGTTGCTGCGCGTCCCTTCGCACCTCGACAAGCGTGTGCTCGCGCTCCTCGGCCTGAGCGCGGTGCTCTACAGCGCCGGGATGGGCATCGACTACGTGCGACTCGATCGCGATCGCGCCGAGTTCACCGCGGGGATGAACGCGGTGCCGAAGAACGCGCACCTCTTGCCGCTCCTCTTCAATCGTCAGCTCACGAGCGAGAACACGCGCAGCCTGCTGCACGCCTGGGGCTACTACGTCGTCGAGAAAGAGACCGACGCGCCGCTCCTCTTCGCGCACTCGAGCTCGTTCCCGGTGATGTACCGCGAGCCTCCGCCCACGCGCTTCAATCACCTGGTGCTCGAGAGCTTCGCGCAGTCGATGAAGAGCCCCGAGTGGATGTGCAACACGCTCCGGGCCGGCGGGGTCGTCGTCGACTGCGAGAAGGTGTGGCGCGATGCGTGGGCGGAGTTCTGGCGCGAAGCGCTGCCGCGTTACGACCACGTTCTTCTGTGGGAGCCGACGCCCGAAGCGCTCGCGCTCGTCCCGCCGGAGTACAAGGTGGCCTTCCACCAAGACCGACTGACGATCCTGGCGCGCGAAGGCGCACCGAGCGCGTCGCGCTGACGTTCGCTCGCTCTAGCGCACGGTGATGCTCACGCTCACGTGACGTCCGCTGGGGAGCTCGAAGGAGCCGGCGGCGTCGATGGTGAAGGCGCCGTGGTTCACGAGCTTGTCGGTGACGCGGACGATCATGTGGAGTCGCGTCGTCGCGCCGACCGCCGTGAAGAGCCGATGCTTGAGGAGCGTGGTCGTGCGCGCGATGGCGGCGCGAAATGCCGGCGCTGCTGATGCGCTCGCCGTCGCGTTGGTGAGCGAGCCGTCGGGGGCGAGCGTGAAGGTCACGTCGCCGTCGGCGTAGAAGCCGACGGGTACGTGGTTCCAGAGCGGGTCGGAGCTGGCGGCGATCGGAAAGACGCGCTTGAAGGTCGCGACGAGGTCGCCAGCGGAGCGATCGCCGAGAGCTCCGTAGGTCGCGGGATCGGGCGGGGGTGGGGGAGGCGGAGGGGAAGCGTGGCGAGCATGACGTGTGGTCGCGGTCCGGGTCGCGGTCGCGGTCGCGCTCGCGTTCGGGCCGTCGAGCTCGATCGGCGGAGTCTCGTCGCTCGGAGTCTGATCGTTTGGGAGATCTTCCAGGTCCGGTACGTCGAACGTGTCGCCTCCGATCGCCGCGGAGGTCCCGGTATTTGCGCTCGTGGACGCGCTCGCCTCGCCCGGTCGCTCGCGCTTCGAGGTCATCCCGGCGAAGATCGCGACGTGTGCCGCCAACGAAATCCCGGCGAACAGCTCGAATCGGCCTCTCGTCACGGTGTACATACGTTCTAACCCGCGACGGGGTGGCGCGCTTGGCTTGGGTCGGTACCGGCGCTGGCGCCCTTGCATTCCGCGTGTCAAATTAGTACCTCAGGCGTGAGTTACCGTTCTCGCCCTCATCGTCCACGAGCCACTGAGAGAAGAAGCACCCGAAGATGTCCTCCTCGCGCACTGCTGGCGTCGTCATCCCCCTTTTCTCGATCCGCACGCGCGACGATTGGGGCATCGGTCAAATTGGGGATCTCCCGAAGTGCGCGGCGTGGGTCCGCCGCGCAGGGCATCGCGTGATTCAGATCCTGCCGCCGTACGAGCTCGCGGCAGGGGAGACGAGCCCCTACGGCGCGCGCACGGCGTTCGGTCTCGATCCCATCTACATCACGGTGGAAGCGATCCCCGATCTCGATCGCGGCGCCATCGACGAGGCGCTCGGCGCCGACGGACGTCGCGATCTCGATCGCCTCCGCGGCAACGATCGCGTCGACTACGCTGCCTCACGCGCCCTCAAGATGCGCGTCCTTCGTCACGCCTTCGAGCGCTTCCACGCGCGCGAATGGAAGCGCGGCACTCCGCGCGCCGAGGAGCTCGCGAAATGGATCGAGCGTGAGCGCGCGTGGGCCGAGGATCTCGCGCTCTATGTCGCGCTCCGCGACTCGCACGGCATGTGGGGGTGGGAGAAGTGGCCCAACGAGGAGCGTCATCGCGTCCCGCACGTGATCAGTCGTGCGCGCGAGACCTTGGCCATGCCGATCCTCGAGCATCACTATCTGCAGTGGATCGCGGATCGCCAGTGGGCGCGCGCGCGCGAGGAGACGAGCGCGCTCGGCGTGCAGCTGATGGGCGATCTTCCGTTCATCGTGTGCGGCGAGAGCGCCGACGTGTGGTCGCGCTCCTGGCAGTTTCGCCGCGACGTATCGCTCGGCGCGCCGCCCGACGCCTTCGCGCCCGACGGTCAGGACTGGGGGCTGCCGGCGTACGACTGGCGCGCGATGGAAGAAGACGATCTCAAATGGCTCCGCGCGCGGACGCGTCACGCCGCGCGGATGTATGATCGGTTTCGCCTGGATCACGTGGTCGGCTACTTCCGCATGTACGTCCGCAAGGCGGGCGAGCGCGGCTACTTCGACCCCGACGGCGACTCCGCGCAGCGCGCGCATGGTGAGCGCGTACTGCGCGCGATGATCGACGAGGCGGCGCGTGGCAATGGCGCCAACGGCGGACGCGCTCAAGTGATCGCCGAGGACCTCGGAGTCATCCCGCCGTTCGTTCGCGAGACGCTGCGTGAGCTGGCGACGCCCGGATACAAAGTGATCCCGTGGGAGAAGGACGACGGCCCGGACGGCGGTACGTTCCGAGATCCCACGCGCTTCTCGCCGATCAGCGTGGCGACCTGGAGTACGCACGACACGGCGCCGATCACGGCGTGGTGGGACGACTTCGGCGGCGCGGAGAAAGATCAGCTCGAACGCATGGCGGGGATCTCGAAGGGGGCGTCGGAAGACGAGCGAGTCTTTGCGCTGCTCGGTCTCCTCTTCCGCGCGGGCTCGTCGTTGACGCTGACCCTCGCGCAGGAGCTCCTCGGCGAGCGCGCGCGCGTCAACACGCCGGGCACCGTGGGCGAGGAGAACTGGACGTACCGTTTGCCGAAAGCGATCGAGGATCTCGAGAATGACGATCGCGTGAAGGCGCGCTTCGAGCGCATCCGCACGCTCGCGGTCGAGAGCGGACGCACCTAGCGGTGCCGAAGGCGTCCGCGTCTACATGACCCGTACGACGGAGCTTGTCGGTTACTCCGACAAGCTCCTAGCCGCGGCGACGACGCGCGCCCGGAACTGATAGGCTCGATCGCGCTTGGCTTGCACGACCCGACCCGGCCGCGATCACCCGCTCGGCGCGACGTTCGACGGGAGCGGGACGAACTTCGCCGTCTTCTCGCAGGGCGCGACGCGCCTCGAGCTCTGCCTCTTCGATGACGAAGGTCGCGAAGAACGCGTCGCGATGCGACGCGGCCAAGCGCACGTGTGGCACGTCTACGCCGAAGCCGTCGGCCCCGGTCAGCGCTACGGCTTTCGCGCCGACGGCCCCTACGATCCCGCTCACGGGCATCGCTTCAATGCGAGCAAGCTGCTCGTCGATCCCTACGCGCGAGCCCTGAGCGGAAAGACCGATTTCGGCGCGCCCGTGTTCGGGTTCACCCTCCCGACGCCGGGCCAGTCGATGACCGACCTCGTGCAGGACACGCGCGACGACGCCGCGGGAGTGCCGAAGTCGATCGTGATTGATCCATCGTTCGATTGGGAAGGGGACGAGTCGCCCGAGGTTCCGTGGCCCGACACCGTGGTCTACGAGCTTCACGTCAAAGGGTTCACGCGCCGACACGCCGGCGTTCCGAAGGCACATCGCGGCACCTACCTCGGCGTCGCCAGCGACGCGGCGATCGCGCATCTCATCTCGATCGGCGTCACGACCATCGAGCTCATGCCGGTTCACGAGGTCTGTGACGAGGCGTTTCTCGCGAAGCGCGGCCTCACGAACTACTGGGGCTACTCGACGCTGGGCTTCTTCGCGCCCGATCAGCGCTTCTCGTCGAAGCCCGGCGACCGCACGAGCCACGTGCGCGAGTTCAAGGAGATGGTGAAGCGCCTCCACGCGGCGCGGCTCGAGGTCGTGCTCGACGTCGTCTACAACCACTCGTGCGAAGGTGATCACTTCGGACCGACGCTCTCGCTTCGCGGCCTCGACAACGCCGTCTACTATCGACTCGCGACGGACGACCCGGGGCGGTACGTCGACTTCACGGGGTGCGGCAACACGCTGAACATCACCGAGCCGCAGACGCTCAAGCTGATCATGGACAGCTTGCGTTACTGGGTCCTCGACATGCACGTCGACGGGTTCCGCTTCGACCTCGCCCCCACGCTTGCGCGCGACGCCGAGCACATGGACAAGCTAAGCGCGTTCTTCGACATCATTCATCAAGACCCGGTGCTTTCGCGCGTGAAGCTCATCGCCGAGCCGTGGGACCTGGGCATCGAGGGATACCAAGCGGGGAACTTCCCCGTGCTGTGGAGCGAATGGAACGGGCGCTACCGCGACACGGCGCGGCGCTTCTGGCTCGGCGAGCGAACGAAGGTCGGCGATTTCGCCACGCGACTCACGGGGTCGAGCGATCTCTATGGCGACGACGGACGCCGCCCGCACGCGAGCATCAACTTCGTGACCGCGCACGACGGCTTCACGCTGCGCGATCTCGTCTCGTATGCGAAGAAGCACAACGAGGCGAACGGCCAGAACAACGAAGACGGCTGGGACGACAACGCGAGCACCAACTTCGGCGTCGAAGGGGAGACGAGCGATCCGATGATCCTCGCCGCGCGCGCGCGCCAGCAGAAGAACTTCTTCGCGATGCTCCTTCTCTCGCAGGGCGTTCCCATGATCTGCTCCGGCGACGAAATTGGCCGCACGCAGCGCGGAAACAACAACGCCTACGTGCAGGACAACGAGGTGTCGTGGCTCGACTGGGACCTCGACGCGCCGCGCGAGGAGCTGCTCGCCTTCGTGCGCACGCTGGCCGCGGTTCGGCGCGCGCATCCGTCCTTCAGGAAGCGTGCTTTCCTTCGTGACGAGGATGCGACATGGCTCCGGCCGCTCCGAGAGGGTGCATCGCACGCCGAGGCAGATCCCGGGCTCATGTCGATGAATGACTGGGCGAGTCCTCGCATCGCGGCGATCGGGTTGTGCCTCGCGGGCACGGGCGCCGATCGGGAGCGCGAGTGCGACTGGGGCGACGACGACTTCACGATTCTCCTGAACGCGAGCGTCGAGCCTGCGCGGTTCCGCCTTCCGCTTCGCGCGGAGCCTTGGACCATCCTGCTCGATACGAGCGACGGTGCTGCCGCGACGCAAACGGCGACGCCCATAGCGACGACGCGCGCCCGCTCCGTCGTCTTGCTCGCCTCGCGCGCGCGACGATGACGGCACGCGGGCCGGTGCTATCGTGGATCCATCCATGAGCGGCAAGATTCGCGCGGAGATCGAAGAGACCATCCAGGTGTCGGTCGTCGAGCTCAAGGGGCTCGCGCTTCCGCACGAGATTGCGCACTTTCACGAGCTGGCCGCCGACGCCGCCGATGCCGAGACGGAAGAGCAGCTCGCGCTGATCGCGAAGCAGGTTGAGAGTCTTCGCACGTTCTGCCAGAGCCGCGCGCACAGCAGCGACGCGAACCAATTCGATCTCGCGGGCACCGGACCGCGCACCTCGCGATCGCGCCGGTAGCGCGCGTAGGTTATCTTCGGCGTCCGGGACGGAACCCGGCGACCAAGAAGGAGCCGCGATGAGCACGCTCACCCAGTCGCCTGCGTGGCAGGCGCTCGCTCGTCATCACGAGACCATGAGCCCGCAGCACATGCGGACGCTCTTCGCCGAAGACCCTATGCGCTTCGATCGCTTCTCGATCGATCTCGGTGACGTGTTTCTCGACTACTCGAAGAACCGCGTCACGGCGGAGACGATGCGCCTTCTGATCGCGCTCGCCGAGCAACAGAACGTCACCGAGTGGCGTGATCGCATGTTCGCCGGCGAGAAGATCAACGGAACCGAGAATCGCGCGGTCTTGCACGCCGCGCTTCGCAACCGAGGCAACAAGCCGATCGTCGTCGACGGCAAGGACGTGATGCCGGAGGTGAACACCGTGCTCGCGCGGATGCGTCGCTTCACCGAGGCGCTCCGCAGCGGCGCGTGGAAGGGGTGGACGGGGAAGCGCATCACCGACGTCGTGAACATCGGCATCGGCGGCTCCGACCTGGGGCCCGTCATGGCCTGCGAAGCGCTCAAGTCCTATTGGCAGGAGGGCCTCCGCGGCCATTTCGTCTCGAACGTCGACGGAACGCAGATCGTCGAGGTACTGAAACCTCTCGACCCGGAGACGACGCTCTTCATCATCGCCTCGAAGACGTTCACGACGCAGGAAACGCTGATGAACGCGCAGTCGGCGCGCGCGTGGCTGCTGGCGAAGTCGAGGGACGACAAGACCGTTGCCAAGCATTTCGTCGCCGTGTCGACGGCGACGGCCGAGGTGAAGAAGTTCGGGATCGACACCGACAACATGTTCGAGTTCTGGGATTGGGTCGGCGGCCGTTACTCGCTGTGGTCGGCGATCGGGCTCCCCATCGCATGCATGATCGGGATGGACGGGTTCGAGGAGATGCTGTCGGGCGGCTTCACAGTCGACGAGCACTTTCAAACGGCGCCGCTCGATCGAAACGTGCCGGTGATTCTCGGGCTGCTCGGCGTTTGGTATTCGAATTTCTTCGGCGCCGAGACGCACGCGATTCTTCCGTACGACCAGTACATGCACCGCTTCCCCGCGTACTTCCAGCAAGCGGACATGGAGAGCAACGGCAAGCGGGTCGACAAACAGGGGCGCGTCATCACCGACTACTCGACGGGGCCCATCGTGTGGGGCGAGCCGGGGACGAACGGGCAGCACGCGTTCTATCAATTGATCCATCAAGGAACGCGGCTCATCCCGGCTGACTTCATCGCACCGGTGGAGACTCACAACCCGCTCGGCGATCACCACGTGGTCTTGCTCGCCAACTTCTTCGCGCAAACCGAAGCGCTGATGAAAGGGAAGACGGAGGACGAGGCGCGCGCCGAGCTCGAGGCGCAGAAGGTGAGCCCGGCGCGAATCTCGGAGCTGCTCCCTCACAAGACGTTCCCCGGGAATCGCCCGACCAATTCGTTCATGGTGAAGAAGATCACGCCGAAGACGCTGGGGATGCTCGTGGCTCTTTATGAGCACAAGATCTTCACCCAGGGGGTGATTTGGAACATCTACAGCTTCGATCAATGGGGCGTCGAGCTGGGCAAGCAGCTCGCGAAGAAGATCGAGCCCGAGCTCAGAGCGGCCGGTGAGGTGAGCACACACGATGTATCCACAAATGGGCTCATCCATCGGTGGAAGCGACTTCGCGGCTGAAAGTTGGCCGTGAGGCGTCCTCGATCTCTACGCTCGCCAACATGGCATCGAGCAATTTGAAAAAGGCGATCGAGGCGCTGGCGAGCGAGCTTGCAGAGGGCGTGCTTCGCGCCTTGCGTGGGGCATCGCTCGCTGACCTCACCGATGGAAGCGGTGCGCCTGCGACCTCGCGCTCGGCAGCGAGGCCTGCGCCCACGACGACGCCGGCATCGAAGGGTCGCAAGCGTGGCAAGCGGGTGCGGCGGTCGTCGTCGGATCTCGAGGGGGCCGTCGGCAAGATCGTGGCGACGCTGCGCGCGGCAGGGGCGAAGGGGCTTCGCGCAGAAGTGCTCCGAAAGCGCGTGGGCCTCGGGCGGCGCGCGATGATGCGCCCCGTCGCGTTGGCGCTCTCGTCGAAGCGGATTCGCAAGACGGGCGAGAAGCGCGCGACGACGTACTTCCTGCGCTAGTCCTTCTTGCGTTAGCCGTCACGATTCTGATCTCGCGCGGCTAGCGGCTTCGTGCGAGAGAATCATTCCCCTATGGAGAGCGTTCGTCATCTCATCATCGGCGCCGGCATCAGCGGCCTCGCCACCGCAGCGTTCCTTCGCGACCGCGACCTGCTCGTTCTCGAAGCGGACCGCGAGATCGGCGGGTACTGCAAGACCATCCACAAAGACGGCTTCGTCTGGGACTACTCGGGTCACTTCTTCCACTTCCGTCACGCCGACATCGAAGCGTGGCTCCGCGCACGGATGCCGGGACAGGAAGTGCGGACGATCGCGCGCTCGTCCAAGATTTGGTACGGCGGACGCTGGATCGACTTTCCGTTTCAGAAGAACATCCACCAGCTCCCGCAAGCCGAATTCATCGAGTGTCTGTACGACCTCTACTTCGCGCGGACGCCGGGGGCGAACGAGGAGCCCCTGCCGGAGACGAACTTCAAGGAGATGCTTTACGCGCGCTTCGGGCGCGGCATTGCCGAGAAATTTCTCATCCCCTACAACGAGAAACTCTACGCCTGCGATCTCGCGTCGCTCGACAAGGACGCAATGGGGCGATTCTTTCCGCACGCCGATCTCACTGACATCGTCCGCAACATGCGCGTCGCGAACAACGCCTCGTACAACGCGTCGTTCACGTACCCGCGCGGCGGGGCGATCGAATACGTGAAGGCGCTCGCCAGCGCGACCGACGCGACAGCCGTGGCGGTCGACGAACGACTCGTGTCGATCGATCTCCGCGCCCGCGTCGCCAAGACGACGAAGCGCGAGATTCGCTACGAGCGACTCGTGTCGTCTGCGCCGTTCGACAAGCTCGTGAAGATGACCGGCCTCGCCCATGACGAGCGCGTCTTCACGTGGAACAAGGTCCTCGTGTTCAACCTCGGCTTCGACAAGAAGGGCGAGCGCGGCGTTCACTGGGCATACTACCCGGACCCCGCGCGCGTTTTTTATCGCGTCGGTTTCTACGACAACATCTTCGATACGGATCGTCTCAGCCTCTACGTCGAGATTGGCTTCCCCAAGGATGCGCTGGTCGACGTTGCGGGGACGAAGGCGCGCGTGCTCGCGGACCTCAAGGCCGAAGGGGTCATCGGCGATCATCGACTCGTGGCCGATCACTCCGTGGTCATGGATCCAGCGTACGTTCACGTGACGCGCGGCTCGCTGGCCGAGCACCAGCGACTGACGCGCGTGCTCAACGCCAACGGCGTGTATTCGATCGGGCGCTACGGCGGTTGGACGTACTGCTCGATCGAAGACAACATCGTCGAAGCGCGCGCGCTGGCGAGCGTGCTCGACGGCGCCTGACGCCGCTCGGTCAGGACTCGTCGGCGTCGGCCGGTGCGATGAGAACGCGACGCTGCGCAAGCCCAGCTGCAAACTCGGTGGCGCAAGCCAGCGCGCGGAACGTCTCGCGGACGACGCGCGCCGCGGTCTCGTGGCCGGGGAGCGACTCCTCGATGAGCGAGATGGCGTCGTAGAGGAGCCAGAAAACGAGGCTCGCCGTGAGCAGAGCCCACGGCCACGTGAGGACGCCGCCGCGCATGGCGATGGCCGTGAGAAGCACCGGCGCGATGAGCGCGAGGCCGAAGATGTCGCCGAGATCCGACACGACGTGATGCATCGAAGCGAGGTCGCCGGCGAACAGCTTGTGCGAGTCGTGCACGAGATCCGACCCCGAGATTCCGACGGCGAGCATCGCGGCGACGAGCATCACGGCGTAGCGCGAGGTTCGCGATCCCGGCAGCTCGAGCCCGGCGATCGACCACGCGCGCGCCAGCAGCGCGACACCGATGCACGACGAGAGGTTCGCCGCGAACACCACGCCACCCAGGATGGCCACGACCTTGATCCCGAGGAACACCGCGTCGGGCCCGACGAGATTGGTCGTCAGATCGCGCGACAGCAACAGGAGGTAGCACCAAGCGTTGAACGACCACGCGCGTCGCATGTACGCGCCGCGCTCGAACGTGTACGCCGCGACGAAGCAGCCGACCGTGGCCAGCCCCTTCGACAGCTCGTTCTGCGCGAGGAATACACCTGTCCGCGAGTCCGACGGGAGGACGAGCACGAGCGCCACGAACGCCGCGGCCCACACCAGAGGGAACGATGCGATCCTGCGATGGCTCATGCGCCGAGCTCCCGTCGTATGTCGGCGATCACAAGCTCTGCGCGCGCGCTCCCCAGCAGCGTGCGAAGCATCGGGCGAAGCGCTTGCTCGAGCTTCGCGAAGTCAGCCACCTCGAGAGTCTCCGGGCCCCGGCCGAGCGCCTTCATCGAGAACGTCTTCACTGCCACGCGACCCGTGTGTGGCCCGAGATAGATGGCGAGCCGATCGGCGATCCGCTCTGCGATCGTCTTCGCGCTGGCTGTCGGTGCCGATGGGGGGGTAAAGCCCATTCCAGCTCCAGTATACGGCAGATTCACGGTTTCTTTGCGGCGCAGGGGACCGTCGCGCGTGCGCGGGCCGTTACCTGAACGTAGACGCGCAGGTACGACGCGTGGGCGTGCACGCCCGTGACCTCGATTCGGTCGACGTCACCATGAAAGCAGCCGGCGGAAGACCCGAAGGTGAGGTCCGACGAGAGCTTCTCGCGAATAGGCCGCAAGCGATCGCCGATGTCGAGTCGAAGCGCGGCGCGGGCTTGATCGCGAATTCGATCGCCGTCGCTCATCGCCTTCAGCGAGAGGAGGAAGTTCTTGGTCTCGATCGTCGGTTCGAGATCGGGAATCGTGAGCTCGTTGTCGACGACGGCGGGGTGACCGCTCAAATAGAGATCGCCGTCGAGCGTCGTGTCGATGCCCACCGCGTGAACCGGCCCCACGAGGTGAAGTCGCAAGACGAGCTCACCGCGTGACTCGTAGATCTCCGGGTCCTCGAGGTATAGCCCGGGATATTCGGTCGAGAAGAACAGCTTGCCGTCGGTGAACGCGGCGCTCATGGCGCGCGTGAGCTCGTCGTATCGCGCGGCGATGGGGACCGTCACCGTGAAGGGACCGGGGACGATCGTGGCGACGTTCGACAGGGGCGGGAGCGTGGGGAGTGGGGCGCCACCGTCGACGTCCGGGATGTCGCACGGAAGAGTGATCGACGGAGCTACGACGAGCGCGACGTCCTTCTCCAGACCACCGGCGATCACCGTGGGACCCGCTTCGATCGCGAGCACGCGAAGCTCCGCGCACCCGCGAGCGTCGCCCACGTTGAGCGGAATCGGTTGCGCGATTCGCGACGCAGCTTCGCCGAGAAGGGGTTGCAGGTCGTAGGCGAACGCGCGGAGCTCGGCGCCGATCGGCGTCGCGATCTTGTCGTACACGCCGGCCACGCGATCGGCGAAGGCGATCCGTGTGTCGGTTGACGTCACGTGCACGTCGACCGATTGGAGCTTCATCGCGTAGTCGCCGTTCACGATTGGCTCGGCGTCGATGCGCAGCTCGAAGGGGAGCTCGATCGTGTGGAGCGGCACGGCGATCGAGGCGTGCACTTTCGTTTGCAGCACGATGCGCCCCTGCGCGAAGTCGACCGTGAGCGCTTCGCGATTCCACGTGTAGCGACGATCGGCGCCGAGCAGGGGGAACGTTCCTTCTCCGCTTCGCGGCGCGGCGTCGTCCAGCGCTTTGGCGAGCGCAGCGCGCGTGATCGAGAGGTGAGCGACCACCCGCGACGGAGCCGGATCTGCTTCGGCAGGTGACTGTGACGGCGCCGGGCGCGGCGGATACACGGCGCCGAAGCGCGTGCATGCCAGGAGAACGAACGCAAAAGTCGAAGCGGCGCGGAGGCGCATTCCCCGCGTCTTACGCCAAGCGCATCCCGGCGACGAGCACGTCCATCGCCAGAGGGGTCACCAGGCGCGGATCGCGGAAGACGTTGAGCTTCGGCGCGAGCTTCTTCGCGTACCGGTCGAAATAGAGCATTTGCTTGGTCACGAGAACGAAGTCGCGGGGCAAACGCATTCCGTGTTTTTCCGCGGCATGGAGGATTCCCGGCAAGATGTCGGCGTAGTTCACCGACGAGACTTCGCGGGCGAGGAGTGGCTCGTAGATCGTGCGGAGGTCGGCGGCCAGCGCGTCCATGTCGACGCTCGCGGCGCACGAGCCCATCTTCTGCCACGTCGTCGCGAGCGCGCGAAAGTCGCCGGAGGCGAAGCTGAGGAGCGTGTCGATGACGCCGCGCCGCTGCTCGGGGGCGAGGCGTCCGACGATGCCGAAGTCGAGGAAGCCTATGCGCCCGTCCGTCAGGGCCATCAAGTTGCCGGCGTGAACGTCGCCATGGAAGAAGCCGTGGAAGACGACGCCCTGGAACCAGGCGCGCATGCCGACGAGGAGCTTGGCCTCGGTGTCGATGTCGCGGGCGCGGAGCGACTCGACGTCGTCGACGCGCGTGCCGAAGAAGCGCTCCATCACGAGCAACCGAGGCGTCGTCCACTCGTCGATCACGCGCGGCGCGACGACCTCGTGCTGATCGAGATCGCGGAGGATGCGATTGAACTCGGTCATGCTCGCGGCCTCGAGTCGGAAGTCGAGCTCCTGGGCGAGCGTCGAGGCGAAGTCGTCGACGACGGCGACGGGATTGGCGAGAGCGCCGCGCGGCGTTCCCGCGATGACGCGCGCGAGCGATCGCAGAATGGTGACGTCCGTGGCGATCGTCTTGCCGATGCCGGGACGCTGCACCTTGAGGACGACGTCGGTCCCGTCGAGGAGTCGCGCGGCGTGGACCTGCGCGATCGACGCGGACGCGAGTGGCGTGCGATCGATCTCCGAGAAGACGTGCGACAGCGGCCGCGCGAGCTCCGCGCGGACGACGCGCTCGATCGTGGCGTATGGCAGCGGGCTCACCCGATCGAGGCACCCGCGGAGCTCTTCGCAATACGCCTCGGGGAAGATGCCCTGCGTGGACGCGACGAGCTGACCGAGCTTCACGTACGTCGGTCCGAGCTCTTCGAACGCGCGACGCACGACCCTGGGCGCCGTGCCGCGTCGACCGCAGAGCCGACTCCACACGACGCGCGCAGCGCTCCTCAGCGCAACACCGAGAGTGACTGCGACGCGGCGGAAGGTGGGCGAGCGCGCGAGCATCGTCCCGCCCACGAGCGCGCCTGCGGCGATCCATGCCGCGTCGGTTCCTCGAAGCGCATGCGGCACCGCGAGCACCATCGCCGCGTCGGCCGTGACCGATGTCGTCGACGCGCCGTTCGCCGAAGTGCACGCCGCGCAACGCAATCGCCGTCCGGCGACGACGTGCGCGCGCCCCCCCGGAGATAGTTGCGTACTGCATGTATCGCAGGCCGACGCCCGCGCGACCGTCACGCCGCAGCCAAATTCAGCCGTGTGATGCATGAGTCACGATGTATCACGTTTACATCGTGAAGTGCAATGATGTCTACGGCGCTGCTTCTCCTCGCGCTTCGGCCTGCACCCGGCTGTGTTTGCGCCCGTATGCGAAGTAGATGACGAGGCCGATGACGAGCCACACTCCGAGCCGCATCCAGTTCGGCCAACCGAGGCCCCAGATCATCAGGCTGCAGGCGAGAACGCCGCAGGTCGAGACGAGGGGAACGAACTGCACCCGGAATGGCCGCGACATCGTCGGCTCGCGCTTTCGCATGACCCACACGCCGATCGAGACGAGCACGAACGCGAACAGGGTGCCGATGCTCGTCATGTCGCCCACGATGTCACCGGGAACGAACGCTGCGAACAGGCCGACGAACCCGAAGAAGAGCAGGTTCGACTTGTACGGCGTGCGGTACTTCGGATGCAGATCGCTGAAGACTTTCGGCACGAGACCGTCGCGGCTCATCGTGTAGAAGACGCGCGACTGGCCCATGAGCATCACGAGGATGACCGACGAGAAACCGCCGAGGATTGCGATCGTGACGGCATTCGAGAGCCACGTGTAGCCGGGCATGTAGCTGTCGATCGCCTTCGCGACGGATGCTTCTTTTCCTGCCGAGCGGAAGAAGTCGACGTTCGCGAGGCCCGTGAGGACGTGCGCGAAGAGAATGTAGAGCACCGTGCAAATCGCGAGCGACCCGAGGATGCCGATCGGCATGTCGCGCTTCGGGTTGCGCGCTTCCTGCGCGGCGGTCGATACGGCGTCGAACCCGATGAACGCGAAGAAGACGATGCCGGCCGCACCAATGATCCCCTTGGCACCGCCGAACGCGTGCGGGACGCCTTGACCGTCGATGTACTCCGAAGGCGGCGGAATGTACGGCGTGTGGTTCTCTGGCTTCATGAAGTGCCAGCCGAGAATGATGATCAGAATCACTATCGTGACCTTCATCACCACGATGATCCCGTTCACGACCGCCGATTCGTGGATGCCGCGAATCAGGAGGAGCGTGAGCACCAAGATGATGCCGAGCGCGGGGAGGTTGATGAGCCCGTGCTCGCCACCCTCGGATTGAAACGGCGAGTGGCACAGGGCGTACGGAATGTGCGCGCCGAGAAGGCCGAGCAGCTTGTTCAAGTACTCGCTCCACGCGATGCCGACGGTCGCCGCGCCGAGCGCGTACTCCAGCACGAGATCCCATCCGATGATCCAAGCGACCAGCTCGCCCATCGTCGTGTACGTGTACGTGTACGCGCTCCCGGCGATCGGGATCATCGACGCCAGCTCCGCGTAGCAAAGGCCCGCGAAAGCGCACCCAAAGGCCGCGAGGACGAAGCCGAAAGTCACCGACGGGCCCGCGCTGCTGGCGGCCGCCGCGGCGGTTCGAACGAAGAGGCCGGCGCCGATGATCGCACCCACGCCGAGCGCGACGAGATCGAACGCGCCCAGCGCACGCTTCAGGCCTCCGTCGGACGACTCGGCCTCCGCACGGAGCTTCGCGACATCTTTCCGGGCAAACAGATCCGTCGGCATCCGGCTCTCATACCAAAGGTCGCCTCGCGACGCGCCGTCGATCTCTGATACGCCTCTCGCCCATGAACCTTCGCACCCTCGTTCGTCGGGGATCGATCGTGGTCGCCGTGTCTGCCGTGATGGTGCTTGCGTCCGCGTGCAAGCCGAAAGCGGGGGGCGCCTGCGCGCAAGGGCAGGGGGCCTGTACCGACGGGACGACCATGATGGCGTGCGTGAAAGGGACGTACGCCATGATGCCGTGCCACGGCGCCACGGGGTGCTCCGCGAACGGAAGCGTCGCTCAGTGCGACAACACGCTCGCGACCGCGGGCGACCCGTGCGACGAGGTCGGCGACTACGCCTGCCAGACGGACACGAAGGCCGCGCTGTCGTGCAAGGACTTCAAGTGGACGCTCGAGGAGACGTGCAAAGGGGCGGGCGCTTGCTCGCTCAAGAAGGACGGGCTCACGTGCGACAACGACTTCTCCGATCAAGGCGACCCGTGTCACACCAACGGTGACTACGCCTGCACCACCGACAAGCTGCTCGCGCTGCGATGCGTGAACAACGTGATGGCGCCCCTCAATGCGTGCCGCGGACCGAACGGGTGCCGCGTGCACGAGATGCCCGCGCAGAAGAAGGTCGAGTTCGTGTGCGACGACGCGCTGGCGCAGCTCGGCGATCCTTGCGACGAGAACGGCGAAGAGGCGTGCTCGATCGACAAGAAGGAGCTCCTGAAGTGCGCGAGCAACAAGTTCGCGGCGCACGAGGCGTGTCCCGGTGGGTGCTCGTTCGATGCGGCTGGCGAGCATTTCGTCTGCGCGCGCGGAGGTGCCGGTCCGGCGTCGGGGACGTCACCCGTCGCGCCAGCCAAGCCGAAGACCAAGACCCAGTGAGCTTGACCACGATCGCGTCAGGGCGAGAATGTCCGCCGATGCGAACCACGCGATGAGGGTTCTCTTTCTCGATCCCGTGGGGACGATGGGTGGCGCCGAGCGGTGCTTGCTCGATCTCGTGGCGTCGCTGCGCGTCGCGCGGCCGTCGGTGAAGACGGGCCTCATCGTCGGAGGGCCAGGGCCGCTCGTCGAGGCCGCGTCGGCGTTGGGGATGGACGTCACGGTGTTGCCGTTGCCGCGCAGTCTCTCGCGCGCGGGTGACAGCGGGATCGCAGGGCTCGCGGGGATCGCGAAGAGCGCGCCGTCACTCGTCGTCGCCAGCGGTGCCTTGGCGAGCTACGCGCTGAAGCTCGATCGCGCGGTGCGTGCGTTCGAGCCGACGGTGATTCATTCGAACGGGATCAAGATGCACCTCCTGTCGGCGCTCTTGCCGAACCGAGGGGCGAAGGTGGTCTGGCACGTTCGCGACTTTCTCGGACAGCGCGCGATCATGGCGTCGGTGTTGCGCGCGCTTTCGCCGCGAGCGCATGGGGTCCTCGCGATCTCGCGGAGCGTGGTCGACGACGCTGCGCGAACGCTCCATCGCGACGACGTGATCCTCGCGTACGACGCCATCGACACCGATTGCTTCGTCCCCGACGGGCCGCGCGTCGATCTCGATGCGCTCGCCGGTCTCCCGCCAGCGACGAGCGACGTCGTTCGCATCGGGCTCATCGCCACGTACGCCCGGTGGAAGGGACAAGAGGTCTTCATCGACGCGGCCGCGCGCTACATGGCGGCGTGCGGTCCGGCGGCGCGCTTCTACATCGTCGGCGGGACGACGTACGAGACTGACGCTTCGCAGTTCTCGGTGGAGGAGCTCCGCGCGCGAATCGCCGACCGGGGGCTCGCCGACGGGTTCGGGCTCGTACCGTTTCAGGCCGCGCCGGAGCGGGTGTACCGGGCGCTCGGCATCGCGGTTCACGCCAGCACGCGCCCCGAGCCGTTCGGTCGCACGATCGCCGAGGCCATGACGTGCGGTCGTGCGTTGATCGCAGCACGCGAAGGGGGCGCAGCCGAGCTGGTCGAGGATGGTGTCGACGCGCTCGCTGTTCAACCGCGCGATCCCGGAGCGCTCGCCGACGCGATGCTCGCCCTCGCGAAGGACCCTGCGAGGCGTGCGCGCCTCGGTGCGGCCGCGCGCGTGACCGCGGCGCGACGGTTCGCACGAACGCGGCTCGGACCCGAAGTACTCGCGGCCTACGCGCGCCTCGGCGTCCGAGAGTGAGAGGCCCTCGCGGGCTATTTTCGCCTGCCGACGTCACGAAAGGCCGTGAATTCGGGCTGATTCGCGGTGTCGCTCGTCCGGGCGACATGCGCCCTCGACGCGCATCGATCACGGTACGTCATGCACCACGACGAACACGACGCGAGCGACCGCTTGAATGTCATCCACTGCGAAGACTGCGCTCGTCGTTGCGTCGACGTCGGCTCGCTCCTTCACGAGTTCGGCTGGCGATCGGAGACCGTCGCCGGCAAGACGCGCTGGCGCTGCACGGGGTGTCTGGGGAGCTCGCCGGATGTGGCGGTGATCTTCAAGACGGTTCGCGCGCGTCACGGTCGGGCGGCGTAGCCGGCGCGAGTCGAATCGCCTTCTCCGGACACGCGACGACGCACAGCCCGCACGCGCGACAGGCGCCCGCGTTCGGCGTGTACGCGGTCTTCCGTCCGTGAACGACGCTCTTCAGCTTCCCGAGCGTCGACAGCGACGCGAAGTCGTGGTCGTCGATGCGGCGCACTTCGAACACGTGGTACGGGCACACGTCGACGCAGTCGTGCTTCCCCTCGCACTTGCCGCGATCGACGACGGGCGCGAACGCACCTGCCGGCGCGCGGCACTTCTCGCCCGGTCGATCGGGGTCGGCCGCGGCCCGTCGCGCCTTCGCGCGATCGATCGAGTCGTCGTCGTTCATGCGCGCAGCGTACGAGGCCGCGCGTGAAGTTTCATCGCGTCGATTGCAAAGGAGTGTGACGCGCGCGAACGGCGGTGCGTTTGCGGGAGCCGCTCTTCTTCAGCGGCGCGTCGCGCTCTTCCCAGAACGCGGCGATCTTCGGCCACAGGCGCTGCGACGCGCTCTTCGACACGACGGCCCCCACGTGGCCGCCGGGCAAGTGGAGCCATTCCTTGTCCTTCGACGACACGCGGTCGACGAGCTCCTTCGCGCTCTTCCACGGCACGATGTTGTCGTGCTCGAAGGTGACGGCGAGCGTCGGACAGCGAATCGCGTCGAGCCGCGCGGGGCGGCCGGAGAGGACAAACTCGCCTTTCGCCAACAGATCGCGTTGGTAGAGGTCTTCGATGTAGCGCTGATGGAACGCGCCCGGGATGGAGACGTTGTCGCTCCCCCATTTCTCGATGGCCAGGAAGCCGTCGAGCGACTCGTCGTCCCACGCGCGATCGAGGAGGTGCACCATCTTCTGGAGCGTGAGCGTGGGTCGCAACATGTGAAAGGCACCTTGAAGGAGCGTCCACGGGACGTTGCCGTAGGCAGCGACCATCGCGCCCACGTCGAACGTCGGCGAGCGGGTCCACGAGCCGAGGAGCCCTTCGCCGTCGAAACGAACGGGTGCGGCGAGCGTCACCAGCGAGGCGATGTGCTCGGGGCGCGCGGCGGTGTGGATGGTCGCGAGGATCCCGCCCATGCAGTAACCGAGGACGTGAACCTTCTCGCTGCCGGCGACGCGCGCCGTCATGCGGAGCGCGCGCCCCAGGTAGCCGTCGCAGATCTCGTCGAACGTGAGGAAGCGATCCTCGTCGCCCGGCGTCCCCCAATCGATGCAGTACACATCGAACCCGCGCGCCACCAGCCACGCCGCGAAGCTCTTGGTCGGCAGCAGATCGAGCACGTAGTGCCGGTTGATCAAAGAGGGCACGAGGATGACCGGCGTCGCGAACGTTGCCGGCGTGCTGCGGCGGTAGCGCAGGAGGCGCAGCTTGTTCTCGGTATGCACGACGTCGGCCGGCGTCGTTCCGACCGGCGGCGGCTTTCGCGCGAAGAGCGTGAGGACGTGCGGAAGGCCTTTCATGCGTAGAGCGCCTCGAACGGCTCCTTGAACGCTTCGTAGACCTTCTTGCGACGCACCTTGAGCGTCGGCGTCAGGAGGCCCGCGTCGATCGTGAGCGGTCGATCCATGATCGCGAACCGCTTGATCGACTCGTGGCTCGCGAGCTCGCCGTTCACGCGGGCAACGCGCTCTTCGACGAGCGCGCGCACGGCCTCGCCTCGTGCTCCGGCGTCGATTCCCTTGGCGGCGATGTGCGCGTCGATGGCGTCGGCGTTGAGCCACACGCCGGCGACGAGGAACCGCTTCGCTTCGCCGTACACCACGACGTGCGCGAAGAGCGGGTCGTCGGCGAAACGGATCTCGATGTTCGCGGGGGGAATGTTCTTCCCGCCTGCGGTCACCAGGATGTCTTTCTTGCGATCGATGATCTGGAGAAAGCCGTCGTCAGTGAATCGCCCCACGTCACCGGTCTTGAACCAACCGTCTTCGGTAAAGGCCTCGCGCGTCGCCGCCGGGTCCTTGTGGTAGCCGGAGAACACGCTCGGTCCGCGCGCGAGGATCTCGCCGTCGTCTGCGAGGCGAAGCTCGACGGTCGGGAGTGGGCGACCGACGGTGTCGAAGCGAAAGGCGCTCGGGCTGTTCAGCGTCAACGTCGGCGAGCACTCGGTGAGGCCGTACCCTTCGAGGACGAGGATGCCGCAAGCGTGGAAGCACTCCTTCACTTCGCGCTTCAGTCCCGCTCCGCCCGAGAGACAGAAGCGGAGCTTGCCGCCCGTGACCTCCGCCAGCTTCGCCGTCTTTGCCGCGGGCGTTGCTTCGCCCATTGCGCACATCGCGAGCTTCTCCCAGACCGACGGTACGCTCATGAATACGCTCGGCCGCACCTCGGGGAGCTTCTCCATCACGACGCGCGGGTCGCATAGGTACGTCGTGAAGCCGAGCGTGTTCCCGAGGCACGCTTCGCCGAAGCCGAAGATGTGACTCATCGGGAGCCACAAGAGATCGACCGCCCCGTCGTGCAGGAGGGGGGCGTTGCTCTCCAACCAATCGCGCCCGTTGATCGAGACGTTGCGGTGGGTGAGAGAGACGCCCTTCGGATTTCCCGTGGTGCCGCTCGTGTAGAGCATGAGCCCGGGCTGATCGAGCGTCACCGCGTCCATTGTGCGCTCGAAGGCGCGCGGGTCTTCGCGATCGCGCATCTGGCCGGCGGTGCGGACGCGCGACCAGGTAATGAAGCGCTTCTCGATGACGTCGAGGGCCGGCACCTTCTTGCCGGAGTCGCGGAGCGAAGTGGCGATGCGCGCGAGGTCGAGGGCGTCGTCGAGGAGCACGATGCGATCGACGTTCGCGTAGCGGTCCCACGCTTCGAGCACGCGGCCGACGAGCGCCGGCGAGTCGACGAAGACCACCTTCGCGTCGCTGTGCTCGACGATGTACGCGGCTTGATCGCTCGTCGACGAGCCGTAGATGGGGACCATCACACCGCCGGCCGCCTGGATCGCCAGCGCCGCGCTCATCCACTCCACGCGATTCGGCGCGAACACGCAGGCGCGCGCGCCCGACGTCACGCCGTTCTGCGCGAGGAAGAGCGCGATCTCCCGGATCTCGAGAGCGTGCGCGCCCCATGTGACGGCGCGCCAGTCTCCGTCGCCCGTCGGCACCATGTACCGCGGGCGCGAGCGGCGCTCGGAGAGCGAATCGAAGATGGCGCGAGGCGCGATGCTGAGCTCGAGAAACGGTGTGATGTCCATGATCCCCTCATGACGGTTCGAAACCAATCAGCGCGACTTCGAGTCCAGCTTCTCTTCGAGATCCATGACCTTGCTCTGAAGCTGGTTGAGCAGGTGCAGCACGCGCTCTTGATCGCGCTTCGTCGACAGCCCCATCTCGCCCCACCACGACGCCTTCGCGGCGTCGGCGGCGGACTTCATCTTCATCGCCGTCGACATCAACGTCCCCGACGGGCCGATGACGAACGGGCTCTTCATCACTTCTTCGAGGAGCTTCGCGGTGGCTCCTTCCCACGCATCGAATCCCTTTTTCCACTGGTCCCAAATGAACATGATTCGCCTCCGTGTTTGATCAAAGACCGAAGCGGCGCACTTCGGCCGCGGTCGTGAAGTTCTCGTTCGTTTCACCCGTTTGGCTCGTCGCCCGCGCGACCTCGCCGAAACACTCGAAGAAGAAAGACACCTGCCAGCTGACGATCGATTCGCCGGCTGAGGGGTCGATGGTGACCTTGGTGCGCAGGCGGTGCGCTTGCGTGAACGTGAGGTCGGGGAGGACGAGCTCACCGGTCGCGTCGTCGCTCATCTCGTACGTGTCCTGGCTGGCGTACGGGAGACCGCGCAGCGTGCCGTTCACGACGTTGCCGGTGGAGATCCAATGCGCGCCGACGTTCAGCGGGAACTGCGTGATGGCGACGGGCTGCGTGTACGCGTAGAGCGTCTTGCCTTCGGCCGGCGTCTCGGTCGTCGACGCCAGGCCGTGCAGCCAGATCGCGTTCGCGTCTGCGTGATAGATCGCTTCGATCGTGTCGCCTGCGTCGAAGGCAGTGACGAACGTACCGCCCGGGAACGAGGCCGCGTACCACTTGCCTGCGAGCGGCGTGGCCTCGATCTCGATCGTCTGATCGCTGGCGAGGCTCGTCCCCCAATTCCATGTGAGCTGCCCAGTCGCGTTCACCTCTCCCACGATGTCGACCGGAGAGGTCGCCCCCTTCGGCGACACGCGGTACTTCACCGGCGTGCCGAGCACCGGCGTCAGCTCGTTCGACGTGATCTGTCCGTCGAGGTTCGGCACGCACGAGAGCGGCGTGGCCACGCCTGCGTCGTACGCGACCGACGGATCGGGATGCGTCATGTTCTCGCCGCAACCGGCGACGAGAAACGCGAGAGTGCAGGTGAGGGGGGTGCTTCGCATGGTTAGAACAGGTACATGAGGCGAACGCGCGCCAGCTGCGCGAGCTTCGCGTCGAGGTGGGACTGCGGGTTGTCGAGACCCGCGAGCGGAAAGAGGATGCCGTATTCGAGCGCGATGCCGAAGCCGTCACGGCTGGCGTATGCGAGGGTGGGGTCGATTTCGATGCCGAGCGGGCTCTTGCCGCCGGGGGTCGACGATCCGATCGCGGCCCACGATGCGACGCCCGCGACCTCCGCGCTGAGGACGCCGGGCGCGCTCTGGTAGATGTGCCACTGCGCGTGCGGGCGGACATAGATCGCGTTCGTCACCGTGCCGATGATCTCGCGGAAGAGGATACGATCGATCCGATAGTCGGGGTGGAAGCGGAAGTTGTCGACGTGCGTGTCGTAGGGAGGATTCGCTTGCCCGCCGTTGAGATCGCCCGGCTTCGCGAGGGGAGCGGCGATCTTCGGAAAGGCGTTGAAGCCGGGCGCCGAGTCTCCGCTCGCGTACCCGGCGTCGAGCCCCGCGCCGAGCCGTGACTCCGGCGCGCCGAACGCGCTCTCGAGTGCCGCGCCCATCTGATTCGACGTGACGGGCGTGTGGTAGAGGACGCCCGGGATCAGCGACGGCTGATCGACGTTCGCCAGGAGCATCGCAAACTCCGCTTCGACCCGCGCGAACGGTGTCGTGAGACGCGCCCATCCGTCGATCGCCGTCGCTGTGTAGCCGCGCATCATCACTTGCGAAGCGTTGAGCGCCACCGGCACGGCGATCGGCAAATACGTCGCCGGCACGTCGTCTCCTTGCCAGCGATGCGAGACGTAGGCGCCGTATTCGAACGTGGTCTTCCCGGCGAGGCGGCGCCGCTTTCGCGCCAGCTCGTCACGGAAGTGGAGGACAGCGAACGTGACGGTGTGCACCGCAGCAGAGGGGGCGATGTTGAGGAACGTGGCGCCGTTCGCTCCGGCGACGAAGGGGCCGGTGGCGCTGAAGTCGTAGGCCAGCGCGACGATGTGATCGAGCACGGGCGTGAGAAACGCGAGGCGATCGGCCGAGTCGCCGCTGTCGCAGTCGGCGCAGTCGCCGCCGTTCGCGAGCATGCCGAGCCCCCAGGCGTTCCCCATTCGCCCTGCAGCCAGGAGACCCACCGGCGTCAGCGCTTCGCCGTACGCGCGCTTCACGTGGAACACGTTCGACAGGGAAGCCTGCGCGGTGCTCGTCGCAGGCGCGCCGACGTAGCTACCCCCGAGCGGCTGATCGTCGAACGTGTCGATGCGCGCCTTCACCGCGACGCCGCCGCCCGGCGCGTAGATCGCGAAGTCGGTCCGCAGCCGCATGTCCGCGTACGTGAGCACCTGCGCGTTCGGATCGCTCAGCGACACCGGATAGAGCGGCTGCCCCGATGGCGTGAGGCCGCGATCGAGGTCGAGGTTGTCGAGCGCTTCGGCGCGCACGCGCATGTAGCCGTGCACCTGCACGTCGACGCGATCGCGCGCCACGATGTCTTGGCCGATGTCCGTGAACCCCGTGGCGTGGGCGGATCGCGGCGCAAGCGCGAGGGCCGCGCCGGCCGCGATGAATGCTGCGCGTGCGAAGGGCCTCACGGCTCGTCTTCCGCGAGAAACTCTGCGAGGTCCGCGTTCGAGGTGCCCATCGCTTCGATCATCGGGAAATGACCGCACCGCGGGTAGGTGATGAGGTGCGCGTGCGGGAGATCGCCGACGAGGCGCTCGCCCACGGTGACCGACGTCACTTCGTCTTCGCGTCCCCAGAGGAGGAGCGTCTTCTGCGTGATCGTTCGGTAGCGCCCTTCGATCGCCGCGTACCTCTGACCGCGCACCGCCGCGAGCGCTGCGGCGAGCGTGCCCGGTCGATCGAGCGCGCGCTCCACTTCGGTGACGAGCTGGTCGGTGACGAAGCGCTCCTTGTCGTAGAACGCGAAGGCCATCCGGTAGTCGGGGTTCTGCCCGTAGTAGAGCGAGAACAACGTCTCGCCGACGCCCGGCGCGCGCGACCACAGGAAGAAAGAAGGGAGCTGCGACTCGTAGACCCACGCGTCGTACAGCGCGATGCGCGTGACCCTCTCGGGATGCAGGAGCGCCATCTCCAGCGCGATCGACGCGCCCCACGAGTGGCCCACCACCGCCGCGCGATCGACGCCGCGCTGATCGAGCAGCGCGTACACCAGCTCGGCTTGCGCGCGCGGCGAATAGTCCCCTTCGGGGCGGCTGCTCCAGCCGAACCCCTTCATGTCGAGCGCGATCACCCGGTGTGTCTTCTGGAGCTCGGGGATGAGCCCCTTCCACGTATCGAGCGACGATGCGAAGCCGTGCACCAGCACGACCGCCGGCCCTTCGCCCACGTCGAGGAACCGCACGCGCGCGCCGTTCACGTTCGCGTAGGCAGCGGTCTTCGGCTCGCCGGGGAGGGGACCGGCGTGAAACGTCATGCATCCAGTGAGCAGGTGCAACATCACCACCGCGGCGAAGAGGACGGGGCGCGAGGCGTGAGTCCGACCGATCACGGCGTGAGTCTCCGGACCTCGGCGTCGTTCGAGAACTCGGTCCCCGTCTCGCCGCTCTGCGAGGTCACTGAGGCTACGGGGCCGAAGCACTCGGCGATGAACGAGTACGAGCGAGTCGTGGTGGGGACTACGCCGAGCGTTCGAGTGAGCACCGTGCTTACGCGCAGCACGGAGAAGGTACCGTACGGTGTCTTCATCGTGCCGGCCTCGTCGACCTTCGACACGTACGCCTCCGTGTAGAGGCTCGTAATCCCCTCGGCCGTGCCGGTCACGTTCGACGACGTGCTCCACGTCGCGCCGACGGTGAGAGGAAACTGCAGGGTCACGATTGGCGTCGCGTACGTGAGCTCGGTCTGCGTCGTGCCGCTCGCGGGAGAGACGACGCCGAGGAGGAGAAGCGAAGCGCTGCTCGCTTCGAAGACTCCGAGGAGCGTCTGCGACGACGAGAGCAGCGAGGCGTATGTCGCGCCGGCGAAGGTGTTCGCCCACCACGCGCCGGTCGGCGACTGCGTGGTGAAGATGATCGGCTGGTCGCCCGTGAGTGTGCCGGTGAGATCCCACACGCGCGTCCCCGCGTCGCCGATCGTGCCCGTCGTATCCCATGTCGCGTTCTGCGCCGCGAGGTAGGTCGCGTGCAATCCGGCCTGCATCGGCACTTCCGCTTGCGTGATGGTTCCGTCGTTGTTCGGGACGCAACCCGCGACCTCGCCGTCACCGAGCGTGGTGGGCGATCCGTCCGCGCCGCCCGCACCATCCACGATAGATGCGTCGCCCCCGCCAAAGGGGCCGCTGTCCGACGTGCCGGCCTCCGACACCGGCGCCGTCACGCACTGGCCCGAGGCGCTGCACGCGCCCGAGGCGCAGTCGGCTCCGTTCACGCACTGCGTCCCGCTTCCGCCGGTGCACCCCGCGAACAGCGTCCACGAAGTCGCCAGGGCCGCCACGGCGAGGGACGGAATGGTGCGTTGCATCATCGGTACGGCTCCTCGCGGCAGTGACCGCGCTCTGCCCGGTTCGACCGAGCCTCGATAACGCGGCCAAGATAGTCGGCGCGCGGTCACTGTCAAGGCGCCATTGTGCACAGCACAAAATCACCGACTGGCACGCGCTGCACTGCACGGCTAGGATGCCCGCGATGCTCGTCAAGAAGTACGCGAACCGCCGTCTCTACGACATGGAAGCGAGCCGCTACGTCACGCTCGAAGAGCTGGCAGAGCGGATCCGCGAGGGGGCCGAGGCTCGGGTGATCGACGCGAAGACCAACGACGATCTCACGCAGTCGACGCTCGCCCAGATCATCCTCGAGAGCCGGGGGGCCGCGAAGCTATTGCCGTCGTCGCTCCTCTTGCGGCTGATTCGCATGAACGACGACGCTCTCGGCGAATTTCTCGGTCGATACATCTCGTGGGCGCTCGACATGTACCTCCAAGCGAAGCAAGGGGCGCAAGCCCTGGCGCCCTACAATCCGCTTGCCATGGCGCCGTTCGAGGCCACGAGCGCGATGGCGCGACTCTTCGGCGGAATGGCCGGTTGGCGTGACACGGGCACCAAGACCGCAGCGGCGCCGGCTACCAACGACGTGGCCGACCTGCGGCGCGAGCTCGAGGCTCTGAAGAAAGAAGTGAAGAAGCAGAAGCGGCACTGACGAGAGGTTTTGTTGTGCGACGCACAACGAGACCCTTGACACCGCTGGTTCGCGCTTTATCTTTCGGCGCCGTTGAAGGCAATTTCGCCTGAAAACGGAGATGAACCATGAGCGCCAACGAAGCTTCGCAATCGCAGCAATCCGTCACCACGTTCCCCTGGCAGCGCGCCGTCGCCGAGCAGATCGAGCGATGGGACGCCGTCGTCAACGACGTCATGGCGGCGGTGGGCAAGCTCGAGACCCGAGGGTTCGAGCAGGCTTGCGCCAACGCCGATGAGGCCGCTCGCCTCACCAAGGAGTCGGCGGCCTACGCGAGCCTCCTCGGTGCGCAGTGGCGCAAGCTCGCCATCGACGCCACGCGACAGGCGTTCGAGACGTTCAGCGCGAAGGTCTGAGCGGCGAGAGGCTGCTCACCAGACCGAGCAGACCTTGCCGCTGTTCATCGGCGTGCCGGCCTTGCACTGATACGAGGCTGCAAAAGCCGGCACGTCGGCCATCGGCCCGTTCACGCGCCACTTCGCGGGCGAGTGCGGATCGCTGTGCGTGCGCATCTCGAGGAGCTCGGACGTCTCCTTCGTGCACCACCCTTGTGCATACGCGAGGAAGAAGAGCTGTTCGTCGGTGTAGCCGTCGACCGTGCGGCGATCGTCGGCGTGCGCTTTCTGCCACGCCTGCAGCGCGCCGTACCCGAGCTTCACGCCGCCGATGTCGGCGATGTTCTCGCCCGACGTGAGGGGGCCGTTGAGCTTCACGCCCGGGACCGCCTCGTACCCGGAGTACTGATCCTGCACGCACTTGGTGGCGTCGGCGAACTTCGCCTTCGTCTCCTTGGTCCACCAGTCGCGCAGGTTCCCGGCGCCGTCGAACTGGCTCCCTTCGTCGTCGAAGCCGTGCGTCAGCTCGTGGCCGATCGTGTTCGCTCCTTCGTCTCCGATGTTCACCGGCGGGTAGAAATCGCGCGAGAAATACGGCGGCTGAAGCTCGCCGGCGGGGAGCACGATCTCGTTGAGCGACGGGTTGTAGTACGCGTTCACCGTCGGCGGCGTCATGCCCCACTCCGTCTTGTCGACGGCGTTCCCCACTTTGCCTAGCCGGCGGTGGAGCTCGAAGCGATCGGCTGCCAGCGCGTTGCCGGCGTAGTCGGTGCGCGAGACGGTGAAGTCGTATGCGCGCCACTTGTCGGGGTAACCGACCTTGTCGTTGATCAGCTCGAGCTTCGCCAGCGCTGCGGTTCGCGTGGTGTCGTCCATCCACGCCAGCGCGCCGAGCTCGCTCCGCATCGCGTCGTGGATCGATTGCGTGAGCGCCTTCGCGCGATCCTTCGAGTCGCCCGCGAACTTCGCCGCCACGTACGGCTGCGCCAATAGCTCGCCGAGCTGGTTGTCGACGTTGCGCACGCACTTCTTCCAGCGCGGCTCGAGCTCCTTCTGTCCGGTGATCTTCTGCCGCATCGAGAACGCTTCGTTCTGGAACGGCTTCGAGAGGCGCGACGCCTCGGCGTGCGCGACCTGCCACGCCAGGTAGTGACGCCACGCCGCCGGCTTCTCTTCGTGCGTGAGCGCGTCGATCCCGGTGAAGTAGGCCTTGTCGTTCACCGAGATCTCTTTCACGCCGGGGAAGCCGAGCGCGGTGAAATACGAGTCCCAGGGGAACGTCTTGGCGATCGCGGGGAGCCCCGTGCGATCGACGCGGTTGTAGACCTTGTACGGATCGCGCCGAACGACCTTGTCCTGCTGCAGCTTCGCGATCTTCGTCTCGATCCGCATCACGTCGGCGGTGGCGACCTTGGCCTCGGTCGGCGACATCCCCAGAAGCGCGAACATGCGGCCGACGTGGCCGACGTAGAAGGCGCGCACGTCCTTCATGTTGCCGACGTCCTTCAGGTAGTAGTCGCGATCGGGGAGGCCGATGCCGTCCTGATCGAGCGAGGCGATCATATGCGTCGCGTCTTTGAAGTCTTGCTGCGCGTCGATGTCGAACAGCGGGAAGATCGTGAAGGCGTGGAGCGCCGTGATGGCGTCGGCCAGCGACCTGGCGTCTTTCACCTTGGCTACGGTGTCGAGCAGCGGCTTGACCGGCGCGGCGCCGGCCTTCTCGACGCTGTCTTCGTCCGTGCACGCAGCGTAGTAGTCACCGATCTTCCTGGTCGCCGGATCGTCGCCCGGAGACTTCGCGGCCTTCTCCAGGACGTCGCGCAAGAACGCTTCGTTCGCCTTGATGATCTCCCAACCCACGCTCCACTGCGGGAGGTCCGGCGGGATGACGGCGTTCTTCACGAAGCCGCCGCAGGCGTAGCCGAAGTAGTCCTGGCAAGCATCGACCGTCGGGTCCATCCAAGCCGCGACGATCCCCGTCTGCGCAAGCGTTAGCGACTTCGCAGGCGCGGCCGAGGCGATCGCCGGCGGCGTCGACTGCGCAGGCGCTTGCGGCGGGGGAGCCTCGGAGGATGCAGCGCACGCGGCGGCGAGCCCGGCGGCGAGACAGAGCAGCGGAAGGGTCTTGCGCATGGGCAGTTTCTTAGGCCAATTCGGACGCGGGCGGGGCGGCGATCATCACCAATCGTGACGGCGCGCGAGCCGCGTCCCGCCTCTGGGAAAGAACCGGGAACGCGAACCGGAAAGCGTCTGCTATGGTCCGAGGAGTCGGCTTTAGGAGGGTGGTCATGGCGGGAGTTTCACGGAACACGCTCCGTCGCGTCGCGAGGACGACGGAGTGGTTCATCGTCAGTCAGATCGCCAAAGAGATCCCTCCCAGCGAGCGCTTCTTTCTTCTCTATGAGATGAGAGGCCCGCGCAGCGCGCATCCGCTCATCAAGAAGGCGCGGCGCGATCACCCCGTCGGGCGGTGCGTGGACGACTACGTCCTGGTGACCGTCACGCGCGGCCAGCTCGAAGCGCTCCTCGAGCTTCCGGATTGGATCGCGAACCACCTTGGCGACGGCAGCGAGCTGCTGGCGAACGAAGCGCGCTGCATCACGCTCAGCGAGGACTTGCCCAAGCCCGAGGTCGTGAAGGTGGCGGCGCGCTCGGTGAATCGTCCGGGCAACGCCGTCATCGTCGACCGCTGATCACATCGGCGTCGCGGTCACGTTCAAGACGGACGTGCTCTGCGCGCGGTTGCACGTCTTGGTGTGCGTCATCTCGGCAGCGCCCACGAAGCGGCTCGCCTTCGAGCCGATGTGGACGGCCTGGCAGGCGTGGCCTTCGACCTGCGCTCCGTTCTCGCATCCGACGTGGACGTCCCAACAGACGTTGGCGCCGCTCACACCCGAGATCTGAGAGACGTTGCACTCGAAGCCCTTCGCCGGATTTCCGTCGCACGTGACGCTCACCTTCGGCGCCAGCGCCACGTCGGCCTGCTTCTTCGCAGCCGACGCCGCGACGCCGATGACGACCGCGCAGGTGCCGAAACCCAGGAGCACCAGGACGCCGAAGACGATGACGAGGATGATTCCCGTCGACATTCCTTTCTTCGGCGGGGGAGGCGCTCCTCCATATGCCGGCGGCGCACCGTAGGGACCGGATCCATAGCCGGGCGGCGGTCCTCCCGGCGGTCGGCCATACCCCGGCGGAGGCCCTCCCGGTGGCTGCGCTCCACCCGGACCGGGAGGTGCATTTCCGTACGGAGGTTGCATACGCACACCGTATCAGAACAGGGTTGTGGGCCCGCAAAGGCGGTGCGGCTCACATCCGGCACCTGCGGACTTTTGCACTCATGCTACGATTTCCCGTGCACCTCGCGTCTCGCGCGTCGCGCTGATTTCGCGGATTTTCGTGCTCTTCGCGCGAGGATCTGCGCTTGCAGGAGTCACTGACAATGAGCCGAGCTTCCGCTTTGCGTACGCATCTCTCTGCCATGGTGGCGATCGGTACGTCGGGCGCCATCGCGCTCGTCGCCGCGTGCGGGAGCTCGGGAGCAAATGGGACCGCGAACGACGCGGGGACGCCCTTCTCGAACGGCGACGGGTCGACGATCGTCTTCAATCTGGGAGACGGCGGCGGAGACGACGGCGGATCGGGCGCGGTGATCTCGAACGTCACGATCGTCCCTTCGAACGCCACGCTCACGGTGCAAGCCGGGCAGACGGTTTCGCAGAACTACAAGGTCATGGGTGTCCTCAACGGGAGCGGCGCGCCGGTCGACCTCACGAGTCGCTTCGTGTTCTGGGTTCCGGACAACTATCTCGTGGGTGACTTTCCCGCGAACGGCGGACCGGTCTTCACGTCGCGGCTTCCGGTGGCGGCCACCGATCCGCCGCAGCAAGGGGGCGTGCTCACGGTCGAAGCCGAGGCACTGAACCCGGGCAACGTTCCCATCACGGCCACGACGCCCCTCACGATCAAGCTGGTGGCCGATCTCGACAACTCGGGCACGTCGGGCGACGCGGGGCTCCCCGCGAATCCCGGTCAGCTCTTTGGCGGGCCTGCCGATCCCACGCGCGCGCCGGTGCTCGAGTACCCGAACGACGGGACGATGCTCCCGCCGAACCTGCGCATCCTCGACGTGCACTGGATGCCCGGCTCGGCCAGCAACACGCTCTATCAACTCACGTTCACCAGCGCCTCGTCGAGCGTCACCTACTACACACGCTGCGGTGCGATTCAGGATCTCCTCGCCGCGGGCTCGTGCGGCTTCCAGCTCGATGCGACGGGGTACGGGTATCTCTCTCAATCGAACGCCGGGCAGGGGAACGTTGCAGTCACGATTCGCGGCACCGACGACACGGGGACTGCGGTGGGGACGTCGGCCACGATCGACATTCAGTTCGCCGAGAACTCGGTGAACGGCGGCGTCTACTACTGGGACGTCACCGACACGCGCATCATGCGCTTCGACTTCGGCGGCACGTCGACCACGCCCGACATCTTCTTCGCCAAGAGCCAGTACGGCACCGACGGCACGTGCGTCGGGTGCCATGCCATCTCGCGCGACGGAACGAAGATGGTCGCGTCCGAAGGGGGACAGGGCGACGGGCGGATGAACTTCATCGGCAACATCGCCACTGTCGCGGCGCCGCTGACGCAGACCGAGAACACGACGAACCGCGTTCAGTTCGCGTCGTTCGATCCGCTGGGGACTCAGTTCGTGGCCATCGACGCCGACGGACAGATGACGAGCGGTAACAGCAGCACGAACAACCTCTGGTTCCACGACGGCACGACGGGCCTCGTCGTCGCCAGCGAGACGAAGGCGCTGACGTTCGAGCCCGACCATCCGGCGTGGTCGCCCGACGGGACGATGATCGCGATGACGCACGTCGGAGTGCACAACACGTCGCAGCGCGAGTACCTGGGTGGAATCGATGTGGCGATGTTCGCTGCAGGGAGCGTGACTGATGCAGGCGTGACCGTCGGGGCTGGGGGCGCTTCGCTCGGGACTCCGGTCGTCGTCGTTCCGAACAACGTCACGACCGCCAGCAACGCCGTCAACAGCTACAACCCGAGCTTCGCGCCCGACTCGACCTTCATGGTCTTCTCGCAGACGATCTGCGCGGTCGGCGACAGTCAGAACGCCGATTGCGACAGCGACATCGCCGGCAACGTGTCAGCCACGACTTGGGCCGTGAAGCCCGCGGCCGGCGCGACGCCCATTCACCTCGACAACGCGGCCAAGCCCGGCGTCGCCGACGGCGTCGGTTCGGCGGTGCTCGACACGTTCCCGCGCGCAACGCCGTTCGAGACGAAGCAAGGGACGGGCAAGCTTTTCTGGTTCACCGTGGCGTCGCTGCGGCAGCCGGGACTGCGACTCAAGAACTGGGACAGCGGAGAAGCGCAGCAGCAGCTCTGGATGTTCGCGGTCGACCCCGCGAAGATCCTCGCCGGGCAGGACGGGAGCTACACCGCGTTCTTCTTGCCGTTCCAGGACGCGAAGACGTCGAACCACATCGCCGAGTGGACGCAGAAGATCGCCAGCGCGAATCCGCCGGCGCCTCCACCTCCTCCTCCGCCGCCTCCACCTCCGCCGGCACCGCCTCCGCCCAAGTGAGCCGGCGACGCCGCGCGACTACGGCGCTTCGAACGTGATGCGACCGAGGACGCCCGAGCGGACGTCGTGGATGAGGATGTCTGCCGCCTTGTGCAGATCGATCGTGCCGCCGGCGCGGAGACCACCGCGGCGTCGACCGATCTCCATGAGGAGCGCGTCGGCAGTCTCCGGGAGATCGGTGATCTTGTAGCGGGTGCGAAGGAGCGCGGGGTAGCGCTCGAGCAAGAACTTCGCGCCGAAGAGGGCGACGCTCTCGTAATCGATCGCCGTATCGGGGATCGCTCCGCCGAGCGCGAGACGGAGCGAAGCCGAGGAGTCTTCGATCTTCGGCCAGAGGATGCCGGGGGTGTCGGCGATGGTCATGCCGTTCTTGAGCGTGACGAGCTGGCGCGACTTGGTCACCGCAGGCTCGTCGCCAACCTTCGCCACCTTGCGCTCCATGAGCGTGTTGATGAGCGTCGATTTGCCGACGTTGGGAATGCCCACGATCATCGCGCGCACGGTCTTGCCCGGTCCGCTGGGATGCAACGCCAGGCGCTTGCACAGCTCCGGGATGCGCGACTTGATCTCGCCCGGCTTGTCGGTGCGAATCGCCAGCGCGAGCACTTTGCCTTCGGGTCTCTCCTTCGACGGCTCGGTGCGCCGCTCGAAGTACGCGAGCCACGCGCGCGTGACCTCCGGATCGGCGAGGTCGCTCTTGCTGAGCACCTTGATGCACGGCTTCTGTTTGCGAAGCTCGGTGACGACCGGGTTCTCGCTCGCCAGCGGCATCCGCGCGTCGAGGACCTCGATGACCACGTCTTGCGAAGGCATCGCCTCGGCCATCGCCTTGCGCGCCTTGGTCATGTGGCCCGGGTACCACTGGATCGACATTGGGCAGCGGTCTACCACGCGGCTGCTAAGGTCACTGGCTTCGCGATGCCCGTCTCCGCTCGATATCGCCCGGCGCCGCGGATTTTGCAGCTTGGTGGTGAGCTCTACGACGAGGTCGCTCCTGCACGATTTCCCAAGCGCGAGCTCCGCTTTCGCAACCAGAGGTGGGCGGAACGCGTCTGCCTCGGATCGCTCGACCCGGCCGAATGGGAGGCGCACTTCGCGCGCTTCGAGCCGCTCCCGGACAACCTCGCGAAGCCGCTCGCGCTCCGCTACCACGGCCACCAGTTCGACGTTTACAACCCGTCGCTCGGCGACGGTCGCGGGTTTCTCTTCGCGCAAGTCGAGGACGACGACGGCACGTCCGCGCAAAGCGCGGCGTGGTCTACACCGGGGGCGCGGCTCCTCGATCTCGGCACGAAGGGGAGCGGCACCACGCCGTGGTCACGCGGTGGCGACGGCCGACTCACGCTCAAGGGGGGAGTGCGCGAGGTGCTCGCCACCGAGATGCTCGAAGCGCTCGGCGTCTACACCTCGAAGACGCTGAGCCTCTTCGAGACCGGCGAAGCGCTCATGCGCGGCGACGAGCCTTCACCGACCCGTTCGTCCGTGCTCGTGCGACTCAGTCACTCGCACATTCGCTTCGGAACGTTTCAGCGTCTCGCATACCGACGCGACCTCGCCACTCTCGATCGCCTCCTCACGTACAGCATCGCGAACTACTACCCCGAGGTCGGCGACGGCGCCGATCGCGCGGCGCGCTTTCTCACGAAGGTCACGCGCGCCAGCGCATCGCTCTGCGCGAGCTTCATGGTGGCAGGCTTCGTCCATGGCGTCCTCAACTCCGACAACATGTGCATCACGGGCGAAGCATTCGACTTCGGGCCGTACCGTTTTCTTCCGACCTACGACGAAGACTTCGTCGCCGCGTACTTCGACGCGCAAGGGCTCTACTCATTCGGTCACCAGCCGCGCGCGTTCCTTCGGAACCTCACGCGGCTCGCCGAGGCGCTCCGGCTTCTCGCGCCCGACATCCCGCTCGGTCCGGTGCTGGCCGAGTTCGAGGTCGTGCTCGAGCAAGAGGTGACGTCGCGAATCGTGGCGCGCCTCGGTCTGGTGTCGAACGGCGACGTCGATGCGGCGCTCGTGGCCGCGGTGTACGCGTTCTTGAGCGAGAGTCGCATCGGCTACGACCGTTTCTTCTTCGATCTTCACGGCGGTCTCGCGCGTGAGTCGCGCGCGCTTGCTGGAGCCGCGAAGGCGCACTACGTCGGGCCGCGTTGGGCCGCTCTGCATGAGCTCCTTGCGCTCTACCGACCTGCCAGCGCGAGCGCAGGTCCGTACTTCGATCGCGACGCACCGTGTACCCTTCTTATCGACGAGATCGAATCGATCTGGCGTGGGATCGCCGAGCGCGACGACTGGTCGGCGTTCGAAGCGAAGGTGGAGGAGATTCGATCGATCTCCTTCTAGGAGCCCGATGCAGCATCACATCTATTTCTCGCCGGGCATGTTCGGCTTCGCGCGGCTCGCGTCGTACGACTACTTCGGTCACGTCCATCGCGCGCTCCTCACGCGCTTTCGCGACGCCGGGGAGGCGCTGGAGACGCATGTGTCGGACGCGCTGCCGACCGAGTCGGTGCGCCGGCGATCGGCGCGCCTGGCGACCCAAGTCGAGGCCACGTCGAAAGGGGAGGGGGCGATTCATCTCCTCGGTCATTCGACCGGCGGGCTCGACGCTCGTCTCGTCGCCGCGCCGAGCGCGCGGCTTCCCGTCGCGGGCGACGCGCTGCGGTGGCTGCCTCGCCTTCGCAGCGTGACGACGATGAACACGCCGCACTACGGGACGCCGCTGGCGAGCTTCTTCGCGACGTCGAAGGGGCAGCGCGTTCTCTACGCGCTCTCCGCGTTCACGTTCGTGGGGCTCACGTTGGGAGAGCGACCGCTCGCCGCGACGAGCTTGCTCATCGGGATCCTGGGGCGAGGGGATCGCGCGATGGGGCTCGACATTCGCATCCTCGACAAGTCGATCGACGGGCTACTCGCGCTGGTGGACGACGTCCGCAGCCCCGACGTGCGGACGTACCTGAACGCGATCAAAGCGGACCAAGGGGCGATGCTCCAGCTGAGTCCCGAGGCGATGGACATGATGCTCGCCGGCTTCGAGGACCGCCCCGGCGTCGTGTACCAGTCGACCGCGGCGATGTCGCCGATGCCGTCACCGGGCAAGTGGGTGGGAACGCTCGGGCATCCGTGGGCGTCGATCTCGCTCGCGCTTTTCACCGCGCTCCACGCCATCACGGCCGGTCACGACAGGCGCTACCCGTGCGCGGCGATGCCGGTGGACCGCCTCGATGATCGCCCGTGGGCCGGCGACGAGAGCGAAGCGATGCTCGTGCGCGCGCTTGGCTCGTCGCCCGATCTTCACGCCAACGACGGCGTCGTCCCGATTCGCTCGCAGATCTGGGGAAAGCTCGTGTGGGCCGGGCTCGGTGATCACCTCGACGTGCTCGGCCACTACCACGACGAGACCCCCGAGACCGAGGTCGCGCTGCGCCATCACGATTGGTTGACGAGCGGCTCGGCGTTCGATGACGCACACTTCGACGCGCTCATGGATGCGATCGCGAAGGGGATGCTCGAGGCTGCGCCGTCGCGCGAATGAGCCGCGTCGCCCGCCCTCGGCGGGAGCTCGCTGGCGACGTGGTCGCTAGTGCGCGACTATCGACCCAACGGCCGTGCACTCCCCCGATTGTCTGACCGAAGAGACGGTCGCTCAGTTCGTCGACGGGACGTTGGAAGGCGAGCCGCTCGATCGCGCGCTCGCGCACCTCACGCGCTGCGAAGCGTGCGTGCGGCTGGTGGCCGAGGTGGGGAACGCGGTGGCGAGTCGCGGGGCGACCGAGACGCTGGCGGCGGCTGGCGGAGAACCGCGGGTGCTCGTGCGCGACGCTCGGGTCGGGCGGTACGTGATCCTCGAGGAGGTCGGCGCGGGAGCGATGGGGCGCGTGTACGCGGCGCACGATCCGTCGCTCGATCGGAAGGTCGCGCTGAAGTTGCTGCATCCGAGCGTCGCCGATCCGGATCTCGAGACGAGGCTTCTGCGCGAGGCGAAGGCGATGGCGCGCCTGTCGCATCGGGAGATCATCACCGTCCACGACGCCGGGAGGCACGGCAATCAGCTCTTCATCGCCATGGAGTTCGTCGACGGAGGGACGCTTCGCCAGTGGCGGAACGCGCGGCCGCGATCGTGGCGCGAGATCCTCGCGGTGTACGTGCGCGCCGAGGCGCCGCGGCTCGAAGAGAAGACCTGAGCGGCGCCGCGATCGCGCGCGGCGACGTCACACCCAGGAGATGCGCATCCAGATCGTGTTCTCGACCCGGTTCTCCGGGAGCTCACGCCAGTGGACGCTCTTGGCGACGAGTCCACCGAGCGCCGCGTAGTACGCGCCCACCGCCGTGCGAAAGTACTTGATGCGCAGGAGTGGGCAACCCATGCACGCGATGTCCATGTCCTTGGGGCCGACCCTGTAGCCCGCGTGATCGCCGCCATCGAAGATTCGCGCCCAGATGCGATGGCTGTTCTGGAAGACGTGCCACGGCGTCGCCCCGGCGCCCGCGGCTACGCTCCCCAGCGTTCCGACGAAGGTTTTCTGCGTGCGAAGCGAGACCGCCTTCCCCATTTCTTTCATGTCGTCGCTGGAGAGCCCCATCGAGTCGCACGCCGTGTAGTGCGCGAGTCCCATCGCGAGAGGGAGCCACGTGCCAGCCGTCATCATCCGCATCTCGTCGTGGAGCGCGGGTGGGAGGGCGTCGAAGTAGCGCTTCTCCCATCCCATCTGGCGGACGCCCTGGAGCGACGCCGAGAGGAGCGTGGAGCGGACGCGCGTGACGACGGGGTAGTCGCCCGAAGGAAACAGTGGCGCCAGAAAGAGCTCGCGCGGTCTCGTCATCCACCCTCCCAACGCCTCAGACTACGCGCACTCGGGGTGCCCTGCTCGCGCACGTCCAAACGGAGGGGCGCCGCCGCGAATGGCGCGCGCTCCGGCCCCCGTCAGCGCGCCAGCGTCACTTCGGAACGAGGCTCCCGCAGGTCCCGTTTGCGTCGCACACGAGCCCGCTGCAGCACCCTGCGGGATCGGTCGTGCAGTTGCCGTTGCTGGGGATGCACACGCCGCCGTCGACAGGCGGCACGCTCGCGACGGCCTGTGTCCACTGGGGCGTGTGATTGTGCGTCTTGATGTCCTGGAACGGGAGCCAGAACGCCACTCGCGACGGGTCTGGCGCCGTGATGGCCGCGGTGATCTGCGGCGCGATGGCGATCGTGATGTCGATGGCCGCCATCCATAGCTGCGGTTGCTGGCACGCGGCATCGAAGGTCTGATGGTGGGTGCCGTTCGGATCCTCTTCGCTGTCCGGCGGGTAGCACTGGAACATCCCCGCTTGGTGGTTGCGAACGCGAAGCCCGTAGTCGCGCGTCGACGAGAACGCGATCCACAGGAGCTTGTCACCGCGGTACTTCTGGACGAACGGGGACCACTTGGGCCACGAGTTCGACAGCGTGACGGGTGATGCGGCGGGGGAGCCGTTGGCGGCCTCGAGGTCGACTGGCGCAGACCCGCTGGCGGACTTCACGACCATCATTCGGGTCGCGGGGTTCGAGAAGCTGTCGTTGGGACAAGCGACGTGGGGAGGCTTGCCGGTGCACCCGTCGATCATGGAGACGCTGTTGTCCCTCGGGGCGCGGTTGAAGACGATGAGCTGGCCGTCGGGCGAGTAGCTTGGATAGAAGTTGTTCTCCCCTGCGGACTGCAAGAACACCGACGGCGTTCCAAAGACGCCGCCGCCTTGATAAGGGACCGTGTAGAGGCTGCCGCCGAAGATGTGAGCGTCGTCGCGCTCCCCCGAGCCCCAGCTCGCGCTCTGCGAAGGCTGGACGTACACGACCGACGTCCCGTCGGCTGACCAGTCGGGCATCGTCGGGCGGGTCGACGCGGCGCCGATGGGGACGGCTTTCACGAACGCACCGGTCTGACCGTTCCAGAGGCTGAAAGCGTTCGCCGGCGCCGTGCCCAAGTCGGGGAGGCCGTTCGACGTGAGGTAGTTCGTGGCCAGCGGGCCGATCGTCGAGAAGCCCGGGGGTTGGCCCGAGTCCTTCGCCGTACCACCCGCCAGCAACGTCGGCGGCTTCTTCGTCATGTCGAGGAGCTTCCCGGTGACGTCGCCGTACTCGTCGTCCGAATCGTCGTCGTCGGAGTAGACGACCATCCGCGTCCCATCGCGCGAGAGCGCATGGCACCCGTTGCATGTCGCCTGAAGCGCGCCGCTCACTTCGACTTCCGGCGAGGTCACGTTGCCGAAGTCCTTCTCCCAGACCTGACCGCCGACGCCGTTCGAAGAGACGGTCGACTTCCAGTAATAGATCGCGCCGAGGAGGTCTTCCTGTGCGAAGGCCATCTTCACGGACGAGACGGAGCTCGTCGCGCAAGCGCCGTCGGTCGTGCCGCGCACCGTGATGGTGACCGGATTCGCGCCGCGGTTCACTTCGGCGATCGCGCTCCACATGCTCGGGTCGAGCACGAGCTCGCATCCTCCCGAGGGCTTCGGCGTCGACTCCGTATCGACCGTCTGCGCGGCGCATTTGGTGACGACGCGAACGTCCGTGACGCTGTTCGAGAAGTCGACCTCGAACTCCTGATAGCCGGCGCTGAACGGGGTCCATTGAACGGAGATGACGTTCATGTTGGGCGGCACGAGCACGCCGTCGTTCGGGTAGACGATCGCGATCGGCGGTGCGCTCGACGCGCACGGCGGGGCGCCCGGGGGAGGGAACGTGCACCCCGGACAATCGGGCGCCGTGAAACCGGCGTCGACCGGCTGGATCGGGACGATCGCGCCGTCCGCGAGAATCATCCCCGGTGCTCCGTCGGCGAGGAGAAAGCCTCCGTCGGGCTCCCCCGTTCCGCCGTTTTGACCTGGCGAGCTGCCGCAGCTGTAGACGGTGAGAAGCGCGGGCAGCGCAATGCCAAATACCAAGAGTCCGAGCGACGAGTATCGCATGCGTCACCTTGCGCTCGGATGATTCAGACCGTCAAGGAGACGACGGTCTCGCGCGCGTCGCAGGCACTGCCACTTTTCTGCGGGGTGAGGCTCGTGAGCCTCAGTCGAGGCGCATTACTGACACGTCATCGCGTGCGTGCCGCTCGGGTCGGCGCCGCCAGGCGACGGGATACAATAGTAATATCCCTTCGACGACTCCCACCCGCAAACCTGTCCGGAGGTGCATGCCTTCGCGGTGACTTTGGTCGAGGTGCCGCTGCAGTAGTAGACCTCGTTGCCGATGCAGCAGCCGTACGTTCCGTTGGCTTGTGTACAGGTCGTCGGTGCTGAACCGGACCCGCCGCCACCTGCATCCGTTCCGCCTCCACCGCCGGCGTCCTGACCAGCGCTCGAGGTGCCGGCGTCCTCGCCGCCTTGGCCACCGCCTCCGGAGTCGTCGGCCGCGGTCGTGCCTGCGTCGTCGCCGGTGCCGAGGTTGCCGCCGTTGCCGTCGTCGCCACCACCGTTCCCGATCGGATTCGGGCTCCCGAGGCCGGTCTCGGCCCCGCCTGCGTCCGAGACGTTGGACGCGGGGCTGACCGCGGCGCCCTCGGGGTCGACCACCCCTTGCGCGCATCCCACGGCGACGACGATCGCGCCCGCAGCGAAGAAGTAGACTCGGTTGCTCATCGCGTTCGCCAGACCTTGATGCCCATCGTGCGCAACCTGACGCACCGACGGCGAAGCTCGCAACGGGAGATTCGCTCCCAAGTCCGTCCCTTCCGCGGGAGCGAGAAACCTTCATCCACGCAGCGGCAGCCGAAGCGGCGCGAGCGCGCGTGATGGCCGAGTGTTTTCGAAAACGTCGCGCGTCCGACGCAACCTTACGGAACGAAATCGCTCGCGCTCCGCGGAGCGACGACCCCTCCGTGCGCCGTCCATACGACTCCAGTGATGCGGGTCCACGTCGAGCCGGATTGCGGGAACGCGCCGGCGTCGACGGCGGCGAGGTATCCGCTACCAAACGTGATCCCGCCGGCGACGAACGTCGCGTTCGCGCCGGCGGTCGCCGTGAGTCCACCCGCAGGGGCGATCGTCACGAGCATTCCTTCGTTCGCGGCGAAGCCCGGTCCCCCTGCGAGGAACGTCGCCAGCGTCGGCGCGTCGGCAACCAGCGTCGGAGCGATCGCGGAACCCGTTCCCGTCCTGGCGAGCTTCGTCACGAAAATGCCGTGCTCGAGCGGGCCGCCATCATAGGAGTACGTCTCGACGGCGCCCGTGAGATCGAACGTGTCGCTGGGGGTCGTCATCGCGTCGAGGAGCGTCGTGATCGATCCCACGGTCGGGCACGCGCAGTTGCCGCCTGGGCACGCCAGGACATCGACGAAGACGCGGATGCCTGCAGGTGCCTGGTTGGTGGGGTCGACGACGTAAGCGTCGAACGTGCACTCGTCCTCGGCGTCGACCCCTGCGCTTCGCACCGGTCCGACGAGCGTCGCCGTCTGAACGCGAACCATGGTGCCGTTCGTGACCAGCCCCGTGTCGACGTCGTGGATCGTGATCTCGACGGGCGGAGGCGCGGCGGCGTCTCCGCTCTTCTTCTTCCCGCCATCGGGCGACGAAGAGGGGGTGCCTAGATCGATCCCACCGTCCCCATGGATCGACGAGAGATCAGGCGGGCTCTCATTTTCACCGCTCGACGCGCAAGCCGTTACGGCGCACGCGAAGATCGCGAGGACGGCGGGCGTCAGCGTCCGAGGCATGCCAGTCGTTAGCATCGGAGACACGAGAAGCAAACGTCAGCGGCAGCCGGCGGCGTGCGTGATCAGAGGCTGCGACCCGTCGGGGAGAACGCCCTCGCTCATGTGCCAGACCATCGCTCCGCCGAGACCTTGCGCGTGCACGAACGCGCACTTGGCGTCGATCGAGCTCGTGTCTTCGTACGTGACGAACGACTTGCCGTCGGTGAGCGCCGGCGCGCTTGCGACGGCGTTCCACGATCGCGTCCAGCCCGCGTCTTCGCTCAGTAGCGCGATGCTCGTGTCATCCATCTCGATCACGTGCGATGGCGACGCGATCGCCGTGCCTGGGGGGCCGTCCTGGAACTCGAATCCATAGAAGGCGATTCCCAGCAGCAACTTCGACGCGGGGATGCCGCGGTCGACGATGAGGTGACGGATGGTCTCCGAAACCGATCCATCGCCGGCGTCCAACGGATCGACCATCGGAGAGAGAAAGCCGACCTCGTCGCTCTTGGGGCCCGAATAGAGGTAGGTCATCACTTCGACCCAATCGAGCGCGGCGAGGACGTCGACCGGAGCGAGATCGCTGTTGGGAGACGTCGCGGCGAGCGTCGACGAGAGCGAGAGGTGGCCGCCGCCGAGGGCATCGAGCGCGACGCGAAGCTCGTGAACGAGCGCCGACCACGCCACGATCGTGCCCGTGTCGGGATACTCCCAATCGAGATCGATGCCGTCATAGCCGTGCGTCGCGCATAGCGACGCGAGCGCAGCGACCGTGCGCGCGCGGGGCCCGGGAGCGACGACGCTGGCATAGAAGTCTCCGCGTGCGCCGCCTACGGAGGCGATGATCTTCACGCCGTGCGCGTGCGCTGCAGCGACGAGCGCGTCATCCGCAAACGTGCCGAGGTTGGCGAGCCCGCCATCGGCTTCCGGTAACGCGAAGGCCTCGGCCACGTGCGACAGCGCGTCCCATTGAACTGATGCGGGAGGGAAAGATCCTTTCTTCCACTCGGCGTAATAGCCAACGAGCAGCCCGCCCTCGTGCTGCGAAACACTTTGCGAATCGACTGGCGCATCACTCAGCGCTCCAGCATCGCTCGGTGCGAGCGGCGCGCTCGCGTCGGTGGAGCTGGACGAGGCATCCGCAGCCGCCGTACCGCACCCTCCAGCGGCGAGCGCGAGAGCGATCCAGGTGACTGCGCATTCGAACGGATGCATCCCGAGGCGACCCTAACACCCGATCTTCGGAGCGGAAGGGCATGCCTGGTCAATTCGGACGCCATCTCGCCTTGTGTTGGAAACATTCGTCGCGATCAAATGGGGTGGACTGCGCTCGATGTGCGCGTATGAACGCACATGATGAACGAGCGCATCGCGGTCATCGGGCTCGGCTATGTCGGGTTACCCGTGGCCCTCGCGTTCGCGCGCAAGTTCCCGGGCACGGTCGCTTTCGACATCGATCGAAGCAAGATCGAGGAGCTGCGCCGGGGCGAAGACAGCAATCGCGAGGTCAGCGCCGAGACGTTGCAATCGAGCTCGCTGCAATTCACGGCGGACGTCGAGGCGCTCAACGGGGCGACCTTCTTCGTCGTCGCCGTACCGACGCCGGTCGACCGGAACAACGTCCCCGATCTGACGCCGCTCATGCGCGCCTCGGAGACCGTCGGTCGCGCGATGTCGAAGGGGGCGGTCGTCGTCTACGAGTCGACCGTCTATCCCGGCGTCACGGAAGACGTGTGCGGTCCAATCCTGGCCAAGACGTCGCGGTTGTCGCGAGAGGACTTCAAGCTCGGGTATTCGCCGGAGCGGATCAATCCAGGTGACGCCGAGCACACGCTGGAGAAGATCACCAAGGTGGTCTCCGGCGAGGACGAGCCCACGTTGGAGCGGGTCGCGAGCGCCTACCACGCGATCGTCGAGGCCGGCGTGCATCGGGCCCCGTCCATCAAGGTCGCCGAAGCCGCGAAGGTCATCGAGAACACGCAGCGCGACATCAACATCGCGCTCATGAACGAGCTGGCGCTCATCTTCGATCTGATGGGCATCCGGACGAGCGACGTCCTCGCAGCCGCGGGGACGAAGTGGAACTTCCTCAAGTTCAAGCCGGGCCTGGTCGGCGGTCACTGCATCGGGGTCGACCCGTATTACCTGACCACGATGGCGCAGCAGCTCGGGTACCAGCCCGAGGTGATCCTCGCCGGTCGACGCATCAACGACACGATGGGGGCCCACATCGGACGGCGCCTCGTGAAGATGCTGGTGAACGCCGACATCCCGGTGAAGGGGGCGCGCGTCGGCGTGCTCGGCATCACGTTCAAAGAGAACTGCAACGACATCCGGAACAGCAAGGTCCCGAACATCGTGCGCGAGCTGCGTGAGTTTGGCATTCACCCGCTGGTGCACGACCCGATCGCCCCGCCGCACGAGACGGTCGAGGAGTACGGCATCAAGCTCGTCCCGTTTCACGAATTCCGGGCGCTCGACGCCCTCGTCCTCGCCGTCAGCCACGACGAGTTCGTGGAGATGGGGTGTGAGCGACTTCAGTCGTGCATTCGCGAAGGGGGAATTCTCATCGACGTGAAGAGCGTGCTCAACCCGGCCCAGATGGCTCGCAAGATCCACTACTGGAGTCTCTGAGGACCTTCGCGCAGTGATCTTCGTCTTCCCCGTCTATCTGCTGGTCTTGCTGGTCTTCATCAACCGGTATTTCGGCGGCATGCTGTTGAAGCGAATCAAGGGTGTCGACTTCGACGCGACGATCGAAGGGTACGAGCCCACAGTCACCGTCGTCGTCCCGCTCTTCAACGAGGGGGAGGGGATCTACCAGACCATCAAGAGTCTCCTCGCGCAGGAGTACCCGGCGGACAAGCTGAACGTGATCGTCGTCGACGATTGCTCCACCGACGACAGCTACGCGTGGGCGAAGCGCGCCGAGGCCGAGATGCCGTCGCGGGTGCGTGCGATTCGCAACCCGTACAACATGGGGAAGCGCCGCGGGATCAACCACGCAGTCCGGCACGCGACCTCGGAAATCATCGTCTCGGTCGACTCTGATGTCATCGTCGAGCGTAGCGCCGTGCGAAAGCTCGTCGCGCGGTTCACTCGCCCCGAGATTGCCGCGGTCGGCGGGCGCGTCTGCGTGTCCAATCCCCACGAGAATTGGCTCACGCGGATGCAGACCATCAAATATTATTTCGGGTACGAGTACCTGAAGAACCTCGAGAGGTACTTCTCGAGCGTCATGTGCCTCTCTGGGTGCCTCACGGCGTACCGCAGGCACGTGCTCATCGAGCTCGAGCCCATCCTCGAGGATCGAAACGTCTTCGGTGTGCCGATCAAGTACGGCGAAGATCGCTTCCTCACGCGGCAGGTCGTGAAGGCGGGCTACGCGACGACGCTCACGCTCGACGCCATCTGCTGGACCGTGGCCCCGAACACGATGACGAAGTACTTCGCCCAGCAGTTGCGGTGGCGCCGCTCGAACCTGATCGACTTCTTCTGCGGCGTGAGCCACGCATGGCGATTGCATCCCATCGTGGCCGTGCACTACCTGTCGCTGTTCGGGATGCTCATGAGCTACCCGCTCGTCATCGCGCACAACCTCGTGTTCGGCTCGTTCTGGGACCTGGCGTTCTTCAATGCCAGCGTCATTGCGCTCTTCGGGTTCATGTACTGGGTCGACACCAGGAATCTTCCACCTGAACAGCGCGTACATCCGATTTGGTTTCTTCCGATGGTCGTCGTCATGCCGGTGACGTATCTCCTCTACACGCCGCTCGCTCTCTTCACGCTCGACTCGAGCAGCTGGGAGACTCGTGGTAAGCCCCCCGCCCCGGAACCGGTCTCGCCGCCAACACCCTGAGAGCCCTCGCGCAATGTCGACTCCCAAGAAACAAGCGATGATCGAAGACGACGAGTGGACGCTCTCGGCGGAGCCCACCATCGTTCGCGCTACGCCCGCGCCGCGGATGCCGCCTTCTTCCCCGAGCCTGGTCTCTCCGCGAAGCGACGAGCGCCCGTCCTACGGCACGATGCCGCGCTCGGAACGCCCGCGCCCCGACGACACGATCGTCGCGTCGACCCCGTACGCGTTCCACGCCACGGCCGCGGTGCAGCTGGCGGAGCTGATGGACGGTTCGGCCACCATCGTCACGCACGAGCCGCACTATCACGAGGGGCCGCAGACCGGAGCCGCCAGGAGCGAAGCGACCGTCCCCCCGGAGAACGTGGGGACCAAGCCCCTGTTCGACTCGATGAAGCTGAACAAGCTCGTCGTGTCGTCCTACAAGGTGATGGGGTTCGCGGTCCTGTTGACGATCCTTCTCGGGCTCGCCTCGTTCATCGCGACGAACCTCTTCTACATGATCAACGAGAGCTGGGTGACCCCCATGCAGCTCTCCTCGACGGACCCGCGTGTCCTTCAGCTCACGCAGCAGTACTCGGCGGCGAAGGCCGCGCGCGACGGCGTGGCGACCCAGAAGCTCGAGCTCGGGTCGCGCCTCATGGACTCGACGCGAATCATCGCCAGCGAAGGGAAGTTTCAGGCGGCCTTCGACGAAGCGATGAAGGCCGATCTGCAAGATCGCTCGGGGCAGCTGGAGGAGTTTCGCAAGCTGATAGGGAACCTCCAGAGGACGCGGCGTGACGTCGCGGCGGCCAATCGCGCGTACACGAACATCTCGAAGGAGCAACTCAAGAAGGAGTTCGCGGCGGGCCTCATCGACAAGGACGCGCAGGTCAAAGGGGGCTACGAGCTCGCGGAGATCCAGGGGGCGAACCTCGGGCTCCACGAGAAGAACGTCGAGATCGACGCGCGGGTGATGGATCTGCAGCGCCAGGTCGCGTCGCTCCAGACCGCCGGCGCGCACGGCGACGGAGCGATGAGCTACGAGATCTTGCACATGCGACACGAGTACGAACAGTCCGTGCTCACGTCGAAGAAAGCCGCTGACGACGCCGACGCGCTCACCAAGAGCATCGCCATGTTCGACAAGACGCTGGCCGACTACGACGTGCAGCTCGCGCGCATCGAGAAGGCGCCGTACGTGCAGGCCGCGGACAAGAGCGTGAGCACGGCGTTCGTGCCGTACGACAACGTTTCCGCCATCCAGGTCGGCGACAAGGTCTACAAGTGCAGCGTGGGATTCCTCTTTTGCAGCAAGGTGGGCAAGGTCGCCGAAGTGCTCGACGGTGAGATTCTCGGCAAGCACCCGTTCCACAATCGCGAGCTGCGCGGCGTGCTCATCCGACTCGAGCTCACCGATCCGAAGGCGATCGAGAAGCCGGTGCTTCATCTCGGTCGGGCGCCCCTCGGGATCTAGAACGCATGCGAGTCTGGACTTTGGTCGCCGCGGGGGTCGCCGCGGGTGTGCTCGTGGCGAGCGCCGCGCGCGCAGAGCCGACAGCGACACCGAAGGGGGCTGACCGCTCCACCAACGCGGAGAAAGACGCCGACGCCTACTGCCGATGGGTGAAGGCGATCGCCGCGTCGAACGCGGACGTGCTGGTGGCGCCGTCGGTCTATGCGACGGGCGGGTACGTCAGCGGCGCCGACATCACGTTAGGTGCGTCGACGCTCCCGCCTACCCAGCGGGTCATCGCCGGGGCGCTCTACTCGTTCGGGTCGCTGAACCGTGGTCTCGCGATGCTCTCCCAGGCCGACGCCGAGTGCCGGCGCTACCGGGCGGACGCGCAGCTTCACGCGTACATCGAGCGCAACCGCGACGGGATCAGCGTCCGGTCGCTCTCCGCCAAGGTCAAGGTGCTGGACGGCGCGCTCCCGCGTGCCGCCGAGATCCTCGTCTTCGAGAAGGGGCTCCTCACGCAATCGCGCCTCACGGTCGACGAATTTGCAGGAACGCAGCTTCGCGTCGACACCCTCCGGCAGATCGACAGCGACGCTCACCAGCAGATGACCGCGATGGCCTCGGCGCCGCCGACGCCTCACAAGTCGATCCGCCAGGTGGTCGCCGATCGCGACGAAGCCGAGGTCGAGGTCGAGGGCGAGGACGGGCGCGTCCGCGCGTCGTACGGCTGGGATCTCGGCCTCCGCGGTGGGCTCGACAAGATTTTCGGCGTGACGAACAACGCCCCTTACTTCGCGATGGCGACGCTCACGCTGAACCTGGGATGGTTCTTCCAGGGGGGCGCGAACTCCGACGCACGCCAGGCTCGGCGCGAGTGGGTGCACGCGCAAGTCGAGGGCGACGACGATCGGATCGAGCAGGTGCTCCAGCGGTTGCGATCTCTGCGCGAGTCCGAGACGTCACGCTTGCGCGAGAGCACCGCGCTGCTCGCCGATCTGGAGGCGCGCTACAAGTCGGTCGGCAGCATCGGCGGCGAGAAGGCGCGCGCCTTCGCCGACTTCGTCTGGTTCGATCTGGTACGGGTCCAGTCGGAGCATGCGTATTTCGTCGAGCACGTTCGTGAGCTCGATGAGCTCATCGGCGACGGTGAGGGTGCTCAATGACGTCGTGCAACAGCAGATCGATAACCAGCTGGGTGGCCATGGCATCGTTTTCCTTGCTCACGTCGTGTGGGCGCGCCGAGATCCCGACGGCGTCCGAAGCGACGCCCGCCGCTGCCGCATCTTCTCCGTCGGAGCTCGTCCCCGCGCCACAACCTGCGGCCGTCGTGCCGAGCGCGCCGCGTCCGGGCGCTGGCGGGGCGGACGCGATCGCGGTCAGTCACCTCTGCGTGACGAGCGGCGCCATCGAGCCCCGAGGCGACACGCGCTTCGCAATCACCGCCCCCACGTTCCGCGCGGTCTCGTCGTCGCCGACCGAGCCGCACGCCGAAGTGCGCTTCACTTACCTGGGACCGACCGCAGAAACGCGCGCGTTGGGCTCCGGCGCGGTACGTCAGCAGCTCGGCTTGAAGCTGCGCGCCCAGGACCCGTGCAATCTGGTTTACGTCATGTGGCGCTTCGAGCCTGAGAACAAGCTGGTGGTCTCGGTGAAGCGGAACCCGGGCGCGCGCACGTCCGCCGAGTGCGGCAACCGTGGGTATTCGAATCTCCGTGGTCTATTGAGCGCGCCCGTGCCGCCCGTCAGTCCGGGCTCGTCGCACGCGCTGCGCGCGGAGATCGCCGGCGCGACGCTACAGGTCTGGGCCGACGACGTGCTCGTGTGGAAGGGCGATCTCGGCGCCGAAGCGCTGGCGATCGACGGCCCCATCGGCTTGCGTACGGACAACGTTCACGTCGAGGCCGAGCTGCGTGGAGCGGCTCGCGGCGCAGCGGCATCGTGCGGGCAGGGTGGCGACGGTGACTGAGTATTCTGCAATCCACCTCGATGACAGATCGCGCTCACATGACTCGAGTGACTCGAACGCGATCCAGGCTTTCGAATTTCTGAAAATGCGGCTCTCACGAAAATTGTTGTCAGATGGAGCCCGACCCAAAGGAAGGGGTGGCCCGGGTGCACGTAGCATCGTAAGAGGTGGCTTATGAACGTACACTCACTCCCGTCGAGCTCCACGCTCCGGGCGGCGGCACGAAGCGTCGACGTCGAGCGGCCGAGCCCGCGCACGCTCCGTCGACACGCCGCGTGGGTGACGAGACCGGGGCGCGAGGCGCAATCGGCGTACTTCTATCGCCAGTCTGACGGCGCGCTCTTCAAGACGCGCCCCGCCGATCTCCTCGCGTCCGACGACGTATTCACGTCGGATGCGTTCCTAGGATGGGCGCCGCTAAAGGCGTACCTCGATCTCACCAACCGCTGCAATCTGGCCTGTCGCCACTGCATCACCGATTCGTCCCCGGCAGTCGATACGTCCGTCGAGCTCACGGGGGAGCGCATCGTCGGTATCGTCGGCGAGCTCGCGAGCCTCGGCGTGCTCGAGCTTGGCGTCGCGGGGGGTGAGCCGTTCCTCCACCCGCAGTGGGCGGCGATCATGCGCGAAGTGACCGCGCAGGGAATGAACCTCATCGTCACGACCAACGGCCTCCTCTTCGACGCCACGATGCTCGACGAGCTCCGCGCGATCGAGCCGCTGGACGTTCGCGTGAGCTTCGACGGCGGCCCCCGCTTTCACGACCAGGTTCGCGGCAAGGGGACCTACCAGGGAGCGCTCGCCGGGCTGGCGTCGCTCATTCACGCGGGCATTCCCGCGACCGCGCGCCTCACGCTCTGTCGCGGGGGGGAAGACGAGCTCCCGGCGCTCTTCGACGACATACGCGCCATCGGTGCAACCAAGGTGAAGGTCGCGCTGGCGAAGCCTTCGGGGCGCGCGGCGACGTCGTCGGGGCGGCATCTGGTCGTCGACGCCGTGGACCCGGTGATCTTGAAGAACATGGAAGACCAGTGCGTCGAGCGCGGCTTGCGCCTTCAACTGGCCGCCGACGACTTCGAGGTCGAAGTCACGGACGGCTCGCTGTCCAAGCTCCGTGACATCGATCGCCCGAACTGTGGTGCAGGTTACGAGACCTGTCACATCACGCCGCGCGGCGAGCTGCTGGCTTGCGCGGCGATCCGCAATCTTCCGTTTGGTACCTTGCAGACCCTCTCCTTCCTTGAAGCGTGGGAGGGGCATATCGCGCGCCGCTACCGCGAGCGCGCAGGCGAGGCGACGACGCGACGGCTCTGCGATGCGATCGGAGACCCGAGCGCCGCGGCTCCGATTCCCCTTCGGCGCAAGACGCAGGCCACATAGCGCAGCCCCTTCGGCTACTTCGCGAGGCGGCGCACCTCTCCGGTCACGCCGTCGCCCAGGGTCGTCCAGTAGACGCTCGTGGCGTCGAGCGCGATCGCCCACGGGCCGCGCTCGTTGGCGGCGATCACGATCGGCTGCGTCGCGCCGCGCGCGAGCTTCGTGACCGTGCCGAGGTTCACGTCGGTCCAGTAGACGCCACTCGCGTCGACAGCGATATCGACCACCCAGTTCTGGGTCGATGAGAGCACCGTCGTGGGGCCGCCACCGAGCGGTGCAGAGACGACCGCGTCGACGCCGTATTCCCCCGCGACCCAGTATGCCGTCGTGTCGTCGACCGCGACGCGCATCGGGGTCGTTTGCTGGCTGGCGAGCGTGAGCGGCGCTGCCCGGGCGAACGCGAGCTGCGAGATCGTCCCGTGATCGGAGCTGCACCAAACGATCGCCGACGACGACGCGGCAATGCTCTGCACGTCGCCGGGCGTGACGAGGACAGGGGGTGCCGCGCCCCACGCCGCCGGGACCTCGACGACGCCGCTGGCGGTTCCGGCGTACAGGTGCGCGCCGACGAACGCGAGGTCGTTGGGGAAGGCCGTCGTGCCGATCGCCTCGACCGTGCCACCTCCGATCGGGGCGCGCTCGAGGGTCGCGCCTTCGTAGTCCGTCCAGTAGACGTGGGACGCGTCGACCGCGATGCCGTACGGGTAGCTGCGCCCGGTCGCGAGATCGATGCGTGCGCCGGTGGTCAGAGAAATCTCGGAGACGGTGCCGCCTTGGTATCCGGTGAAGTAGGCGTTCTTGGTATCGACCGCGAGGCGCATGAGCGGAGCACCGGCGGAGGTCGCGAGCGTTTGCGGGCCGGCGGCCGCGTCGACGACGGGCGGCGGTGGCGGCTCGACCCAGCGGGCTTCGTGGAGGCCGGCGTCGTCTCCCGAGCGACCACCGCAGGCGAGAGCAGCGAGGGAGAGGAAGAAAGCGAAAGAGGAAGCGAAGCGCATGCAGCGCCTAGTGCAAACAGAGGGCCCAGCGGAGCGGAGCGAGAGACGCGCGGATTCGCGCTGGTCTGCCGGCGCGCCAGGTGAGCCAGGAGTGACGCGGGTGTCGCGGGTCGCGCCGACGATTGGCGCCGGACTCACCCGCGAAGCAGGTCCGCCCAGGTCTCGCGCTGCGCGCGTTCGCCGGGAAAGAGCTCCTCGATGAGCGCCGCTGCGCGCGACTCCATGGTCTCCGCCGCAGACGTGCGCCGCACGAAGGCGTCGAGATCCTTCGCCATGGCCGCGGCGTCGACGTACCGATCGTCGCGCTTGGGCATCAGCGCTTCCCACACGATCGCCCAGAGCTCCTCGGGATACCCCGGCACGATCTCCGTCGGGTCGGGGACGTTGCCGTCGCGAATGGCGAGCACGGTCGCGACATCCGTGTCGCGCTTCCAGAGGCGCAATCCCGTGGTGAGCTCCCAGAGCGTCGCGCCCAACGTGTAGAGGTCACTGCGGTGATCGATCGTGCGGTCCTTCACCTGTTCGGGTGACAGGTACGGGACCTTGCCTTTGACGATCCCCTGAGAGCTCTTGGTGCTGCGCCGGAGCGTCTTGGCCAGACCGAAGTCGATGAGCTTCACGCGCCCGTCGTAGGTGACGAGGATGTTCGTGGGGTTGGCGTCGCGGTGAATGAGGTCGAGGCGCACGCCGTCGTCGTCGGTGATCCGGTGCGCGTAGTCGAGCGCGTCGGCGACGCGCGCGCAGATCCAGGCGGCGAGCTCGATCGGCATTCGCGCTCCGCGGCGGACGCACTCGTCGCTGAGGTCGGCCACGGCGCGGCCGAGGATCAGCTCCATGGCGATGAAGGCGTGCCCTTCGTCGAGGCTCGCTTCGATCGTCTCGACGATGTTCGGGTGGGAGAGGCGCGAGAGGAGCTTCGCTTCGTCGTGGAACATGTCGACGTACTGCTGATCACGCAGGAGCTCTTCCTTGATGACCTTCAGCGCGAAGAGGCGGGGCGCGCCGGCGGGGGAGACGGCGCGGCCGACGTAGAGCGTGGCCATGCCTCCGGTGGCGAGCGGCGCGAGGACGTCGTAGCGGCCGAGGCGTGTGGGGGAGGGGGGCGTAGGCAACGCCTGAACGAGCATACGTCGAGGGGGCGACTCCCGGGAGGTCAGTCTGCCGTATCGGGCTTCATCTCGTTCAACCGCGCGGACGAGTTGCTGTGCGGGAGTAGCAACGACAGCGCGCCAGCGAATCCCGCGAAGACGACGGACCCCCAGAGACACCCGATGACCCCGTAGCGCTGAAACAGGATGCCCGAGAGCAACGTCCCCACGAGGCGACCGCCGGCGTTCGCCATGTAATAGAAGCCGACGTTCATCGCGACCTTGTCGCCGTCCGAGTACGCGAGAATCAGATACGAGTGGACCGACGAGTTGACGGCGAAGACGGCGCCAAAGAGACCGAGGCCGCCGAGGATGACGGCCGTAGGCGCATAGCCAGCCGTGAGCCCCGCTGCGACGAGGGCCGTCACCGCGGTGAGAAGGAACGCGAGCACCTGAGCTGCGCGGCCCTGCGGGGCGCGGCCTCCCGTCCAGCGGCCGATGAACGCCGGGGCAGCTGACTGGATGACGCCATAGCCGATCACCCAGAGCGCGAGGAAGCTCCCGACCTCGGTGAACCCCCACCCCAGATTCACCGACAGGAAAACCGGGACGCCCACGACGAACCAGATGTCCCGCGCCCCGAAGAGAAAGAACCTCGCGGCGGAGAGGATGTTCACCTCCCGCGTCTTCGAGAGGAGGCCTTTGAACTTGCTCTTGGCCTTCGACTTCCCCAGCTCTCCCGGCAAGGAGAGAACGGATCCGATCAGCACCGCGCCGAGACCGACCGCCATCGCGAAGAGCGAGCGGCGGTAGCCGAGCACGGCGAGGAGAAACCCACCGAGGAAGAATCCGGCGCCCTTGAGCGCGTTCTTCGACCCCGTGAGGATCGCGACCCACTTGAAGAGCGACGACTCCCGGTTCGCCGGCACGAGGAGCTTGATGGTGCTCTTGGAGCTCATCTTCGTGAGGTCCTTCGCGATCCCCGAGAGGGACTGCGCCGCCATGACGTAGGCCACCGAGAGCGCCTGCGGCCACGAAGGGACGACGAGCCCCAGCATCACGAGAGCGACGACCTGGAGAGCCAACCCGCCGAGCAACGTCACGCGCAACCCCATCCTCGACGCCAACCATCCCCCGACGAGGTTCGTGACGACGCCGAAGAGCTCGTAGAACAGAAACAGGAACGCGAGCTGGACCGGGCTGTACCCGAGCGCGTGGAAGTGGAGGAGCACGAGCATCCTCAGCGCGCCGTCCGTGAGCGTGAACGCCCAGTAGGCGATCGTCACCAGGACATAGTTGCGAATGCCGCTCATCGCGGTCACCGAAGGCTCTGGGCGACCTTCCGTGCGAGCTCCATCATCCGGTTCACGTACCCGATCTCGTTGTCGTACCAGGCGAGGATCTTCACGCTGGTTCCGTCGACGACCATCGTCGAGGGGGCGTCGATGATCGCGGACCGGGGGTCGTCCTTGAAGTCCACGGAGACGAGCGGTCGCTCCTCGTATCCAAGGATCCCCTTCAAGGGGCCCTCCGCCGCCTTCCGGAGCAGCGCATTGACCTCTTCCACGGTCGTCGGCCTGGAGACCTCGAACACGCAGTCGGTCAACGAGGCGTTCAAGAGCGGCACGCGGACCGCGATGCCGTTCAACTTGCCCTTCAACTCGGGATAGATGAGGGAGATCGCCGTCGCCGATCCCGTGCTGGTCGGAATGAGAGAGAGGCTACTGGCCCGCGCCCTGCGGAGGTCTTTGTGCGGGGCATCCACGACGGTCTGGGTGTTCGTGATGTCGTGGATGGTCGTGATGACGCCGTGCCGGATGCCGATCCCTTCGTGGATGACTTTCACGACGGGAGCCAGGCAGTTCGTCGTGCAGGACGCCGCCGTCAGCAAGTGATGCTTCCTGGGGTCATAGAGGTCGTCGTTCACGCCGACGACCACGTTCAGCGCGTCCTCCTTCACGGGGGCGGCCACGATGACCTTCTTCACCCCTTGCGCGAAGTACGGAGCGAGGAGCGCAGCCGTCCTGAATTTTCCGGAGCACTCCAGCACGATCTCCGCGCCGTGGTCGTTCCAGGGCACGTCGCCCGGGGAGCTGTGCCCGGTGAACGGGATCTCCTTGCCTGCGATGGCAATGGCGTTCGTCCTGGCGCTCACGTCCTGGTTCCATCGGCCGTGAACCGAGTCGAAGGTCAGCAGATGCGCACCGATCTCGCTGCCGCCTTTGACCTCGTTGATGTGGACGAACTCGAAGTCCGGCCAATCCCACGCGGCTCGCAGCGCGAGCCGGCCCATGCGTCCGAAACCGTTGATCCCGATGCGCGTCTTCATCTTGCGGTCCTTCTTGCCGTCTGCCGTCCGTTCGACTGAACCAGCACGGGCCAGGCTCACGGCTTCTTCGCGCGGATGAACGCGCTCATGACCGCGCCGTCGAGGGCCTCGAGGGCGCTTTCGGTCTCTGCCCCGCAGCATGAGGACGCCATCTCGGCGGTGTCGTCCTTGGTGTAGATGCGCGTCGGCTCGATCTCGATGTCGGTGAACCCGGCGGCTCTGAGCTTCGCGACGTACTCGGATTCGAGGAGCGCTCCGGCGATGCACCCGCTCCACAGCTCCATCGACTTCTTCACCGACTCGGGCAGCTCTCGCCGCACGACGATATCGGAGACCGCGAACCTGCCGCCCGCTCGGAGTACGCGGAACGCTTCCGCGAGAACCTTGTCCTTGTCGGTCGAGAGGTTGATGACGCAGTTCGAGATGATCACGTCGACCGAGGACCCCGGCAGCGGAATCGCCTCGATGTGTCCTTTCAGGAACTCGACGTTCGTGGCGCCAGCCTTGGCCTTGTTCTTCATGGCCACGTCCAGCATCTCGTCGGTCATGTCGAGCCCGTAGGCCTTTCCCGTGGGCCCCACCCTCCTGGCCGAAAGGAGCACGTCGATCCCGCCGCCCGATCCGAGATCGAGGACCGTCTCGCCGGCGTTGAGGTTGGCGAGGGCCGTGGGGTTCCCGCAACCGAACGACGCGAGCAGCGCGTCCTCGGGGACGCCCTCGGTCTGTTCGGCGTCATAGAGATCGCGCGTGATGGGGTCGGTCCCTCCGATGCCGGGAGCCGCCGCCGAACCGCAGCACGAAGGCTTCGAGCCTTTCATGACCGCCTTGACCGCCTGGCCATACCGCTCCCTTACCGTTTCACGAACGGCCGTGTTGGCCTTCTCCGCGTTCACCTTCTCGGCACCGGCGCCGTCGCAACAGCTCGGGGCGCAGCAGGACTTCTCGGCGCCGGACTTTTGGGCGGTGGGATTTTCCATCGTGGTCTCCTTCGGTGTGGTTGGTTACTTCGAAAACAATCGAACACTCCGACCAAAAAAAGGGCCGGACTTCAGCAGCACCCCTTGCCGCCCTTCTTGCAGCAGTCTTCCCAGAGGTAGTCCGTGAGGTCGCGCAGCGCGGAGTAGTCGGCGGCGTAGAAGTGGAACGTCCCTTCGGACCGCGAGGAGAGCACTCCGGAGTCCACCAGGCGCTTCAAGTGATGGCTCAACGTCGACGCCGGTAGGTCGACGTGAAGCTGGATGTCCCCGGCCGCGGAGCCTTCGGGGCCGGCTTGCACCACGAACCGGAGGATCTTCAGCCGGACGGGGTGGCCGAGCGCGCTGAGCTGCCCGGCGTGGCGATCGAGCTTCGAGGTCACAGCGTTGATTCTAATAAATTCGAAGCAACACGCAAGGACATTCTTCGAGAAACATCGAAGCCATCGCCGACTCGCGGTAGCCATCGACTCTTTGGAAGCGCGCGATCCTTTTCTCGGGACTCGGCGTGCGACCACGCGAGACTACGGCCCTGCCATGGCGCCCGGCATGACCCTCGTCCTCCTCTTCACCCTCGCGACCGCGGTGGCGATAGGCACGCGGTTCATCAAGGTCCCGTACACGGTTGCGCTCGTGCTTGCGGGCGTGGGTCTCGGCGCCACGCACGCCGTCAATGGGATCAACCTCGAGGGATCTCCTCTACACGGTTTTTCTCCCCGGCCTGATCTTCGAGGCCGCGTACCACATCGCGCTGAAGGAGCTCCGGGAGAACGCGCGCGCGATCTTCGGGCTCGCGGTCCCTTGAGTGGTCGTCGCGATCGGCGCGACGGCGACGTTGCTCGTCACGAGCTCGAGGAGCGTGCCATTCGCCGGCGGGTACGGGTGGCCGCAGGCGCTCGTCTTCGCGGCCTTGATCGCGGCGACCGATCCGATCGCGGTCGTCGCGCTGTTCAAGAGTCTGGGCGCCCCGCGTCGCCTGGGGGTCCTCATCGAAGCGGAGAGTGTCGTGAACGACGGAACGGCGATCGTGCTCTTCACGATCGTCCTCGCAGCCGTCAGCGGCGGCTCGACGAGCGTTGCCGCGGGCGCGGTCGAGTTCGTGAGGGTCGTCGGCGTGGGCGTGGTCATCGGCGCGCTGGTCGGTGCGACGACGTCGAGGGTGATCCGCCGCATCGAGGAGCCGATGATCGAGATCGCGCTCACGACGATCGCCGCTTACGGCTCGTTCGTGGCAGCCGAGGGGCTCCATGCGTCGGGCGTGATCGCCACGGTGACCGCCTGTGTGCTTTGCGGCAGCTTCGCTTCGCTCTCGATGAGCGCGTCGACGCGCGTCGTGGTCAGCTCGTTCTGGCAGTACGTCGCGTTCGCGCTGAACTCGATCGTCTTCCTTCTGATCGGGCTCGAGGTTCCGATCGAGCGACTCGTCTCCGCATGGCGTCCCATCGCGCTCGCGTTCCTCGCCGTGAACGGAGGGCGCGCGTTGATCGTCCTTCTCGCGTCCGTGCTCCTCTGGCGGACCAACGAGCGCATCCCGTGGCGATGGGGCGTGATCCTCACGTGGGGCGGCTTGCGCGGCGCGCTCTCGATGGTGCTCGCGCTGGCCTTGCCTGCGGACTTCTCGCACCGCGAGCTGATCGTGACGATGACGCTGGGGGTCGTCCTTCTCTCGATCGTCATTCAGGGCATCACGACCGGGCCTCTCTTGCGGGCGCTCGGACTGGCTGGGGCGCCGAAGAGATGAACCTGGCCGGGGTTGGTCATGCTCACGAACCGGCTCGGGTATGCTCCCACCCGGCGCTGATCATGGTCGATCGCCACGTTGGGTATCACTCCGCCCGAGTGGTGCGATCATCGCACTCTCGCCTGGGTAGGGCACTGCCCCAGCGAAGGTACGAGCGACCCATTGGCCAGGCGGAACGGGACCCGACCTCGGGTCGAGTGATGCCTCGCCGCGGGTACGAACGAACCTCGGGACGGGTGTCGTCGTGGATCGGGCCGGGTGCGAGCGTACCTCTAGCGGGGTGCGGTCGAAGGGAGCGCCGGGTGTCGCGCTACCCCATCGAGGGCGCGTTCGAACCCATCGCGAGGTATGGCGGCACCCGAGCTCGGGTCTTCGCAAGCCCCGGCCCGGGTATCGACGTACCCGGGGCGCATCGGCCAAGATAACTCGCCGATACCATTGACCATCGGTCACTTTCGAGTCGTCGTTTGCGGCTCGAGGAGAGAGCCCAGTGCCCGGCCGGTTGGGGAGTGCGGCGCCAACATTCCAACGGAAGCCCGCCATTCCAGGGAGAGGCTCAAGAGACGGCCTCGTCGGCAACAAACTGACCGACGGTCAGTGCGCGCGCCCCGTCCGTCGTGTAGGTTGCGCCGCATGAATCACCCGATGGGCCCGGCTTTCCGCCGCAACGCCCTGCTGCTCCTGGTCGGCGCGCTCTGCTCCGGCGCTTTTGCCTGCAGCGCTTCCTCGACCCCCGCGGCCGCCGTTGTCACAGATGCGGCGGCGTCCGATCTCGCCGACGCGGGCAGCCCCACGACGTGCACCACGCCCGCATCGAAGCGCCCGGACGGCGGTACTTGCGTGCTCGAGGTGACGGGGAGCGTCTCGGACCTGAACGGCATCCGCCTTCCGGGCCTCGTGATGACGTTCTGCGGTCCCGCGCAGTGCTACGGGAGCAAGGCCGACGACGCCGGTGCGTACGCGATCCCGGTCGGTGACTACGTCCAGACCGGTGACTACGCCGTGCATGCCGACGGTCGCCCCGATCACGCCGTCGACTACCTCCGTCAGAGCACGGGCGAGTCCACCGTCATCTCCGTCGACATGCGCGTCCCGGCGCTTCCGCCGAGCACGGTCGCCTTGCCGGCCGACGGAGCGTCGGCTTCGAGCATCACGGTGGGCGACGTCACGCTCCAGGTCCCGGCCGGCAACACGTTCAACCTCGACATCGCGGACTACACCCTCGGAGGCCCCGGTCGCCTCCTCCGGGTGGCTGCCGTCCCGCTCGCGAACGCTCCGGCCTATGCGTCGGCGAACAAGGTGGAAGCCATCTACGCGCTCGCGCCTTCGGGGGCGAAGCCGTCGGCGAAGCTCGGCGTCAGCGTTCGCAACACCACCGCGATCCCGGCCGGCGCGGCCGTCGACGTCCTGGTTCTGAGCGATGACTACTTCTCGACTCCGCCCACGGTGGGCACCCTCCTGGTCGCGGCTGCGGCACATGTCTCCGCGGACGGCGCGAGCATTCAGACCGATCAGGGCGAGGGAATCAGCGAGATCACTTGGCTGGCAGTTCGTCGGAAATGACAAGGAGCGTAACCGTGAAGAATCTCACCTGGCTTGGTCTCGGCGCGATCGGCGCTTTCGTGGTTGGGTGCTCGAGCACCTCGGGCGGCAACGTGAATGGCAGCGACGGCGGCTCCGGCTCCGGCGGGGGCAGCGGATCGAGCAGCGGGAGCAGCAGCGGATCGAGCAGTGGCAGCAGCAGCGGATCGAGCAGCGGCAGCAGCAGCGGTTCGAGCAGCGGATCGAGCAGCGGGAGCAGCAGCGGCTCCAGCAGCGGTTCGAGTAGTGGGAGCAGCAGCGGTTCGAGCAGCGGGAGCAGCAGCGGCGGCGACGCCGGCAGCTTCGGTTCGTACCCGAGCGGCCCCTACGGGATCACGAAGGGCGCGGTCATCGCGAACATGACCTGGATCGGCTACGCCGACAATGCGGCCGACGCCGTCGCGACGACCAAGTCGTACGCGAGCTACTCGCTCGACGACGCACGCAAGTCCGGAAGTCACTACGCGATGCTCAACCTGGCCGAGAGCGATTGCCCCGGGTGCCAGAAGAGCGGCGGCGAGCTGCAGACGGGCGCCAAGGCGGTCGTCGACGCAGGCGGCGTCGTGATCGAGATGCTCGAGACGACCGGCTTCGTCTCCCAACCGGCCAAGACGGATCTCGACGCCTGGGTGGATAAGTATTCGCTCGTGAACACGACGGTGAAGGATCCCGACGGCTCGGGCACACCCACGCTCACGGCTCTGGGCCCGCGCGAGCACGCGTACATCATCGACCTGACCACGATGGCGATTGTCGACGTCATCACGGGCGACAACACGGGCATCGGGAACACGAGCGGCGGGCTCGCCATGACCGAGATGCACACTCTTCTGGGGAAATAGATGCAGACCCTTTCACCTCTTGCGCTCTCCATCGCGGGCATCGTGGGACTGCTTGCTGCCGGCTGCGGCAGCTCGGGACCGGCGTCGACCCAAACGGGCGGCTCCGGCGGAAACGGCGTGAACCCCGACGGCGTTGCGTATCCCAGCCCGGCCGCGGGCTACGGCCGCAGTGCGCGCAACGGCAGCACGCCCGGCAGCGTGATGGCCAACTTCAAATTCCAGGGGTACCTCGACGGCGACGCCTCGAAGGGGCTGACCACGATCTCTCTGGCCGACTACTACGACCCCTGCAACAAGCGGTACAAACTCATACACCTCACGGTCGGCGCCGTATGGTGCCAGCCGTGCTTCCAGGAGACCGACGCGCTCGTCGCTTCGGAGTCGTCGCTGGCCGCACAGCACGTCCTCGTCCTTCAGGCGCTCGACGACGGCCCCGTCGCGGGAACGCCTGCGACGCCGGGTGATCTCGACTACTGGACCAAGAGTCACAAGTCGAACTTCACCGAGATGCTCGACCCGGGGCTCCAGAACCTCTCCGGCTTCTTCAACGCGGCGTCCGTGCCGTGGAACGCCGACCTCGATCCGCGCACGATGGAGATCCTCGACGCGAGCGGAGGCTGGACCGGCAGTGTCGCCGCGGAGATCTCGCTCTCGGTCGTGCCCGCGGCGCCGAGCTTCGCCCTCCCGGTGAGCTGCCCATGAAGATCCTGCGCGCGATCCAGCTGCTCGCCTTCGGGAGCCTCGCCCTCACTGCGTGCGGAGCGGGGACCTCGACCAGTGGCGGCTCGCAGGCTCCTTCCGCCCTCCCCGGCAGTTCGCAGGGAGCGAGCAATGCCCCTGACTTCACCGGCCGGGACATCGATGGCAAGACGTTCCGCCTGAGCGATCACCTCGGCAAGGAGGTGGTGCTGCTCGACTTCTGGGCCACCTTCTGCGAGCCGTGCAAGGCGGAGTTTCCGCACCTGCGCGCGATGTTCGACGAGCAGCGGAGCAAGGGACTGCTCGTCGTCGCCGTCGCGATGGATGGGCCCGAGACGACGGCCGACGTGCCTGCGTTCGTGAGGCGGTTCGGTATCGACTTCCCGGTCGTGGTCGACGAGGACTCGAGCATCGCGCGCCTCTACAACCCCAAGAAGTCGATGCCGCTGAGCGTCCTCATCGACAGGTCGGGGCACATCGCGCGCGTTCGCGAGGGGTTCAACCCCGGCGACCAGACGCTGATCGCGGAAGACGTCGCTGCAGCACTCGCCCGTTCGGTCGCGTCGAAGTAGGCGTCGTTCGATCGTGGCGTTCCTCCGGTCGACTCCGGTCGTCTGCGCGCTCGCGTCGATCACTGCGCTCCTGTGGTCGCGCGCCGCGGTGGCCGCCGACGTCGGCGACGTCCGCGGCGATCAAGTTCAGCTCGAGGTCACGGAGACGACGATCGTCTCGCAGCGCTTCGACGCGCGCGGCCTCGAGGCCAAACAGGACAGCGGTTGGGGCGAGTGGATCAATCGCCTGAACGCCGCCCTGCGCTGGGGGCGCTGGACGGCGGGGCTGCGCCTCGATTCGGCCGTGTACTGGCGGCGCCCGATCGACAACCCGAACTATTCGAGCTTGTCGCCGGCCCAGCAGACGCAGATCGCGCAGGACAACGAGTCTCGCTACAAGACCTCGATCTATCCCGCCAAGATGTGGGTGACCTACGCGGCGCCGGGTCTCGAGGTGACGGTGGGCGACTCGTACGTCCAGTTCGGACGCGGCCTCACTCTCTCGATGCGCAAGCTCGACGAGCTGGGCATCGACACGACGCTGCGCGGAGCGAAGATCAAGATCGACAAGGATCCGTTCGCGTTCACGGTCGTCGCCGGCTTCGGCAACCCGGCGCGCCTGGACGAGGCCACGGGGCGCGCGCTGTTTCCGACGTCGAACGTCGTCGCGGGCGATCTGAGTACTCCGACCTTCGGCAGCGACCGCATCGTGGGCATGGAGCTGCAAGCGGGGCGGGGGCTCCCCGTGACGCTCTCGACCCACGCCGTGCGCTTCTCGCGATGCGCGCCCTATCACTACGACGGCAGCGGCAACATCGTCACCGACCCTCTCGCCGATCCGGCCGGCGTCACCTTCGGAACCTGCAACAGCGTCGACACGGACCGGTGGCTCGCGTCCCTCAACAACGTGCCGCCGACTCTGCGCGCCAACGACATCACGATGGTCGGCCAGTCGGTGGAGATTCCCACGCTCGCGGGGCACGGGAAGCTGTACCTGGAAGGCGCGGCGCAGCGGCGCTCGAGCGACAACGTCGCCCAGAACGTGAACAACGAGGGCAATGCCCTTTATGGAGCCCTCTCGTTCGACGCGGGCCCTACGTCGACGACGCTCGAGATCAAGAGCAACCGCAACTTCTATGTCGTCCCGGCCAGCGTCGCGCCCAATGCGGGGGAGTTCGCCGTCGTCGCTTACTCGTTCATCCCCCCGGCCGAGACGTTCAACATGATCGACACGGAGGGGACGGGGAACTTCAACGCCTGCGTGAACGGCGGGCGGGTTCGCGAGGACGTCAGTCTATCGAAGAACGTGCTGCTCTACGGGCAGGGGATCTACGCGTTCACGAAGTCCGAGCAGCCCAACGGCGGCTGCGATGCCCTCGGGCACACGCTGGCGTCGGTCCCCGCGGCGTCCGTGCAGGACTCGGTGGTGGACGCGATCGGCGGCGTAGAGTGGTCGTTCGACGACCAGCTGTCGCACGTCTTCGCGTGGGGCGGCGCGCGCGACGATACCAAGGTGGATAGCTCGCTCGAGTACCGCGAGCACCACGTCGAGTATTCGATCTCCAAGTATCTGGGGGGCAAGTGGTCGGTCGAGGTCCAGGGGCGCCATCGCCACCGGCTGGAGCAGCAGACCAACCTCGATCCGACGACCTACCAGCCACACTGGTGGTACGAGGGGGAGAACTACGTCGCCGTGAGGATGGCGCCCAAGTGGGTGTTCACCCAGGGGTTCGAGTACACGACGCAGGTCGGACAGCCGCTGCTCTATTTCAACGGGGCTGTGCTGTACAAGTTCGCGAGCGACTCGAACGTGCGCCTCTTCGCCGGCCAGCAGCGCGGAGCGTTTCGCTGCGCGAGCGGGGTGTGCAGGTATTTTCCTCCGTTCGAGGGGGTAAGGGCGGAGCTCACGCTGCGATTCTGAGGTCGCGCTCACGAACCGGCGCGACGCTCCTGCGACGCGTTCAGGCGACGACCTCGAACGGCCGCATCATTTCGTTCGCCGCGTGCTCGAGTACATGGCAGTGCCAAACGTACCGGCCTGCATACCCGTCGAAGCTCACGATGATTCGCGTGACCATTCCGGGCGCTGCGCGAACCGTGTCCTTCCAACCGCTCTCGCTGGCTTCGGGGGGAACGGGCTTGCCGACGAGGTTCATCGCTCCGCTCGTCTGATACTCGTCGGCGTCGAAGAGCTGCCGTTCGAGCACCTGGAAGCGAACGAGATGCAGATGAATGGGGTGCGTGTCCTCGGTGAGGTTCACGAGGTTCCAGATCTCGACCGAGCCGAGCGCGGGCTTCTCGGTCACGGGTGCGCTCCAGCGCGTCGCGTTCAGGAGCATGAGCATCATGCTCGTCTTCGGATCTTGGTACTCGTCGAGCGTGAGCGTGCGCGTCTTCACGGCAGCCGCGGGGAGCAGCTTCGCGAGCGGTCGGAGCGTCGCAGGGAGCGGGGTGCTCTTCGAGGTCGCGCTCGCGGCGACGCGGAACTGCATCAGCTCGAAGGCCTGGCTCCGCAGCACGACGTCCTGGCCGGCCGCCTCGCTGAAGTCGACGACCAGATCCGCGCGCTCCGCCGGAGCGAGGGTCACTATTTTCTGCACGGCCGCCGCCGGGAGTAGCCCTTGGTCGCTCCCGATCTGATGGAACTCTTCGCCGTTGCTCAACGAGAGATAATAGAAGCGTGAGTTCGACGCGTTCACGACGCGAAAACGGTACCGCCGCGGTTCGACCTCCAGGAACGGAAACAGCTTCCCGTTCACGAGGAACGCATCGCCGTTCACCTCCGAGACCCACGGCGCCTCTGGCATGTCCGAGGTCGGGTAGAAGAGCTGCCCGGCGGCGTCGAAGAGACGGTCGCAGAGCACCAGCGGGATCTCGTGGTCACCGCTCGGCAAGTGGAGCGCTTCTTCGACGTCGTCGCGCACGAGGTAGAGACCGAACAGCCCCGCGTACTGGTTCAGGCGCTCGAGCCCCATCGCGTGGTCGTGGTACCAGAGCGTCGCGGCGTCCTGTCGATTCGGGTAGTGACCGATCGACGAGTGGCCGGGTGGATACCAGCTCTCCGGATGACCGTCGCTCTCCGGCCGGACGCGCGCGCCGTGCACGTGCACGATCGCGCGCACTTCGGGGCGGTCCTTTCCGGTGCCGACGGCGCCGCAGAGGTTGTGATCGATTGGCAAGAAGTGCCGGCCTGGGAGATCGTTGACCCACTCGACCGAGACGCCCTGCCCGCTGCGCGTCTCGATGGTCGGACCCGGCACGGTGCCGTCGTACGTCCACATTCGTGTCGGCGGGAGATCGCGATGCACCGAGAAGTCGGCCGCGCGCATCGCTACGCGGTAGTGAGGAATCGTCACGCTGGGGTCGTCGGGGTCCGCGCGCACGCCCTCCGGAGCAAGCACGCGCGGAATGGGCAGCGGGTCGACGAAGCGGGCCAGCGTGTTCGGATGAAGCGGATCGATCCGCCGCGTCTTCACCGGAAGACACAGCGCCGAAGTCGATGCCGAGCGTCGCGCCGACATCGACTTCGAGCGCGGACGGCACGACGCCAGGAGCGCCAGTGTCGTCGCGGAGAGAAAACTACGGCGATCGATCATTCGCGTCGCGTTTTCGCGCGGGCCTCCCCGTTCGGGTCAGATGCCGCTCAGCATGTTCTGGATCGAGCTCGCGATCGTATCGAACGAGCCCCCCGGCTGAACGCGCTGTCCGCCGAGCCAGTTGTCTTCCACGAACCTGAGGATCGACGTCTGGTCGGTGAGTGTGTGGTCGACGAAGTTCCGCTTCGCGTACGGCGAGATGACGAGGAGCGGGATGCGCGTGCCGTAACCGCAGCGACCTTGCACGGGAACGGGCGCTCCGCCGTCGGCCGGTGGCGCTCCGAGGAGCGGAGTCGTAGGAGCGGCGCCGTTCTGCTGCGCACCGCTGGTGCAGAGCCCGACGCCGTTGAGCGCGTCCGACGCCGTCGTCGAAGGGTTCACGATCGGGGGCATCTGATGGTCATACCAACCATCGGAGTCGTCGTAGCTCACGGCGACCGCCGACGAGCTCCACTCTTGCGACCCTTGCAGCGCTGCCACGACCTGCGCGACGAAGTTCTGCTCGTCGATCGGGTTGGAGTACCCCGGGTGGCCGTCCTGAAAGGCGGGCGCCTTGAGGTAGACGACGGCCGGCAGATTCCCGGCGTTGAGCGCGTCGAAGAAGTCGTGGCTGTCGTACTGGTGATTGGCGACGTCGCTGGTTCCCACCGCGGCGACCGAGGTCGGGCGCGCGTGCGTCAGGTTGGCCGTCGATGCGTAGTATTGGAACGGCGCGTGGTGCGGAATGTAGTCGGTCGACGACGAGCTCGAGCCCGCCGCCGTGGGCGGCGTCGCGCGGTTGCAACCGGTCGTCCCATTGGCGTTCGTGAGGGTGAGGTCGAACCCGCCGGAGAACCATCCCCAGCTGATGCTCTTCGCGTTCAGGAGGTCGCCGACGTTCTTCCCGAAAAACGAGTTCTGATCCGCGGCGGTCGAGCACACGTCGCCCAGCGGATCCGTGTCGCCGATGAGCGTCTGGCCGCCGGTGCCGTCAGCCACCGCGTGGCTCGCCGACAGCGGAGAGTGGTTGGTCGCCGCAATGCCGTTGGTCTGCCCCGAGATGAGATTGATGGCACCCGGCGTGGATGGACCGAAGTTGGTCGTCCACGAGTTGTCGTTCATCGCGTAGCGCTGAGCGAGGTTCCAGAGCGTGCTCAGCGTGTTGCCGTCGTAGTAGGCCATGACGAGCCCCTTGGTCGACGCGACCGCACCAGCATCCGGCGGCGGGCCGGCCGTTCCCGTGTACTTCGGGAAGAGATCCATGGCTCCGTTGTCGTCCGCCTCTTGCTCTGGCAAGTAGTTGTGCCCCTGGTCGGCGGTGGCCGCCTGGGACGGGCCCAGTCGGAACGGGTTGGTGGCCCCCGTCCCATTGGCCGTGTTCGCGGCGGTCGGGTTGCTGGTGAGGAGGTTGACTCCGCTCAGCGCCGCGAACGCATGCGTCGGATCGAGCGGGGTCGCGATCGAGTTGACGGCCGGCGTACCGGGAACGGGCGCGAACGCGATCTCGCCCGGGTTGTTCTGCGCGCTCGGGTAGGTCGCGAAGTAGTGATCGTACGAGATGTTCTCGTTGAAGATCACGATGAGGTGTTTGATCTTCGTCGCCGTCGGGAGCTGCGACGCGACGTCGAGGTGACCGTCGCAGACGACTTGCAAAGTGGCCGTCGAGAGCGACGTATTGCAGGTGCCGCCGTCGCCCACGGGACCGTCGCCGACCGTGACCGTCAAGGTGACCGGGCCCGGCGCCGTGCAGGTGAAGTGCGCGCTCGATGCGCTGGGGGTGTCGAACGAGCCGCTCGGCGCCGACCAGGCGTACGTGATGGCGCTCTGGTTGGGCGCGATCGCGGAGGCCGACACGGTGACCGCGCTGCCGACGGTGGTCTCCGACGGCGCGGCGCTGAGCGAGCTCCAGGTCGCGCAGTTGAAGGTGTTGCCTGTGACGAGCACCGATCCCGAGTCGGCCGCGGGCGTGGAGCACTGGAGCTGCACCGAGACGTTCGTCGTCGTGCGGGCGCCGACGCTGAACTGAGCGCTGCCGGCGCACGTGCTCGCGCCGTCGGTCGTCGTCCCCGCGAGCGCGATGCCGTACCCGGACCCCGACGGAATGCCGCCGACGACGAAGCTGAGCGCCTGGCTGTTCTGGACGTTGACGGAGCCGCTCTGCACGACGGTCGCCGCGCCGTTGGGGCCGGTGAGCGTCCAGCTCACCGTCGTGAGCTGCTGCCCGCCGGGAATGGTCAGATCCATTCCGATCGATCCGAGGTTCTTGGAAATACCTCCCGCGGGTGTTCCTGCGCCCGGTGACGCGCCGTTCGCGTCGACTCCGGGGGACGAACAACCGAGATCCGAGAACGATACCGCCGCTGCGCCGGCCGCGGCGAGCAGCGCGCTCTGAACGAGATACTTGCGAACGATCGCTCTCATGGTTTGGCTCCGCAGAAGGGGTTGCGCGGCGGAGTGCAAGAGGTGGCCCATGAGGCACGGCCCCGAGAAGCCGCTACAGCGTGGACCGTCTTCGATCGACGTTCCGATTTTCGGAAGGGCGACTACGGAACTCGAACGCGATTTTCGGAGACCCTTTCGGTTTTCGGAACCCTCGGTCCTCGACCTCCGCGTTTCCGGGTCATGACCGCGAGGCATGAGGGTTGCTCAACGCGCCGCCTGAGTGATGTCCCGTACGACGAGCAAGGGTCACGAGCTTCCGGACAGGAGTCCGATGCGATCCAAATTTTGGACGACGTTGCTCGCGCTGCTCGCGTTCGTCGCAAGCACGGCCGCATGCTCCGCCGGGAGTGACGGTGCGGCGAGCGCTTCCGCAGGCGTCGCGTCGACCGACACACCCAGCAGCGCCGTCACCGGCAGTGTTGGAATGGACCTGACCCTCTCCGGAGGTGAGCAAGTCGACTCCATTCGATGGACGATCACGGGTCCGAACGGCGGCACGACGGTCGTTCAGAGCGCGTCGGTCGAGGTTCAAGCGCTGTCGATACGCTTCCTCGTCGGCGGCATTCCCACGGGAGCCAACTACCGGGTGGCGCTCTCGGGCACTTCGACCGACGACTCCGTCTCCTGCTTCGGTACGGCGCAGTTCAACGTGAGCCCTCACGCGACCACGCTCGTCGCCGTGCAGCTCCCGTGCATTCGAACGGGGATGGGGAACACCGGCACAACGGTCAACGGCGCGTCGTTCAATTGCGCCGCGTGGAGCTCGGTCACGGCAAGTCCTCTCGAGACCAAGGTCGGGAGCTCGGTCACGATCGCGGCGACGGCGAGCGGGCCGGTCTCGAGCGATCTGACCTATGCCTGGTCATCGTCGACCGGCACGTTCGCACCCGCCAACGCCGCGACGTCGAGCTTCACCTGCACGCAGGTCGGTCAAGCGACGGTCACGCTCGTCGTCGGAGACGGGCCCGTGCCCGTCGGCTCGGCATGCAACCCGACGCTCGATACGACCACGATCGCGATCACGTGTGACGCGGCGACGTCGCCGCCGCCGGCGCCCGCGATGCCCCCTTGGGTGCTCGCGGCCCTGGCCACTGCGCTCGCCGTCCTTGGCCTCGTCGCGACCCGGCGCCCTTCGGCCTCGCGGTGCGCCGTCTAGCGATCTCCGAAAACCAGACCCTTCTCATCACAGTTCATCTTGGGAGCATTCGATGAAGACGTTCCATTCAAAATCCATCGCGCGTAAGGCGCTCCTGGTCGGCGTGGCCTGCTCGGCATCGGTCGCCGCGATTCAGGTGGGGTGCTCGTCTCCTCAGACCCAAGAACAAGCCAGCACGCCGGGTATCGGCTCGTCGTTTCCGGACGTCGCGGGGAGCATCGGAATGCAGCTGACGCTGCCGGGAGGGCAGCAGGTGAGCTCCGTGAGCTGGACGATCACCGGCCCCAACGCGGCGGCCACCGTCGTCGAGTCGGGGACGGTCAACCTTCAGAACAGCAACACGGTCAGCTTCCTCGTCGGTGGGATTCCGGCGGCGAACGGTTATGCGATCACGCTCTCCGGCGTCTCGACGGACGGAGCGGCGACGTGCGCTGGTTCGGCGACATTCAACACGACGGCGCGCGCCACGACGAACGTGTCGGTCTTGCTCCAGTGCAACACGCCCGCCTCCGAAGCGGGGTCCGTCATCGTCACGGGCACCACGTATGGGTGCGCCTCGGTCAGCTCTCTCTCCGCGAGCCCTGCGGAGACCACGGTCGGCTACGCCATCGCCGTTGCCGGATCGGCGACGGGCCCCACGCCGAGCGCGCTCACGTATTCGTGGTCTGCCCCGAGCGGCTCCTTCGATACTCCCAACGCCGCGCAAGCGAGCTTCACGTGCACGGCGCCGGGGCCGGTGACACTGACCTTGACGGTGGGCGATGGTCCCGTCGCCGACGGTGGGTCATGCAACCCGGCGCTCAGCACGCAGACCGTGCAGGTCCAATGCGACAGCGCGGTCGACGGCGGCGTCATCGCAGACGACGGCGGAACGCAGGACGCGAGCGACGCTGCGTTGCCTTCGCAGATCCTCTTCACCTCGCTCGCCGCCGGTGTGCTTCCGACGCTCGCGCTCATCAACCAGGGAACCGCGATCGGCGAGGGCTCACTCAACGGCGCGACGCCCGCGCTCCTCACCAACACGGCCGCGAACCCGAGCAACACGCAGACGATCGTGACGACCGACGCCGGCGCATTCCTCCCGACGGGGACCGTGCCCGATACGGCCGCAGGGTTCTGCAGCTACCCGACCGACGGTGGCGCCCCCACGCGCGCCTCGTACGTCACCGGCGCGAAGTTCGAGACGTCGGCTGACGCGGGCACGTCCGATCCGATGCTCCCGCTCGCGCCGGCGTACTTCCCGCTCGTCTACACGACGCCGAGCACCCCGACGGGCAACGCCTTCGGCGGCAAGGCGCCGCTCATCGGTCTCTTCGATTGGCGTCCGAAGGACATCGACGAGTCGGTCCTCGTCGCCGAGTCGGATGACAACGGCAAGACCTGGTACTTCATGCAGCTCGTCCTCGAGCTGAACCCGGATTACACGAACCCGATCAGCGGCGGATACTCGAGCGCCAGCACGAACACCGGCTGCCCCACGACCATCACCGGCACGAACGCGAGCTTCACGTCGGCCAGCGGCTCTCAAGCCGACGACGGCTGGGGGCACGCCTTCATCCTTCAGCTCCCAGGCGTCGGGAACATCAAGACGGGGCAGTTCCTCTACCTGCTGGATCGGAACACGAACAACATTCCCGGCACGACGGCGTCGGTCGTGGACAACGCACCGCTGCACGTGATCAACCTCGCGGGTGCCAGCGCCAAGTTCCCCATCTGGAACACCAACAACACGAACCCCGGCGCCAACGACGTGAAGTCGATCACGTCCGCGCTCTCCAACACGCCGGGAGCGGCCGACGCCGGGAACGCCGTGACGGTTCAGAGCACCACGGGCCTCCTCAATCCCGACGGCATCATGGCGGTCTTTCCGACACCCGCGGCGACGCCCGCGGGATCGCCGGTCACGGTGATGTACGTGCAGAAGATTCTCAACGGGGACGACACGGCCCCCACAGCGCTTCCCGCCGCACAGCAGTGCACCAAGGCCCCCTTCAGCGGAAAGACCAATCACGACATCTCGAACGTGCGGCTGGCCACGACGATCGACGGCGTCAACTTCACCGACCTCGGCATCGTCCAGGGGCTGAACGATCCGACGACGGTCGACTACAACCGAACGCGCTGGATCAGCCCGCGCGGCACGCTCCTCGACGTCAACGGCGACGGTAGCCTCTGGGGGCTCTACTTCTCCGGCGGCAACTGCCTCGATGGAGACTCCGACGCCTTCCACTACCTCGGCTATGCCGAGTCGACCGACAAGACGCACTGGGTGGTCTTCAACGACATCAATCACCCCGTCGCGTCGACCAACCCGATCACGACCACGAACCAGGCCACGGGCACGGTGGTTACCATCCCCGCGAGCGCGCCGCTCATCCCGACGCAGCCGTGGTTTGCCGAGCGCCTCTACGCACCGAGCGCCACGCAGATCGATTCGACCCACTTGAGCCTGACCTTCGCGGGTTACGGTGTGCAGACGCCGGCGAACGATCTCCTCGAGTACAGGCAGATCGGGAACGTCGTGCTCACCGTGAGCAAGCCGCTCCCCGCGGGCGTGCCGAACAACATCAACGCTCACTGAGGCGCCGGCGGCGCAACGCCATGGGCAACACGTCAGCGTCGATTCGCTTCGTCGTCGCGTTCACGCTGATCGCGAGCACCTTCTTGGGGCTCTACTATTTCCCCTACGCCGACGGCGGCGCGATGAAGACCGGGCTGAACGCGTACCTCCACGGGTACGCGCTCAGCGCCGGGACGGTCCTCGGCTGGGTGGAGCCTCACGTCGCCGTGACCGGCCAGGACATCGTGGGCCGAACCTCCCTTCGCATCGTCAGGACATGCGACGCGATGGATGTCACGATCTTGCTCCTCGCGGCGATCGTCAGCTGGCCGAGCTCGTCGCGGCGGCGCGCTCTCGGCGCGGTGGCCGGGGTCTCCATCCTGTTCATCGTCAACGTCGTGCGCATCTGCAGCCTCTATTACGTCGGGGTCTACTGCCCTGCGGCCTTCGAGCTCGCACACCTCGAGCTCTGGCCCGCGATCATCCTGCTCGTCGCGGTCGGCCTGTTCGTCGGCTCGATCCGCATGGGGCGTGAGCTCCCTGCACGGCGCGCGTCCAATGCGCTGGCCTGAGCGCCAGGTCATGGTCACGTTCGCGATCCGTTTCGCGATCTTCTTCGCCGTGTCGCTGATGCCGGTGCCCGGGTTGGCCGACGTCTATACGACCGCGTTCGCGCATGCGACGAACGGCGCGCTCGCTCTCGTCGACGGTCCCTCGCGAGTCGCCGTGCGCGTCGAGGCGCCTGCGCGGATCGAAGCGCACGGCTCGTGGAAGGCGAACATGCTCCTCGCGGATCGCGAAACGGGGCGCACGTTGCGAACGCGGTTCGACACGCGGAGCTTCTCTTTCCGGCCAATCGCGACGTTCATCGCGCTCGCGGCGGCGTCGCACCGACGCGGACGGCGCCGCAACGCGATCGTGTGGGGAGGAGGATTGGCGCTGATGGCCGTCCTCACGACGGCGCTCTCGGCGCTTCCACTGTTGTCTCGCTTCGGCGCGGCCGGCGCGCTGGGGACGGTGCCGGGGCTCGTCGTGCAGACGATGTATCAGGCGCTGGCGACGCCGGTGATGATCTGTGCGATCGCGGTGATCGCATGGGGGCTCGTGAGCCTCGTGGCGGCGCGCGACCGCGACTACCCAGCGACGGGAATGCGCGGCTCCGATTCGATCGCGCGCCGGTGCCAGCGCGCAAGCTTCTCGAAGTGATCGAGCTGTGGAGCTTCGAAGCGGTCGACGTTCATGAGCTGCGCGAGCTCTCCGTCGGGCCGTACTTGCAGAGCCAGGAACGCGCAGCGCAGTGCCTCGCGCGCGCCGACGGCGAGATGAGCGGCGGCGAAGATGACGTCGCCGGGGATCGGTCCTGCCGCGACGACGACGCGCGAGCCCGTGGGCGCTCGCTCGGGGAGCACGAGCGTGCGACCGATGGGCGTGACCGTGGCGTACGTCGCGCCGAGATCGATCGACCCCTCTTCGAGGGCGCGAAGAACCCGATCGTGCGACCCCAGGAACGACTGCGCTTCGAACAGAGTCTCGAGCTCGAACCCGAGCGATCGAAGATAGAGCGAAGGGACCACGTACCCGGCAGCGCTCAGCTTCGAGACCCACCCGATCCGGGCGTGCGCGAGCGCGCGAATCCCGATCGCGTCGGCGCCGCCTCGCGCCAGGAGCACGGCGTAGTAGCTCGTTCGTCCACCGCGCCCCACGGCGACGATCGGCTTGCCGACGTCCGAAGCAAGGAGCCCTTGAGCCACGATGGGGGGCGACCACGCGGCGTCACATGCGGCATTCTCGAGCGCTTGCCCCAGGCCGGCATAGCTCGAGACGAAGATCGGCTCGAGGGTCAGACCGGATCCTTCGTGGATGGCGAGGGCCATCTCGTCGAACGCGGGGCGAGCTTCCTTGGGATCGGCGAACAGCGCAAAACGGATGGCTCGCATGGAGCCAGAATGCGGGCCCCGCCTCACGCGCACGAGTCGGCGATGTGACAACCGTCGTCACGCGCGAATTCGGTGTGCGGGGCACGTACGCGCGCGCCTCTTCCCCTGCATCGCGTGGGCGCTGCGCGGGCGCGATGCGCTACGCAGTTGGGCGAAGCGGTCGGCGTAGATCTCCGAGAGCGGCCGGGGGTGCGACGACCGCGGGGCGGGGGAGCTCGCTCTCCGCGCGCTCGGTGTTGACCCATTCGAGCAGGCTGGCGAAGTCGCAGCTCTTGGGATCGGGGAGATAGGACGGGAGGATTCCCCGCACCTGGAAGCCCGCCTTGAGTTGCGAGCACAGGACGCGATCGACGCGGGTCCCGGCGATGACCTCCGCGACGTACTGGTCTGGAGTCAGCGCGTGCGCGAGCGCGTGATAGCCCCACAGGCGGCCGCCGGCGACGATCCGCGCGAGGCCGAGCGACTGACAGAGCGCGCGCAACGCGCCGTAGAGGGCGGTACCCACACCGCGCCCCCATGCGGCGCCGTCGACGTAGATGTCAGCGAGGTACAGCGAGTCGCCCGCGGGGTCATGTGTCGTGAAGAACCCGTCGCCTGTCGCGTGCGCCCATGAGTGCGCGCCGAGCGGATCGAGCGATCGCGGGAGAATGAGCGTCGCCATCGCTCCGACGACGACGCAGTCGATCTCGGCCAGGATCTGGCCGCGCGGAAAGACCGTCGTGTGCGCGCGAAGCTGCGCGTCGGTGAACACGACCTCTTGTTCCGCGAGGTCGGGGTAGGCGGCGCGATTGAGCGCGACGAGCGTCGGAACGTCGCGTGCGACGACCGCGCGAAGCGTGATCTCGGGTTTGGTGGGAAACGGCATCCCTTTCATCTTGCGCACTTCACCGGCGCTTGGGCGGCGTGACGCGCGGTTCGCGAGCTCATGTTTCGCAATCGCCACGCGTCCGTCCCTGCAAAGATTCGACAGGCCGTGCTCGAGACCGCCTCCAAGGGCTGAAGCGTCGCTCCGGTGGCCCGAGCGCGCCGGTGAGCTAGAGATCCTCGATGCCGAAAGACGGACTCGACTTCGGCGATCTCGGCCCGGAGGTCCTGCAGGCGATCGATGCGTTCGGAGAGGCGACGGCGAGCTTCGAATTCGAGCGCGCGCGCGGCGGAGTGGCCCGCGACTTCGAGCGCGTCTTTGCGGCCGCTGTGTCGGCGGCGTTCCTCTCGGTCGACGACTTTCGCGAAGGGCGAATCGGTCCGCGCGAGTTCAGCGCGTCGATCACCGAGCCCGCGCGGATGCTCGAGGTCGCGCTTCGAAAGCGGGCGGCGTCGTAGGGCAGCGACCAGTCTGAGGCGCGTCGCGCGCCGTCTTGGAACAGTCACCTAACCGGCGAGGCTTCGACGCGCGCGGCTGGCATTTGGTCCTCACTTTCGCCGAGGAGGACTTCATGTCGCTTTCACGCTCGTCGCGCACGTCTCTGTTGCTCGTTCTGCCCATCGCGGTCGCTTCGCTTCAAGGCTGCAGCGGCGACGACACGAACCCGGCGGCTCCAGCGAGCCCCGTCGACGGCGGCTCGGTCGACGCGACGGTCGGCGGTGACGCGGGCGGTAAGGACGCGTCGTCGGTCGATACCGGCGCGCCGAACGACGCCGGCGCGCTCGCCAAGATCAACCACGTGATCGTCATCTACATGGAGAATCACAGCTTCGATAATCTGTACGGGGAATTCCCGGGCGCCGATGGCCTCGCCGACGGCGGCTCGTACGTCCCGCAAATCGATCCCTCGACCGGCCTTCCGTTCACGACGCTCCCGATGGCGACGCTCTCGGACGGCGGCCTGGTCGACCCGCGCCTGCCCACGAACTTGCCCAACGCGCCGTACGCCATCGAGGACTACATCCCGGCCGACGCCACGCCTCCCGATCTGCTTCACATCTTCTATCTCGAGCAGATCGAGATCAACGGCGGGAAGATGGACCTCTTCGCCGGCGACTCGAACGCGAAGGGCGAGACGGTCGGCCACTACCACACCATGAACCTGCCCGTACCCAACGTGGCAACGGGCTACACGGTGTGCGATCGGTTCTTTCACGCGGCGTTCGGCGGTTCGTTCCTGAATCATCAGTGGCTCATCGCCGCACAGAGCCCGGCGTTTCCGATCGATCAAGCGGCCGACGCCGGCATCCTGAACGCGCCCGACGCGACGGCGCTTCCGGCGGGTGTGGAGAAAGCCGTGACCGCCGATGGTTACGGCGTCAACACCCTCTACAGTGTGAATCCCCCGCATCCGTACTATGGGGACAGCCCGCAGAAGCGCGTTCCGCTCCTCACGAACGATACGATTGGCGATCGCCTCACCGCGGCCGGTCTCGACTGGGCGTGGTACTCGGGCGGTTGGAACGACGCGGTCTACTTCGATGAGAGCGACGGCGGCGTGCTCGACGGCGGCGTGTCTCCGGCGGTCGAGGACTTTCAGTACCATCATCAGCCGTTCAACTACTTTGCGAAGTACGCCCCCGGTCAGCCGGGCCGCGCCCACTTGAAGGACGAGGCGGACTTCGACGCGGCGCTCGCGGCGCACGCGCTCCCCGCGGTGTCGTTCATCAAGCCCGTGGGAATCGACAACGAGCATCCCGGTTACACCGACGTGCTCTCCGGCGATCAGCATCTCCTCGGGCTGATTCAGTCGATCACGAGCTCGCCGTACTTCACGCAGTCGAAGGACGTGGCCATCGTGATCACGTACGACGAGCACGGCGGCTTCGCCGATCACGTGGCGCCGCCGGTCGTCGACCGCTGGGGGCCGGGGGGTCGCGTGCCGACGATCGTCATCTCGCCGTGGGCGAAGAAGGCCTTCGTGGATCACTCGACGTACGACACGACGTCGATCCTCGCGTTCATCGAGAAGCGCTGGAATCTGGCGCCGCTCGGGGCGCGGGACATGAACGCGAGCCCGCTGACCGGGGCGTTCGATTTCACGCAGACTCCGTAGGGCCGAGCGTCACGCCCACGCGATGCGCAGCAGGAGCCGTCCTCGCCGGCGACTACCGACCTCGCGTCCCCTGAACGACGATCCCCCGCCACGCCGACTGAAGCCCGGCCGCGATCTTCGCCGCGCGCTGAGCTGGACTATCGCGCTCGAGCAACGGCAACACGACGTCGGGCGTTACCCCGGCCACCGCGTTCGATCCGTCCTTGCGAATGCGCGCGCAGTCAGGCATTCGCACCCGCGCGTGCGAGCGCGGCAGCACGGTCGGAATGCCGCCGTTGGTGAACCCGCAACCGGCTCCGATCGTCTGCGCGCCGACGATGAGCGCGGCATGGTGATCCTGAAGCGCCTCCGCGAAATCTTCGGCCGCCGACGCGGTCCCCGCATCGGCCAGAGTGACGAGCGGCAACGTGTTCGCCCCCTCGCGATACTGATCGCGGCTCGGCCCGAACAGAGCGTCGGCGGACGCGCGTCCCGCGAGCGCGCCGACCTTCGCGTACGCAAGGACGGGCGACACGCGCACGAGCTGCGTGCACGAAGGCTTCGGCTCCCCCGTCTCCGACAGCGCGCTCTGATCGCACGGCGTGCTCACCTCGGCGATCTCCGCCCGTAGCGTGGTGACGGCCGACGCGAGGGCTCCGTGCTCGAGGTCGCCGTGCGTCGCCAGATCCGTCTCCACGTCGTGGAGTCGGTCGCTCAGCTGCTTTTCCCAGTGTGCGTGCCGGACGACACCGATGGCCGACGACTCGAGTCGCGCGGGCGTGAGCGTCCGTACCGCGGGATCGACCCAGTTGGTCCCCCCGCCATTGCCCATGAGGTCGACGGCGATGGCCGCGACGCCCGCGCGCGCGAGCGAACCTGCACGCCGCTCGAGCGCCGCCGTGAGTCGATTGGCGACCTCGAGCTCGACGCGATCCGCGCACGCCTCGTCGCACGCGGCGTCGTTCGCCAGTCCCAGCGCGGTGCGCGCGGTCTCGCAGAGCTTGGGATGGGCGGTCTCCATGAACACGCCGATCCGCAAGACCCCAATCTTCCCGCCACCGGGCAGACGGAGGACGCCGCCGGGAAAGTCCTCGGAGTCGGTGTCATCGACGCTCACGAAGCCTGGGACTTGCGCAAAGTCGACACCGCCGGGCTCGCGCGCTTCGTAACCCAGGCGCGCGCAGAGGGGACCGGTTCGATTCGCGCCGACGTGTCTCCCTTCCGTCGTCCAGTCGATCACGAGGTGCGCGTCGCCGAAGGCGTTCAGAAAAGAGCGGAACGCGCGCTGCGCCTGGTCGTCCGACTTCGCCGCGAGGAGGCGTACTTCGGTGCGGCGCTTCAGCCCCGCGAGATCCATTCTCCGGTCGTGGACCGCGTAATCGAGGTTGGCGTAGTGCGACGACAGCCCGGCGACGAGCGCGCGAAAGTCTTCGAGCCACGGCGCGGTTTCGAACGCGGGCATCGCGTCGGCGCCCGCGTCGAGCGGCGCCATCGCGACCTTCGCGGCGGCCGATGGTGCCATTGCGTGCTCGCATACCGGCGTTGCGGGGACCGCCGTCGGCCGTGCGCACGCGGCGCCGCTGAACGCGACGCAAAGCGAAAACCGGCGGAAGCGACGTAGAGACGTAGGCATCGTGGGTCACAGCGTTACACGAAGCGGCCCGCGGAAGGTTCCCTCCAGCTGCGCCCGGCCTAGGTCGGCTCCGACGTCGGAAGCGCCGCCGCGAACTGGCACGAGCTGGCGCCCCCCTGGCCCTGGCAAGCGGAGAAGAGGCTCAGCGTCAATCCCGAGAACTGGACCTTCACGTGGATGGACATCGTCGTCGACAGGTTGCTCAACGGCGAGGTGACCGTGAGCGTGACGAGCACGTTCGAGCTTCCCACGAGCGCGTTCGGGCTGATCGCCAGCGACGACTTGCGATACCCCGTGATTCCTTGATCGGTGTAGACCGGGATTGACGGGTACGAGATGACCCAATGAAAGCTGAGCCCCGGGTCGCCCGGACACGCCATCGGGTCCACGAAGCTCGACGCGTCGAGCGCGCCGTTCTCGTCATTCGCCACCGGGTTCGAGGACGCGGTGCTCGGCGACACGATCGATTGGGTCGTCCCCTCGTCGGTGTTCGAGAGGGTGACGAACCTTCCCGGTGGGAGAAAAGGAGCCTGCAGGAGCGGCGTGCAGGGAGGGATTGAGCTGGGGACACCGTCGACGGTGCCGCTGAAGATGAAGCTCGCGCCGCCGTTTGCGCTGTCGTCGATCGTCCACGTCGACGGGCTCGTGAAGACCGGCGAAGGGAATCCTGCGTTGGGAGCGACGGACCCGTAGCCGAGCAGGCACGGACCGGCAGCCGACCCGGCCCCGAGCGCGCCTCCTTGGCAGGCAGCGCCCCCCGCCATGCCTACGGTCGCCGGAACGAACGTCAGGCTCACCGTCGCGTCGAGCGTCTGGCTCGTGCCGTTCTCCGCATCGACGTTGGCCGTGAGGACCTGGGTGCCGGAGTTCCATTGTGGCCCCGCGCGTCCATCACCGACGCCCTCGGTGTGGAGATAGAAATCGCCGGGGCTCGTTCCGTACGGGATGGTGCTCTCGGCGCGAACGGCGCCCGTATTCGGATCACGCTGGGACACGTGCAGCGTCCTCGTCGACGCGTCGAACGATCCCTCGATCAGAGCGAGCGTGCGGCGTCCCGACGCGCTCGGCGCTCCGCTCGGAAGCCCAACCCCGACGCGCGTATCGACGTCCGACGTGGACGTGCATGCGGCGAAGATGCCGCCCAAGGAGAGAGCCCAGAGGACACGCGCTATTGGGATGTTCATGAGCTCCGATTGCCGGCGATTGGCAGTGAGTTGATAGATAGGGCCAGCGGAGACGCTGACACGGTGCATGCGCAATCACAAGCGAGGGTTCCGGTCGCGCCGCGTCGGGATGTGGGCAGGCGCGCTTCTACGGGCAGATCATCATTGCCCCACCGTCGCGGCCGCTTTGAATCCGCGATCGCGATGATTCGCTCGCCAGAGCTTGCATATTAACGAGCACGCGCGCGTTCCATGCACACCCTGACAAGGTCGCGCCGATGCCGCGTGCGCTGCGACATCACTCATCGTCGACGAGAGACATCTGGCAACCACGTCACTCTCGAGGTGGACCATGGATGACGAATCGAAGAGCACTGGGCCGCAGACATTCTCCCTCGTCGTCGGCCTCGCGTTCACCGACGCCGATGGCTTCGCCTTCGACCAGGCCGTGCGAATCGCGCAACGCGTGCCCCGGAGTGAGCTCCACCTCGTGCATGTGTTCGACGCGCAGCCTGCGGATCCGCGCGCGCGTGAGCTCGTCGATCATCTCCGACTCTACGTGAACGACAAGGCTGCCATCTTCGACGGGCTGAGGGGGATGACGGTCGGGATCCATCTCCGCGCGGGGAAGCCCGTCCGCGAGATCGTCCAGTTCGCGACCGAGACGCACGCCGACCTCATCGTCGTTGGAGCGCACAAGAGGCCGCATCTGAAGAGCTGGCTCCTGGGCGCGACGGCCGGGCATCTGGTCGCGGCGGCGCCGTGCCCCGTGCTCATTGCTGCGCCGAAGCCGAAGGAGGCGGTCGCGCAAGAGCCTGCGATCGAACCGCCGTGTCCCGACTGCCTGCGGGTCCGCGAGGCGAGTAAGGGGGCCGAGTGGTGGTGCGCGCGTCATCTGCATCACGCCATGCGCGCGCATACATTTTCGTATCAGCGCGAGATCCCTTTAGCGACGCACGACTCGGCGGTCATTCCGACCGGCATCTCGTTCTAGCGAGCGGGCGCTCCTTGCGTGAGACTGCGCGGCCCCTGGCTGTGTCTCTCGGGCAGGGAGCGGCGGCTGCCGCACGGCAGCTTGGATTGCGTCTCGGGAGCGCCGCTCCCTTTGCCGAGACGCGTCCAAAAAAAGGTGAACGACGATGAACACGTGGAACAGTCTTCGATTCGGCGCGCTCTCTGCGGCCCCCGCCGTCCTCATGCTGCTCGCGAACGCTTGCGGCTCGCCCTCGGGGCCGGAGGGGAGTGAGCCCAACGCCTCGGCGGCCGCCGCCGGAGCGCCGATCCCGCTCGCCCCGCTCGCCGCGATGACGCCCGAGCATCGCGCCGGCGTGGCGCGCTTCGTCGAGCCGGGGAAGGAGCCCCGCGCGACCGCCGAACTCGCACGCCCGATCGCGATGGATACCTCCAACACGGTGGGCTACGGCGGCGGCTCGCTCATCCAGAACGTCCACGTCGTCCCGGTCTTCTGGAGCCCGAACGTCAGCTTCACCATCCAGAGCGAGATCGGGTGCTACTTCGACGCCGTCGTTCGAAGCCCGTACATCGACTGGCTCAGCGAATACAACGCGGTAGGGCAGGGGATCGGCCGCGGCTCCACCGGCGCGAGCGTCACCATCTCTCCGTCGCACACGAGCAACTCGCTCAGCGACGACGACATCCGGAACGAGCTGGCCAGCCAGATCGACGCCAACGTCCTACCGACGCCGGACGCCAATACGATGTACATGCTCTACTTCCCGCCCGGCGTGAGCATGACGTCCAACAACGGCTCGTGCGTCGCGGGCGGCTTCTGCGCCTACCACGACAGCTTCAATCACAACGGCCACCACGTCCGCTACGGGGTCTTCCCCGACCTGTCTTTGGACGGTCCGTGCGGCAATGGGTGCGGCGGCGGGGACGCCTTCCAGAATCTGGGCAATGCGTCGTCGCACGAGCTGATGGAGGCGGTGACCGATCCCGAGCCGAACAACGGCTGGTCGGGGTCGGGCGGCGAGATCGGCGACCCGTGCAACCACAACGAGGTCAACCTGCCCGGCACGTACTACACGGTGCAAACGCTCTGGTCGAACTCGCGCGGCGCGTGCTACGCGCCGACGACCGGCACGCCCGACCTCGATCCGCCCATCGTCAGGAGCGCGACCCCCACGCAGGGTCCCTACTCGTCGAGCACGACGATGACGGTCAACGGATCGTGCTTCGCGAACTCCTACGGCGACATCGCGCAGGGGGCCACGAGTAGCCCGCTCACGATCCTCCCCAACAGCACCTTCAATCAGCTCCTCGTCTCCGTGCCCCCCTCGCCGATCAACGAGGTCGGCCTCTCGAACTTCTACATCTTCAACCTGGGAGCAGGCCCGGTATCGGTCCCGTTCACGTACCTGTCGTCGAACGCGATCACGTTGAGTCCGTCCCACGGGCCGATGCAAGGTGGCACTCCGGTCACGATTCAGGGGGGCCCCTTCCCGACGGGCCTCGGCACCGTGGGGGTCACGTTCGACGGCCACCCTGCCGCGGGCGTCCAGTGCACGAGCGCGACCACCTGCGTCGCCTATCCGCAAGCCAACAATCCAGGTCCGGTCACCGTCGCGCTGAGCGTGAACGGAGTGCCCGAGACGATCTCCAACAGCACGTACACCTTCGACGGCCCGGAGGTCACGACCGTCACGCCGTCGTCGGGCCCGATCACCGGGGGGACGACCGTGGTCGTCGAGGGGATCAACATGGCCGATACGTCCGAGAACGGCTTCATCGCGTCGATCCTCTTCGGGGGCACGACGATCCGGGCCTCCTGCGCCCGCGAAGGGCAGTACCAGGCCTCTTGCCAGTTCCAGACTCCCCCGGTTTCGCCGCTCCCCACGAGCCCGATCGACATCCGCGTCGCGATCACGCACACGACCGGCGCGATCATCACGACGCCGTTCACGCTGTCGGACCGGTTCACGTACACTCCGCTCCCAGCGATCGTCGGCCTGAGCTTCCAGAGCTATGGTGCGCCCGCGAGCGGCACTCTCACGCTCAACGGTAACGCTCCGAGCGCAGGTGCGGTGGTCACGCTGGCTCTCGCCTCGGGCTCGCCGTCCGGGATCATCCAATTCCCGTCCACCATCACGGTGCCCGCGGGCGCGCAGTCGGTCAGCATTCCTTTGACCGTCCTCAACTCGAGCTACACCGGCAGCGTCTCCATCTCCGCGTCGTACGGCGGGGCGTCGGCGAGTGGGACGGTCACGCTCACCGCGGCTCCCGCGGCGCCGCCTCTCGCCCTCAATGCGGACACGACGCTCCCGTTCACCACGGGGATGACGAGCACCGCCACGATCACGCTCGGCACCCCGGCACCTGCGGGCGGCGCGATCGTCACCCTCACGGAGTCGAGGCCGACCGCCCTCACGTTGCCCGCGAGCGTAGTGGTACCGGCGGGGGCGACGACTGCCGCTTTCACGATGACGAGCAAGCAATCGAGCGGCACGGTCCTCGACGCGATCACGGCGACGTACAACGGGTCGTCCGTGTCGCAGTCGGTCGAGGTCGGCCGCGTGCCGCGCTTCGGCGGACTCGCAGGGGAGTAGCCGCCCGCGCGTCGAACGCCCCGGGTCCTCTCTTGGGGGCCCGGAGCGTTTCGCAGTCATCGCGCCCCCCTCAGCTTGATCGTGAGAAAGCGCTGCGCATGTTGCTCGGAGGCATCTGCGTTGCACTTTGTCGACGTCGTCGCCGCGTCTGCGCGCGCGAAACGATCGGGATCATCCGAACTGCACCGGAGGGCGTCATCCATGGCCAGAAGCAAGATGATCGGCATCGACCTGGGCACGACCAACAGCGTCGTGGCCGTCATGGAGGATCGCGAACCCAAGGTCCTCGTGAACGAGGAGGGGGCGCGTCTCACGCCGAGCGTGGTCGCCTGGGACGACAAGGGCGAAATCCTCGTAGGTCAGATCGCGAAGCGGCAAGCCGTCACCAACCCCGAGAACACCATCTCGCCGCTTCGACGAGGTCGGCGAGGAGATCAAGCGCATGCCGTTCAAGGTCGTGCGCGCCCCGAACGGCGATGCCGCGTTCTCCATTCGTGGAAAGACCGTGACTCCCCGGCGTCGAGGTGGCGGGAGGCTGCGATGAGGAGCACGCGGCGGCGCCGACGATGGCCGCGAGAAGGAGCGGGCGCATGCGAAGTTCTAACACGCCACCAGGCGTGCTCGTCTCGAGCCACTCGATCGCTACTTGCCGGTGCGTTCGCGGTGTTTGCACCCCGGCCAGCAGCAGGGCCGACGCTGGCCTTCCTCGAGCTCCTCCTTGGTTCGGCGGATGCGGCGTTCTCGGGTCATCGGTTGCTTGGCATCCTCGACCCAGCAGATGAACTCGTTGCGGGCCAGCGGCGTGATGTCCATCCAGGCTGCGAGCGCCGCAGGGCTGGCGACCAGCGCCTTGCGCAGGTCTTCTGGAAGCTAGTGCACCACCCCACCGGGCAATCGTTGGCTGCTCACGAGACCACGTTAGCGGGCATCGGCCGCGAGGCGGCCCCGACGCGACGAAGTGGCAGCGAAGGGGCGCTGCGCGCGAATCGTGAGCCGTGGTACGGCCTGACCGCCTCGTGGAGAGCCGAGCCGGGCGTCCGGGTTCTCTTAGTGGCGAACGACGGGAGAACGCCGCGGGCGGGGCTCCGGCTCCCCCGCGGCGTGCTTCGCTGCGGAGAGATCGGGCGCCCACGCCTTCCAGTAGCCCGCCATCCGGGAGGTGAAGATCTTCGGCGCGTCCGCGTAGAGCACCCGGCCGAGCGCGAACGCTTCCCCCTCCAGTTGCTGGCGCTCGCGATCGACGATCGTGAACACGCGTTTCAGGACGAGGTGACCGCCGTAGGCCAGCGGATCGGCCGCGAGCGTACTGCGGAGGACGGCCAGATCGTGATCGTCCCCGAGGAGCCGCGAGAGCTCGTGAGTGCGATCCGCGAGGTCCTTCTCGCTCCCGGTCCACGCCGGCTCGAGGAGCTGCAGCACGTGCCAAAGGTACTTGGCCTGCTTTCGCCACTCGTGAAGGTTCTCCACGCTCGGCCTCTCTCCTGCGCGAGCGAGCGCGCGATGCCCCGCCCGGTACACGCGCCGGACACCGCTCTCCACGGCTTCCCATCCGTCGCGCTCGATCTTCCAAGCCGCGAGTCCGGCGAGCGCGCGTGTCGTGAACTCTTTCACCGCGACGAGCGCCTTGTCTTCCTCGAGCACACGCCGCGTCACCGCCTGCTGATTCTGGAGGAGAGCGCTACGAAGGTTCGCCGACGCCCCGGACTCGATCTGGCCGGCGAGCTGGGGAGCGAGCTTCTCCGCCGTCTCGACCAGAGCCACGGCGTCACGCGCGAGGGTGAGCGGGCGAGCGGCGTCGCGGAAGCTCCAGTTCTCTTCACGGTACACCTCGTCGCCGAGGTCCTCGCGCACGAGACGGAGCGCGGCGCGCACCTTCTTGAAGCTCTTGCGACTCTCGTGGACGATCTCGCTCTGCCTCACGACGCCGTGTTCACGCGTCGGCCCTTTCGAGCCCAGATACTCGAGCACTCTCTCGAGCTCGTGGCTCACGTTGCGCGTGATCCCGTCGCGCACCGATTCGTGTGGCTTCAGTTGAAACGCCATGATGTGCCTCCATTCCCGCCCGCCGACTCCAGGGACGACCCGTCGAGCCTCGGAGCACCGGAGCAGCTCTTCGCGTGGGAGAACCACGCGCCCACGACCGCAATCACTACCGAGAGCAGAAGCGCCCTCGTCCGCCATCGGGCTCGGTTCGCGGCCTTCCTCGGCGAGCCATTGGGTCCGAGCTCGTAGAGCGAACGAAACGGAACGGTGGAGCGGTCGAGCGCCACGTTCGTCGCCGGTCCCGCATCCGCAGGGAGCTCGAGAAGGTCGCGCACGCTCTGTGCCCAAGGGTCGTCGCGGCCGGCCGACGTCATGCGATCAATCAAGGCGCGTGCGTGCTCTCTGTCTTCCGCGGGGAGGGCTGAGTAGGAGAGATCGAAACTCGGGCGCTCACCAGGCCCGAGAACGAACACCAGTCCGATGTGAACGATTCGCCCCGAAGGGTCGACGCCGGCGGTGGCCGATACGCAGAAAATCTGTTTGTCCCCGTCCCAGCCCGGGAACTTCTGCGCGAACAAGATCCGCGCGAGACCCTTCGGTCCGCACTTCTCGAGGAGCTCCGTCGGGACTCCGTGCGAGAACCCATCGGGCCTTCGCCTCGGATCGAGGAGCTGCCTTAGCGGCACGGTCACTCTGCCGTCACTGGCGAAGACGTCGTCTCGCTGATCGCGATTGGGTAGTATCCAGTAGGCGCGCACAGCGATCACGCGACCTTCTGGCGTTTCGTCGTCCCGTGAAATGCAGAGTACACGGAGCGTAGTGCGTCGTTGATGGCCAGAGTGTAGATCTGCTTGTTCTTCATCGNNTCGAGATCAAGGTCGCGCCGGTGTATCGCGCCTCGTACGGATGCAAGACCTTGTTGGCGGTCTTCTCGAGCGCGCGGAGCTCCTCCCTGAGCTCTTCGGCGAACGCCTCGTAGTCCGTGTGGCTCTCGATCTCCTCGTCGATCTTGTTGATCAAGATGTGAATCAGCGCGTCCTGCTTCAAGTGCGGCAGCGCAGTCATCAGCCAATCGAGGTCCTGTCGAACCCGCCGGCCCTTGAGGTACTTCTTCTCGGCGAGGTCCTTCACCGTCATCACGTAGAAGACGACGTCGGCGCCTTTGCAGACGGAGAGCCATCCCGACGGCGTGTCGCGATAGTCCGTCTCGCCGCCGATGTTGATCACGCCTTTGCACGTGATGTCGACGGTCTGATCGGCCGCCAGCGCCAGCTTCACTCGGAAGGACTTCACCTTCTCACCCATGGGCGAGTTCGCGTGAATCTCCGGGATCTCTCGGTTCTGCAGTCGCGCCAGGAAGCTGTCCTTGCCGCTGGCGGTCGGACCGATCACAGCGATCTTCTTTCCCGACCACCAGTCGCGCGTCCCCTTCGCGAGGCGAACGGCCTGCTTCTTCGCGCCTGGAAAGGACGCCAGGAGCAGAAACACGCGGAGCACGGTCATCGCAGGTAGCGGCATTTCTCTCCTCCTCTTCTCTCGCCCGCTATCCCGCAGCCAGGGGCAGCGGCGAGTCCTGTACGGGCTCGCTATCCACGACGAGCTGCGAACGAGATCGATTCGGCGCTCTCAGTAGCGGCAACGTTCCCACCAGGACCGCCAAGATGGTCGCCCCGTTGTTGATGATCGCCGCGATCGGCGGGTTGATGAGACCGAGTGCACCCAGGGCGATCGCGACGGCGTTCGGCGCGATGATGATGCCGAGATTCTCCCGAACGCTGACCATCGCGCTGTCGCCGATGCGGAATGCTCTTTCCAGTCGCGAGAGGCCGCCCGCGAGCAAAACGACGTCGGCGGTCTCGAGCGCGACGTCGGTGCTGCCGGCGATCGAGATGCCCACGTCCGCGGACGCCAGCGCCGGTGCGTCGTTGATGCCGTCGCCCACCATCGCGACGACGTGGCCCTCCGCCCGAAGTCGCCGCACGTAGTCCGCCTTTTGCTCGGGGAGTAGGCCGCCGACGGCCTCGTCGATTCCGAGCGCTCGCGCGACGTTCTTCGCGACCGCGGAGTTGTCGCCGGAGAGGAGCACGATCTTTCGTCGCCCATCGCCGCGCAGCGCTCGCACGGCGGCCGCGCTCTCGGGGCGTGTGCCGTCGGAGTAGGCGACGAGCCCGACCACCTTGTCGTCGACCGCGACGCATAGGCTCGACCTGTGCTCCTTCTTGAACCGCTCCAGGTGCCTCTTGAGCGTCGGGCCGATCTCGAGCTTCTGGCTCTCCATCCAGGACGCCCGGCCAACGCTCACGCGACGCCCTCGAACGCGCGCGGACATCCCCAGCCCCACCGCGTACTGCTCGCTCCCGGGCTCTGGCTCGACGAGCACGATCTGGTGCTCGCTCGCGTAGGCCTTCAGCGCTTTCGCCACGGGATGATCGTATTTCGCCTCGGCGGACGCGCTGAGCTGGATGAGGATCGACTTCGGCATGCCTCTAACGGCGACCACCTCGATCACCTCCGGTTGTCCGTTCGTGAGCGTGCCGGTCTTGTCGAAGACGATGACGTCGGTCATCGCGAGTCGTTCCAGGTACTGAGCGCCCTTCACCAGCACGCCTTCGCGCGCGGCGAGCGCCATCGCGGTCAGCGCGCTCGTGGGCACGGCGATGCGAATGCCGGTCCCGAAATCGGTGATGAGCACGCACACCGCGCGCGTCACGTCCCCGGACAACGCGGCGGCGAGGGCGGCGACTCCGAACGTCGGGAGGACGAGCCGGCCCGCGAACTGGAGCGCGTCGCGCTGCAGCGTGAGCGGCTTCGATCCGACGCTGTTCAAGATGCGCTCGATCTTCGCGGCCTCCGTCGCCTTGCCCGACCGCTGCACCTCGACGACGAGCTGGCCCTCCGCCACGACTGTGGACGCGAGCACGGCATCGCCCTTCTTCTTCGAGAGCAGGTGGGACTCACCGGTGAGCACCTTCTCGTCCACCTCCGCTCTGCCCGAGACGACCCAGCCGTCGGCAACGATGCCGTGCCCAGTACGGACGAGGAACCGATCCCCGACGCGAAGAGCGCCGACCGGCACCGCTTCCGTCTCGCCGCTCGGAAGGACACGCGATGCTTCTTGTTCTCTCCGCTGCATCAACGTCGAGAGCGCGGAGCGCGCCGTGTTGGCGGAGATATCGATCAGTAGATCGCCGACCCCGACCATCCAGATGACGAATGCGGCGGTCGCGGGCCGACCGGTGGCGAGCGCTGCGTACGTCGCGGCCACGTCGAGGAGGTCGACGCTGATCGTTCCGTGACGCAACCCTTGGAGGCTGCGGGCGAGCGGCCGCGCCGTGCTCATGGCGACTCCCAACGCGAGCCACGGGAAGGGCGCTGCCCGGGTGATGCACATGAAGAGAACCGTGGTGCCGTTCAGCGCGGCGCCCCACCTCATCGGCGTGGGCCTGTGCCATTCGCGGGCCCATTCGGCCGGATCGCTGGTCCTCAGCGCCTCGACGATGAGCCCTTCACTGATTTCCTCGGGGTCGTACACCACGAGCATCGTGCGTCCGCCGGGAATGTGCTTGGCGCGCTTCACGCCACGCAAGCCGGCGGTGAGCATCGTGAGCGTGCCGAGCTGCCGCTCGCTGATGCCGGTGACGCGAAGCCGAACGCGTCCCTTCAGCGAATGCACCGGCGTGATCGCGAGCGATTCCGGCTCGGCGCCTTCGCGACCGAGCGAATGGATCTTGTCTCGCAGGCTGCGAATGAATCGCCCGGGGAGAGCGGCTCCGTCATCGTAGTCGACATAGAACGCCCCCGTGCCCATTCGTTGCTCGACGCGGGCGACGTCGATGCGCTCGGCCAACCACGCTTCGAGGGCGAGCGCCTCGGGCGTGTCCTTATGCGCCCCGACGATGGCGGCGCAGCCGGGGCCTTTCTGAAGGACTTGCAGCTCGGCGCTCATCGAACATCGCTCACCTTCGTGCCCGAGCTCAGGCTTTCGTCTTCTCGCTCCTCGTCTTCTTGCCGTCCGATTCGCTCACGGGTTCGCGTCTCGCGTCGGTGCCACTGCATGAAGACGCGGTAGCTGTGGTAGGCCGCGCCGCTCCACTCCGGAAGGCGACCGCGTTGGTCGTTGAGCACGAACGACGCGACCGACGTGGCGGCGAGCGCCACCGGCACGAGCTCTCGCAGGTCAGCTCTCTTTCCCGCCAGCTCACTAACGACTTGATTGACGCCTTCCACGGTGTCGAGGAACACGCTCACCAGCTCCTGGCGATTCATCTTGTTGCTGGTCGCGTTCTCGACGCCTCGAAGCCCGGCGCCTTTTGCGATGCGAGCGAGGAGATCGTCGGCGCCGTCGGCGCCGATCACGGCGGGATCGTATTCGACCACGACGCTGCCTGTCTTCGGGTTGTGAGACCACGAGCGAAAGCCGGCGACGGCCTCGACGGCCGCCTTCGCCGAAGACAACACCGAGTCGTCTTTCGGCTGCACGAACTCCGCTGCGTTGACTCGCAAGTACCCCGGATGGTGATGAACGAGGCGCAGCGGTTCGTCGATGCGCGGTGCCGGCCGCGCGCGGGTCTCCGAGCGCGAGTCGGCGACGGCTCTCTCGTGCTCGGAGCGGCTCACGCGTCCCCGCTCACGGGCCGGATCGCATGCTTGGCCCCGTTCGTTGCCCCGTTCGCGGTCCCGTTCGAGCTCGCCGCGCCCGCCTCGACCTTCGCGCGAGCCTCCGCGAGCATGTCGTCGATGCGCTCGCCCTCGGCCGCAGCCCACTTGCCCACGCGATCCTTGGCGTTGATCGCAATCTCCAGGAGCTTCACGCCGGCGCCCTGCGGCGTGTCCGCGAGACTTCTGGCCGCCCACCCGGTGACGACTCCGACCCCGAATGAAAATACCGACTGCAGGTTCGATGATGCCATGACCAGCTCCCTTCCTGCCCGTCAGTTCTTGTGCCCAGCCGGGTTGTGGTCGTGCTTAAGCCCGCGGTACGCGAGATAGCCGGCCGCTCCAGCGAGTGCCGCCGGGCCTACGCCGACCACCGCCGCAGCAATGAGACCGCCACCCGCCGCCGCAGCGACGCCTGCCGCCATGCGCTGCCACGAACCGGTCGGCAACACCGTCTCGATGGTCGCGGATGCGTCGTGACCCTTCGAGTGCGCCGCCTTGTTGCTGTCGTCCGAATGCTGACGCTTCGTTGCCGTTTCCTTGTTCATGACTCGCTCCTCTTTTGGATTCGTCGCGCTGCGAAATGAGCGCGCCCGCGGGTAGCTACCGAGCAACCGACGTACCAAGTGGAGACGCCATGAAATATCCGCGCGAACGTGCAGATGTCCGGGCGAACGTGCCGAGCCGTTGGACTTGCATGGCTAATTTTGCGGCTCGGTGCACGCCGTGCGCGATGCTCATGCGGGCACGGGATGGCGGCGTTCGTTCCCGTCGCCGATCACCTTCGCGATCGATGTCGACGTTCGGGGGCATCGTCCGCGCGCCGCTCCCAAGCCGGAGCCGCGGGCCGGCGCTCAAACCGTGTGCTGCGGCTGTGGCCAGCGGAAGCGAGCAATGCGCTGCGCTTCGTCGACGCGGCCGAGCTCGCGGGCGGCGCGCTCGAACCTCTCGAGCTCGGAGTCGTCCATGGCCGTAGCGCCGCCGGATTCGAGCAACTCGAGGAGGTGCCGCCAGGCCCCTGTCGTTGCATAGGCGTACGCGAGGAGCCTCACGGCGTCTTTCCTGACGCCAGCGTCGGTAGACACCCGAAGAGCCGCAGTGCAATGCGCGATCCCCACCGCGGCGTCTCCGCGTTCAACGGCGGCGAACGATGCCATCACGTGCGCCCGCGCGAGAGCCTCGCGCCGTTCTGCTTCACGCGCTCGGAGCCCGCGCGCGTTCTGGAACGCGACGATCCCGCAGAGGAGCGCGGGAAATGCGAGATGCGCCAGAAGGGCGACGACCGCGACGATGAGCGCGAGCGCCGCGGACGCGAGCCGGATCGGTTGCTCACCACGCCCGTGCGTGACCCGATCGGCGAGCGCGAGAAGCACATGGCCGCCGTCGAAAGGGAGCATTGGAGCGAGGTTGAGGAAACCCCAGCTCAGGTTGATCCAGGCGAAGTGATTGATGGCTGTGGCGATCGCCGGGTTCCCAGAATCCAATCGATGCCGCGCCAGTGTAGCGAGCGTTCCAAGCGCGATGCTCACGGTTGGTCCCGCGAGGGCCACGATGATGCGCGAGAGGAGAGTGAGCTGCGTAAGCAGTCGCTCGGTCGTCGGTGCGAAGGGGGTCAGATCGACGCTCGCCGCCACGCCGAACGCGCGCGCCGCCATCGCATGACCGAGCTCGTGCGCGAAAACGGCGATGACGACCGCAAAGCTCCAAAGAACGACATCGAGCGGCGATTGGTTAATCGTCAACCCGAGGAGCGCGGCGACGATGACGAACCAGGCGTGAATCCGAACTGGAATCGGCCCCAATTTGAAAGCGAGCAACATGAGCGCGCACAAAAGATGAGGCCGAAAGCGCTAAACGGTCACATAAAACACACTACAGTCGAGTTACTTCCGGGCGATTTTGGCGATCGTTCAGTGGTCGTCGCCTACTCTGCTCCCAGACCTCGTAGTAGCGCGCAGGCGAGTCGGCTGGAGGCGGTGATCGTGGCGCTTGAATTCGACGGTCAGACGCGAAGAGGCAAGTGCGATGGATACGGGCTCGCGCTCCGGCGATGCAGGTCGTGATTGCGGACGTCGCCGTGCAGGTGCTGCGCGCGGCGGGCTGGCACATCTTCGGCTCTACGGCTCTGTGCCCGAGGTGCCGCGCGCGCCCACCTGTCGCCGCTTGAGTCGCTTGCCGGACGAGACCTCGCGGGAGGCTCGTGCGCTCAACGGGCGCGCGGTGTAGCTCCGTCCGCTATATGCAGCGCCCCTCATGAAAGTGGCCCTCATCTATCCGCCGAGCTGCGATCCCACCGCGCCCTATCTCTCGTTGCCGACGCTCGCGGCGTGGCTTCGAACGAACGGCGTCGAGGTGATGCCGATCGACGCGAATCTCGAGGCCTGGGAGTCGCTGCTCGCGCGCGCGCCGCTCGAGAAGCTCGGTCGACTCGTCGAAGCCCGCCTTGCAAAGCTGGAGAAGCAGAGCTCCTTGTCGCACGACGACCAGCTCCTCTACGCGACGCTCTGGCGTGCGCGAGGCGAAGCGGCCGACGTGCCGCGCGCCATCGACGCGGCAATCGCGACGCTCCGTTCTGCGTTGGGCGCTTCCGATCATTACTGCGAATTTAGCTAAAATTTAGCAGAACATTCGTATGTCTCCTTCTCGCAATGGGTCCCTACCGAACCAGAGCGAGCGAGGAGAAAAACCTCTCCTCGTTGCACAGCTGGCCCGTCCTCGATGCCGAGATAGTCACCTTTCTCGTCTGCTCGGTGATTCTCGTCATCGGAGTATGTCGGCGCAGCTACGGCACCGGTGAGACGCTCGCCATGCTCGGCGCCCTCGCGAGCGCGCGAGTCCTCGTGGCGGCGGTTGCCGACGCCGTGAATGCCCGCCGGCGTATGAAAGGCGCGCAACGCGACCGCGAGCCGCTTTCATGAGTCTTGCTGAGAAGCTCGAAGCTCGCCGAATGGCATGCCTCGCGGCCTCTTGGACGTGCATGGACTGCCGCTCGGTGCAGATCCTGCGTTTCGGCGATTTGAGCGAACCTTTAGCCGTGAAGATCTAAGACAGCATCGCCTCACCGGAGCACTTCCATGGACCTCGTCTACGTCGGCCTCACCTGTTTCCTGTTCGCTGTCTCGCTCGGCCTCGTTCGGCTGTGCGAGCGGCTCTGAGGCTGCTCTCGAATCGGAGCCCATCATGCCCATTCTCTACATCGCCGGCGGCGTCGTCTCGCTCGGCCTCCTCATGTACCTGGTCTTCGCGCTCCTCAAGCCGGAGAGTTTCCAATGACCGCGCACGGGTATTTGCAAATCATCCTGTTCTTCGGGGTGCTCATCGGCACCGCCGTTCCGCTCGGCTACTACATGGCGCGGGTCTATGAGAAACAGGAGACGTGGCTCGACAAGATCCTCGGACCCGTCGAGCGCCTTCTCTATCGCCTCGCCGGCGTGAAGAGAGACGAAGAGACGAGTTGGAAGCAGTACGCGATCGCGATGCTCCTCTTCAACGTGGCCGGCATCTTCCTCGTGTACGCGATTCAGCGGCTCCAAGGAGTCCTCCCGCTCAACCCGCAGGGCTTCGCGGCGCCGTCGCCCGATCTCTCATGGAACACCGCCGTCAGCTTTGCGACCAACACGAACTGGCAGAGCTACGGCGGCGAGTCGTCGCTGAGCTACTTCACGCAGATGCTCGCACTCGCGGTGCAGAACTTCGTCTGCGCGGCGTCGGGGATGGCGGTGCTGGTCGCGCTCATCCGTGGGTTCACGCGCAAGACGACGAAGACCATCGGGAGCTTCTGGGTCGATCTCGTCCGCAGCACGCTTTACGTGCTCCTGCCGCTCGCGATCGTCGTGGCGGTGCTCCTCGTCTCGCAGGGGGTCGTGCAGACCTTCCATGCCTATGAGACGGTGCCGCTTCTCCAGGCGACCAAAGACGCCGACGGAAAAACGGTGACGGATCAGATCCTCGCGGTCGGCCCCGCGGCGTCGCAGATCGCCATCAAGATGTTGGGTACGAACGGCGGCGGGTTCTTCAACGCGAACTCCGCACATCCCTTCGAAAGCCCGACCGGCTTCTCGAATTTTCTCGAGATGTGGTCGCTCCTCGTGTTGCCGGCGGCGCTCTGCTTCACGTTCGGCCGGATGGTCAAGGACGTGCGCCAGGGGTGGGCCATCTTCGCGGCCATGTCGCTGATCCTGATCCCGCTCATGATCGTGTGCGTCGGTGCCGAGCAGGCGGGAAACCCCGCGCTGCATGGGCTCGCGGTCGATCAGACGGCGAGCGCGCTCCAGTCCGGGGGCAACATGGAGGGGAAGGAGGTCCGATTCGGAATCGCGAACACGGGCCTCTTCGCCACCATCACGACGGCGGTGTCGTGTGGCGCGGTCAACGGCATGCATGACAGCTTCACACCAATTGGTGGACTCGTCCCGATGTGGCTCATGCAGCTCGGCGAGGTCGTCTTCGGGGGCGTCGGCGCAGGCCTCTACGGGATGCTCATTTTCGCCGTCGTCGCCGTCTTCGTGGCGGGCCTGATGGTCGGGCGGACACCCGAATACCTCGGTAAAAAGATCGAGGCCTACGACATGAAGATGGCGTCCATCGTCGTCCTCATCACGCCGGCTACGGTTCTCATCATGACCGCGATCGCGGTCGCGACGGAGGTGGGGAGGAAGGGGGTGTTCAACCCTGGACCTCACGGCTTCAGCGAGATCCTCTACGCGTTCTCGTCCGCGGCCAACAACAACGGCAGCGCGTTCGGTGGAATCGGCGCGAACACGCCCTTCTACAACACGATGCTCGGCCTCGCGATGTTCTTTGGGCGCTTCTTCATCAAGGTCCCAGTCCTCGCGCTGGCAGGTCATCTCGCCGCGAAGAAGATCGTCCCAACGACGGCGGGAACGCTCCCCACCCACACTCCGCTCTTCGTCGCGATGCTCACCGGCGTCGTGATCCTCGTGGGAGCACTGACCTTCATTCCCGCTCTCGCCCTCGGGCCCATCGTCGAGCAACTGCTCGCGCAAGCCTCGTGAAAGACAACGCCATGAGCACGAATACCGTGATCGAGAAGGACAAGGACCTGCGGGAATCGGCCAAGAGCCGCGCCGCGGTTCCTTCGGAGTCATCCGCGCGTGAGGTCGCAGGCTCCGCAGCGGCCGCGCACGTGAGCCCCGCGCGACGGGCGCGTGGGCAAGCGCGCCCGCTCTTCGAGAGCAGCATCGTGCGGCGAGCGATCGTCGACTCGTTTCGAAAGCTCGACCCGCGACATCAGGCGCGCAACCCGGTCATGTTCGTGGTCGAGGTGGGGAGTCTCTTCACCACCGCGCTCTGGGTGCAGTCGCTGGTCGGCCAGGGCGAGGCGCGCTCCGGATTCATCCTGGCCATCTCCTTGTGGCTCTGGTTCACCGTGCTGTTCGCGAACTTCGCCGAGGCGATGGCCGAAGGGCGCGGCAAGGCGCAAGCCGACACGCTTCGCAAATCGCGCAAGGACATCCCCGCCAAGCAAATCTCGGAGCCGAAGCGGACCGCGGCTCCGAGTCCGGTGCAGGCTTCTCAGCTCCGGAAGGGTGACTTCGTGCTCGTCGA
>PLXW01000095.1 GCA_003151595.1 Myxococcales bacterium
AGCACAGCTCCTGGCTCTCGCCCTTCGTCGCGCCCGGGAGATCGCGCTCCACGGCTTCGGCGCGCACTTCGCTCTTCGTGCTCTCGCCCAGCGGGAACACGAGCCGCTCCAGCCACGCGCGCGGCGTCGCATAGAGGAAGTAGCTCTGGTCCTTCGTCGCATCGAGCCCGGCGGCGAGGCGCGTCTTGCCCTCGTCCTTCACGATGCGCGCGTAGTGCCCGGTGGCCACGAACCGCGCGCCGAGCTTGTCGGCGATCGCGAACAGCTCGGCGAGCTTCACGCCGCGGTTGCACGCCGTGCACGGGCTCGGCGTCTCGCCATTGAGGTACGCATCGACGAACGGCTCCACGACCGTCCTGGCGAACAGCTCGCGCTTGTCGAACGTGTAGTGCGCGAAGCCGAGCGCGTCGGCGGTGCGTCGCGCGTCGTACTGATCTTCGGGGGCGCAGCAGCGTCCGTGCGACTTGGCGCCGGGATCGCTCTCGTAGTCCCAGAGATGGAGCGTCACGCCCACGACATCGACGTCGCCGCGCGCATGGAGGCGCGCCGCGGCCACGGCCGAATCGACCCCTCCGCTCATCGCCACCACGACCCGCTCACGTCCGCTCATCGCGCGGAGGGTTAGCACGCGCGCGACGCCCGAGCTAAGGCTCGAAGCTCGCGCGCTTCAGCGACTTGGCCACGCCCGCCGTCGCTTGCGCCAGCAGTCGGCTCCCCCACGATCGCGACATGCCGCCCGCCGCCTCTTCGAGCGACATCCCTTCGAAGTAGTAACGCTCCAGCATCTCGCGCTCCTGCGTCGGCCGCTCGGCCACCGCCGCGCGCACCCGTGATGCCAGCTGCTCGCGCATCGCTTCGTCTTCCACCGTGCCGCGATCGTCCTCGATCGACTCGAGGGTCGTCTCGTCGCGGAGCATCATCGTGCCCATCGCCATCGCCGTGGCCATGGCCGTGAGGTGCGAGGTCAATCGCTCGTCGGCCAGCGAAGGGCTCGACGGGGGCGAGGAGGCGTCTTCGTCGAGGAGACCTTCCTCCGCTTCGTTCGACGCAACGAGCGCGCGAAGCTTCGCGTGGAAGCTGCGCGGCATCTCGGCTTCGCGGCGTAGGCCGTCGAGGATCGCGCCGCGGATCTTCAACGTGGCCCAGCAAGCGAAGGGCGCGCCGCGCTTCTTCTCGTAGGTGCGCGCGGCGGTGAGCGCGCCGTTGTTTCCGAAGGAGACGAGATCCTCGTGCTCGACTCGGACGGCGAGCTGCGTCCGCACTTGTCGAATGATCGGCGCGATGAGCGGCGTGGCCTCGGCGATCAAAGCGATCACTTCGGGCGGATCATGCGAGGCGGAACCCTGGATCATCGACGAGGTCATCGTAATCGTCTCGCGCAGCGACACGCGAGGGTGACATTTGCGCGTTCGCCCTTTCCCTCGACGCGGAGCGTTGCTAGACCGCGCGAACGATGGTCGGCGCAGGGGAGCGCGACGAGGAACAAACGCCCGCGAGCACCGGAGGGATACCCACGCCCCCTCCGTTCGAGGCCGCGGCGATGGACCCTTCGCGCGCGCTCGGCGCCTGGCGCACGTGGCTGACGGCGCTGGCGACCGACGCCGAAGCGGCGCTGGCGGCGGCGATGACGTACGCCTCGCTCGCCGGCGAAGCGCGCGACGCGTGGCTCGACGCGCTCGAGCGCGATCGCGACTCGGTCGACGTCCCGCTCGAAGCGCTCTACGCGCCGCTGCTCGCCGTGGAGGCCGACGACTCGCGCCGCGCGCGAATCGAGCACGCGATGACGGCGACGGACGCGGGGTTGCCGCCGAGTGCACCGCCCACGTTCGTCGCCGCGCGTGCGCGGACCCGCGCGCTCCGCGGGACCACGAAGTCGGGCGACGTCGTGTGCGCCGTGGCGACGCCGCTGTACCTCGACTTCATCGAGCTGCTGGTGTGCCGTTACCGTCCGGACCGCGGCGTCTTCACCGCGCACCACGAGCCGTTTCGCCACGCCGATCAGGTCGTGGCGTCGGTCGCTTCAGCGCTGGAGCAGCCGATCGATCTCGAGCCGGCGTCGCTCCGTGACGTGATCGAAGAGCTCGCGCACGCGGTCGTGGCCGATCGTCGCGAAGGGCGCCAGGCACCCGACGCGCTCGCGCGCTTCTCGCACCTGTTCGGCCCCGATCTCGAAGAAGACCGCCCGTCGGCATGAGCGATCTCGAAGGACGCTGCGGCACGTGCGCGCGCTTCGTGCGCGTGATGGAGGTCGTCGACGCGAACGGCGAAGTCCGTCGCGAAGGGGAGTGCCTCCTCGGCGTGTGGCCGTCGCCGCTGAAGGAGACCGCGACATGCTCGCACTACTTGAAGCGCGGCACGGCGCACTTGCGCCCCACGCCTCCGACCAAGACCAACCGAACGCGATCCGTCTCACGCGGGTCATCGACGACGTCCGAGCGCTCGTCGTACTCGCCGCCCGCGCCGCTACAACTGCCCGAGGAGATCCTAGACATGAGCCCCGACGAATTCCGCGCCGTGCTGCGCGAAGTGATCCGCGACGAGCTGGGCGCCAGCGAGGTCGAGCTGGGTGCGCGCTGGGTCGGCGGCGAGGTGATCTTGAAGCCCGGAAAAGAAGGGACGGCGGAGAAGCGCGTCCCCATCGACGCTTTTTTTCACAAGGTGGTCATGATTCGAGACAAGCTCCGCGTCCTCGAGCAGCGAATCAATGCGCACGCAAAGCTCACCGACGAAGAGAAGATCCAGATGCAGCAGTACGTCACCGGCTGCTACGGAACGCTCACCACGTTCAACGTCCTCTTCGCCGACAAGGACGCCGGGTTCACGGGCCAGAAGAGCGACGACTGAGATCGCACTGGCGGCGCTGCTCGCGCTCCTCGCGCTCACCGGCCCTTCGTGCGTGAGCTCGCCGACGAACGAGATCGTCGTCGGCAAATCCGAGCGCCCCGACAACGCGACGCGGCCGATCGACTTCACCTTCGACTCGCTCGACGAGCGGCCGGTGAACAGCGCGGTCATCCGCGGCAAGCCCACGGTCATGGTCTTCATGACGACGTGGGATCTCTCCAGCCAGGCGCAGATCGATTTCCTGGTGCCGATGTCGAAGAAGGACGGCGCACAGGTGAACTACGTGATGGTCGCGCTTCAAGAGCCGAAGGATCGCGAGCTCGTCGAGGTGTTCACCCACGGGCTCGGCGTGACGTTCCTGGGGGCGCTGGCCGACAAGGAGATCATCGAAGGGGGCGGCCCGTTCGGCCCCGTGCGCGCGGTGCCGACGATGGTCATCCTCGATCGCTCGGCGCGGATGGTGTGGCGCCATGTGGGGCTCGCCAAACCCGAAGAGATCCGCGAGGGGCTGAGCGGATTGTAAGGATACACTCCTCCGGCGCTCGCACGCCGCGCGCCCCATGGCCGATCGCAAGCTCACAGGCACGGAAGACACGGTCATCGCCGGCATCGCGCCGAGCGACACCGGCATGCGCAGCGGCGTCACCGACTCGATCCGCCTGCCCGTCGCGTTGCTCATCGCGTCGCGGTACGAGCTGCTCGGTCTCGTCGGCGTCGGCGGCATGGGGAGCGTGTACCGCGCGCGCGACACGGAGCTCGACGAGGTCATCGCGCTGAAGGTGCTGCGGCGCGAGCTGGTCGACGCGCCCGGAATGCTCGAGCGCTTCCGTCGCGAGGTGAAGCTCGCGCGGCGCGTGACGCACAAGAACGTGGCCCGCACGTTCGACATCGGCGAGCACCAGGGCGAGCGCTTCCTCACGATGGAGTTCATCGAAGGCGAGTCGCTGGGGCGCCTGCTCGAGCGCGAAGGGACGATCGGGATCTCGCGCGCGATCGAGATCGTGAGCGCGGCGTGCTCGGGGCTCTCGGCCGCGCACGCGGCGGCCGTGGTGCATCGCGATCTGAAGCCCGACAACATGCTCATCGCCAGCGACGGGCGGATCGTGATCACCGACTTCGGCGTGGCGCGCGGCGGCTTCGAAGCGAGCCCGCTCCAGACGCTGGGGCTCCCGGTCGGGACGCCGGCGTACATGTCACCGGAGCAGGTCGAAGGCGCGCAGGACATCGACGCGCGCACCGACATCTATTCGATGGGCGCGATCTTGTACGAGCTGCTCGTCGGCGAGTGCGCGTGGGGCGGGCCTTCGCCGTACTCGGTCGCCGCCGCGCGACTCACCGCGCCCGCGCCCGATCCGCGCAGGAAGCGTCTCGACGTGCCCGACGCGCTCGCCGAGATCTCGATCAAGTGCATGGCGCGCGAGCGCGCGCATCGCTACGGCAGCGCCGAAGAGGTGGCCGCGGCGCTCGCCGAGGTGGCCGCGCAGATCGATCCCATGACGGGGCGCACGCGCGTCGTTCGCCGGCAGTCTTCGCAGCCGCCGCCCCGCGAAGTGGAGAAGTACGTCCTCGTGCTCCCGTTCGCGAACCGCGGCGAGCCGGCCGACGAGTACATCGCCGACGCGCTGACCGAAGATCTGATCGAGGCGCTGTCCGTGACCAAAGGGTTGCGCGTGACGCCGCTCGGCGCGGCGATGGCGGTGAAGTCGACCGATGCCAATCCGCGCGATCCGCGCGAGGCGGGGCGCGCTCTCGGCGCGCAGGTCGTGGTCGAGGGGACGTTGAAGAAGGCGGGCGACGTGCTCCGCGTGTCGGCGCGCCTCGTGAGCGTGTCCGACGGATTTCAACTCTGGACGCGGCGCTACGAGCGGAGCGTCGGCGATTTCCTGGCCGTGGCCGACGAAGCGGCGAACGCGATCGCCGAGTCGCTCACGGTGCGAAGGTTCGTCCCCGCGCGCGAAGCGCCGTCGGATCCGGGCGCGATCGATCTCTACCTTCGCGCGCGCCACGAGTACCACCAGGGGTGGGCGTCGAACGTGCTCACGGCGATCGGTCTCTTCGAAGACGCGTTGAAGCGCGCGCCGAACGATCCGCGCATCCTCTCCGGCTACGCCATGGCGCACATGCGACGCCTGGCCAACGAAGACTCGAGCGAAGGGACCGCGCACGTCGCGCTCCGAGCCGCCGAGCGCGCGCGCGCCGCTGCGCCGAGCACCGGAGAGCCGCTGGTGGCGATGGCGACGTACCACCTCACGATGGGCGAGTACGCCACCGCCGCGCGCGAGGTGAACGACGCGCTCCGTCGCTCCCCGTCGCTCCCCGACGTCCACGATCTGTGCGGTCGCATCCTGGTCGAAGTGGGGAGGCCCGAAGAGGGGATCTCGTTCCTCGAGCGCGCCATCTTGCTCGAGCCGCGCATGTTCCGCTCGAAGGGGGACGTGGTCCGCGTGAGCGCGCTGCTCGGCGACTGGGGGCCAGCCAACGAGCTGTTCGAGTCGACCCCGCGCGACGACGCGGAGGTGAACTTCGTGTGGTTCCTTCGCGGGCGCCTGGCCATGTGGCGCGCCGACGAAGCGTGGGCCACGGCGACCTTGGCCCGCAAGTCGACCCTGACGTTCGCCATGGCGCCGGTGGTGATCGCGATGTGCACGCTCATTCGCGAGCGACGCGTCCCCGACGTGCTCTTCGACATGACCGACTCGATGGGGAAGGTGACGGGGCGCGTTCGTCGCCGCCCGATCTTCTTCCGCCAGCTGAAGGCCGAAGCGCTGGCTTACGTCGGCGAGGCCGAAGAGGCGCTCGGCGCGATCGACGAGGCCACGGCGCTCGGGCTCATCGACGTCGTGTGGATGGATCACTGCCCGCTGTTCGACTCGCTCCGCGCCCACCCGCGCTTCGCCGCCGCGCGCGCGCAGGTGGCCGAGCGAGCGGCGCTGGTGCTCGAAGCGTTCACCTGACGGCGCTCCCCGCTCACCTGAGCGGGCGCGCGCGCTACTTCGGCGGAGGCGTCACGGGCGCGCTGGTCGTCGACCCCGCGCCCCAGAACTCGAGCCCCGCAGGGGGATTCGGGACGGGGATCGTCTTCGTGGTGAGGACGCCGTTCGTGAGATCGATCTCGAAGAGATCGCCGCCGTTGTCGAAGCCGTAGAGGCTGCCGGCCCAGAACGAGAGCCCGAACACCTGGTTGTGCGCGACCGACTTCCAGTTCTTCACGAGCGCGCCCGTCGTGGGGTTCACTTCGATCAAGCAGTCTTCGGCCGAGCACCCCGTGCCGGTGACGGTGAGGTACGTCGAGCCCCCTTTGACCGAGACGATGTCTCCGCTCGACGAGAACCCGCCGCCGATCGCTCCCACCGTGGTGACCACGCCGGTCGTGGGATCGATGCGCACGTAGTTGCCCGCGTTGTAGCCGACGAGCGCTTCGACGTTCGGGTCGAGCGTGCCGGCGGGGACGAACGAGAGCGAGTTGGGGTAGGTGCCGTTCTTGATCAGCGTGCACACCGCCGTCGCGCGATCGATCTTGTAGAGCGCGGCCGACGTCGTGCCGTACATGTTCGAGTCTTTGTCGAGCGCGATGTCCTCGACGCCGCTGCATCCGCCGCTGAACGCGCCGACGACGGTGACCGCCTTGGTGAGCGGGTCGAGCGCGTAGAGCGTGTCGGGGCTCTCGCCATAGACGATGGCGACCTGGTTGGTCGTCGGCGAGCCGTCGGGGACGCCGAGCGAGCCGTCCGGGAGGCAGAGGCAGGGGATCGGCCCCCCGTCGTCGTCGCCCGAGGAGCCATCGGGTGTGGCGACGGAACCGTCCGGGTTGCCGAAACCCGACGGCGTCGAGCTCGTTCCGCAGGCGAAGGCTCCGGTCGCGAGGATCGCGACGAGCGCGCGGCGCATCACGAGGTCGCTCGCAGGCCGTGAAGGATCTTCACCAGCTCGACCTTCTGAACCTTGCCGATCGCATTGCGCGGGAGCTCGCTCATCGCGATCACCTCTTTGGGAACTTTGTAGCTCGCCAGGCGCTCCTTTGCGAACGCGCGCAGCGTGGCCTCGTCGCATTCGTGCCCCGCTTGCAGGACGACGCAGGCCACCACCCGCTCGCCCCACGTCTCGTCGGGCATCCCCACGACCGCGACCTCGCTCACGCTCACGTGCTCGCGAAGTACCTCTTCGATCTCGAGCGCGCTCAGCTTGAAGCCGCCGCTCTTCAGGATGTCGATGCTCGTGCGGCCGAGGATCTTGAACCAGCCGTCCTCGTCGCGCGTGACCGTGTCGCCCGTCTTGAACCACCGCTCGCCGCCGTGCACGTCGTCGGCGAAGGCGCCGTGCGTCGCGTCTTCGCGCTTCCAGTACCCGGCGAACACCGACGGACCGCGCACCCACAGCTCGCCGCTCTCGGCGTCGTCGTGGTTGTCGTTCACGATCCGCGTCTCGATTCCGAAGACCGGGAGCCCGACCATCCCGGGCTTGCGCGGCCCGTGGAGCGGGTTCGACATGCCGACGCCGATCTCGGTCATGCCGAAGCGTTCGAGCGGGTACGCGCCGGTGATCGTGCGCCAGCGTTCGCCGAGCGTCACGGGGAGCGCCGCGCTCCCGCTCGTCGCCAGGCGGAGCGCGCGCGCGTTCGCCGTCCAGCGCGCGCGGGTCTTCTCGTCGGCGGCGTCGAAGGCGGCGAAGAGCTTCGAGTACATCGTGGGGACGCCCATGAAGAGCGTCGACTCGCGCATCGCTTCCCAGATCGCCTCGGCGTCGAAGTGCGGGAGCATCCGCGCGCAGCCGCCGGCGCCGAGCAGATTCAGAAGCGCGATGCCGAGGCCGTGCAGGTGATGCAGCGGCAGCGCGTGCACCAGCACGTCGCTGGACGAGTGCTCCCACGCGCGCGCGATCGACTCTTGCTGCACGCCGAGGTTCGCGTGCGTGAGCACCGCCCCTTTGGGTTTGCCGGTGGTGCCGCTGGTATAGAGCTGCAGCGCGGCGTGCGACCCTTCGATGCGCGGGAGATCGGCCGCCGGCGCTTCGCTCCGGAGCGCGTCGGTCGTGAGAAGGCGGCGCGTGCGCGCGATCGTGTCGAGCCGCGGCGCGAGCTCGGGTGAGGCGATGAGCGTGTCGACCTGCGCGTCGTCGCAGAAGTACGACGTCTCGGCCGCGGGGTGCATCGGCGACAGGACGACGACGCACCCCCCCGCGCGCAAGACTCCATAGAACGCCGACACCCAGTCGGCGCCGGGCGTCACCAGCAGCGCCACGCGCCGCGACGCCGGACTCCGCGCCCCACCGAGGAGCGCGCCTGCCACGCGGCGGGACCGTTCGTCGATCGCGACGTACGTGTGTGCCCCGGCGGCGTCGAGGATCGCGGGGCGCGCCTCATGCGCGAACTTGGACCATCGCGCGAGGAGCGGTGAGCCGGGATCCATGGCCTCTCGCATTAGCACGCGACCGGCCGATTCGTTGCGCTAAGGTCCGCGTGTGGGTCGGCGCTCGTTCGCTCTGGTGGTCGCGTTTCTCGGCTCATCGTTCCTGGCCGCGCCGGCGCGCGCCGACGACGACGGCGGGCTTCGCGGCACGCGCGTCGGCTTCGTCCCCACGCTCGGCTGGGGCGTCGCGCAGTTCACCGGGCAGCGCCCGTATTTCCCGTCGTTCGTCGGAACGAGCGTGTCGCAGATCGAGTTCATCGTCGACACCGGGCGATGGGGCGGTTTCCTCCGCGGCGCGTTCCTTTCGAGCGGCACCGACGGACGCTGGACGGCTCCGCTCGTCGCCCTCGGCCCGACGTACCGCTTCGTGGGCGACGGCGAGACGCGCTGGGGAATCGTCGGCAAGGCCGGGCTCGTTTACCAGCGATGGCACGCCAGCACCGCGGGGTGCCCGGTGCCGTTCTTCTTCCCCGACAACTGCAAGGACTTCGTCCCCACCGGTCCCACCGCCGCGTTCGACACCGCGCCCCCCGCGAACACGACGACGATCAACAACCTCGGCCTCTTGGCCGGCGTGTCGTTCGAGATCCCGGTTGAGTCGTTCTACCTCGCGCTCGGCGCGGAGGTGTCGGCGACGGCCGATCTCGACCACGCGACGCCGGGCACTGCGATGGCGGGGCAGCTCACGTTCTCGTTCGCGCTGCGCGATCACGTGCATGACGGCGTGGGCACGACGACGCCTACGCTGCGGCACCGTCTCCGTTAGCGAGGCGCGAACGCGCCGTCAGTGCACGTCGCCGACGAGGAGCGCGAAGGCCGGGACGAGCACCTCTTCCGGCGACGCGCCCCCTTGGCGCGCGACGCCGCCGCGGTCGAACGTGAAGCCGTGATCGCCGAAGACGAAGAGGAGCGTGCGCGGCTTCAACGTCCTGGCGTGCTTGGTGATGGCGTCGGCCGCGGCGTCGGCGATCTCGTCGAGCCCGGCGAGCGCTTGCGGCCCGAGATCGCGGACGCGCGCTTCGACGACGTCGAGCTTGTAGAGATCGCGTGACCCGACCTTCACGCGGCGGATCACTTCGGCCGTTCGTCCGCGCAGCGGATCGGCCTCGCGCTCGGAGTCCGCGTTCGGCGCGCGGAGGGCGTCGGGGCCACGCTGGAGGGTCTCCAGCTGGCGAACGGTGGTCGTGGGGAGCGCGCTCCACAGAATGAGCTCGTCGGTGAGCGACGCCTGCGCGCCGAGCGCGCGACGCACGTTCTCTTTCACGCGCGCGCCGACGTCGAAGCGCATGGCATCGACGAGCAGGATCTGCGTCGTGCGCGCGCCGTGAAGACGCGCGATGCGCGCGGCGACCTCGGGCGCGTCCATGACCATGCGCGGCCGCTTGCCGGTGACGGCGAACGTGGGGCAGGCGTCCGTGTACGCGCGCGCGAACGTGCGACGGAACTCTTCGTGCGCGTGAAGCGCGCGCGGCTCGTCGAGCCCGCGCGCGATGGCGTCGGCGAGCGGCATGTAGTCGCGCGCGAAGAGCCGCTCGAACGCGGCGAGCGGCTGGGGGCCGCGCGCGGCGGAGAGGGCGAGGGTCCATGCGCGCCAGGGGTCGTCGCTGTTGACGACGGAGGTGTGGCGCGGGGCGAGGGGCTCGAAGGGGGAGGGGAGGAAGCGGGGGGCGACGGGGGCGTTGGTCGCGTCGGTCTTGGCGTCGTCCGTCGGGGCGATCGTGTTCGCGTGTCCGTTCGCGTTCGCGTTCGCGTTCGCGTTCGGGGTCGCGTTCGCGTTCGCGTTCGCGTTCGCGTTCGCGTTCGGGGTCGCGGTCGCGGTCGCGGTCGCGGTCGGGGGCAGCGGGGTCGCGTTCGCGTTCGCGATCGCGTCCGCCACGAACGACTCGGGCTCCGGGGTCTCGTCGTCCTCGTCGTCCAGGGGCTCACGCGCGGGCGCATCCGCGATCACCGTCGCCAGCGCGATCGGATCCCCGTACGCCCCCGTCGCCGCGTCCCCCGAGTCGAGGAAGAGCCACACCGGTCTCTCCCCCGTCGCGTTCGCCCAGAAGCGCAACGTCGCGCTGTCCTCCGGCTCGATCGCACCGCGCGACGACGTCGCCGCGCGCAGCGGCTCCATCGCGATCGCGATCCCCATCGCGCCCACGCGTCGCGCGCGAAACAGCTGATCGCTCAGCGCTGCATCCGCATCGCTCGACGATCCGATCCCCGGCGGCGCCGCGCCGCGCGCGTCGAGCTCGCGCTCGATCGCTTCGTCGATCACGTCCGACAATCGCCCGCGCGCGCTCGCCTCGACCGCGACGCGCACCACGAGCGCCATCGACGACGCCAGGCGCTCGCACGCCGCGTCACGCTCGCTCGCCGGCGCGAACCGCGCGCGCGGGAGGAACGGCGCGTTGCTCGCGCTCGCCATGGCCGGTCGGTGCGAATCGGTCATCCCGCTTCATTTACCGATGCTGACGACGCTTGGCCCAATTTCTCGGGTTTCTGGACATCCGCGGCCCGGGCCGGCACGCCGCAATAAAGAGAGCGGGCCCACGCAACCTGCGTGGACCCGCTCGAGAAAATGTTCCTTACCGCTAGGGCGTGTGCCGGACCGCATGAACCCCTAGGCGAGCGCCTAGGTGGGAAACGCGATCGCCGCTCTTAAGGCTTCCGAGTTATCCGCTGCTTTCGCAGAGGCCCGGCGTGCACACGGAGCGGACAAGCGCTTCCCGGTTCAATGCTTGTAGGGGATCATGGTTCCGGCAATCACGTTCCTGGCAGAGGGAACACTGATGAAAGTAACACCCGCGCGAGGTCGGTCAACGGACGGCGAGTGCGATCGCGACGATCAAGTGAATTGAACGCAGCGGCGGCTGAGCGATCCGAATTCGAAGCCGGTGATCGGAAATGTCACGGCGCGTGATCGCATACTTCCTGCGCCGGCGGCGACGAGGAGCGGCAGAAAATGCTCTTCGGTGGGGTGCGCCATCGTCCGCTTCGGTGCGCGCACGCGAAAGCCGACGAGCGCGTCGAAGTCGCGACGCACGAGCACATCCTCGCACCACGAGTCGAACTCGCGCGCCCACGGCGGCGGCGCGGCGACGCCGGTGAGGTCGAGGCTCCGCAAGTTGTGGACGATGACGCCGCTGCCGAGGACGAGCACCGCTTCGTCGGCCAGCGGCGCGAGCATGCGACCGAGCTCGAACAGCTCGGCTGGCTCACGACGCGGGAGCGAGAGCTGGAGGACGGCCACGTCGGCCGCCGGGTACATGTGGCGAAGCGGGACCCACACGCCGTGATCGAGCTTGCGATCGGGGCTCTTGCCGATCGTCACCTTCGCGAGCAGCTGCTCGACGCGCGCTGCGATGTCGGGCGCACCGGGAGGGGCGTACGTGATCTTGGAGAGCGCCTCGTCGAAGCCGCTGAAGTCGTAGAGCAGCGGCAGCGTCGTCGTCGCGCCGATCGTCGGATCGCGCGTCTGCCAGTGTGCGCTCACGATCACGATCGCGCGCGGCTTCGGCATCGCCACCGCCCAGTCGCGAAGCTCGGCCCCTTTCACCGCGTCGAGCGCCAGCATCGGCGAGCCGTGCGCCACGAAGCCGATCGGCATCTTCGCGGCTTCGAGCACGCTCATGACGTCGTCACCCGCATCACTTCGTCGACCGTCGTGATCCCTTCGCGCACCTTCTCGAACCCCGCGCGCCGCAGCGACGGCACGTTGCGCGCGTGCAGCCACGCGCGGTACTCGCGCTGGCCCGCCTTCGCCTTCACGAGATCGCGCAGGTCGTCGTCGACTACGAGCACTTCGAAGATCCCGGCGCGACCCTTGTAGCCGGTGCCGTAACAGGCGCGGCATCCGCGCGGACGGATCATGTCGCTGCCGGCGGGCAGGAGCACTTCGTCGCCGTCCCACAGATCGGCCTCGAGCTTCACCGTCTCGCGGCACATGGAGCACACGACGCGCACCAGGCGCTGCGCGATCACCGCCGAGAGCGCGTTGCCCACGACCCACGGCTCCACGCCGAGATCGACCAGGCGCACGATCGTCTCGCTGGTGCTCGCGGTGTGCAGCGTCGTGAGCACGAGGTGACCGGTGAGCGCGGCCTGGAGCGCGATCGTCGCCGTCTCCGCGTCGCGGATCTCACCGACCAGGATCACGTCGGGGTCTTGCCGCAGGATCGCGCGGAGGCCTGTGGCGAAGGTGAAGCCGGCGCGCGCGTGGGTCTGGCCTTGCGTGATCGACGGGATGTCGACCTCGACGGGATCTTCCAGCGTCATCACGTTCACGCGCGACGTGTCGAGCAGCTGCATGAATGCGTAGAGCGTCGACGTCTTGCCCGAGCCGGTCGGCCCGCAGGTCACCACGAACCCCTGCGGTCTCCGCACGATCTCGCGAACACGCGCGCGCGTGTCCGGCGCGAGCCCGAGCTGCTCGAAGCCGATCAGCTCCTGGCCGAGCAGCACGCGCAAAACGACCTTCTCGCCGAAGATGCAGGGGAAGCTCGAAGCGCGGAGGTGCACGCGCGCGTTGGGGCCGGTATCGACCGTGAGCTGGCCGTCCTGCGGGGTGCGCCGTTCGGCGATGTCCATGCGCGCGAGCACCTTCACGCGCGAGACGACCTGGAGCGCGACGTCGGGCGTCAGCGTGGAGTCTTCCAGCATCGCGCCGTCGATCCGGAGCCGCACAACGGTGCGTTCGCGCTTCGGCTCGAGGTGGATGTCGCTCGCCCCTTTGATGAGCGCGCGACGGACGATGTCGTCGAGGAGACCGACCGCGTCGTCAGGGGTTTGCGTGTTGCGCGGGCTCGACATGCCTCGTGAAGCGTACACGAGCCCGGCGCCGGCGCGCGCGCACGTCAGCGCCCGGGAAAAGCCGCCACGAACGCGCGGTGAACGTCGAGCGCCGCGTCGTCGTTCGTGGCCAGCGCGCGCGGGCGATACCCGCTCGTGATCGCGCGAACGTGCACCACGTTCCCCGCCACCTCGAACCGCGCGCGCCACTCCTTCACAGCCAGCTCGTGCCCGTCGGCCACGGCCTTGATGCGCCGGTACGCGTTCGGCTTCGGTCCCAGGGCGAGCGCGCGATCGATGACCGTTTCGAGCTCGACCCCCTTCGTCGCGAGCCACGTCGCCTGCGTGCGCGCTTCGTCGGACCACGTGACCTGGAAGTCGGGGAGGGGATCGCGCGCCGTCTCGAGCCAGCCCGAGCCCGCGTTCGGAAACGCGTCGGCGTACGGCACGTACGGCTTCAGATCGAGCACCGGTGATCCGTCGAGGATATCGACGTCGCGCACCCGCACGTTGAGCCCATCGACGCCGACGAGCCGCACCGCCGAGAGGCCGATCGGATTCGGTCGATGCGGCGATCGCGTCGACAGCACACCGCGCCGTCGATCGCTCCGCGGCGGCATCACCTTGGGGCGCCACCCTTCGACGCGGTGAAAGACGAACACGACCCACAGCCGCTCCCACGTCGCCAGATCCTCGATCGCGTGCTCGAGGTCGCGCCCCGGGAAGAGCTCGATCGTCGCTTCGACGTCGAGCGCGGCCTGCGCCTGCCGCGGCGCGTCCGCCTTCTCCACGAAAGGCGAGTGCACGACGCCGATCGGCTCGAAGGTGATGAGGCTCGCCACGCGCCGACACTCTTCACACTTCTTCACGTTCGCGCAACGCAACAACGGGGACCGCGCCGCATCCTATTTCGCCAGACGGAGCGCGCGATCCCGCCGCTCCCGTTCGTAGAAAGGGAGACGTCTCCATGGTGGGCGTAGTCATTGGCGTCGTGGGCGCGATCGTGTTGATGAAGGTTCTTCGGAGGCGCTTCGGGTTCGGGAGGCGGTTCGCGTACGGCGGGTACGGTGGATATGGCGGGCACGGCGGCCCCGGGCACTGGCACGACGCCGGATGCGCGGGTCCGGGCGGCGGGCACGCTTACCGCGAGCGATGGACCGACGAAGACGACGCGCCGCCGTGGCAAGGGCGCCGGCGCGGATGGCGCGGCGGCTTCCGCGGGTTCGGCATGAACGCGGTGTTCGAGCGGATCGACGCCACGCCCGCGCAAGAGAAGGCCATCCGCGCGGCGTTCGACGAGCTGCGCACCAAGGCGCGCGCGGTGAAGGACGACGCGCGCGGCATGCGCGGCGATCTGGCGAGCGCGCTTCGCGGCGAGTCGCTCGACGCCGAGACGCTCGGCACCGTGGCCTCGCGCGCCAGCGGCGCGGTCGACGCGCTTCGTGACGCCGCCATCGGCGCGGTGCTCAAGGTGCACGAGGTGCTCGACGAGAAGCAGCGGGCGATCGTGGCCGACGCGCTCGACTCCGGCTTCGGGCCGTTCGGCCGGTGGCGACGCGGCTAGTTCCGGAAACGTCGCGTGAAAGGTGACCCAGGGCGGCGCGTGGAGGCACGATCCCGATCGTGAGCCACGCGCCGTCCGGGCTTTTTCAACCGCGCCCTCTTCAAGAGCGCCTGCTGGCGATCATGGATCGCAAGCATCACTGGGCCTACCCCGCGCTCACGCGCCCGGGCCTCACCCGCGGTCAGCTCCTCGTTCACTTTCGCCACGAGTACCTTGTCTACGTGCGCGACTTCCCGGTGCTCGTCGCCGCGGCGCTCGGGAACACGCCGCCGCTCGGCGACGTGCGCTCGGCGCTGGCGGAGAACCTGTACGAAGAGCAGACCGGCGGCCTCTCCAGCACCGCGCCGCACCCCGAGCTCTTCTTGCGCATGATGGAGGGGCTCGGCTTCGCGCGCGCGGAGTTCGACGAAGACGAGCGCGCGCTTCACCCCGCTGCGATCGCCTACCGGCGTGAGCTCCACGCCGGCGCACGATCGACGCCGTGGCAAGCGGCCGTCGCGCTCCTCACGATCTTCGTCGAGGGGAGCGTGAACGAGCGCGCCGAGCTCGCCGGGACGTACGTGCGCGCGCACGGCGAAGAGGCGATCGCGCGCCACCCGATGGTCGCGCACTACGGCTGCCCGCCGTCGGCCATGACGCTCACCCGCGCGCACGCCGCGATCGAAGGGGCGCACCGCGCCGACGCCTGGCGCGTGCTGCTCGCGCACGTCGCCGACGATGGGGACGTCGCGCGCGCCGTCGAGGACGTGTGCGCGCGCGGGCTCGCGAGCTGGCAGCGGTATCGCGATGGGGTCGCTTCCCAAATGGGGATACAGTCCCGCGCTCCGTGATCTTCGACGATCTCGTCTTCTTCCTCTTCTTCCTCGCGCCGTGCGTCACGCTCTTCCACCGTGTCCGTGACGCCTTCCGGCCGTGGGTCATCACGGCGTTCGGCGTCGGCTTCTTCCTCTATTTCTCGGCGCTCTACTTCGGCGGCGCGTGGGGAGCGCTGACGGTCGTCATCCTCTTGTGGGAGTGCGCCACCTCGCGCCTCTATCGCAAGGGATCGCGCTGGTGCTTCTTCGGCATCGCGCAGGCGATCGCGATCCTGTGCGCGTTCAAGTACCTCGTCTTCTTCGGGCGAGTCTGGAACGACGCGGCGTCGATCGTCTCGCTCCCGCCGCTCCACGGCCTGCCGCGCCTCGTGCTCCCGCTCGGACTCAGCTTCTTCACGTTCGAGTTCATCAGCTACGCGGCCGACTGCTACGTCGGGAAGATCGCCGGCTCACGCCTCCGTGACTACGCCGCGTTCATCTTCTTCTTTCCGACGATGGTGTCGGGCCCCATCAAGCGCTTCCCGCAGTTCCGCGCCGAGCTGGAGCACGCGCGCTTCGACCCCGCTGCGGTGTCGCAAGGGATCACCCGCATCGCGGTGGGCCTCGCGAAGAAGCACGCGCTCGCCGACACGTTCGATCTCTGGGCCTCGCGCCTCAACACCGACGCGCTCTACTCGGCCAGCCGCCTCACGATCGCGTGGCAGCTCGTCGCCTACGGCTGGAAGATCTACTTCGACTTCTCGAGCTACTCCGACATCGCCATCGGCAGCGGGAAGCTGTTCGGGATCGTCGTGCCGGAGAACTTCGATTTCCCGTACCTGGCGCGGAACATCGCCGAATTCTGGCGCCGCTGGCACATCTCGCTGCTCGCGTGGCTTCAGAGCTACGTGTTCATCCCGCTGCTCTTCGCCGGCTGGCGCTTCCCGGGCTTGAACGGCGTGGCGAACCTGCGGCGAATGGCCGTGTGCATCCTCGCCGTCTTCTTCGCGAGCGGCCTGTGGCACGGCGCCGACTACCACTTCGTCGTGTGGGGGCTCTATCACGGGGTCCTCGTGGCCGGATTCCTGTTCGTCGACAAGCTCATGAAGGACCGAGCGTGGAAGCTCCCGGCGCCCGTCGGCGTCGCGTTGACGTACGGCGCGGTGAACGCCGGGTACGCTTTCTTCGCGATGGACATGCCGCACGCCTGGTTCGCGCTCGAACGAATCGCGGGGCTCGTATGAGCGAGCGGCTCGATCTCCGCGCGCAGCTCGACGACGCGGTCGACGTGAACGATCAGCTCGCCGCCGTCGCCGCGTTGCGGTCGCGCGCTGCCGAATTGCGCGACGACGGGATGACGCAGTGTCGACTCGCGGTGCTCACCGGCTACACGTCGACGCTCCTCACCGATCTCGTCTTCGGCCACGCCTGGCTGCGCGGCGTGAAGCTGGAGACGATGGAGTCGGGCTTCGGTCTCTTCGAGCAGGTGCTCCTCGCGGAAGACCCGGCGTTCAGCGCGTGGAAGCCCGACGTCGTCTACTTCTGCGTCGGCCTCGAGCACTTCGCGCTCGACTCGGTCGACGCCGAGGTGGCGCGCTGGAAGCGGCTCTGGGAGAAAGCGCGCGCGCTCTACGGATGCGACGTGGTGATGAACACCGTCGTCGAGCCGCGGTACCGCACGTACGGCAACTACGAGCTCAAGGTCGAAGGGAGCGTCGGCCGAAAGGTCGCCGAGCTGAACCTCGCCCTCGCGCGCGAAGCGCCGTCGTACGTGCACCTCCACGACGTGAGCTTCCTCGCCTCGAACCTGGGCAAGGACCAGATGTTCGATCCGAAGTGGCACGCGGTGGCGAAGCTCCCGGCGAACCTCGCGTGCCTGCCGGCTTACGCGAAGAGCGTGGCCGGCGTCATCGCCGCCATCCGCGGCAAGTCGAAGAAGTGCCTGGTGCTCGACCTCGACGACACGCTGTGGGGTGGCGTCGTTGGCGACGACGGGGTCGACGGCGTGCGCCTCGGCGCGGAGAGCGCGGAAGGGGAGAGCTTCGTGCGCTTCCAGACGTACGTGAAGTCGCTGGCCGCGCGCGGCGTGCTCCTCGCGGTGTGCAGCAAGAACGACGACGCGATCGCGCGCGCCGTGTTCACGCAGCGCCCGGAGATGGTGCTGACGCTCACGGACATCAGCGCGTTCGTGGCGAACTGGGAGCCGAAGGATCAAGGGCTCCGCGCCATCGCCGCCGCGCTCAACGTGCTCCCCGAGTCAATGGTCTTCGTCGACGACTCGCCGGCCGAGTGCGCGCTCGTTCGAAGCCGCATGCCCGAGGTGGCGGTGGTGGAGCTCCCGCGCGATCCGTCGCGCTATTGCGAGGCGCTCGCAGCGCACGCCTTCTTCGAGCCGATCGCGATCTCGAACGAAGACCGACAGCGCGCGGCTTCGTTCCAGGCAGAAGGGGCGCGCGCGGCGCTGGCCGGCGAGTCCGCCAGCTACGCCGACTACCTGGCGTCGCTGAAGATGGAGACCACGATCCGCGCATGGCGCCCCGATGAGAGCCCGCGCGTGACGCAGCTCCTCGCCAAGACGAACCAGTTCAATCTCACCGGGCGTCGCTACACCGATCCGCAAGTCCGCGCGCTGCTCGACGACGCCGACGTCGTCCCCCTCTGCCTCGATCTGCGCGATCGCTTCGGCGACTACGGTCTCGTCTCGGTGCTCATCGGCCGGTGCAGCGGCGACGTCTGCGCGATCGAGTGCTGGGTCATGAGCTGCCGTGTGTTCAAGCGCGGCGTCGAGGAGACGATGTTCGCGCACGTGCGCGCCGAGCTCGCGCGCCGCGGCGTTCGCACGGTGCGCGGAACGCTCGTGCCCACGCCGCGCAACGGCTACGTGACCGATCTGTTCGCGTCGCTCGGCTTCACGCGCGAGCATGGCGACAGCGACCACGAGCAGCGCTGGGAGCTCCCGCTCTCCGAGGAGCAGGCATGACGAGGGGCGACGTCGAGACGATGCTCACGGCCGTGTTCGCGCGCGTCTTCGGCCGCGCGGTCACGCTCCGCGACGCGATGACGGCGCAAGACGTCGAGGGGTGGGACTCGCTCACCAACGTCCGCCTGCTCGACGCGGTCGAGCGGCAGTTCAAGATCTCGCTGGCCGTGTCGGAGGTGATGGCGCTCGAGTCGGTGGGCTCGCTCATCGATACGATTCACGGCAAGGTCGCGCGCGATGCGTGAGCGACTCACGCGCGCGCTGGCGGTCCTCGGCGGGTTGCGCCCGCTCGACGAGGGCGCGCCGCGCTGGGTCGCGACCGTGGCCATCCCGCTGTGGTGGGTGACGCTCATCCTCGTCGCGCTGGCGTTCGCGGGGCAGAGCATCAAGTTCGTCTACATCGACTTCTGAGCCACGCATGCGAACCCAAACCAGACGGCTCTGGCCTCAGTTGCTCGCGTTCGCGATCGCGCTGGTCGTGATCGATCGCGCGGTGCACGCCTACGCCCTCCGTCACGCCAACGGGCTCGTGCGCGTGGAGCAAGCGCTCCAGAGCTCCGCGCTCGCGACCCCGGCTGCGCAGACGATCGTGCTCTCCGGCGACTCCGACATGGAGTCGGCGATCGACACTGGCGAGATCCTCGCCGGCCTCGCCGCGCGCGGCGTTACGAACCAGCGCCTCGCGAACCTCGCGCTCGGCGGTACCGACGCCGACGTCCGCTTCATGGCGCTCCGAGAGTACCTCGAACGCGGCGGGAAGATGGACACGCTCGTCCTCGGGTACCGCGGCACCGAGCCAGCCGACGACGAGCCGCTCCGCCCCGGCTCGTACACCGGCAACAACGCCGTCGTCTTCACGTGGGGAAGGTTCGGCGATCTCGCGATCTACCACCCGCACGCATCTTTCGCGGCGGTCGACGACGCGCTCCGTTTCACCCTGTTTCGCGCGACGGCGATCGGCGCAAACCGCCAGGCGCTCTGGGCGAAGGTCACGCGAGCCGAGGCGCGCCTGGGAATGCGGCCGTTCGGCGCGACGAACGCGTACGGCGTGGTCGCCGAGTTCTCCAAGCTCGCCGAGGCGCACGACGCGCCGGCGCAAACGACGGCGTGGGCGCTCGGCCGATGGTACCGCGCGATCGTCTCACTCGCCGCGAGCCACGGAGCGCGCATCACGTTCGTGCGCCTGCCGGCATTGAAGCGCTCGGAGCAGACCTACTTCGCCAACGACGAGAGCCGGCGCGCGTACGACGCGCTCCTCGAGGGCGTGGCCGGCGCGCACGGAGGACGTCGCGTCGATCTCTCCGCGGAGCCGTGGGTCGGCGACTGGCTCATTGTCGACGGCCTCCACTTCACCAACCGCGGAGCGGCGCTCGTCTCGCGCGCCATGGGCGAGGCGCTCGCGGAGATGCGCTAACGTCGTCGCATGGGCTCCGCAGACTCGCTGCGCGTGACTCTCGCCGATCGCGCCGACGTCGCCACGATCCTCGCGCTCTCGAACGACGCCGCCGCGCGCACCCCCGCGAACTTCGCGACCGCGCCCGAGCCGCTGGCGGACTGGGAAGCGTCGTTCGATCAGGCGAGCGCGATGTACCCGTGACTCGTGGCGAAGGACGGCGCGCGCATCGTCGGCTTCGCGCGCGGCTCGTCGCATCGCGCGCGCGGCGCGTACGCCTGGACGGCGGAGGTTTCGGTGTATGTCGCGTTCGACACGCACGCGCGCCGCGTCGGCACGCGCCTGTACGAACGCCTCGTCCCGACGATGCGCGCGCAAGGCTACGTGACGCTCCTCGCCGGCATCACGCCCGGCAATCCGGCGAGCGAGCGCCTGCACGCGCGCTTCGGGTTCGTGCGCTGCGGCACCTATCACCGCGCGGGGTGGAAGCTCGGCGCGTGGCATGACGTCGGATACTGGGAGCTCCACCTCGCGCCGGAGAACGAGCCGCCGCGCGCGATCCAGCCGGTGCGCCACGTGTGGGACGGCACGACGAGCGCGTGAGCGCGATCAGAGCGCCGCTTCGTCGATCACGCGCACGTGCACCACGCGCGATCGCTTCGCACCGATGTTCGCGAGGTCGCCCCACGTGCCTCCGACGCCGACGGGCATTCCCGCGGTGCACCGGCGATTGAGCCCGGTCCCTTCGCACACGTCGTCCGGCGCTGCGCCCGCGCCGATCGTCCGCTTCTCTCCGCTCGGCAACGCGCGCTCGGCAACGATCCGCAGCTGCGCCCGAAGCCCACGCGCGCCGTGCGGAAGCTTCGCGCGCTTGCTCGTCGCGAGCCGGACGAGCTCTCGCGCCACGTCGTTCCACGCGCCCAGGTCCCCGTCCGCCGAAACGACGCGTGCGCTCACCGCGGTGCCGGTCGCGTCGCACTCGATCTCGAGCGTGGCGGTACCGACGTCGGGCGCGAGGCTGGGAGACGCCGCGTCGTGCGCGACCGACACGAACGCCCCCGCTGCGCCGAGCCCCATCGCGCGGTCGCGCGCGTCCGACGGTCCGCGGACGCTGTCCTCGATCGACAGCGTCGCCTCCGCCCGCTCGATGCCGGCGCGCCCGCCCGCCATCGCCACCTGCTTCCAGTAATCGCCGACGCCGAGAGCGACCGGCGCGGCGTCGGCGCGCGGCGACGGCGGTCCGGGGGGCTCCGGCACGACGTCGAGCGCCGTGGGCTCCTTCGCTGCGGGCGATCGCGCGCGCGTTCGTGCCTTCGCGACGACGGCGTCGACCGTGGCCACGGCGGTCGCGCCTACCGGCTCAGCAGTCGGGGGCGCGAGGGGAGGGGGCGGCTCTTCGCTCACCTCGAAGACGTCGTCGGTCGTCGCCGTCGCCGCTGATTCGCGCGCGACCGGGCGATGCGCGGCCAGGACGACGAGCAGCGCCGCGTGCGCGCAGAGCGCGGCGACGAGAGCCGAGGGGAACCGGGAGCCGCGCAAGCGTTCACCTTACGCGGCGAAGAACACCGGAGCACGCCAGGGCATTCCGGGCAGTGAGGCGCGTCGTGAGAGCGCGTGCCGGCGGCGTATTGGGACCCACCCAATCGGCATTGGGAGGGTCCCGATGTGACATCGGGACGGACCAATCGCGGATCGGTATGTTCCAATGTCGCATCGGGATCATCCCGATACGACATCGGGTGCATCCCAATCGCACATCGGGAGGGCCCCGATCCGACATTGGGACCGACCGATAGCTCGCCAGGACCGACCGAATCGGCTCACGGACGAGCGCTCAGAACTTCTGCAAGTGCGTCTGGTACGTCACGCCGAAGTCGATCGTCGGCGTGCCCGTGTAGTCCGTGACCAGCACCGGCGTCGTGTCCGTGTTCCACGACCACGCCAGGTACCCTTGCCCCTGCGACTCCGCCCACGTCAGCATCCCGTCGAACCACGTCTCCACGTCGCTCACCTGCGTCGTCGAGAACGCCGCCGCGCTCGACGTGCTGTACGCCGAGATCCCCACCTCGCCGATTACCACCGGAAACCCCGCCGCCAGCACGGTCGTGGCCGACGTGTTCGTCGCCGTCACCGCCGCGGAGTTGCACATGAGCGAGGCGCCGTACCCATTGTACTGACTCGGGCATCCGGTCTGCGTGGAGTTGAAGTCGTAGGCGTGCCACGACGCGGCCACGTTCTCGATGCTGATCCCGTTCAGCGGTGCCGCCAGATTCGGAATGCTCTTCACCGACGCTACCCACTGCGACATGTCGCTCGAGTACCCGAGCCCGCCGAGGATCACGACGTTCTGCGCGCCGGCGTTTCGCACGGCCTGAAGCATCGAGGCCATCCCCGCGACGGTGTACGTCGTGCCGTTCGACTGCGCGCACGCGCCGCCGCTCACCCAGCAATTCCAGTCGGTGATGAACGGCTCGTTGAACAGATCGAAGACGACCGAGCCGTTCGAGGCGAACGTCTTGGCGACCTGCGACCAGAACGTCGGCGAGTGATCGGCGTCGGCCATCGGCGCCTGGCTCTTCGCGAGCGTCGTCCCCGGCGCGGTCCAGTGCAGATCGAGGACGACGATCATCCCGTTCTGCGTGAGCAGGTTCACCCATCCTTCGATGGCCGTCTGGTAGTTCGCGCCGCCGTACGCGGCGGCGACGCCGTTGATGCCGAGCCAGCAGTCTTCGTTCATCGGCACGCGCACGGCGTTGACGTGCCACGTCTTCATGGCGTCGATGCTCGCCTGATCGGCGGGGCCGTCGAAGAACCCGCTCGACGTGCACATGAACTCGGTCCCCGAGCGATCGACGCCGTGCAGCTGAACGATCGCGTTCGCGCCGTCGACGATGTGTCCCGGCGCTCCGTTCGCGCCCATGACGACGTGCAGGCCCGGCGTGACGGTGCCTCCGTCGCCTGATCCGCCGCCATCGGCGCCCGCTTCGTTCGGCGCGCCCGGTTCGTTTGCGTCGACCGCGCCGGCGTCGTCGTCTCCGCCGACGAGGCCTCCGTCGTCGCCGGAGCTGGCGTCAGCGTTCGGCGATCCGTTCGCCGTGCTCGCTGCGCTGCTGCATCCGAGCGCCTCGGCGGCCAGGACGAGGAGGACCACCGATGCGCATCTCATGCCGGCGCCCATGCCTGAGCCTAGCGCGCATGCCCCGCTTGCGCCGCGAGCTTCATCATCATGGCCAGCGCCGTCTCCAGCTCCTCGCGCGTCGGTTGCACCGCTTGCTCGGCGAGCGCCGACTTCAGCTCGATCAAGCGCGCGCCGAGGTCCTCGTAGTGACGCCGCTCGCGATCACTCGCCGCGGTCTTCTTCCACCGCGCGACGATCTCGCGCAGCTCGTCGAGATCGCTCTCAGCGAGCAGCTGCGCCAGCTGCGCGGCCATCGGTTCGCTCACTCGAACGCCAGCACGTTGCTCTCGCCGAGCTTCGCGATCTGCGCGTCGATCGCCGCCAGCACTTTCCTCCGTCGCGCGTCGGTCTGCGTGATCACGTGCGCCGTGAGGAGCGGCTCGCCCGGCACCTCTTCGCCGACCGCTTTCGCGATGTCGACCGCGCGGAGCGCCGCCACGAAGCTGCGCGAGAACCGCTCGACGCCGTCGAAGAGATCCGCGCCGCGCTTCATCTCTTTGACCGGCACCGGATCGAAGAACGCGCCGTCGTTGTCGATGAAGAGGATCTGGCCCTTCGCGCGATCGACGCCGACGTTCCCGCCGCTCCACCGGTCCCAGTTCCCGGTCACGAGATCGAACGCGAGCATCGTGCTCATCTGCGACGCCATCGCCTTCTGATCGTCCGGGATCGCACCGCCGACTTTCAACCACGCGCGCCACTTCGCGACTTCGTCTTCTTTCTCCAGCGGCAAGAACTCGAGCCCCTTGATCCACGGCATCAGCGCGCCGCGCACCTGAGCGCTCGTCCCCGCGTCGTCGAGCGGCTCCTTCACCACCTCGGCGAAGATCGCCTCGCGACCGACGGCGCGATCGAGATCGGCGAAATCGAACGCGCGGATGGTCGCGTACGGGACGTTCTCGAGCGAAAGCGAGCGCGCCAGGCGGTACGCCGCGACTTCGCCGCGGTAGCGACGACCGCCACGGGTCGATCGCGGTTTGTACGCGGCGTCGATCCCGCCGCCGAGCTTCAGCTTGAAGACGACGGAGGTGTGGCCGACGCTCTTGCCGGAGAGGGGGATGGCCGACGCGTAGGCAGCGCGCATGGCGAGAGCCTCATCCGCATTCGCGTTCGCGTCTGCGTTCGCGTTCGCGTTCGCGTTCGCGTTCGCGTTCGCGTCTGCGTCTGCGTTCGCGTTCGCGTCTGCGTTCGCGTTCGCCGATCCCCCGTACTCGACGAGCGGCAGCCCCGCGTCCGGCTGCGCCCCGCTCTCCCCGCGCGAGCACCCGCCCATCGCGATCGCGACGATCCCGATCGCGCTACGCCAGCACGCGGTTCCGAATGAGCTCCGCGATTCGTTCATCGACCAACGCCGGCTGTTCGATCGACGCGACATGCGTCCCTCCTCGCACCATGAGCAGCTCGCCCTGCGGCATCTCGCGCGCCATGCGCTCGGCGAGGAACGGCGGCGTGAACGTATCGCGCTCGCCCGCCACCACCAGCACCGGCACGTTCACCTCGGACAACAGATCTTCCGCGCTGTGCTCGCCCGCCGCGCGGAGCATCCGCAGGAACATCGGCAGGTCGACGTGCGTCATGTGACGCAGGTACGGCATCATGTCGTCGGGGTTGATCCGCTCGGGATCGATCTCCCCCCAGCGGAGCGCCATCCGCAGCGCAGTGTCCGGCGGAATGCGCGTCCAGATCGCGCGCGCCACGTTCGGCCGCTTCAACACGGCGTCGAGCAGCTTCGGCAGCACCCACTGGAGCACCGGCACGCCCTTGAACGTCTGCGTGACCTTGCCGAAGCTTCCGTTGATCAGGACGAGCGCGCGAATCCCCTCCGGATCGCGCCGGTAGTTCTCGAGCGCGACCTGGCACCCCATCGAGTGCCCGATGATCACGCACGGCGGACTGCCGATGTGACGCCGGACGGCGCTCAGATCGTCGGCGTGCGCGGGGATGTCGACCCGATCGGGATCGACGGGCGCCGCGCTCCGCCCATGCCCGCGGTAATGCCAGTGCGTGAGAGCGACCGTCGGCGCGAGGTCGTCCCACAGGTATTTCCAGATGAAGCCGTCGCACACGATCCCGTCACAAAGGATCGCACGCACGCTCCCCGGCGCATGACTGCCGAGGCGCGAGCGTTGGAAGAGGCGTGTTCCGTCCGGTGCGATCGCGAACCCTTGTTCGTCGACCGCCCGCCACGCGCGAATCGAAGGCCGGTCAGCCTTCGTCGTCGTCTCCACCCTCGACGTCGTTCACGCTCGGGAGCTTCTTGATCTCGAGTCGCGAGATCTTCCACGCGCGCTGGACGACCCAGGAGAGCGAGCGGTCGAGGCGAGCAGCCTCTTCTTTGATCTCCTGGAGCATCGACTCGGGAAAATAGAGACTCTGCTTGCGCTTATCGGTCTTCGAACCTTCTGCGCGCAGGTTGGCCATCGAGTCTTTGTCACCGGTCGCCAAGAGAACCTCCTCAGAGAAGATCTGCGGCCTCCTCGCCCCTTCCACGTGAAGGTGCGGAGGCATGTGCCGCTCTCTTGTCTGAGAGTACCAATGATTCCGATTCGTAGAAGAAGCTTTTTTCGCGTTGAGGCTTTCGCGCGTGGCTTGTGACACGATCCGCGCGTGAACAAGCTCATTCGCACGACGGGTTTCGCAGCGCTGGCCTTCGCTGGAGGTGCCGCGACGACGATCGCCGGGTCGCACACCGCTCTGGCGACGTCGCAGGACGAGAGCCCGTATGCGGCGATGGCGCAGCTGGGGCGCGTGCTGGTGACGGTGGAGAACGAGTACGTGGAGCCGGTCGATCGGACGAAGATCGTGAACGGCGCGATCGAGGGGATGGTCGCCGGTCTCGATCCGCACTCGAGCTACATGGCGCCGCAAGACTTCGCGCTCTTCCAGAGCGACACCGAAGGAGAGTTCGGCGGCGTGGGGCTGGAGGTCGACGCGCGCAACGACGTGCTCACGGTGATAGCTCCGATCGAGGGATCGCCGGCTGAGCGCGCGGGCATCCGAAGCGGCGACAAGCTGCTCGCGGTCGACGGCGAGACAGCTGTCGGCATCGGCCTCGAGAAGATGGTCCGCAAGATGCGCGGCAAGCCGGGCACGCACGTGAAGCTCACGATCCGCCGCGACCCGAAGCCGAACGCCAACGCGAACGCCAACGCCAACGCGAACGCGAACGCGATCACCCTCGACCTCGTCCGCGAGGTCATCAAAGTCCCCAGCGTCGCATCTCGCCTCCTCACCGGAAACGTCGCCTACGTCCGCATCTCGCAGTTCCAAGACAAGACGCACGAGCAGCTCTTGAAGGCCGTCGCCCGCCTCCGCGCCGAAGCGAAGGGCCCCTTCAAGGGCGTGCTCCTCGACATGCGCAGCAACCCCGGCGGCCTCGTCGACGAAGCCGCGGACGTGGCCGACGAGTTCCTTTCGAGCGGGACGATCTACACCGCGCGCCATCGCGGTCAGGTGATCGACGAAGTGAAAGCGCGCGGCGGCGGCGCGTTCGCGGACGCGAAGACCATGGTGCTGGTGAACGCGTACACCGCGAGCGCCGCGGAGATCGTGACCGGCGCGCTCCAGGACGCGAAGCGCGCCACGGTCATCGGCGAGCAGACCTTCGGCAAGGGGAGCGTGCAGACGATCTTCGAGCTCCCCGGCGGCGCCGGCATGCGCCTCACGACCGAGCGCTATTACACGCCGAGCGGCCACGCCGTTCAGGCCGAGGGGATCCACCCCGACGTCACCGTGAGCGCGAACGACGAATCGCCGTTCCCTCTCGTGCGCGAGCGCGATCTCGAAGGGCACCTCGCGCCCGAAGATCGCGGAGCGGGGCACGCGACGGCGAGCGGGACGACGATCGTCGTCGACGCCGGCGCGCCTACGGCAGCGACCGACGACAACGTGGGCGGCACCGAAGGGAGCGTCGCCAACATCCCGGCCGACCCCAACGCCGGCAAAGACGCGGTCCTGAAGATCGCCTACGCGCTCTTGCTGAAGTAGCCGCTCACGTCTCGGCGTCGCGCGCGTCCCGTTCTCCGCGCTTCTGCTTCTTCGCCTTGGCGCGCCCGAGCTGCTTCACCAGCTTGTCGACCGTCGCGAACAAGACCTCGTTCCCCTCCTGGCTGTGCCGCGCCACGCGCGCCGCGTACCGAGGGTGCTCGCGGAGGAACATGCGGAGCACGTCGCCGTCGATCGAATCGGCGCACAGGCCGTAGCCCAGCTCCTCGATGTACCGCGCGTTCATCATCTGCTCGTACTGATGCTTCACGGGGACGCTGTAGACGGGCTTTCCCAGGTAGATCGCCTCGCCGATGAGCGAGAGCCCGCCGTTCGACACGATGGCCTTCGCGCTGGCGAGGTCCTCGACGAACCCGTCCTCGCTGAACTCCTTCAGCTGGCAGTTACCGTTGTGCGCGTTCTTCCGCAGTCCGTAGACGATGAACCGCTCTCCCGCGATCGCGTTGAGCGTCGGGATCAACGTCTTGTCGCTGGTCGACGTCTGGTACACGAGCACGTGCGACCCGAACTTCGCGCGCGGCTTCGCGTCGAGGATCGAGCGGCGGAGAATCGGCGGCACGAGCGTCGTGTTCTCGCGGAACTTCTTCTTGATGGTGGGGAAGAAGAACGTGGTGATGACGTACTGATCGCACCCCGGGAGCTTGGCTTTCACGAACGCCTTGGTGATCTGGTACTCGACCTTCACGCCCACCTTGATCGCCTTGTCATGCTTGCAGCGGGCGATGATCTGCTGGTTGTCGATCGACACGATCGGCAGCCCGTGGCGCTTCGCGAAGAACCAGGCGAACGAGTCGAAGTCGCTGATGACGACGTCGGGCTCGAAGTGGACGACGTCCTCGAAGTAGCGGCTGGCGTTCGCGTACAGCATCTGCGGCGCGGCCAGCACGTTACGCGCGATCGAGCCGTCGCGATCGATGGCGTTGTTCTCGTACTTGATGCTGAGTCCCTTGATCTCGACGACATCGGGGAAGCTCTTGGCCAGGAACGCGTGCGCGCGTCCGCTCACCACGATCTTCACCTCGTGCCCTTGCGAGACGAGGTGCTCGCAGACCACCTTGCTGCGCGTGGCGTGCCCCATCCCTTCGCCCGTGACGCCGTAGAGGATCCGCATGGACCCCAACGTTATCTCAGCTTCGTGGCAACAAGATGGCGGCCTGCACGAGAGGGATCGCCAGCAGGATCGTCATCGTCAGGAGCGTCACGCTGGTCCAGGTCCAGTCAGTCGGCAGACCCACGCGCAGGATCGAGACCGCCATCACGATGAGCCCCGCCAGCGCGTGCTCGCGCGTCGGCTGTCGCCAGAGGAGCGCGGTCGCGCCGGTGCCGAGGAGGCCCGTGAGCACGGCGATGAACGAGGCGAAGCCCCACGGCTGATCCGCGCGCAGGAACCACGCCACGAGCGACATCACCGTGAGGAGCGTGAAGGCGAGGAGCGCGTACGAAGCGTTGCGCGCCGCCCTTTGCGCAGGTGTGGGTGCCGCGACCGTGGCGGCGGGCGCTTGCCCCTTCGGCCCTGACGGCGGTGCGGTCGGCGCGGTGCGCGACGGGGGATTGGACGTCGAGCCGCGCGGCGGAGGCCTCGAGGGGGGCGGCAACTTGCCGGGCATGGGCGGCGGGCGAGAGGACAAGGTCGCGACCAGTCTAGTCGGCGAAACGGAGAATGGACGAATACGCGGGGCTTAGTCTCCGGGAGCGCCTCCGGTCGCAGCCACCAGGCGCACCCCTTCGTCGTGGTACGCCGCCCCTTCACCGAGGTCGGTCGTGCGCGCCCTCACCAGCGCGTTGGCGCATCGCCCGTCGGACAGGTGCCCCCCCTTCGGCACCAGGACGACGTCGCGCCGCTGACGCGCGTCGTGCGTCACGCGAACCACCATCGCGCCGATCCGCGACTCGAGCGTCGCCAGCGCCCCGTCGGCGATTCCGAAGCACGCTTCGGGGTGCACGGTCGCCACAGCCGGCCCCTCGAGAACGCGGCTCCACTGCGACGACTGCGCGTCCTCGGTCGACAGCGCCATCAGCGTCATCGGGTAGTCGCGATCGATCGCCAGCGACACCGACGCGCCCTCGGTGATCAGGTTCACCTTCCCCGTCGCCGTCGGGAACTTCCGATCGGCGTACAGCACCTTCGCCGCCAGCGGATTGCGGATCGCCCCATTTTCAAGCGCTTCAAGCGTCACGCCGCGCGGCGCGAGCTTCGCCGCCACGAGCCGCTCTTGCCAGGCGCGCGCCGTCCCCGCGAGCTTCTCTTCGATCGCCGTGAGCCCCAGCCGCGCCGCCAGCGCCTGCACGATCTCGAGGTCGCTCTTCACTTGCGGCGGCCTCTCCACCACCGGCCGCGCCACGCCGAGGTAGTGATGCCCGTACGCGCCAACGAGATCGTCCGCTTCGAGGAGCGTCGTCGTCGGCAGGATCACGTGCGCGCACCTGGCCGTATCGGTCATGAACGAATCGACGACCACCACGAGCTCACGCGACCGGAGCGCCCCTTCGACCTTCCGCGAATCGGGGAGCATCGCCACCGGGTTCCCGGCTGTGACCCACACCGCGCGCACCGGCGGATCCTTGGCGGCGAGGACCTCTTGCCCGAAGAGCGGCTCGCAGATCGTCCGCGGCGCTTCGCCGGCGCGCTTCACGAAGTCGGTATCGAAGGCTCCGCGTCGCTTGAAGTAGAACGACACGCCGCCGCCGGCGATCCCGAGGTTCCCGCTGATCGCCGACAGCGCGTCGAGGGCGCGCACGATCGCCGCGCCGTTCGATCGCCGCCCCATCCCCCAGCCGACGAGGATCGCGCACGGCTTGTTCGGTCCGAGGCACGTCGCGATCTCGATCGCCGCATCGAGCGAGACATCGGCCTCGTCGCACCACGCGCTCGCGCTCTTCGCGCACGCCATCCTGCGGAACTCGTCCACGTGATCGCAGTAGCTCGCGGCGTTCGGATCTTCCCACGCCCGGTCGAAGAGAACGCGCGCCACCGCCATCGCCAGCGCGAAGTCTCCCGCCGGCTTCGGCTGCACGAACGAGTCCGCGATCGACGCCGTCTTGTGATGCACCGGATCGATCAGGACGACGCGCGCTCCGTTCGCGCGCGCCTGTTTGAGCACCGGCAGCGTGTGCGGGCTCGAGGTGAAGACGTTCTTCCCCCAGAGCAGGATGCTCTTCGCGTTCAACAGATCGAACAGGTCGTGGCTGTCCTCTTCGCCGAAGTCCTCGGTCTGCGCGGCGTCGCCTGCCCCCGAGCAGATGTCGCCGCGCTTCCCGGTGACGGGGCCGAAGAGGGTGAAGAAGTAATCCGTGAGGTACTTGAGGAGGCCGAGCGATCCGCCGCTTCGGTAGTGGAAGATCGCCGCCGGCCCGCTCTCGGTCTTGATCGCGGTGAGCTTCGTCGCGACGAGATCGAGCGCCTCGTCCCACGTCGCGGCCACGAACGAATCGCCGCGCCTCACGAGCGGCGTCGTGATGCGCCCCGGCGCGTAGTGAACCGGAAGAAAATGATTCGTGCGGTAACAGAGAAAGCCCTGCGTCACCGGATGGTCCGGGTCGCCCTGGAGCCGCACGACCTTCCCGTCTTCGACGTGCGCCAGGATGCTGCAGGCGTCGGGGCAATCGCGGTTGCAGGTGGTTCGGCGTACCTCGGTCATGCGCTCGAGCCGCTTTTACACCGCGAGGAACGCGCTCGCTCCTGGTAACCTTCCAGACGACGCAATGCCGCGCATCCGAAGCTACCGCCCCGCTGATTGGGATTCGTTTCTCGCGCTCGATCTCGAGACAGGCCTCGGCTCGCTTCGCCAGTCGCCGAAGGAAGAGCGCGACGCCTTCGTCGCACGCTGGCCCGAAACGCTGAAGAGCGCGTGGGCTTGGGGCGACGCCGGCCCGACCAAAGACAAGAGTCTCCTCCTGTCACTCGAAGACGACGACGGCACCTTCGCCGGTCACTTGTGGCTGCGCGAAGAGATCGACGCCTTCAGCGGCGTGACGCGCCTGTGGGTGCTGACCGTCGCCATCGTCGAGAAGTACCGATCGCGCGGGTGGGGCCGCCTCTTGATGGAGCGCGCCGTCGAAGAGGCCCGCGCACGAAAGCTCGGCAGCGTCGGTCTTCAGGTCGCCGCCGACAACATCGTCGCCCGGAAGCTCTACGAAGAGATGGGCTTCGAAGCGACGCGCCTCTCGATGTTCAAGCGCGTCTAGCTAGCCGCGGACGCGGATCGCGTACGTCAGCTTGATGAGGCTCTTCAGCACGTTCGGAACGCGCTTGAACAGGTTGATCGACGGCGCGCGCTTCTCCATCACGCGCACGGGGATCTCCTTCACTTTCACGCCGCCGCGATCGGCGCGAATGACGAACTCGCTCGCGAACACGTCCTTGTCGACCAGGCACGCGCGCACGATGTCGAGCAGCGCCAGGCGCCGGAACGCCTTGAGGCCATGCGTGTCGGTCCCGCGGAACCCGAGGAGCCCCTTCAGGAGCCCCGAGTACGCGATGCTCGCCGCGTGACGCATCATCGGCCGATCGTCTTCCGATCCGGCCGCGAGCTTCGATCCGATGACCATGTCGGCTACGCCGCTGTCGAGGATCTCGATCGCGCGGCGGTGGAAGTCGGTGTCGCAGAGGTCGATCTCTTCGCAGATGATGAGCTCACCGCGCGCGAGGAGAATCCCTTGCTTGAGCGCCTTGCCGTAGTTCGGCTCGCCCATGCTGATCAGCCGCACTTGCCCGTCGTTCGGGTCGTTGTACTTGGCGGCGATCTCGTTGCCGAGCTCGATAGTCCGGTCCTTCGAGCCGTTCTCGGCGAGGATGATCTCGTAGTTCCACCCGAACGGCTTCAGGCGCTCGCGCAGGTCGACGACCGCCGAGTGGAGGATCCCCTGCTCGTTGTAGATGGGGATGACGATCGAGATTCGCGGTTCGTGCACGTCGGCCATGATCCTGGGCTTGCGGGATATAGACGAGCGGTCGAGCGTTGTCGAAACCTCGGCGTGTCCGTTGCGGGCGCTCATGGAAGACATGGTTGGTCCTATATCAACGGATCTGCCCACGCGCACATATCGCGCGCCTCACGCGTTGACTTTCTGAGCCAGGTAAGCGACCAGTTTCGCTCCTCGACCGAAGGAGAGCGCGATGGCGGATGGTTTGAACAAGGTGATGCTGCTCGGGAACCTGGGGCAGGACCCGGAGCTGAAGACGATCGCCGGCGGACAGGCCGTGCTGAACCTCCGTCTGGCGACGACCGAGACGTACCTCGATCGCAACAACGCCCGCCAGGAGCGGACCGACTGGCACACGGTCGTCGTCTGGGGAAAGCGGGCCGAGGCGCTGGCGAAGTTCCTTACCAAGGGGTCGCAGATCTTCGTCGAGGGGCGCATCCAGACGCGCAGCTACGAGAAAAATGGCGAGAAGCGCTACGCGACCGACATCGTCGCGAACAACATCATCCTCACCGGTCGCCGCGGCGGAGGGGCCGAGGCGGGTGAATTCGGCGGTGGTGGTGGCGGAGGCGAGCGTCGCCCGGCGGGTGGCGGCGGTGGTGGTGGACGCGCTCCGTCCGCCCCGGCCCCGGCCGCTGGTGGCGGCGACTTCGACGCTGGAGGCAACTTCGGCGGCGAAGATCAGGGCGGCGACGACGAAATTCCGTTCTGATCGGGCGACAAATTCCGTGTTTCCTTGCCTTCTGCTTGCAGGATGAGGCGCGAGGCATTAACTACTCCGCCCCCACTCCTATATTTCGGAGTGGCGCCGGAGCTCCCATGAAAGACGGAATTCACCCCGATTACCCCGCGGCGCAGGTTGCTTGCGCGTGCGGCAACAAGTTCGTGACCAAGTCCACGCGCGGCGATTTCCAGGTCGACGTCTGCGCGGCTTGCCACCCCTTCTACACCGGCACCCAGAAGCTCATGGATACCGCTGGCCGCGTCGATCGCTTCAAGAAGCGCTACGCAAAGAAGGAAGTCGCGGGCGCTGCGGCGGCTCCTGTCGAAGTGGCTCCCGAAGCGGCTGCACCCGAGGCGAGCGAAGCGAGCAAGGCGTGACCGCATCCGCCCCTTCGAACGACGTTGCTCGGCCGTACATCGGTGGGCAGGCGGTGCTCGAAGGGGTGATGATGCGTGCGCCGACGTCGTTTGCGGTCGCCGTCAGGCGTCGCGACGGCTCCATCGTGGTGCGCGAGCGAGCGATGCTCGCGCGCCCCGGTGGGTTGGCGCGCGTGCCGTTCGCGCGTGGCGTGGTGTCGCTCGTCGAGTCGCTCCGGCTCGGGAGCGAGGCGCTGAAGTTCTCCGCCGATCAGATGGAGAAGGATCTGCTGGCCGAAGAAGAGGCGCAGAAGCCTCCGCGCGCCCCGATGACGGCAATGATCTCGGTCGCCACGACGTGCGTTCGCGCGCTTGGTCTCGCGCTCTTCGCGATGACGACGCGCGATGACGGCGCCCCCTCGCAGGTGAGCGAACCGAAGAAGTCGGGCGGCGCGATGGGCGTCATGCTCGTCGTGGCCATCGCGTTTCTGATCGCGCTCCCGCAGGGAGCCGCGGCCGGCGTGAACCGCCTCTTCCACCTCGGGCTCGACGTACAGGTGCCGGCGTTCCAGGCGCTGACCGGCGCGTTCAAGCTCACGATCGTCGTCGGCTACCTGCTGCTCATCCGGCGCATCCCCGACATCCGGCGCGTGTTCCAGTATCACGGCGCCGAGCACAAGACGATTTCGACCTACGAGGCGCGCGAAGCGCTCACGGTCGACAACGCGCGCGCGAAGACCACCCTTCATCCGCGCTGCGGCACTACGTTCCTCGTGATGGTCGCCCTCGTGTCGATCCTGATTTTCACGGGCATCGGCGCCTTCCTGCCGCGCATCCACACCGGCAGCGTGCTCCTCGACAACGTCGTCTTCTTCTTCGAGAAGCTCCCGTTCCTTCCGGCGATCGCCGGCCTCACGTTCGAGATTCAGCGCCTCTTCGCCCGCTACTGCACGACGGGCCCGCTCCGCGTGGTCCTGTGGCCGGGCTTCCTCGTCCAGAAGATCACCACGATCCAGCCGGACGACGCGCAGCTCGAGATTGCGCTGGCCTCGCTCCGCGCCACGCTGTTCCGCGAGGAAGCGCAGAGCAGCAGCGGCGGTGGGGGATCGGCCGTCGAGGTCGCGTTCCCGAGCTACGAAGCGATCGTCAGCGCGCCGTCTCTTCGCGCCGCCTGACGCGACCGGTTCGCGCGATACTAGGGGTTCGATCGTGACCAGCGTCCCCACCAGAGTACGCGATGCGTCGCTCCCGCCGAGGCTGGGGCGATACGACGTGCGCGCCAAGATCGGCGAAGGGGGAATGGCCACGGTGTACCTCGGTCGCCTCTCGGGGCCGCCGGGGCACGAGGACGTGTTCGAGCGCGTCGTTGCGCTGAAGGTGATCAAGGAAGAGTTCTGCCGGCACCCCGAGTTCGTCACGATGTTCCTCGACGAGGCGAAGATCATCTCGCGCCTGTCGCATCCGAACTGCGTGCAGGTCATCGAGCTCGGCAACGAAGGGGATCGCCTCTTCATCGCCATGGAGCTCCTCGTCGGCCAGTCGCTCTGGGAGGTATGGGATGCCTGCCGCGCGCGCGGCGTGCGCCTTCGGTACGACCTCGCGGCGTGGATCGGCGCGCGTGTGGCCGACGGGCTTCACCACGCGCACGACGTGAAGGACGCGCAGGGGCAGGCGCAGATGCTCGTGCATCGCGACGTCAACGCCAGCAACATCATCCTCACGTACGACGGGCACGTGAAGGTGATCGACTTCGGCCTCGCGAAGGCCAAGGGGCGCGCCTACAAGACGGCCGCGGGGGTCGTGAAGGGGAAGCTCGCGTACCTCTCGCCCGAGCAGGTCGCGGGAAATCCGGTCGACAGGCGCGCCGACATCTTCGCGCTCGGTACGACGCTCTGGGAGCTCGTGGTCGATCGCCGCCTCTTCAAGACGAAGGACGACGCCGAGACGTTGAAGCGCGTCTACGCCGCCGAGGTTCCCGATCCGACGCAGCTCGTCGACGGGTTCCCGCCGGCGCTGTGGCAGATCCTTCAGCGGGCGCTGACGCGCGATCCCGCGAATCGGTATCAGACGGGCGCGGAGCTGGCGCACGCGCTCGACGCTTTCGCGCAGAGCGAAGGGCGCGCGGTGAACGCCGCCGCGCTCGCCCAGGTGATGCGCGAGCTATTCGCCGAAGAGGCCGCGCGCGACCAGCGCTGGATCTCGGAAGCGAGCGCCCCCGATCGCCCCGCGCCGATCAACACGATGCACCCCGCGGCGATCGTGAGCGCGCCTCCGCCCCCCGACGCGCTATCGAAAGACACGCCGATGCCGATCATCCCGCGCGATCGGCCGAGCAACTCGTGGGTCAACGGCGAGCCGCCCGACGGCATGTTCGCGCCGCCCCCTTCGCGTCCGTTCAACGTGCCCATCGCGAGGAACGAAGCCAGCGACTCGAAGGCCCCGCCCAAGCTCGGCGCGCGGATCGACAGCAACCGGGCCAGCGCGGTGATCCCGGCGCCACGCTCGCGCGCGAAGGGCGTCTTCGTCGCGGTGCTCGTGCTCGTCGTCTTCGCGCTCGCGGCGGCGTTCTTCTTCCACCCGCGCTGACGCAGCGCGACGGCGGAAATCGTCGTGCGTCATCGCATTGAGGGCGTGCGAGTCACGCATTCATGCGTTACGAAATCGCCGCAATGCGCTTCCAGAAATTCGGAATGGTGGGTCTGGTCGCGCTCCTCGCCGCGCGCGCCTTCGTCGGTTGCTCCAGCGATGCCGGAGAGCCCGGCTACGACGCGGGGACGCTCCCCGAAGCGGCGATCGGCGAAGCGGGGGGGAACGAGGACACCGGTGCGATTGCGGCAGGCGACGACGCCGGCGGCGACGCGACGCTCGGCGACGACGGCGGTGGCTCGAGCGACGACGGCGGAGGCGACACGTCTCTGCGCGAGGGGACCGACGCGGGCGACGCGGGGCACGAGGTCGACGCCAGCGACGCGGGGTACGCGAGCGACGCCAGCGACGCCGGTCACGAGGTCGATGCGAGCGACGCGGGGCACGAAGTCGACGCGAACGACGCCGCTTCGCCCGTCGTCGACGCCGGCGACGCCTCGTCGTCCGACGCGGACGCGAGCGACGCATCTTCCAGCGCCGTCGACGCCAGCGACGCGGCGCCGGCATGCGTCTCGTGCGGCTCGACCGTCTCATTCCTCGGCAACACCGCCGGCTTCGTGAGCGTCGGCGGCGCCACGGTGGACATTCAGGGCGGCACCCTCATCGCCGGCACTGCGGTCTCGATCATCACGCAGACCTACCCGCAAGGCTCGGTCACCGCCGGCCACGCGCACGTCATCTACGCGACCGACCCGAGCTTCACGACGCAGGTCGATGCGCCGATGACCTTCGACAGGCAAACGAACAACAACGACCAGTGGTACGTCGTCCTGCCGGCGCAACCGGCGAGCACCACCGTCTACTTCTATCTCCGCGCCGAGGGGTGCGACTGCTCGACCGTCCTCTACGGGAACCCGACCGGCGCCGGGAACTACACGTACACCGAGCAGTAGAGCTCTCGTGCTAAAGGGAGCGCTCCGCCATGCTCCCTCACGAAAAGCTGGAGAGCCTCACGCGACGGTACGCCGAGCTCGATGAGCTCATGTGCCAGCCGCAGGTTCTCTCCGATCGCAATCAGATCGCCAAGCTGACCAAGGAGCGGAGCGATCTGTCGGCGCTGATGACGGCGTACGCCACGTATCAGACGAAGGGCAAGGAGCTCTCCGACGCGCGAGAGCTGTTCGCCGATCCGGATTTCCGCGCCGACGCCGAGGCCGAGGTCGCGCGGCTCACGGGCGAGCTCGCGCAGCTCGAGGCGAGCATCAAGCTGCTCCTGCTGCCGAAGGATCCGAACGACGCGAAGAACACGATCCTCGAGATTCGAAGCGGGGAGGGGGGAGAGGAAGCCGCGCTCTTCGCCGCCGACATCTTCCGCATGTACATGCGCTTCGCCGAGACGCGCGGGTGGAAGGTCGAGATCCTCACGTCGAGCGAGAGCACGACCGGCGGGTACAAAGAGGTCATCGCGCTCGTCGTCGGTAAAGACGTGTACTCCCAGCTCCGCTTCGAAGGGGGCGTGCATCGTGTGCAGCGCGTCCCGGCGACCGAGACGCAAGGGCGCATTCACACGTCGACGGCGACGGTCGCCGTCCTCCCGGAAGCCGAAGACGTCGACGTCACGCTCGACGAAGGGAGGGATCTCGTCATCAGCATCGCCGCCAGCGGCGGGCCGGGCGGGCAAGGGGTCAACACGACGAACAGCGCCGTGCAGATCCTCCACAAGCCGACCGGGATGATCGTGAAGTGTCAGGACGAGCGCTCGCAGCTGAAGAACAAGGCGAAGGCGCTGAAGGTCTTGAAGAGTCGGCTCCTCGACATCGAACGCGAGAAGCAAGAGGCCGCGCAGAGCGCAGAGCGCCGGAGCATGGTGTCGACGGGCGAGCGAAGTCAGAAGATTCGCACGTACAATTACGCGCAGAACCGCGTGACCGATCACCGCATACGCCTCACGTTGAACAAGCTCGATCGGATCATCGAAGGTGATCTCGAAGACCTGATCACCGCGCTTCGCACGACCCGCCAGGCCGAGCTGCTCGGCGAGGTGTCGACGGCGCCGCGAGGAAACGCCGGCGGCGAGGACGACTGACGATGCACGTCGATCGCGAAGCGTTGACCGTGGCCATGGCGCTCGTGCCGGGGATGTACGCGCGCAACAGGCTGTTCGCGCTCCATCGCGAGCCCGAGGTGCGGCGCGCGAAGGCGCGGGCGGCGATGATCCGCGGCGTCGTGCGGCAGCTCGCCGGCGCGCACGGCGAGGTCGAGGGGTTCGCGGTCGTGAGACACGGAGACGTCGTGGTGCTGCGGTACCGCGTGCCGCAGGTGCACTTCGAGCGTCGCGTCGAGGTGACGGAGATCGAGCGGGCGTGCATCGTGTTCCTGGCGGCGCGGGCCGGCGTTCGCGGACTACCCGAGACGCACGAAGATCGCGCGCACATCGACGGCGCGCTGAAGCGCCTGGGCGCCGAGATCGCGCCGATGGTCGCGGCCGAGCTGCGCGGCAGGCAGAGCGATCGCCCGCCGCCGGCGCGATGACGCAGTAGACTCGGAGGCACCATGAGCGGCTGCATCTTCTGCAAGATCGTGAACAAAGAGATCCCGGCGCAGATCGTCCACGAGAACGATCACGTCGTCGCCTTCCGCGATCTGCGGCCGGTGGCGCCGACGCACGTGCTCGTCATCCCGAAGAAGCACATCGTCGGCCTTCACGAGGCCACGCGCGAAGATGCGGAAGCGCTCGGCGAGGTGATGCTCGCGGCGCGCGACGTCGCGGAGAAGCTTGGGCTTCAGGCGACGGGGTATCGCACCGTGATCAACAACGGCGCCGATGCCGGGCAGAGCGTGCTCCATCTGCACGTGCACGTGCTCGGTGGCCGCACGCTGGCCTGGCCCCCGGGCTGAACGCGGCGGCTATTCGCGCAGCGCGCGCTCGATGGCGTCGAGGAGCCTCGACTCGTCGTCGCTGACCGGCGGGTTGCGGTCGGCGACGAGCGGGTGAACGCGCGCCCGATCGCCGTGGAGCGGATGCACGCGGAGCCATGCGCGATCGACCCTCGCGAAGCGGTCGTTCATTCCGACGACGAGCGCGATCAGGTCGGGCCCTACCGCGCGGCGCGGCGTCGGGCGAATCGAGAGCTTGGTGCCGTCGCGCATCGTCGCTTCGAGGCCGGCGACGAGGTGGTCGGCCGGGTCGCTCCATGGATCGCGCGCTCCGGCGGCTCCGCGCGCGAGCCATGCGCCGAGCGTCGTCTCGCGATCGAACGCCGTGAGATCCAGCGTGAGCCCTTCGGCCCGCAGTGCGTCTTCGCACGCACCGAGCGTCGTCGCGCCGTCGATCTCGGCGAGCAGGCTGTCGCGATCGATCGTGGGGCGCGCGCTCACGACGCCACCTCGCGCGCGTGGGCGTCGTCGATGAACGGCGAAGGGGAGGGGGGCGGCAAGAGGTTGCCCGGGTTCAGGATGCGGTGCGGATCGAACGCGCGTTGAAGGGCGCGCACGATCGAGATCCCCGTCCCACCGAGCTCCTCGGCGAGACGAGGGGCCTTCGATCGCCCGACGCCGTGATGATGCGCGAGCGTCCCGCCCGCCGCGATCGCGGCGTCGAGCGCCGAGCGCCACGTGCGGTCGTAGGTCGCTTCGCACGCGGCGTCCCATCCGTCTTTCGTTCGACGATCGGCGCTGCCGGCAAACGAGAAGTAGATGCAGCAGCCGTCGGGATAAGCATGACTGAAGTGCGCCATGATGAAGGCGTTCGGCGAGACCGCTTTCCGCACGCCGTCGTAGAGCGCGCCGAGTTTGCTCCACGGCGCGGCGACTTCCATCGTGTCGACGAACGCGCCGCTCGCGAAGATCGGCGCCTGGCGGTAGCTCACCGAGTAGCGATGCTGCAGCCACTTCCGCGCGGCCCCTTCGCCTTCGTACTTCGCCCCCATCGTCTCCAGGATCGCGCGCGCCCGCTCCTGATCGAGCGCCGGAGCGTCCCCTTCGCCGTCGAAGATCGCCACCACGAGCGCGCCGCCGAGCACGCGCGTGCCTGCGAGCTCGATGAGCTCGTTCATCGCGTTCGGCCTTCGCAATACGCGTCGCAGCGCCGCCTGCCCCATGCCCGGCGCACTCTTCTTTTTCTTGTCGGCGCGCTTCACCGCCCCCTGACGCGCGAGCATCGCATCGAACGGATCGTAGAGGCGCAGCACGGCCGGACGGAGCCCTGCCTGGAAGACCGCGCGCATCGCCTCCCAGCCGGCCTCGGTCGACGGAAGCGACCACGACGCGAACGCGCGCGCGCTCGGGCGCGGATGAAGTCGCAGCGTGGCCGACGTCACGATGGCCAGCGTCCCTTCGCTGCCGACGATGAACGGGATCAAGTTGGGTCCGTTGTTCCGATGACGAAGGTTCACCACCTCGCCGGTCCCCGTCACGCACTCCAGCCCGAGGACCATGTCCTCGATCTTTCCGTAATACCCCGACGCTTGCCCTGCGCTCCGCGCCGCGACCCAGCCGCCGACCGTGCTGCAAAGGATCGATGACGGAAAATGCCCGAGCGTGAAGCCGCGGCGATCGAGCTCTTCTTCGAGAGGCATTCCCATCTGTCCCGCCTCGACGTCGAGCGACGGCGCGCGCGAGTCGAGCGATCGCCAGCGCGACATGCGCTTCAAGTCGACGACGACGACGTCCTCCCGCGGAAGGATCCCCGCGCACACGCCGCTCCCTGCGCCGAATGGAACGAGCGGCGTCTTCGTCTCCGCGGCCCACTTCACGAGCGACGACACCTCGTTCGTCGATCGCGGCCATACGATCGCGCCCGGTCGATGCTCGGCGACGTTCCCGGCACGCACCGCGAGGTGATGCCGCGGCCACAGATCGCGCGCGTACATCACGCGATCGGCGGCGTCTTCGCTGACGACGAGATCGGGGAGAGCTCGCGACAGATCGCGCACGATCGGGCTCCGACTTTCAGGCGGGGAGGTGGCCATGCCCCTCGACATGTACCGCAACGCACGTCGGGATGACGGCGAATGCCGAATGCGATCACGGGCTTCACGGCGCTGCCGCAGAAACACGACGTCGTGGCTTGATTCTCCCGACAAAGAGCGGACGATCGAAGTTGTGACACGTGCGACGAGCAGAGGAGGGGCCATGCTCGGCGTTTTGATAAGCGACGGGGACGGGCGCGCGCGGCGAACGGCGGCGGCGCGCTTCGAACAGGCTGGGCATTTCGTGCTGGAAGCGAGCGATGGCGCGTACGCCATCGATCTGCTCCGCGAGCGATCGTTCGATCTCGTGGTGTGCGATCTGGCGTTGCCGCGCGTCTCTGGCCTCGACGTGTTTCGGCACGTCAGGCGCGAGGCACCGCACACGAGCGTGGTCATCACGTCGGCCTCGCCGACGATCGAAGACGCCATCGTGGCGCTGAAGGAAGGCGCGGCCGACTTCCTGACCAAGCCGCTCGATGTGGACGCGCTCTTTCACGGCGTCGTGGCGCGGATCGCCGAGCGTCGCGCGCTGAAGGTCGCGTTCGACGAGGCGCGCGCCTGGCTGGTGGGGCGAATCGTGGGCGCGGCGCTGATCGGTGACTCGCCTCCGATGCGTCGCGTGCTCGAGCTGATCGACAGCGTCGCGCAGAGCGACTGCGAAGTGCTCGTGACCGGCGAGAGCGGCACCGGCAAGGACATCGTCGCGCGCACGATCTACGCGCGCAGTCGTCGCGCGGCGCGCCCGTTCGTGACCGTCGATTGCACGCGGGGCGAGGCGATGGAGGACGAGCTCTTCGCCGGCGGCGGGCAGCTCGTCGCCGCGAACGGCGGGACGATCTTCTTCGACGAGATCGCCGACATGCCGCTCCACGTGCAAGCGCGGCTGATGCACGTCCTCGAGAGCAGCGACGGAAAAGGGGCGCGCGTTCTTGCAGCCACGCACCACGACTTGCGCGAGCGGGTCGACGCTCGCGCGTTTCGAACCGATCTGTTCTTCCGCCTCCGCACGGTAGACATCGCAATGCCGCCGCTTCGCGAGCGAAAGGGCGATCTCTCGCTGCTCGTGCACCACTTGCTCGAGCGCCTCACGCCGCAAGGGTTCGTCGCGCCGGGCGTGTCGCCGCGGGCGTGGGCCGCGCTCGAGGCGTACGACTATCCGGGCAACGTGCGTGAGCTCGCGCGCGCGATCGAGCACGCCATGGTTCTGGCGCACGGGAGCGAGATCGATCGCGATCACCTCCCGGTGGAGATCGCTGCCTTCGCGCGCGGCCCGGAGTCGATGGCGCCGTTGGCCGTGGCTCGCCGGCAGTTCGAGCGCGAGTACGCGCGGCGCGCGTTGGCTGCGTGCGACGGCGACGTGGATCGCGCGGCCGAGCTGCTCGTGATCGCGCCCGACGTGCTGGAGCGAAAGCTGGCGGGGCGTTCCAGCCTCCCGCCGCCGCCGTCAGTCGGCGCCGAGCACCCGGTTTCGCCCGGCCCGTTTGGCCCCGTAAAGGCGGGCGTCCGCGCGCGCGACGATCGCGGCGCCCTCGCCTTCGCCGACCTCGTCGAGAGTGACGAGGCCAACGCTCAGAGTCACGCGAAGCTCCGTGTCCGTGCACGCGATCGCTAGCTTCGCCACCGCCGTGCGCAGTCGATCGCCGAGCGCTTCGGCCTGCGCGCGATCGGCCGCCGGCGCCAGGAGCGCGAACTCGTCGCCGCCCCAGCGCGCCAGCACGTCCTCGAACCGCACCAGCGACGCGAGCTGCTCGCCGACCGTGCGCAGCACGAGATCGCCGGCGAGGTGCCCGTGTTCGTCGTTCACGGATTTCAATCCGTCGACATCGAGGAGCAAGAGGGCCAGCGGCAACTGCGATCGCCGCGCGCGCGCCATCTCCACGGCGAGCCGCTCTTCGAAGTACCGGCGGTTGAACGCGCCGGTCAGCCGATCGCGCGTCGCCGCTCGGAAGAGATCGCGCTGCGCCCCTTCCTCGCGCTGATCAACGAGCGCGAACCGCAAGGTCACCGTCGGCCCGATCTGCACGCGCACCCCTTGCGTCAGCTCCGCGTGCGCCACGCGATCGCCGCACACGAACACGCCGTTGGTCGAGCGGAGGTCCTCGATGAAGAATCGATTCGGGTCCTGCCGAACGACGCGCGCGTGAAGCCGGCTCACCGTCGGATCGTCGATCCACGCTCCGCACGAGGGGGCGCGTCCGATCGTCGTCGCGCCGCCGTCGAGCACGAAGATGCGCCCCGCTTCGTAGCCGTGCAGCATCGTGAGCGTTCCGGTCGTTCCGCGCTCGGGCACCGGCAGGACGAGCGCCTGTGGAGTGTCCATCGGTGGACGAAAGGGGAGCGCAGGCGTCGCCGCGATCAACACGGGAACCGTGTGCCGCGCGGGGGCGTCGTCGTCCCCCGGAAGTGTGACCTCTCTACTGCGCGATCGAGGGTCCACCCCTTCGTGATCGCCCACCCCCCGGTGCGCCATCCGTGAATCGTACGCTCCCCTGTCGACGCCGTCGAAGTTCTCTCCGCTTGCGCCGACGCCATTTCAGCCGTACCTCGTGCGGGATCCGATGTCTTCCGTGAAGCCCGAGCGACCGATTCTCGAAGCGATTCAGTCAGGCCCGCTCGTCCTCGACGGCGCGATGGGCACGCAGCTCTATGAGCGAGGCGTTCTCTACAGTGCGTGCTTCGAAGAGCTGAACGTCTCGCGCCCCGAGCTCGTGACGAAAGTGCACGAGGACTATCTGCGCGCAGGCGCGCAGGTCATCGAGACGAACACGTTCGGTGCGAACGCGATGCGCCTCGAGAAGTACGGCCTGCAAGCGCGCATGACGGAGATCAACGTCGCTGCCGTGTCGGTCGCGCGTCGCGCAGCGCAGGGGCGCGCGTACGTCATGGGAGCGATCGGACCCAGCGGGTACTTCCTCGGCGAGGCCAGCGCCGACGATCTCGCGAAGGTGAGGAGCGCGCTCCTGGCGCAAGCGCAGGCGCTGGCGGACGCCGGGGTGGATGCGATCGTCGTCGAGACGATGCGCCAGACGGCCGAGATGCGCGTCGCGATCGAAGCCGTGGTCGAAGCGATCCGCGCGAGCGGCTCTCGGATTCCGATCATCGCCTCGGTCTCGCTCGACGAAGCGCAGCGGATGGCCGACGGCACGCCGGCCGAAGAGATCGCACGTCAGATGAAGGAGTGGGGAGCCGACGTCATCGGCGCCAACTGCTCCGACGGACCGATGAGCGTGCTCGCGGCGATGGAGCGCATGGCCGGCGCGGGCGTTCCGCTGCTTGCGATGCCGAACGCCGGCATCCCGCGTCGCGTCGACGAGCGGACCGTGTACGTCACGACCCCCGAGTATTTCGGCGTCTACGCTCGGCGCTTGTTCAAGCTCGGCGTGAGCCTCGTCGGTGGATGCTGCGGCACGACGCCGGAGCACGTGAAGCGAATCGCTGCGGCCGCGCGGATGGTCGGAGGGGCGCACGATCTCGATACGCCGACCAAAGACGAGACGGGTGAGGTCGCGAACGTCCTGTGGTCCGCCGCGCCGGGTCCGCTCGCGCCGCTCGTGGAACCGACGCCGTTCGCCAAGCGCAGCGCGCTCGCGGCGAAAATCGCGCAGGGAAAGTTCGTCACGTCGGTCGAAGTGAATCCGCCGACGGGGCTCGATCCGTCGAAGGCGATGGCCGCGGCGAAGATGCTGATCGCCGGAGGGTTCGACGTCATCAACATCGCCGACGGCGCGCGCGCGCAGGCGCGCATGTCGAACCTCGCGATGGCGGTGCGCGTTCAGCAGGAGATCGGCTGCGAGACGATCCTCCACGTGTGCGGGCGCGATCGGAACCTCCTGGCGACGCTCGCGCATCTCCTCGGCGCGCACGATCTCGGCATTCGCAACCTGGTCATCATCACCGGCGATCCTCCGAAGACCGGAGACTTCCCGGACGTGAGCGCGGTTTACGATCTCGACTCGATCGGGATCTTGAAGATGGCGACGCGCCTCAACGGCGGCATCGATCCCGGCGGCAAGGCGCTCGGCGGCGCGACGTCGTTCCTCCTGGCGACGGGCGCGGAGCCGGCGGCGCTCAACTACACGCGCGAGATCGATCGCCTCCGAGAGAAGTGCGCGGCCGGCGCGGAGCTCGTGATGACCCAGCCGGTGTACGACCCGAAGGCGCTCGATCGCTTCCTCGACGACATCGCGCCGCTCAAGGTGCCGGTGCTCGTGGGGATCTTGCCGCTCGCCAGCTACCGCAACGCCGAGTTCCTCCACAACGAAGTGCCGGGCATGCAGGTGCCGGAGGCGGTGCGCGAGCGGATGCGCAAGGCGGGGGGCGGTCCGGCGGGGCGGAAGGAAGGGGTCGCGATCGCGCGCGAGATGCTCGCGGCCGTGCGTTCGCGCGTTCAAGGGGCGTATGTGATGCCGCCGCTCGAGCGGTACGAGCTGGCGCTGGAAGTCGTCGACGGGTTCTTGGAATGAGGGGTCGCGCGATCGCGATGGGCGCGGTCTGGACGATGATCGCGTGCAATCGCACGCCGGCGAACGCGAACGCGAACGCGAACGCGAACGCGAACGCGAACGCGAACGCGAACGCGAACGCGGATGCTGACGCGAACGCGAACGCGACACTCCCCCCGAGGTGCAAGGTCGAGGAGTCGGGCGTGACGCTCGGCGACGTCGGCGATCGGCGATCGCTGGTCATCGGCGACGCGATTCCGACGAGCGTCGGCTTCGCGGTCGGCCTCGTGCACACACCCACGGCGGGAGCCGAAGCGATGATCGCACGGGTCGTCGGTCACTCGATCGAGTCCGAGTGGATCATCGCCAAGCGCGGAGAGCTGATCGCCGACGCGCCGCCCCCCGTGCCGCTCATCGCGCAAGGGACTGCGTACGCGGCGTACCTCGTGCGCGACGCCGACGCAGGAATCTCGCGACGGATCGCGTTGAAGAAGATGGGCGTCGCGTTGCCGATCGCGTCGTTCAAGGTTCAGGCGGGCGACTCGTTGTCGTTCGACGCGGCGATGACGAACGACGGCGCGCGCGCGGCGATGACGTGGGATGACGATTCGCCCAAGGATGGCGGGATTCGCGTGGGGATCGTTCCGCTGAGCGCGACGTCGACCGGCGCCGTCGCTCCGCCTCCGCCGCGCGTCGTCTCCGATGGGGTGACCGACGTCGATGCGCCGCGACTCGCGCCGCGCGCCGTCGGCGGATGGTGGGCGGCGTGGACCGCGCGTCGCGAAGAGAGCGTCGATGCCGGCCCGCGCGTCGAAGCGCCAGGCGAAGCGCGCGCGTTCACCTGGGTCGAGCTCGTCGCCATCGACGCCGAGGGCGCGCCCGTGGGGGCGATTCGCAAGCTCACGTCGCCTACGGGACACGTCGGGTCGTTCGACCTCGCGCTCCGTCCGCACGGCGAGCTCGACGTCTTCGCGCGCGACGAGACGCAGGCGCGCGAAGGGGAGGGGGGAAAGATTCTTCACGTCGTCGTGCGCGACGCGTCCGTCGACGACGCGGTCGTCGTCGCCACTGGCGCGGGTCGCGGCGCGGTCGATCTCGTCACCGGCGTGAACGGCGAAGCATGGCTCTCGTTCGTCGACGCGCTGGATCACCCGCGCGTTCTTCCGCTCGGCGAATCACGCGCTCCGGTAGGCCCCGCCACGATCGAAGACGCCCTCGACGGCGCCCGCCTCTTGGCGATCACAGCTGCGCAAACCCCTCTGCGCTTCGTCGCTGCGCTCCCCACATCCGACACCGCCGTGTTCCGCGACGTGAGCTGTTCGCGATGACTTGGAGCCAGTGGCGCGAGCCCCTTCCGAGTGCAAGAATTGGCCCCCTTCCCCTGCAAGTGTTCATCGACTACGTTCCCCCCGTGTCCCGACCTTGCCCACCGCCGTGGGGCCTTCGAAAAGTGTGCGCATCGCGCGATGGCGCTTCACGCGCTCGGCCCGAGCGCGCAGCACACTGCATAGACGGGCGGGTCGTGATCACAGAACGGGCCCATAGCTCAATCGGTCAGAGCCCCCGGCTCATAACCGGGCTGTTCCTGGTTCGAACCCAGGTGGGCCCACGAGCGTGGCTCGCGACCCCGCGTCGCGCTCTTTCGCTTTCACTGCTTTCCCCGCTTCAACAGGAGTAACGCGTTGAGCATCCCGAATCAGATTCGCGCTCTCGAAGAATTGGCCGCGTACGACGCCGAGCTGAAGACGTTGGACGAGCAGCTCGCGAGCGAGCGCGCCACGTTGGGTGGTTTGAAGGGGAGCTTGAAGCGCCTCGAAGACAAGATCGCGGTGGACCGCACGGCGATCGCGGCGATCGAGAAGCAACGCAACGAGCTGATCACCGACGTCCGTCAGATGATGACGCAGCTCGATCACTCGCGCGAAAAGATGAACCGCGCGCGCACCGAGCGCGAGACCAACGCCGTTCAGCGCGAGCTCGAGGAGCTGCGGAAGTTGATCCGCGATCGCGAAGACGAAGTCGGCAAGCTCACGACCGACAGCGACGGGCAGCGCGCCGTGCTGGAGTCGACCGAGACCGAAGCGAAGAAGATTCAGGACGAGCTCAACGCCCGCGAAGGGGACATCAACTCCTCGCTGGCGAAGGTCGAGGCGCAGCGCGCCGAAAAGGGGGCCGTTCGCGAAGAGGTCGCGAAGAAGCTCCCGCCGGTGCTCTACCGTCGCTACGACGCCGTGCGCTCGCGCCGCGGCTCGGGCATCGCGCAGACGACCGACGGCACCTGCAAGGCCTGCAACATGTCGCTCCCGCCGCAGCTCTTTCACCGCCTGCGCCGCGAGCCGCTGATCGAGCAGTGCCCGTCGTGCAACCGCATCATTTATTTTGCCCCACCCGCCGGCGCTTCCGCGGAGGAAGGCCACTAGTCCTTGCTCAAGTTCGGTAAGCTGGTGCGCGGAGGGTTCGCCCGTTGAAGAGCTGCCCGGTGTGCAAGCGCGTGTATCCGGATGACGCCGGCTTCTGCCCCGTCGACGGTACCGGGCTTCAATTTGCGAGCATGGTGCCCGTCGATCAGTCGACGGACGACCCACGTCTCGGGACGAAACTCGCCGGGCGCTACGAGATCCGTCGCGTCGTCGCCGACGGCGGCATGGGGCGCGTCTACGAAGGCATCGACAAGCAGAACAACTCGCGCGTCGCCGTGAAGGTCCTTCACAACGACGTCGCGAACGACGAGATCGCGCTCGAGCGCTTCAAGCGCGAGTACGAGATGTCGAAGCGGCTGCCGCACGACTTCATCGTCGACGTCCTCGACTTCCAGCAAGACCCGCCGACCGGCGCGTGGCTGCTCGTCATGGAGTTCCTCGACGGCGAAGAGCTCCGCGTCGTCTTGAAGCGCGAGAAGGCGATCCCGCCGGAGCGCGTCGTCCGCATGCTCTCGCAGGTGGCGATGGGGCTCGACGTCGCCCACAACATTCCGATCGTCCACCGCGATCTGAAGCCCGACAATCTGTTCCTCTGCGGCACGCGCGAAGGGGACATCGTGAAGATCCTCGACTTCGGATCGGTCAAGGACAAGCAGAAGGACGCGAAGAAGCTCACCGTCCTCGGCACGACGATCGGCAGCCCGTATTACATGGCGCCGGAGCAGGCGCAGGGGCTCGACACGCTCGACGCCCGCGCCGACGTGTTCGCGCTCGCGGCGATCGCCTACGAGTGCATCTGCGGAACGGTTCCTTTCGGCGGAACGAACGGGCCGTCGATCCTCCTCGCGATCATGACGAAGGATCCCGAGCCGCCGAGCATCAAGGGGGCCAAGCAGAAGTGGCCGCCGCCCTCTGCGGTCGATGACGTCATCGAGGTCGCGCTGGCGAAGAACCCGAACATCCGTACGAAGACGGTCGGCGAGCTGGCCGATGCGCTCGGGCGGGCGTTCGGGCTCTCCGGCGATCACAAAGTGTGGGCCACGACACCGACGACGACGCTCGCCAAGCAAATCTCCGACGGGCAAGCGGCGAAGATGGGCCTCGGCGATCTCGGGGTCGACCCGTTCGCAGCGGCCGATCCGTTCGCTGCGCCGGCGCCAGGGCAAATGGGGCAAGCGGCCGCCGCAGCCGCGCCGCCGCGCGCGATGGACGCCGCGTTCCAGCAGTCGCGCGAGATGGACTACGACCAGTCGACCGCGGGCGTTCCGATGGGGCGACCGCCGTGGCTGATCCCCGTCGCCGTCGGCGTGGCGGCGCTCGTGCTCGGCGGCGGCATCGCGCTGTTCGCGGCGCTCGGTCACTGACCTTTTTCGAGTTTTTCGATCTACGTTGCGTCGCGCAATGAGCGACGCACGCGGCGACGGATCGACCCACGCGAAGTCCAAGCCGAAGAAGCACGTCGTCGTCATCGGCGGAGGGCTCGCGGGGCTCACGACGGCGTACGAGCTGGCGAAGCTCGGTCACCAGCCGCTCCTCCTGGAGCGCGGCGGGCACTTCGGCGGCAAGGTGATGTCGTCGGTCGGCTACGGCGGCATGCCGATCGAGCACGGCGTTCACGGGTGGTGGAAGGGGTACGGAAACTTCTTCGACATCCTCAGTGAGATTCACCCCGGCGACTGGGAGCGCGAGTGCTTCACCGGCCCCTACTACTCGCGCTTCACGGCGAAGATGGCGGACGGTCGCATCGTGACCACGAATCGCCCGGCGCCGATCGAAGGCGAGCCGCGCGTGATGCCGTTCGTGCGCGCGATGGCGGAGATGATCAAGCAGGGGGCGCTGTCGATCGCCGACGTCGCCAGCGTCGGGCGGCTGCTCATTCGCGCCATCGGCTTCGAGCACGCGCGCGACTACGACCGCTGGAGCAACTACACGGCGAGCGGCGTAGCCGAGGAGCTAGGCGTGTCGCGTCGCGCGCAAGAGCTCGTGCTGGCGAACTTCTCGTTGGCCAGCGCGTTCTCGCCGCTCGATCGGATCAGCGCGTCGGCGTTCTTCTCCAGCCTCAACTTCTACGCCTTCGACGCGCAGGCCTCGCTGGCGTCGCGATGGCTCCGCACGCACCCCGACGAGCTGGTGCACGCGCCGCTCTGCGAGGCGATCCAGAAGAACAAGGGGACGGTCTCCCCGTACACGCGCGTGCTGGGGCTCGCGCGCGGAGAGTCGGGGCGCGTCGATACGATCTTCATCGATCGATCGCACACCGGCTCGCTCGCGCTCGCCGACTTTCACGCCGAGCCGCGCGATCTCCTCGACCACGCCGGGAAGTGGGTGACCGATCACCACCTCCTCGAGCTCGCGCGCGCCACGCTCCGGCATTTCGGGCAGGTGTGGATCGAGCGGGTGAAGGACGGCGACGTCCAGGAGGTGAACAAGGAGCCGATCGCCTGGACCGGCGACCGCACGCCGCCCACGAACGCCGACGATCCGCGATGGCTCGAAGTCGAGTGGGCGAACGAAGCGTGCACCATCGCGCGCGTGTTCGAGAATCGGTACGAGACGCTCGGCACGATCGCCGCGGCCGACGTACCGACGGGGACGTTCCGCGAGATGCTGTGGACGGGGCGCGTCGGCGGCGAGATGCACACGCCGCGTGAGAACCTGGAGCACCTGCGCCGGAACCTCGCGCGCCATGCGTACCTCTTCGCGATGCACGTCGGCGATCTCGCGACGCCGCCGCACTTGCCGCTCTACGTCGGCGCGCTAGAAGACGGAAAGCGACGCCTCGCCGTGGCCGGCATCTGCACCCACTTCGGCGGACGTCTTCGCTGGGACGCGAGCCTCCACGCCTTCGCGTGTCTCCTTCACGGGAGCCGCTTCGCATGCGACGGGCAGCGCACGTGCGGGCCGGCCGAGTCGGATCTCTTCACGTTTCGACTCACGCCGTCGGCGAGTGACGCCGCGATGCTCGACGTGCAGGTGCGCCTCCCTCCGCGCATCCACGCCGACGAGATCGTGCTCTCGACCGACGTCTCGGGGCTCCGTCGGATCTTGCAGGCGAGCCCGTCGCTTCACGACTCGCCGGTCGTCACCGGCATGCTCCGGATGCGCACGACGTCGGTCACCGTGATCCGCTTTCCGATCGCGCGGCGCATCGACGACACGCTGGCGATCTTCTCGGGCTTCGAGATGCTCGACGCGCTCTTCAACGTGACCAAGCTCCAGGGCGTGCAGCTCGATCGCTACAAGGATCGGACGCACGAGATCATCGAGCTCCAGATCTACCGCGAGCGAACGAGCGGGCAGATCGCGCGCGAGCCGTTGATCGCCGAGATCAAGCGAGAGCTGAAGGAAGCCTACGGCTGGGACGAAGAGCCGGAGATCCTGGAGCCGGTGCACATCGCCGTGCATCGCGACGTGTACACGTCGTACGACCCGGAGAGCGAGTCGGTGCGCCCGAAGACGACCGCGCTCGGGCTCGAGGGGCTCGTGTTCGCCGGCGACTGGGTGCAGCCCGACGACGGCGCCTGGTACATGGAGCGCGCGGTGCGCACGGGACGGCTCGCGGCGCGCGCGGTCGCGCGTGCGCGGGGTGAAGATCCGGAGCGCGTGCCGCTGGTGCCGCCGGTGCGCGAGCCATGGAACATCCGGACGATGCTGGCGAGCGGCGAGGGGGGCGGCGATCGCGTGCTCGATTGGCTCCATCGCCTGTTTCAGTTTCACGACACGCCGTACTGAGAGAAAGAACGAGCGACGACATGGACGACGGCAAGACGCGCGACTTCCTCGGGCTGCCGACGTGGAAGCCGCTGTACGGGTTCGGCGACACGGTGGTGCTCCGCGCGAAGATGACGAACGCGATGTTCGTGCATGCGGTCGATCGCCGCGCGCTCGCCGGAGCGTTGCCTCGGCATCCGCGTGTGAAGCTTCACCCGGCGTCGCCGATCGTGCTCGTGCAATCCGAGTTCCTGAAGTGCGCCGACAACGGAGACCCAGACGGCAACGACTACCCGTACCGCGAGCTGATGATCGCGTGCGTGCTCGAGGGGACCGCGGGCCTCTTCGGTCCGATGTGGCCGCTCGCGCTTTTTCTCGACAGTCCGATCGCGACGGCGGCGGGGCGTGAATTTCACGGGTTCCCCAAGGTGCCGGCGAAGGTGGCGATCGGCGAGACGAGCGCTGAGGTCGACTTCGAATCGTGGCCCGGCGGCAAGTCGTGCGTACGTCGCGTGATGTCGTCGCGCTGGTCGGTGGCGAACGGGATCGTGGCCCGGGCGATGAGCGCGGCGGGCGGCGTCGTGGCGAATGCGTTGCGCGCGGCGAAGGTCGACACGGATTCGATCGCGGCGCTGGAGCAGCTCGCGCTCGCGCCGATGGGCGAAGTGTGGAACCTGCACCAGGTGCCGGATCTTGCGAGCCCGCGACGCGCGACGTTCTCACAGCTGACGCGGTTCAAACCGACGATCGCAGACCCGAGCGGCTTCCGATTGCTCGACGGGTTCACGCTGGAGTTGCCGAGCGCGGCGGACGAGCCGATCTGGGAGATGGGGAAGCGGTTCTTCGAGGGGAGGGATCGCGCGATCAAGAAGAGCGCGGCGATCGCGTTCGCGTGGGAAGCGACGATGCGCGTGTCGGGGGGAGAGGTCATCGACACGTGGAGGTGAGCTAGCGGCGCTGGCGCTTTTTTTGGGCGAGGCGTTCGGCGGAGGAGAGGGGGCGTGGGGGAGGGGGAGTGGAGGCGGTCGGGTTCGCCGTCGGGGCCGGGGTCGTGTTCGCGTTCGCGTTCGCGTTCGCGTTCGCGTTCGCGTTCGCGTTCGCGTTCACCTTCACTCTCGTGTCTCTCGTCCCCCCAACCCGCGCCAGCCTCTCCGGCATCACCAGCTTCCGCGCCGCCACCGCGAGAATCATCGCGATCCCCGCGAGCAGCGTCAGCGGCGGCGCCAGCGGCGTATACGCGAAGCGCCGTGCGTCGCGATCATCGAAGATCCCGGCGAGCGTGTCGCGCATCTTGCCGCCGGTCATCGACGTGATCCGCGTGAGCAGCGCGCGATCGCTCCCCGTTGGCCGAAGCTCCTCGCCGCGACCCAACACAGCGCCTGTCGTGCCGACCGCCGCGCCGTCGCTCTCGTCCTTCGCCGTCGCGACGTATGTCCCTGGGCGCGACAGCGGAACGCTCGCCGCATAGCGCCCGGCGCCGATCGCCTCCAGCGGGAGATCGCGCGCGAAGCCATCGGGTCCCGCGACGTGCACGCTCAAGCGCCGAAACGTCTGCGCCCGTCCGTCGTCGCCCACGACGTCGGCGCGCACGTGCAGCTCTCCTCCCGTCGCGTCGCTCGCGAGACGCACGCGTGGATCTTCCTCCTTGCGCGCGAGGTCGCGCGCGACCTGGCCGAACATCTTCGCCGCGCCGTCCCACGCGAGCCACGCGCTCCCCCACTTGTCGCGGTAGTCGCTCATGAACGCGCCCGTGCGACCGAGCCCCGCGCTCCACGTGGCGAGGATCGGGTCTCCTTCGGGGCCGGCGAGCGCGATCGTCGCGCGCGGCTTGGCCACAGTGACCACGTAGCCACCGAGCGACGGGGCCGCGTCGAAATCGATCCCGCGCGTCCCTGCGCTGGGCGCGCCGAGCGATACGCGAAATGGGTCTTCGTGGATCGCGCTCTTCGCCGCGAGGATCGTCTCCTGCGTGAAGACCGCGGGGAGCTTGGTGGCGTCGTCGATCAGATAGAAGCGCCCGCCTCCCTCCTTCGAGAGCGCCTCGAGCTCGGGCGAGTCGTGTCCGGTTCCCAGCGAGATGACGCTCGTCGTCATCCCGTGCGACGCGGCGGTATGGACGATCGCGCGGCATCCGGCGATCTGCTCGGCGTCGTTCCCGTCGGCGAAGAGGAGCAGGTGCTTCAAGTTGACGTGCTCTCCGGCGAGCGCCTCATAGCCGGCATCGAGCGCGAGGTCGGTGTAGATGCCGCCGCCGCCGACGCTCACGCTGCGAATGCGCGTGGCGATGGCGTCAGGGTCGTCGACCGGCCCGAGCGGGACGGTCCAGCGAACTTCGGTGTCGACGTGCTCGACGCCGAGGCGATCCCCGTGCCCAAGGAGCGACGCGCTGCGCGCAGCGGCTTCGTTCGCGAGGGCGAGCTTGGTTTGACCGCTGACGACCATCCCCATCGAGCCCGAGTAGTCGACAGCGATCACCTCGGCGAGCGAGGCGCGGCGCTTCTCCTTCTTCAGGTCGAACGACACCGGCGACACCTCTTCGATCGGCGTGCGCGCGTAACCGCCGGGGCCCATCGCCCGATCGCCACCGAAGAGGAGGAGGCCGCCGCCGAGGTCGCGCTCGTAGCTGGCGAGCGCTGCGACCTGCGAGGTCGCGAGATCGCTGGCGCGAATGTCGGCAAGCGTGACGAGGTCGTAGCCCGCGAGCTCGCCGACGTCGGCCGGCGCGTTGGCGAGTGATCGCGTGGCGACCAGAAACCCAGCCGATTCGAGCGCGCTCGCGATCGGGGCGCCGGCCCCTTCGTCTCCTTCGAGGACGAGCGCGATGGCCGGACCGCGGACGCGAACGAACGCGCTCCCGGCGTTGTCCTCAGGCGACGAGTCGGCGGCGGGATCGAGCGCCGTCACCGCGACGTCGTAGCGATGGAGACCGGCGTCCGGGGCGATCTCGCGGACGCGAAGCACGTCCTCCCCTGCGCTCACGTGCGCGCGCGCGATCCTCGCGAGCGGCGTGCCGTCGCGCGAGACGCGCACCTCGACGTCGGTGGCGACGGCGCTGGAGGTGACGATCCGCAGGTCGAAGGGCTCGGAGCCGTCGGCGCGCGTGGGCGCTCCGACGCTGACGACGCGCACGTCGCGCGACGCCTTCTGCTCGAGGAGGACGGCGTCGACCGGTACGCCGGCGGCCTGCGCGGCGGCCGCGGCGGCGAGCGCGTCGCCTCGCGTCTCGACGCCGTCGGTGACGAGCGCGACGCGGGCCGCGGTGTCGGCCGGGATCTCGGCGAGCGCGCGCCGGATCGCCGCCTCGAGATCGGTCCCGTCGCGCCCGACCTCGATGCGCTGAGGCGGTGCGAGGTCGGAGCGCGGACGGGGAGGGTCTTCGGTGGCGGCTTCGGATCCGAAGACCACGGTGCCGATGCGATCGCCCGCGCGCATGCTCTTCTCGGCGACCGCGAGCTCGGCGCGGACGCGCGGCTCGGCGGCGGGGACGAGGTCGATCGATCGCGAGCGATCAACCGCCACGAGCACCGTTGTGCGATCGAGCGGGACGCCGATCTCGGGCTCCGCCACGGCGAGCGCCGCAGCGAGGACCGCGGCCGACGAGAGCGTCGTGAAGAGCGCGCGTCGCGTCCTGGCCATGCGCGAGGGTGCTTCGGCGAAGCGCCATGCGAGCAGCACGCCGGCGGCGGCCACCGCCACGAGCGCCATCGGCGTGCCGAAGCGCACGAAGCGATCGGGGAGGGCGCGGAGATAGACGAGCCCCTCGTACGCCAGTGGGGCAACCGCGATCGTCGCGATGGCGAGCGGACCGATGGCGCGTCGCGCCTGCAACACCGGCCTCAGCGACCTTCCGGGCGCGCCACTTCGCGTGAGCCACGACACCTCGAACGCGAGGACCGCCGCAGCGAACAGCGCGAGCCACGCGGCCCACTCGTGATGCGCGTCGACCGCGCGCGCGGTGGTCGTCGTCGCGTCGCCCCCCGCGTCGATCTTCACGGGGCGCGGGCGTACGTCGCTCTCCCGCTCGCTCGTCAGATTGACCGGAAGAACCGCGCTGCCGACGTGCGGCTCCACCCAGTGCACGCGGACGATGCCCGCGTGCGCCGCCGGTGAAAGGACGGCGAAGCCCTCCTTCACGTCGACGTCCGCCGCGCCGCCGCCGGCCCCCTCCACGCGCACGCGCGCGACCCCGGGCGGCACCGCGAACCGAAGCGGCTCGCCCGTCCGCGCGGGCGCCGCTGCGCCTTGCGCGCGGTGCGCGCGTGCGACCTCGACCACGTCGCGCACGAAGAGGACGAACGAAGCCTGGAGCGGCCAATCGCTGTCGCCGAGATCGAACCCGACGATCGTCGCCGCGCGCCCCGGCGTGGAGGCATCGGCGATGAGCGCCGTGGTCTCCGCGCGGACGAGCGCGCCGCGCGCTCCGGACGAATCGAGCGCGCGCGATCGCGCGACGTGCACCCCGTCGAGCGTGAGAAAACGGAGACGCGCGTCGCTCGTGTCCCACGACGTCACGCGAGGCTGCTCCACGGCCGCGCCGACGCGCACGCCGAGGCAATCCCCTTCGCCGGGCGCGATCACGAGCACGTCGCGCCCCGGGAGCGATGCCGGGCACGCGCCGTCGACCACGACGAGCGCGTCGGAATCGACGTTCGCCTTCGCGAGATCGGCGAGCGCGATTGTTCGCAGGTCCACGTCGGCGTCTGATGCGAGTGCGCGCCCGACCCACGACGAAGCGTGATCCGACGCCAGCACCACCGGCATCGCGCGCCCGCCGGGCACGCGCGCATACGCCACGTCGTCCGCCGCGAGCGCGTCGCCCGGCGCGAGGCGCACGACGAGCCCGGCCCCTTCGTCCTCGGCGCGCGGCTCGAACGACAGGACCACCGGGGTCTTCTCGCGAGGCGGAAGCGTGATGCGGCGCGACGCGATCGGGTCGGCCTGGCCTTCCCGCGAAAGCGTCACGTACGCCTCGCGCGGTCGATCGCCGAAGCTCTCGATCATCGCGAAGACCTGCGCCTCGTCGCGCTTCGAAGCGTCGGTCCCTCGTCGCGCGTCGATGCGAACGATCGCCGCGTTCTCCACGTCGTCGCCCACGGCGATGACCTCGGTCGCGATTCCTCCCGTGGACAGCGGCGCGTCGTGCGCCAGCGCGCCGTCCGTGACGACGACGATGCGACGCGATCCGCGCAGCGCTCGCAGGCGATCGGCGGCGAGCCCCACCGCGCTCGCGAGGTCCCCCTCTTCGTCGCGGGCCTCCACTCGCGCGATCGCGGCCGCCAGCGCTCGCGGGTCGCGCTCGAGCGGAGTCACGGCGCGCGCATCGCGGCCACCGTCGACCACGAAGGCGTCTGCGCCCGGCGCGAGGCGCATCACGACGGCCGTGGCGATCCTCTTGGCTTCGTCGAAGCGCGTCGTATGGCCCCCCGCGGTCGCGGCGTGCATCGACGCGCTGGTGTCGATCACGATGGCGATGTGATCGCCCGCGATCGACCCGCCACGCGTCGCGGGCCGCGCCAGCGCAAAGGCGAGCGCCGTCAGCGCCAGGAGCTCGAGGAGGAGCGGCAGCTCGCGCGTGAGACGCTTCCACGGATGCTTGGCCAGGAGATCGCGCTGCGCCGCGCCCCACAGCCACGACGACGGAACGCGAACCCGCTCGCGCCGCACCTTCATCACGTAGAGCACGACGATCGGCGCCACTCCCGCGAGCAACCACAGCCCCGGCGCGGAGAGGAGCTCCAGCGCCTTCATCCCGGTCGCGTCCCGGCCTGAGAGCGCGGTCCGGCGTCCTCGATCGATCGCGCGACGATCCGTCGAACCACCGCGATCGCCGGTTCGTCGGAGGGCGTGCGTACGTACGACGCGCCGACGCGCTTGGCGAGCGCCGCCAACCACGCGAAGAGGCCTTCGAGGCGGGCGAGGTAGGCGTCGATCGTGGCGCCGTCGATCGTGGTCTCGACGAGCGCGCCGGTCTCGGAGTCTTCGAGCGCGTAGTCGCCTTCGAGCGTCGGCGCGAGCTCGTCGGTTGCGAGCACCTGTACGAGCGCGACGTCGTGACCTGCGGAGGCGGCGCGCACCACGGCGCCGTCGATCGCGCCGGCGTCGAGGAAGTCGCTCAGCACGACGAGCATCCCCGGCCGCGACGAGCGCTGCACGACCGCGTCAATGGCGCGCGCGAGGTCGGTCCCTCCGCGGGCGACGGGGGCGTCGAGATCGCGAAGCAGCTTCGCCAGCGACGCGCGTCCACGCGCGGGCTCGTTCGTTCGTGTGAGTCCCTCGCCCGCGACGAGCACCTGCGCCCGCTCCGACTCGGCCAGCGCCAGGTACCCGACGCTGGCGGCGATTCGTTTGGCCGCGAGCAGCTTGGTCGGTCGGCCGGCGTCCATCGACGCGCTGGCGTCGACCAGGAGGCGCACCACCACGTCTTCTTCCGCACGAAACAGCTTGAATACGGGCTCTCCGGTGCGCGCGAAGGCGAGCCAGTCGATGCGCCGCGGATCGTCTCCCTGCGCGTAGCCGCGATGCTCCAGGAACTCCGCGCTCCCTCCGCGCCGCTTCGCGAGTCGCTCACCGCCGCCGCCGGACCGCGCGCGCATCTGCATGCGACGACGCAGCGCCTCGAGCTCGCGCGCGAACGACGGATCGAGGAGCGCGTCACTCATTCGTCTGCGGCTCCAGCGTGGGCTCTGCGGCGGGGGGCTGGGCCGCGGCGCGCTCTTCGGCCGCGTACGCCTCGTCCGATCGCTTCTGGATCGCGTCGCGCTCGCCGACGATCTTGTCGCTCCGATGCTTGGCGACCGACAAGAACATCAGCCCCAAAGCTCCCCACCCCAGCGAGAAGATCATCCCCACCGGCACCAGCATCGGCGTCTCGTGCGTGTAGCTCCCGATCTCCGAGAGCATCGACACGAGGAAGAAGGGGCTCGGCGAGGCGAGGAGGATCCACGCCTTCGCGCTCGAGTCGGCGAGCACGCCGGTGATCGCGGCGACGACCCAGGGGGCGACGGCGACGAGGAAGAAGACGCCCACGGCGATGATGCGCGGCACCCACGGTGAGGCGTTGCGAGCGCGAAGCCAGGCCAGGAGTCCGATGACGAAGACGCAGTACGGCGTGACGTAGGCGGCGACGACGGCGATCTGATCGAGGCTCCGCTCCTTGATCGCGCTGGTGCCCGTGCCGTAGAGAGCTACGCCGACCCCGTCGATCACGGCGATGAACGCGACTCCGACGACGGCCATGAACACGACGAGGAGCATCGTGCGGAAGAGTCCCGGGCCCAGAAAGCGGGTCATGGTCCCCGCGCTCGAACGTCGCCACCGGACCTCGATTCGTCGCGACGGGCCGGGCGGCTCGGCGGTGAAGAGCATCGCGCAGAGGAAGATGTGCAGCACGTAGACGACGATCCCGGCGATGCAGAGCCCGGTGCGCCCGTCGTAGTCGGACACGAGCAGACTGGGGACGCTGCCGGCGACGGCGGCGATCGGCGTCGTGATCGCGAACCAGCGCTTCAATCCCGTCGAGCGATCGTCGGCCTCGCCGGTGAGGTTCGCGATCGTCGCTTCGTAGAGGAACCACGCCGGGATCGCGACGAGGAGGAGCGGGAACATGACGAGCAGCACGGCGTAGTCCACGCCGAACGCCGCGCGCTGGTAGGCCAGCGGCAACCAGATCGGCATCCCCTCCGGCACATCGGGCCACAGCTTGTGCGCGATGAGAGAGCATCCGAAGCCCCCGACCGAGAAGAGCATCGGCCCGAGCACCGCCGCGAGCATCAGCGTGATCACGATCGCGCCGCGCAGGTTCGACATGAACGAGCTCACGGCGAGCCCGAAGGCGACGACCAGCGCCGCCAGCAGGAAGAGGAACGCGAACGCGATCACCACCTCGCCCGCGGTCACGCCACCGAAGAGAAACGACAGCGCGCCGACGGGCGCGAGGGCGACGAGGTAGATCGCCATCGTGGTGTACGCCGCGAGGAACTTCCCGCGCGCGATCTCCTTCGGCGTCATGCCCGTCAGCAGCACCGCTTCCCATGTGCGCCCTTCGCGCTCGGCGGCGATCCCGTTGGCGGCGACCGTCGGCCCCACGAGGACGACGACGAAGTACGCCAGGCCGAAGAAGATCTGAAAGAGCGCGCCGCCGAGCTCCGCGGGGCTGGTGCCCGACGACGCCGTCAGGCCGCCGATGCTCGAGAGGACCAGCGTGAGCACGAGGACGAGCGTGAAGAGGATCCACGGTGTTCGCGCGAGGCGCGCGGATTGCCGCATCTCGCGCATCCAGATCGCGTTCGGCTCGCGCGTCACGCGCGACCACACTCCGCGAAGGCCCGCGGCCGGCGGCGGTGCGCTCGGATCGCGCGGCGGATGAATGCTCCGCGGCGCGCGATCGGACGACGGCGGAGAGGACGGCGAGACCGCCGGCGAGCCCGACGCGACCGGAACGAGAGCGTCGCTCATTGGATCTCTCCGCGCGTCGCTTCGAGGAAGATTCGCTCCAGCTCGTTTCGCTCCGGCTCGACGCCAGCCACCGGGATCCCCGCCATCACCACGACGCGCACGATCTCCGCGAGCGCGCGATCGTCCCCCACGTACGCCACGATCGCGACGCCGCCCGGCGCGGGCGTCACGCGCTTCACGCCCGGGAGTCCGGCCAGCGCCAGCGCCACCGACTCGGACGGCGCGAGCACCTTGATCTTCGCGCTCCGCGTCTGCGGCTCCAGGGCGACGGGCGGGTGGGCCGGCGTGCGCGTCGAGAGCGGCTGCGGAGGCATAGGCTCGTTCGGGTGCGCGCGGGTGTGGTTCTCCAGCTGGCGCGCGATGTCGTGCAGAGGCCCGGCGACGATGAGCTGCCCGCGCTCGAGGATAGCGACCGACGAGCAGATGTCGGCGAGCTCGGTGAGGATGTGACTGGAGAGGAAGATCGTCTTCCCCATGTCCCGCAGCTCGAGGAGCAAATCGCGGATCTCGATGCGCGCGCGCGGATCGAGGTCGCTCGCCGGCTCGTCCATGATGAGCACCTTCGGATCGTGGAGCAGCGTGCGCGCGAGCTGGAGGCGCTGCTTCATCCCTTTGCTCATCGTGGCCACGAGCTTGTCGCCGAGCTTCTTGAGATCGGTGAGCTCCATCACCGCGTCGACCACGGCGTACGTCGTCCCCGCCGTCGGCACCCGGTAAGCGTCGGCGAAGAACTCGAGGTACTCGCGCACCGTCACGCGCTCGTAGACGCCGGCGTGATCGGGCATGTAGCCGATGATCTTGCGGACCTTGTCCGGATCGATCGTGACGTCGTGCCCGTCGACCTCGACGCGGCCGGCGAGCGGCTCGAGGAGCGTGGCCAGGATGCGGATCGCGGTGGTCTTCCCGGCGCCGTTCGGCCCGATGAAACCGAAGATCTCGCCGTGGTGAACGTCGAAGCTGACGTCGCGCAGCACGTCGAAGCGGCCGAAGCGGTGCCACAGGTGACGAACGCGGATCGCGGGCTGAATGACCTCTGCGCTCACGGCTTCACCTCCGCGGTCCCTACGACGCGAATGAACACGCGCTCGCTCTCGAGCATGAGCCCCGAGTCGGCGAGCGCGCGAGACTTCGCCACGATCTCGGCGACGAGCACCGGCGTGTCGTCGGGCCACCAGTCGATCGATTCGCCCGCGGCCGCTTCGAGCGGCGCCCACCCTTCGGCGATCCGCTTGCCTTCGGGACCGAGCGCGGACGGGAAGCTCGACGTGCCCAGGTTGTGAACGCTTCGCAATCCCGCCGTCGTCGCCGTGCCGCCGATCGAGAACACCGGGCGACCACTGGAGAGCGGGACGCGCGCCCCCTCGGCGATGAGCGGGAAGTACGCGCCGTCGTGCGCGCCGCGGACGATCACATCCTTCAAGGCGTGACCGCTTCCGTTGACGATGTCGACGCTGCCGCTCGGCGAAGCGACGAGCGCGATGCCCTCCTTGAGATCGGCGAGGCCGTCTTCGCGCACGACTACCGTTTGCCACGGAAGCGACGTGAGATCGGAGAGCGTCACGCCGTCGCGATCGATCCGGAGCGCGCCGTAGCTCGTCCGCTGCATCATCCCTTCGGTCGACGCGACCTCGAGGACCGAGGCGTGCTGCAGCGGCGCGATCGACAGCGACTGCGTCTCGCTGGCGAAGAACCCGCGGTAGCTCCGCATCGCCGCGCGCGACGATCCCGAGCCCGCCTCGAGGAGCGTCAGGTGTCGCGCGCGCCCACGCCACCCTTTCTCGGCCAGCCCCACGACGACGATCGCCGCGAACGCCGCGGCGCTCCACGCCGGCACCCACGCCAGCGGCGAGAGGGGCTTGCCGCGCTTGGCCGCGCGGGCGAAGACGACCGGGCCGACGACGATCGAATACAGAACGAGGATGAGCGCGCTCACGCCGAGGCCGACGCGAAAGCTCTCGTTGGGATCGAGCGCGCGTCGCACCGAATCCATGCGCCCCATGGCGCGATCGCCGCCGCCGAGCGGGAGGGCGACCCGCGCGCGGCGATCCCAGGCGTGCGCCACGAGGTCGACCATGCGCGTCTCGACCCACGGATCGACCGCGGCCTGCGGCGCCGTGGGATCGAACGCGAGCAGGTGCACTTCACCGAGCCCGCACGGCGCCGTGGCGCCATAGTCGCTCGGGCGGAGATCGCCACCGGCGTAGCCGCTCAGGTGATCGCGCACCTCGACCGACGGCCCGATGCTCACCACGCGCGACTCGTCCTCGTCGCCGTGCACCGATTTCGGTTTCGTCTTCGTCGTCGGTGGCGATAGACCGGCGCCGAGCGTCGACGCGGCGGGCTTCTCGTACGCCGGCAGGAGGAGCAAGCGCCCCGGAGGGAGCGCGGCGCTCGCGTCGCCTCCGATGAGCGAGGTCACCACCGGCGAGCGGAGATCCTCGGGGCGCGCCGGAACGATGGCGAGCGTGCCGCCGGCGTTCACCCATCCCACGAGCGCGTCGCGCTTCGCGTCATCGAGGTTCACGAGGCGGTTCGATCGAATGAGCACGACCGTCGCCGCTTCGTACCCGCTCGCGTGCTCGGGGAGGATCGGATCGCCGGTGGCGCGATCGAAGCCTGGCGCGCCGACGGTGAGCGCGTTGTTCCCGACCGGCGTCGGGCCCGAGACCCACGTCGTGTCGATCGGCCATCCGCGGAGCGCATAGGAGAGGCGCGCGGTCTCTTCGACCTCGACGAGGAGCGGCGCGGTCGATCCGTTGAAGGGGACGGTCACGGTCTGGATCGTGCGCCCCTCGAGCGTCTTCGCCGTGAGCGTCATCTGCGGCGCGTAGTAGGCGAAGCCGTGCGTGGGGATGGCGACGATCGCGCTGTGACCGGCGGGGACGGCGAACGGTGCGCGCGCGGCGATCTCCGGCTCGCTCGACGACCACGACTGCGTCATCGCCAGCTCGAGCACGCCGCGCTGCGCGGTCTCGCCGGCGTTGTCGACGCGCGCGACCACTTCGTTCCATCCGATCCCGGTCGCGGCCTCGGCGCCGAAGATCGGCGCGGCGACGAACGACAACGTCGTCACCGGATCGCTCGGCGGCGCGGCGTCCGCGCGCGCGCCGATCCCGACGCTCACGGCGACGACGGCGGCGGCGACGCGCGCGCCCCTCACGCTCTCCCCTCGGCGTCGACGTTCGCCGGGCGCGCGCTCACCGACGCGAGCAGCGCATCGACGATCGCGTCCGCCTCGATGCCGTCGGCCTCTCCTTCGAACGACCGGATCAACCGATGCCGCAGCGCGGGCTTGGCCACCTTCGCCACGTCGGCGAACGACACGTGCACGCGCCCTTCGCACAGCGCCACTGCCTTCGCCGCCAGCACCAGCGACTGCGCGCCTCGAACCCCCGCCCCGAAGCGGAGCCCGCGCTTGGCGAGATCCGGCGCTCCTTTATCGTTCGGATCGCTCGCGCGCACGAGCCGCGCGGCGTACCGCGCCACGGGCTCGGCTATGGCCACGTCGCGGCACATCGATCGCAGCCCCATCACATCGCGCTGCCCCATCACGCGCGGCGGAGCCTCGAGCGCGCGCCCCGTCGTTCGCGCGAGCACTTCGCACAGCTCGTCTTCGCTCGGGTTGGGGACGACGATCTTCAAGAGGAAGCGATCGAGCTGCGCCTCGGGGAGCGGGTACGTCCCCTCCATCTCGATCGGGTTCTCGGTGGCGAGCACGAAGAACGGCTCGTCGAGCGCGTGGCGCGTGCCGGCGATCGTGACCGCGTGCTCGGCCATCGCTTCGAGGAGCGCGCTCTGCGTCTTGGGTGTCGCGCGGTTGATCTCGTCGGCCAGCACGATCTGTCCAAAAATGGGCCCCTTCGTGAGCGCGAAGGCTCCGTGCGCCGCGCGCTGCGTCGCGTCCATCACGAGCACGTTCGTCCCCACGACGTCGCTCGGCATCAGGTCGGGGGTGAACTGGATGCGCGAGAAGCGGAGGTCGAGGCACTCGGAGATCGTCCTCACGAGCAACGTCTTGCCGAGCCCCGGCGCCCCTTCGAGGAGCACGTGACCTCCGGCGACGAGCGCCCACATCACTTGATCGACGACCGCGTGCTGCCCCACGATCACCTTCGCGATCGCCGCCCGGAGCTTGCCCACCGAGTCGGCCGCCGCGCGGAGCCGTGATTCGAAATCGTCGTGCGTCATCGGGTCGTGTCTCCTGGTGCAGACCGCGCCGCGCGTGGCGCGGACGCGCCGTCCGGGTTGAAGTACTGCCGAACGTGCTCGCGGTATTCCTCGGGCACGTCGCTCTTGTCGACTCCGTCGATCTGGCTGGGCGCCGCTGCGCGAAGGTCGCCGGTCGAGAGCGCGGTCGCGACGTCACCGGCGCGTCCGGGCGCGAAGGTGGTCACCGATCCGGGCATCGCGTTCGCTGCGTTCATCGCCGCATGCGCGCGACTCTTCAGCGTGTCGCCCGCGACGCGATCGGTCCTCCCACGATGCGCACCGGTCCCGAAATCGTGCGATCCGCCCGCGCCCGTCCCATCACCGTTCGCGGTCCCGCCGTTGCCGTTGCCGTTGCCGTTCCCCGACCCCGACCCCGACCCCGACCCCGACCCCGACCCATCGATCGCCGCCTGCGTCTCACTCGCCCCTTGGCCCGCGCCGTCGAGCGCCCCTTCGCGCTCCGCTTCGTCGCTCGACGAGTCGTCGTTCGCCATCGCGCGCAGCTCGTCTTCGATCTCTTTCGCGTCGGGCGGTCTCGACGCGCCGTTCGCGCTCGCCGCGTGTCGCTGCTTCGCGCTCTTCGCCATCTTCTCCGCGATCTTCTTCTGCTCCTCTGGCGTCAGCTTGCTCCACGCCTCCGCCAGCGCCTTTGCGAGCGCACGCGCAGAGTCATCCGACCCCTCGCGATCGAGCGAGTCGAGCGCGCGCTCCGCGCTCTCGCTCGAAGCGCCCGCGTTCTTCAACGCCGCCGCCAGATCACGCAGCGCATCGGCCCGCGCCGCACGCTTCGTCAGCAGCGAGCGCTCGTTCTCCAGCGCCGCGGCCACGTCCGATGCTCCGGCTCGCCTCGCCGCGTCGGCCGCGTCCTTCAGCGCTTCGTCAGCCAGCGCACGATCGCGCTTCTCGCGCGAGCTCGCCACGCGCTCCATCTCCGCGTCCATCGATTGCAGATCGTGATCGCCGAGCGCACGCGCCGCGGCGCGCGTCGGCGCCGTTCGTTCGAGCTGCGACACTGCGCTCTCCAGCCCCGCGCGCTTCTCGCCGTCACCGAGAGAGAGCCGTTCGCGATCGATCGCCTCGCGGAGCCGCGCGATCCGATCCTGCGCGTCGCGCTTCTCGAGCCCCACGCGGAGCTGCTCGCGCAATGCCGCCGCGTCGCGCGCGATCTTCGCGAGTCGTTCGCGCTGCTCGTCGTCGCGCGCATCGACGCGCGCCAGCTTCGCGATCTTCTCGAGCCCCGCGGCCTGCGCGATCGTCACGCGCGCCGCGCCGGGGGTCTCCGCATGTGCCGCCGTCGCGGGGAGCGGTAGTCGCGCGATCATGACGAGCGCGGCGATCGCGATCGGCGCCAGCGCTTGCACCGGCTCCAGGAGTCGCGTCCGCGCGCGCGCCGCGTCGCTGCCCGCGAGCACGCTCGACGCGCGCGTGACGATCATCGCGCCGGCCGCGCCCTCGTTCGCGCCCTCGACTTCGAGCGCCGTCGCGATCGTCTCGTTCGAGTCGAAGCGCGCGTCGAGGAAGAGCGCGACCTCGCCGTCGCTCCATCGCTTGCGGCGTGCCACCACGAGCCCGCCCATCACTCCTGCGACGCCAAGGAGCGCCGCGTACGAGCGAAGCTCACCACGTCGCACCTTCCACGCGATGCCCGCCGGGACGATCGCGATCGCGAGTCCGACCGCGAGCCCGCTCATGGCGCGCCGCAACGCGAGCCTTCGCCTCACGCGCGACGCCCATCGGCGGAACAGCGTCGCGAAGCCCGGCGTGCGCGTGGCGTTCAGTCGTGCCTCCTCTCGCATCGGCCGCATCGCCATCGCGAACCCCTCGACTTCGAATGCGACCCCGCAAGGAGTGTATCGGTCGTTCGACGGAGCCCGCCGCGGAACCATCCGACGTGCCGCCGCTCAACGGCCCAGCCTATGCACCTACATGCCCTCAACTGGATCACGTGACCCCCAGGGATTGCCCATCAGGGGAACGCGGGTGGGAGGTTTTTTCATCCGCGTGACACGACGTCTGCGGCATTTCCTTTCGTTCCGCGCTGGGCGGACGAGACGGGGCGTTGGCCCACCGAGTGCACTAAGGGTCGGCGTACTCAATCTGCAGGAGGAAACGTGCTCCCCTTCACCAAGCGCTCCGCCCGTTCAGAAGAAGCCTCGGAGCTGATCAACACCGGCGACATCGAGATCGTGAAGTCGCCCGGTGCGAAGCGCGGAAGCGCGTTCCCGGCCCCGTCCGAGCGCCCGCGCGTCTTCGCGCGTTCGGCCTCCGACGAGGAGATGACGACGCTGCTCCCGCGCAAGGGGATGACGTTCAGCGTCCGGCCGGGCGCGGGTCCGGTGACGCCGGTTCCGATGCCGAAGCGGATCTCGACGAACCCGCCGAAGGCGATGCTCGAAGAGCCGCCGACGCGCCAGTTCATCAAGCCGAGCTCGCCGCCGCCGTCGATCTCGCCGGTCGCCGGTCCGCCGCGCTCGAATCGCCCGGCCGCTGGCCCCGCGGTCGAGCGCGCTGCGCTCGCCGGCAAGCATGCACGCGCGGCGTTGAAGCCGCAGCCGGTCCCGTCGCTCGCGGCCGATGCGCGCAAGAGCGATCCGCGGATCGACATTCCGGCGACGGTCATCACGGCGCGCACGCGCATCGTCGCGGCTCGCCCGACGATCTCGTGGGCCGCGGCACTGGTGGCGATGGGCGTGTTCGTCGGTCTCGTCACGGCGGTCGTCGCGCGTGGAGATGCCGACACGTTGATCGATGCGGCGGCATCGTTCGTCGATCCGTCCGGTGGCCACGCGGCCGCGTCGGGATCGATGACGTCGAGCCTCCAGACGAAGGCGCAGGAGACGCACACGAACGTGGTCGCCTCGGCCGACACGCTGCTCGCCGACACGACGGCCGAAGCCACGAAGGTCGCGTGGGATGCGCAGTCGGCGACGGCGACGCCGATGCCGCCCCGCCCGGCCCCGGTCGCGTACGCGGCTCCGGCCGTTCACCACCAGGCGCGCCCCGTGGTTCACGCCGCGCCGGCGAAGGACAAGGAAGAGCGCGTCGCGAAGGCCGCGCCGGCTCCGAAGGCGGCGTCCGCCGCGAAGTTCGCCAAGGCGACGGACGACGACGTGGAGAGCGCGTCGGCGGCGGATGCTCTTGCCAAGGCGCAGCTCGAAGCGTCGCTCCGCTAGTTCGTTCCCGCGTCGTTCGCGCAGTGCGCGTGCGGCGCGGAGTCGCCGGGGTAGGTGACCGTCGCGCACGACGTGAAGCCTTGGCTCTTGCAGTCGTAGACGAGCGGCGCTCCGCGCGTGCACGTGCTCAACACGGTGCCGCTGCACGAGTCGCCCGACTGGGCGCAGGAGGGGCCCACGCTGCACGCGCGTGAGACGTCCCACGCGCGACCGGGCGCGTTCGGATCGCACGTCGAGGACGTTCCGCTCGGTTGGCCGAGGACAGCGTTGCAATTCACGTCTTCCGGGGCACCCGAGGGGCAGCCGGTGGCATGACCGTCGTTCGTGCAGAGGACGTCCGTGGTCACGAGACAGCCGCTGTCGGCGATCGCACCGCAGGCGGTGCCGCTCGTCCCGCACTTGCCACTTCCGGTGCTGGTGCAGTCGATGCCGTAGTCGATCGAGCCTCCGTCAGGATCGCAGTCACGGAGCGCCTTGGTGCTGGGGTCACAGGTCACCGTGCCCGCGTTCGCCGCGGTGCACGTCCCCGTTCCGCCGCACGCGGCCGCTCCCGTGGCGGAGCACGTCTGCCCGAGCGCGACGCAGCTCTCGAGACCCGTCGGGGCGCTCCCGTTCGCGAGGTTGGCGGCGCACGCGACGAGCGCGCCTTCTTCGGGATCGCACGCGATGTAGCCGGCGTCGTCGTCGGCGCAGATGGCGTGCTTGCCCGTCGGCTGCAGACACCGGTCGACGTCGGTGCACGACGTCGTTCGCGCGAGGCAGTCCCAGTAGGCGTGCGCCGCGCTGCCGACGACGAGCGGGCGGTTCGGGTTCGCGTTGCAGTCGTAGGCCAGCACCGCATGGACCATGCACGGGCCGAAGGCGTTGTCGCCGAACGCGCCTTCGCATGCCCCTAGCCACGTGCACGCATGCGCGGCGTTCACGGCGGCCGTGGCGCCGTTCCAGAGGCAGAAGTCGGTCGGCCCATCGGAGCCGGCGTCCTGCACGGGCGGGATCGCGACGTCGATCATGTTGGCGTCGACCGCTTCGCACGCCGCCGCGTCGACGTCGCACGCCGATTCGAAATCGGTCCCGTGGAACAGGTCGATGCACGCCACGAGCGACGCGGCGACCGCAAACGCGAGCACGCCGTGGGCGACCACGCGCGCGCGCATCAGAAGGTCCCTTCGAGGCGGAGCGACGCGCCGCTTGCCGTGACGTGAACCGTGCCTGCGGTCTCGGTCTTCGCAGGGAGCGTCCACAGAATCACCGCCGTCGTCGCCAGCGCCGCCGCGCCGATCCACGCGCCGAGCGCCGCGGCATCCCACGCGCGAACCGGCGTCCGCAGATCGTCGCAGCTGACCGCGCGCGACGCGCACTGACTCGCGCCGCTCGACTGCGCGTTCCCAGCGATCACGAACGCCCCGACGCCGGCCCCCACGAGGAGCGCCGCGCCCGCCGTCGCGCCCACCGCGGCAGCGATCGGGCGCTTCGACGCCGCGCTCCTCGTGGGCTCGCTCGTCCGCGGGCGCGCAGCTTCATCGTCAGTGGGCGGCTTCGGTGTCGCCGGCTTCGTCGCGATCGGCGCGGGCACGGGCGCCACCACGGGCTTCGCGATCGGCGGGAGTGACACGTCGAGCACCGTCACTTCACGCTCCCGCAGCGTGAGCTCGCGCGCGAACGGCTCGCGCTCCGGCGCGTGCGCCTCGATGCGGTGCGTCCCCGGATCGATCGCCACCGCCACGCTCCACAAGCCGCGCGGATGCGCGTGCCCGTCGAGCGTCACCTCCGCCCCTTTGGCGTCGGGCGGCACTTCGATCGTGAGCGTCGGGACGCGGGCGCGCAGGTCGGCGATGAACGGCGGCTTCAAGAGCTCCAGCACGTCGTTGTTGTGCTCGCGCTCCGCGGCCTCGTGCGCTTCGGTGTAGTGCGCGAGCGCCGTCGCGCTCTGGCCGAGCTTCTCCTCGCAGAAGGCCGTGTGGTAGCGGACGCCGGCCGTGAGCTTCACGTCGGCGACGCGGTGGAGCTTCTCGAGCGCGTCGGCCCAGCGCTGCGCCTCTTCGTCCTTCGTCGCCGAGGCGAACAGATCGCGCGCGGCCTGGATCTGCGTCGGCGTCGGCGGCGTGGCGTGCGGCGCATCGGCGGCGCGCGCGTGCGACGCGAAGAGAGCGATCGACGTCGCGACGAAAAGCGCGCGCGCCGTCGGCCCCATGACGCGAACGTGTACCATAGGCGCGTGACCCCGCGAATCGTTCCATCGCCCATCGAATTCCGCGCTGCATGCGACGACGCGCGCCTCAAGACCGCGCGCCCGATCGGCTTCGTCCCGACGATGGGCGCGCTTCACGCCGGGCACCTCGCGCTCGTCACCGAAGCGAAGCGTCGCGCTCTCCTCGTCGCCGTCTCGATCTTCGTGAACCCCACGCAGTTCGGACCGAACGAAGACTTCTCGCGCTACCCGCGCGACCTCGACGGCGACGTGGCCAAGCTCGCCCGCGCCGGCGCCGACCTCGTCTTCACCCCCGACGCGACGGCGATGTACCCGAAGGGGGAGCAGACGCGCGTGCACGTGGGAGCGCTGGCGGCGTCGTTGTGCGGGCCGTTTCGGCCGGGGCATTTCGAGGGGGTCGCGACCGTCGTGACGAAGCTCTTCGCGCTCGTCGGTCCGTCGGTCGCGGTGTTCGGGAAGAAGGACTACCAGCAGCTCGCGATCCTGAGGCGCGTCGCGGTCGATCTTTTCTTGCCGGTGGAGATCGTGGGGCACGCCATCGTGCGCGAGAAAGACGGGCTGGCGATGAGCTCACGCAACGCGTACCTGTCGCCGCCCGATCGCCAGCGCGCGCTGGCGCTCTCGCGCGGGCTCGATGCGGCGTGGCGTGCGTTCGCGGCCGGTGAGCGCGACGCGTCGACCTTGAGGCGCGCGGCGCACGCGGCGGTCGAGAAGGGGGCCGACTCGATCGACTACGTCGACGTGACCGACGCGGACTCGCTCGTGCCGTTCGCCGATGGAACGAAGGTCGGCAGCCGCGCGCTCGTCGCCATCGCCTGCCGGATCGGGGCCACGCGGCTGATCGACAACGTGGTCCTGGGCGAGGATCCGTCGCCGGTTCGCTAGCGTTCCCGCGCTTTCCGCTTTCCGCGCCGTCGCCTGGTGACGAGCCGCGCGTGCTGCGCTATCGAAGACGTCCCATGGCGGACAAGCGCGGAAAATTCGTGGTGCTCGAAGGGATCGACGGCTCCGGGACGACGACGCACGTCGCGCGACTGGCCGAGAGGCTTCGCGGTCAAAAGCTCTCGGTGCGCACCACGCGCGAGCCGAGCGACGGCCCCATCGGCACGCTCGTTCGCCAGGTGCTCACCGGGCGCGTGATCGTCCCCGGCGGGCGGGCGCCGAACTGGGCCACGATGGCGCTGCTCTTCGCGGCCGACCGCATGGACCACGTCGAGGCCGAGATCGAGCCGTGGCTCAACCTGGGCGGCACGACGATCTCGGATCGCTACGACGCCTCGAGCCTCGCGTACCAGAGCGTGTCGAGCGGCCGCGGCGGGAGCGACGCCGTGGAGTGGATCCGCGCGCTCAACAAGTTCTGCGCGCGCCCCGACCTCACCATCGTGCTCGACGTGAACTTCGAAGAGGCCTCGCGCCGTCGCGACCAGCGGGGCGAGCCGGCGCAGATGTACGAGCAGAACGAGGTGCAGCGCGCGCTCGCCGTCTTCTACCGCGACCTCGCGAAGCACTTGCCGAAGGACCGCATCACGCTGGTCGATGCCGGCGGGACGATCGACGAAGTGCACGAGCGGATCTACGCCGCGTACACCCGCGCATTCACCGAATCGACGTAAACTTGCGCGGATCGCGCGATCGTCGCAGGGTGGGGGACATGATGCGTTCCGCCATCGTTCTGGGGCTCGTTTCGTCGGTCATCGCGTGCGGCGGCGCCGCCGTGACGAAGACCGCGAGCACGCCCGTCTCGCAACAGCCCGCGCCCGTTCAGACGCAGTCGGCGACGGCGCCGATGCCGGAGCACGCGGTGCGACGCACGGCCGTCATGCGCGTGCTGGGCGGCGGGCTCGGGCTCTTCCTGCAGAAGGTGACGCTCGAGGATCAGCCGGTCATGAAGGACGGGCGCTTCCACGGCTTCCGCGTGGCGACGCTGTCGGACCCGGGGTTCTGGACCGGCGTCGATCTTCGTCCGGGCGACGTGGTGACGAGCGTGAACGGGATGCCGATCGAGCACCCCGAAGAAGCGCTCGAAGCGTTCAAGGCGCTCGGCATCGCGAGCGAAGTGCGGATCGCCTACGAGCGCGAAGGTCAGCCGCGCGAGCTTCGCTACACGATCGTGGAAGACGAGCCGCAGAAGCGCGCCGACGCCTCGGCCCCGTAGAGCCTCACGGCGACGGGCTCGCGAGCCGCGCCAGCGCGAGGCGATCGCGATCGACGGTCGACGTCGCGTCGCAGGACGGCGCGAAGCGGAGGACCGCGACGTCGTTCGCGTCGATCGTGACGTGCTCACGATCGACGTGCCCGTGCGCGATGCCGGCGGCGTGAAGCGCCGTGAGCGCAAGCTCCAGCGACGCGGCCTGCGCGCGCGTGAGCGGACCGTCGAGCGCGCGACCCGCGAGGTGCTCCAGCCAGATGCGCGAGGTGTCGCGATCGACGCGCAAGATCGTCTGGAGCGCGGGGTGGGGCGCGCAGGCGAAGGCCGAGGCGCGCGCGAGCGAGCGCTCGTCGAGCGGCACGTGCTCGAAGCGGCGCGCGATCCAGCGATCGAAGCCGGTGCCGTCGGGGAGGAGATCGGCGCGGCCTGCTTGCGGGTGATCGCTCCTGGCGCTCGGCTTCACGCGCGGCGCGGCGGGCTCGATGGCGTCGGGCCACGGGAGCGCGAGGAGCAGGCGACGCGCGGCGAAGGCGTCGATCGGGCGCGCGGCGGGCTCCCGCGCGACCATGCGAAGGACCGCCTCGTCGTGACGCGCGTCGAGATCGCGATGCGCGCCGCTCGGACGCGCGGTCACGTCGTCGGTCGATCGAAGCCGCTCGCCGGTGAGCATCTCGAACAGCATCGCGCCGACCGCGAAGACGTCGCTCTGCACGGTCGCCGGTCGCCCTTCGCGCTGCTCCGGGCTCATGTACGCGAGCGTCCCGATGACGCCGGCCGTGGCCGTGGCCGAGAGATCGCCGAGGTGCGCCACGCCGAAGTCGCCGAGCCGCGCCACGCCCGCTTCGTCGAAGAGGACGTTCGCCGGCTTCACGTCGCGATGAATCACCCCCAGGCGATGCGCCTCGCCGAGCGCTCCGAGCACCGCGCACGCGATCTCGCTGGCGCGCGCCGGAGTGAGCGGGCCGTCGATCAGGCGAGAGGCGAGCGTTCCGCCGCTCATCCACGCCAGCACGATCGCCGGACCTTCGGCCACGTAGTCGCGCAACGGCACCACGTTCGGATGCGAGAGGAGCGCGAGGACCTTCACTTCGCGCTCGAAGCGCGCCAGCGCGTCGCGTCCTGCGCCGCGCGCGTCGTGCTGCGGGCCGCCGCGTGAGCGGAGATCGTAGCCGGCGAAGATCTTCACCGCGACGTGCTCGCCGCGAACCGCGTCGGTGCACTCGACGACGCGCGCCGACGCGGACGACGCCACCTCGCGGAGCACTTCGTACCGTCCGAAGAGCCGCGCGCGAACGGGCGCCCCCTCGGCGATCGTCGCCACCGGCGACACCGGTTCCATCACCGCGCCGCCGAGCGCGGTCAGCTCCGCGTCGGCATCGACCTTCGCGCGCGCGAGGCCCAGCGTCTCGAACGCGCGCGTGAGCAGCGTCAGCGCGCGTCGTCGCGCCGGCGCGTCGGCGTCGATCCGTTGCAGCGCGCGCACCGCTTCTTCCGTCTTGCCGAAGCGGAGGAGCAGATCGCCCAGCGCGAGCGAAACCTCCGCGTTCCTGGGCTCACGCCGCGCGGCCGACTCTAGCGCGCGCGCCGCGCCGATCACGTCGCCCGATCGCTCCAGCAGCGAGGCCGCGCGCACCGCGTCTCCCGCGCGCTCCCAGGCATGCGCCGCGTCCACGATCCGATTCGCCGCCTCGAGCAGCCGCGCGTCCCAGGCGTGCTCGCCGCGCGTCACGAGCGTTCCGTGCGCCGCATCGGTCGCGCTCTTCGACTGCGCCGCGCGCGTGAGCCACGCCGTCGCCCGCGCCTCGTCGCCGCCCAGCACCGCCAGCAAGAGCGCGCGCGCCGCGTCCCCCGTCTTCGCCGCTTCCTCCGACGCGCGACCCCACACGCACGCCCGCTCGAACAGATCGCACGCCGTCCGCGCGTCGCCTCGGCTCGAGGCCAGCTCCGCGGCCTCCGTCAGGCGCTCTTCGCGCGCGAGCCTGGCGACGTCATCGTCCATCGTTGCCGCTCAACGGGCCGCTCAACGGGGAATGCGCGTCCTCGTCTTCCTCCTCGCCACGATCGTGAGCCGCGTCGCTCTCGGTGCGCGCGCGGATCGCCGCGTCGACGTCGATGGCCATCTCCAGCGGCGACACCTTCCGCTCGCCGCGCGCCGTGGCCGCTTCGTCGTTCTTGCTCGCCAGCTTGCCGAGGATCGCCCGCTCGCGATCGCGCCGGCCGGGTGAGCTGGAGTCGACCCAGAAGTAGCTGCGGTCGCGCACGTCGACGTGCACGAAGCCGCTCGTCGGATAGATGCCGACTCCGACGAATCCCAGCTCGCGCGCGAAGTCCGCCACGTCGGCGTCGGGGACGCCCGGCACCACGAGATCGATCGCGCGGCCGCGCCCGTGGTTCGAGGCGTTGCGCGCGTGCGGCGTCCGGTACGCGCTGATGACGCGGATCTCTTGCGCGTCGAAGTGCGTCTGGATGCGGTACGCGAGATCGACGACGCGCGGCTCCACTGGGTGCTCGTGACCGCTCGACGGCTCGCGCAGGACGAACGCCGCGCGATCGAGATCGCTCGCCGAGAACCCTCCGCGATCGCTCGCCGCTTCGAGCTCGGTGCGATCGCTCGTGTTGAGCGAGACGAGCACCAGCTTCGCGCGCCCGTGCCCGTCGAGCGGCGCGCGTCCGTTGGGATCGGGCGCGTGCCATTTCGAGACCCACGAGTGGTACGCGGACGGGGAGGGGCGCGGCGGATGCGACGCGGGCTTCGGCGGATCGGCGAGAGCGATCCCGGAGGCGAGCGCGAGACCGGCGGCTACCGTGCTCGCGACCTGTGTTTCGCGGTTTGCCCGCATGCGTTCAGCGGCGCGTGAACGCCACGACGCGCGCGAAGTCGAACCGCACTTCGCCCGGCTCCACGCCCCGCGCGTGAAACGCCTCGCGGTGCAAGCGGTGCACGGCGAGGGTCCCGTCTTCGATCGCGCCCAGCGCCGACACCGGGAGCGCCGCGCGCCCCGAGTCGTCGAAGAGGCAGCGAGTCACCGGGGCAGCCGTGGCCGCAGCGACGTCGATGTAGATCGCGTCGTCGCCCGCGCCCGCTTCCCAGGTCACGTCGATCGTCCCGTGCGCCCCGGCCGCGATCGCGACGGCGGCGCCGCGACCGTCGTCACGCCCCACGCGCACGTTCGCAGGCTCGCCGGGCGACGTCGCGCTCACGACGAACGCCGGCACGTCGAGATCCGCCGACCCGTCGATGCGGAGCACGTACGCGCCGCGCGACGGAAGCTCGTCGGCGCGCGCCGAGTACACGACGCCCGACACGAGGTCGGCCACGTCCGGCACCTGCCGCGCCTGGAGCGTCGTCATCGCGTCGCCGGCCATCAGCATCACGCCGCCGACGTCGAGGAGGGCGATCGCCCGCGCGCCCGGGGCGCCATGCAACCCCGCGAGCGACTCGCACGCGCCCACCGCCGGGAAGTCGACCGTCGCGCCGGCCATCCGGAGCGCGTCGTCATCGACCGCGCCCACGCGCGTGCGCACGAACCGGGCGACCGCCTCCGAGCGGCTCCCTTCGTTGGCGCTCGCCCCTTCGACGACCACGATCCCCGTCGCCGCCGCGTTCACCTCGGAGCTCGCCGGCTCGCCCGTCGCGCCCACGTTCGTCGTGCAGCCCACGAGCGCGAGCATGCCGAAGGCGCCGATGGACAGGGCGCTGAAGGAGGAGGAGGGGAAAAGAGACGACGAACGCATCGGCCTCTAAGCGTAGTCGGCGTCGTCGAGCGTCGCAACCGCGCGCGTAAGTGGATGCATGTTCAAGCACTTCGATAGCGGACGTTTGCAGCGACGCGATGTCCCGCATGACGCAGCACACGACCCTCGCTAGGGTGTGAACCGTGTGTGATCTCCTGATCCTCGCCGCGTTTCCGCCGGAGCTCGCGCCGCTGCGCGCCACGCTGGGTGATGGGCTGCGTCGTCCGTTTGGGGGACTCGATGTCGCAGCGAAAGCGGTGGGCATCGGCCTGGCGACGGCGGCGGCGGGGACGGCGGCGCGCATCAGCGCGATGAAGCCGCGCGCGGTGGTGCTCGTCGGGACGTGCGGCGTGTATGCGGGCGCGGCGGCGCTCGTGACGGGCGGCGTGGCGATCGCGCGTCGCGTGGTGCTCGCGGACAGCGCGGTCGCGCGCGGCGCGGCGGCGTACCCGGAGCCGATGTCGACGGAGGCGACGAGCGATCGCGCGATCGCCGAGGGGCTCGTGGCGCATGGAGGGACGCGGGTCGATGTGGCGACGACGCTGGCGGTGACGACGGACGATGCGACGGCGGCGATGCTGTCGCGCGCGACGGCGTGCGAGGCGGAGCATCTCGAGGCGTATGGGGTGGCGGCGGCGTGCGCGGCGGAGGGGGTGCCGTTCGCGGCGGCGCTGGGGGTGGCGAACGTGGTGGGGGGGCGGGCGAGGGAGGAGTGGAAGAGGAACCATCGGGCGGCGTCGGAGGCGGCGATCGCGGTGGTGCTGGCGTGGCTGGGGGCGGGGGCGATCGGGGTGGAGCGCTGAGGGGGACGCGAGCGCGAACGCGAACGCGAACGCGACCGCGACCGCGACCGCGACCGCGACCGCGACCGCGACCGCGACCGCGACCGCGACCGCCAAGACTTCTGCCCCGTCGACGGCGTCCCAGCACTGTCGACGTTCCCCCAGCACTGTCGACGGTCCCGCAGCACTGTCGACGGTCCCGCAGCACTGTCGACGGTCCCCCAGCACTGCCGACAGTCCCCCAGCACTGTCGGCAGTCCCCCAGCACTGTCGACGATGCCGCAGCACTGTCGAGTGTCTCCCGGCGCTGTCGACATCGCCCTGGCGTCGTCCGTTGGCCTCCATCGACGCCCGCGCGCCTGTCATGCTCTTCTGCGTCGAGCAAATGCCCACCTTCGATCTCGAACGCCGCTTCGACGCCCCTCTCGACATCGTGTGGGACGTGCTCACCGATCACCGCGCGTACCAGGAGTGGGGCGCGGTGAAGACGGCGGAGCTCGAGGCCGAGGGCTCGCCCGACATCAACGGCGTGGGGTCGATCCGCCGCCTCTCCGAGGGGCCGATCGTCATTCGCGAGCAGGTGATCGAGTTCGAGCCGAAGAGCCGCTTCGTCTACACGGTGCTCAGCGGCCCGCCGGTCCGCGACTACCGCGCGACGGTCACGCTCGACGCGCGCGGCACCTCCACGATGGTGCACTGGAACGTCACCTTCCGCGGCAAACTCCCGCTCATCGGGCTCGTCGTGAAGCCGGTCGTGCGGCGCGTGATCCGCACGCTGATGCGGAAGGCGTCGTGGGAGTCGCAGCGGAGAGCGAACGCGCGGGCCGTGCTTGGGGGCGCTCGCTAGCCTCGATTAGGCTAACGAGGCAGAGAGGGAGAGACCCGCTGGCGGATCGCCCGACATCGCCCTCGGTGCTCGGGAGGGGCTCCTGTGACGTCGTGGTGGCCGGCCGAGAATGTGGCTTTGACCGGATCTTGATCGCCCCTCCCTGCGCTCCGAGGCCGACGCCGGGCTATGCGAACGAAGGGCGTCGAGTGATCTTGCGCGGTCCGGCGGTGGATTCGCGATGGGGTCGAGTGTTCAGACGAGGTGCGTCGGAGGCGATGACGTCGCGTGCCCTCACGCACCTGTCTCCCGGCGATCGTGATGTGTTGGTGTCCCATAGCCCGGCGACGGTCTCGGAGCGCAGGGAGGGGCGATCGAGGTCACGTCAAAGCCACATTCTCGGCCGGCCACCGCAACCTCCCAGGAGCCCCTCCCGAGCACCGAGGGCGTCGTCGGGCGATCGCTCGAGGGGCTCTCTCGACCGGTCCACCGGCGCGATCCATTTGATCGACGGTTGCTCTTAGGCCTTTCACGCGACGCGATCGACGACGGCCGCAGCGCGCTCGCGCCCGAGCATCGCTTCCACGCGCCGTCGCGTCTCCGCGAGTCGCTCGTTCCAGAGAGCGCCCCACTCCGCATCCGCGAGTCGCCCGTGTGCGCGCATCGCAATCTCGTCCGCGTGCGCGCTGAGCTCGCGGTTCACCCTCGACGCCGCGGTCGGGCGCGCCGTCCGTTCGAGACCCGCGAGCGCTTTCTCGATCGCGCGCTCCACGCGCACCCCGCCGCGCTCGAGAGCAAAGTCGAGCAGGCGCCACGACAGCTCCGCGTGCGATCGCTCTTCGCGGGTGATCTTCTCGAGCACGCCGAGCACGACCGCGTCGCGGCACACGCCCGCACAGACGCGCGCGACGTCGGCGTTGAAGTCCTCGAGCAAGCAGCCGTCGTTCAGGCTCTCGACCGCGATGCGCACGAGCGGATCGCCGCCGAGATCGAGCCCACCGACGAGGAGCTCGGGCATCGGCTCCACGGTGTGCGATCGCCCGCCGTACCCCGCGGCGAGCGCGAAGCAGAGACGTGCGTGCTCGATCTCTTCGAGCACCGCCACGTGCACGGCCTCGACGAGATCGGCAGGCGCGCCGACCGCCGCGAGCAGCCAGCTCACGCGCGCGAGGGCGGGGACGCTCGCGTGTTCCTTCTGCGCGTCGTGAAGCCAGAGCGCTTCGAGCGCGGCGCGCGTGGGCGCGTCGAGAGACGTCACATCGGGCCGATCGCCGCGCGTCCAGTCGGAGCCGGCGCGAAGTTCGGGATGGAGGACGCGACCGCGCAGGCGAAGTGGGCGACCCCAGGCGCCGCCCAAACCGCCAAGATCGATATGAGACAGGAACCACGCAAATGCGCCGAGCGGAGCGCCGAGTATCCCCAAGATTCCGAACCCGATCGCCCAGTTGTTTCTGGGCCGGGCGAAGCACGCGAGAAAGCCAAACACCAATTGCACGAGCACCAGCGCGACGAAGAGCGCGTCCCATCCGGTCGCGGTTTCTCGACCGCGCGTCGCCGCGGCAACGAGGAAGACCACGAAGTTGATCGGAACGACGGCAATCGAGGCGAGCGCGTAGCCAAGCGCCTTCGACGACTGTTTCTCCCGAGCTTCCGGCTCTCGCGCGTGCTCTCGGTACGGCCCTGGATCCGCCATTTCATCCCCTCCGCGATCGAGGCTATCGCGGGATGGTGCTGCGAAGTGACCGCTCGCTAAAACTCGAACCACACCGCCGTCGCCGGCGAGATTGCCGCACCCACGACGCTCGCGTGCGCGCCGCCGAACTCGCCGGTCACGTACTCGGCGTTGGCATCGATCTCGAGCGCCACGTGCACGTGGCGGAACCCCGTGGCCACGCCGAGCACGCCGCCGCCCCACACGCGGTCCGCCGTCAGCCCGATCGGCGGGACACCGATCGTCACGGCTTTCGGCTCGCTCGTCACTTCGGCGATCTGATCGTGCTCCCAGCCGCCACGGACTCCGAACCACACCATGTAGAGGTCGCCCGCGCTGCGGTAGCCCATGAGCAACGGAACGTCGGCGCCCCATCCCCGCAGGTCGCTCAGGTCCACGCCCGGCAACGTCGTTCCCTGAAGACGCCCGTACAGCGCCGCGCTTCCGCCGATGCCGATCGAGACGGCCCAGGCGTTGTCTTCGCCGAACGTGAACGCGCGCCGAATGTCCGCGCGCGCCGAGCGCCCCGTGTACGAGAGCCCCGCTTCGAACGCGCTCCCCACGCCGACGCGCGCCCCCACGAACGGCGCGATTCCCGGACCGATCGCGGCGGCGACGAGCGCCCCCTTCACGTACGTCGGGTCGTTCAGCACGGTGCCGCTCACGTCGTTCGCCGCTTCGTTCTTCGCGGCCGTCAGTGACGACGACGCGCCGCCGCCGATCGCGTTGGCGCTGAGGCCACCGGCAACCCGCACTTCCCCCTTCGGCAGCGTGTGCGCCGGGTGAAGCAGCGGACCGCCTCCCGCGCAGCCGACGAGCGCCAGCGACGCCGTCGCCGTGACGAGCGCTACGCCACGCGAAGAGAAATGCGAGCGGCGCATGGACGCGCTCGGGCGCCTACTTGCGGAAGCGGGAAGGGTAGTCGTTCGCGGTGGCGCGCTTCTGGAGCTCGCCGTCGTCCGGATGGAGCTTCACGGCGCGCGCGAGGAGCAGCGCTTCGTCTTCCGTGTGCTTCGGATCGGGCAAGCAGCACTCGACGGGGCACACGGCCTGACAAGCCTCGTGATCGTAGAAGCCCACGCACTCGGTGCAGAGCTCCGGGTCGATGACGTAGATCTCGTCGCCCTCGCTGATCGCCTCGTTGGGGCACTCGGGTTCGCAGGCGCCGCAGTTGATGCAGTCCGCGGTGATGTACGTGGCCATGATGTTTCGAGCGTCTCCGGGGGCGCGAAACATAGGAGCCGAACCGCGATTCGTCAAACACCACGCGGACACTGCTTCCAGATTGCTCGGGGGGCTGTGCTAGGTTGCGCGCCGCTCGCGATGTCCGGCCGCTTTCCCTTCCAATTTTCGAGCTTCGCCTCGCTCGTTTCGCCGCGCGCGCTCGTGGTGGCGTTCGCGCTGGCCTCTGCCGCTTGCACGCCGAAGATCGGCGACAAGTGCGTGCTCTCGACCGACTGCTCGCAGCAGGGCGACCGCCAGTGCGACACGTCGCTCCCGAACGGCTACTGCACCGTCTACAACTGCGGGCCCAACGGCTGCCCCGACTTCGCCGCTTGCTACCTCTTCCATCCCGAGGTCCAGGGGTGCGACTACAACGACCGCCAGCCGTCGCGCACGAGCAAGAGCTTCTGCATGGCCGGCTGCACGACCAACTCGGACTGCCGCGAGGGGTACGAGTGCAAGGACGCGCGGCAGGCGCCGTGGAACGCGATCCTCCTCGACGACAACCAGAACCAGCCGGTCTGCGTCCCGACGAACGACGACAACCCGTTCGGTGACACGTACTCCACCCAGCCCGACGCCGAAGCGCCCGTCTGTCAGGCGTTCCCCGACATCGATGCGGCGTTGCCGGCGGAGGTCGATGCCGGCCAGAACGACGGTGGAGCGACCGACGCGGGTGTCGACGCGACGGTCGACGGCGGTCACGACGCAGGCGACGCAGGAGTGGACGCGACGGTCGACGCGTCGGACTCGGGCAGCGGGGACGCGGCCTCGGAGTAACCGGTGAAGGCGATCGCGCGCGCCCTCGCCGCAACGCTCGCGCGCGTCGTCGAAGCGCTCGTCGTGGTGTGGTTGCTGGCGTCGCTCGTGTTCTTCGCGCTGCGCCTCTTGCCGGGCGATCCCGCGACGCTGGTGCTGGGCGACGACGCGAGCCCGACGGAGCTGGCGCGCGTGCGGGCCACGCTGCACCTGGATCTGCCGCTCGGCGCGCAGTACGCGCGCTTCCTGCGCGGGCTCGTCACGCTCGATCTCGGCGAGTCGCTGCGACGCCCGGGGGTCTCGGCGATGGCGCGCGTCGTGGAGTCGCTGGGGCCGACGAGCGCGCTGGCGAGCGTGGCCGTCGCGCTGGGCGCGGTGATCGGGATCGCGGCGGCGCTCCTGGCCGTGGGTCCGTGGCTTCGGGTGCGGCAGCGCGCGTGGATCGAGCGCGCGCTGGTGGCGACGTCGGCGATGCCGCTGCTCGCGTTCGCGCCGGTCATCACGTACGCGCTCGCGGCGTGCCTGCGACTGGTGCCGCTGCCGGGCGATCCCGACGCGGGGGTGGCGGGGCTCCTCTTCGCGAGCGCGCTCCTCTCCATCCCGCTGGCGGCGCACGTCGGTCGCGTCGGTCGCGCGGCGCTGATCGATCTCGGGCGCGCGCCGTTCCTGGTCGTCGCGCGGGCGAAGGGCGCGAGCAACGTGCGCGTATGGCTTCGGCATGCGCTGCCGGTGGCGAGCGGTCCGATCGTCACGGTGGTGGCGACGCAGCTCGGCGCGCTGCTCGGCGGCGCGGTGGTGCTGGAGCGACTCTTCGAGCGCGCGGGGCTCGGGACGCTGATCCTGGAGGCGTACGCCTCGCGCGATCTGCCGGTGCTCGAAGGGGCCGTCGTCGCCGCGGGGGCGCTCTTCGTCGCGAGTCAGGCGATCGCGGCGGGCGTGCAAGCGGTGATCGATCCGCGGGTGCGCGCGTGAAGCGCGTGATGCGCGTGGCTCCGCTCGCGGCGCTCGCCGTCGTGGCGTCGATCGCAGCGCTGATCTTGCGCTCGCCCGAGCGACTCGATCCTGCGCGCGCGTGGTGTGGCCCGAGCGCGTCGCGCCCGCTCGGGTGCGGGGAAGGGGGAGTGAATCTCCTCGCGGTCGTCGCCAACGCCGAAGTGCGCGGCGTCGCGCTGGCGATCTCGGTCGCGCTCATCGGCTTCGCGATCGGCACGCCGCTCGGCGCCGCATCCGCGTTGGCGCGCGGTCGCTTCGAGCGCTTCGTGCTTCGGGCGTGCGATCTGCTGCAAGCGTTCCCGACGTTCCTCCTCGCGCTCGCCGTCCTGTCCGCGGTTCGCACGCCGACGCGCCTGCACATGGGCGCGGTGTTCGTGCTGACCGCGTGGGCGCCGTTCGCGCGGTTGTCGCTGGTGCAGACGCGCGTGCTCCGCGATCAAGCGTTCGTCGATGCCGCGCGCGCGCTCGGCGCGAGCCGCGCGGTGGTGCTCGCGCGCCACGTGCTCCCGAACGTGCTCGGTGTGGCGGCGGTGCAGCTGGGGGCGGAGGGGGCGGCGGTCGTGGTGAGCGAAGCGGCGCTGGGGTTCGTCGGGCTGGGGCCGCACGACGGGGTGTCGCTGGGGTCGGTGATGGATCAAGGGGTGGCCGCGATGCTCCGCGCGCCGCACGTGCTGTTCGTGGGGGCGGCGTGCGTGTTCGTGACGAGCGCGGCGATGCTGCTGGCCGGGAGGGCGATCGAGGCGAAGGGGACGACGTAGGCGCGAACGCGAACGCGAACGCGAACGCGAACGCGAACGCGAACGCGACCCCGACCCCGACCCCGACCCCGACCCCGACCCCGACCCCGTTCCCGTGCTACGACCGCACCCGCGAAATGCTCGCCCCGCCGCCCCTCCCGCGCACCCTCGACGCCGCCCTCCGCGACCTCGCGTCGCCGCGCGCCGAGACCCGCGCCTCGGCGCTCCCGGACCTCGTCCGTCACGCCCTCTCCTCTGACGACGTTCGCGCGCGCGCCATCCCGCTCGCCACCGCCGCGCTCACCAAGGACGAGTCGCCGCGTGTTCGCTCTGCGGCCGCCGTCGCGCTCGGCGATCTCCGGGCCGACTCCGCGCTCCCCGCGCTCCTCGTCGCCATCGAAGACCCCGATGTGCACGTCCGCCAGATGGCGCTCAACGCGCTCGGCGAGATCGGCGATCTCCGCGCCGTCCCGCGACTCGCGCGCGCGCTCGATGACGCGCGACCCGAGGTCCGCTACCAGGCGGTCATCGCCTACGCGCGCCTCGCCACCGACGCCGGCGACGTCGACCGCGCCCTCGCGCGCGCCTGCGCCGACGAAGACGACGCGGTTCGCTACATCGCGCTCCGCGTCGCCGAAGAGCGGATCGACGCGCGCTCTCGCGCCACGTGCGGCGCGCAGGTGCTCGCCGAAGCTCGCGCGCGCGTCGACAACGACGTCCCGCACGTCGCGCTCGCCGCCGCGATCCTGGTGGCGAAATCGGGCGGCGAGTCGGAAGAGCGCGCGCGCGCGATCATCCTCGAGGTCGTGCGCGGCGGGAAGGTCGGCGCGTCGCTGGCGGAGAAAGAAGACGAGCGCGAGTGCGTCGAGCTCGCGGGCGCCATCGGACTACGCGAAGCCATTCCCGATCTCGAACGCCGCGCGTGGGGGCTCGCCGCGCTCGTGCGCGACACGTGCGCGTGGCACGCGAAGATCGCGCTCGCTCGCATGGGGCACGCGCGCGCCTCGAGCGAGATCGTCCGCGACCTCGACTCGCCGCGCGCCGATACGCGCAGCGCCGCCATCGTCGCCGCCGGTCGCGCCCGGCTCGTTCAGGCGCGCGACAAGATCGCGTCGATGAAGACCGAGGTCGCCGATCCGCAGCTCGTGATCGACGCTTTGTCGCAGCTCGAAGAACGCCAGCTCGAAGAACGCCAGCTCGAAGAGCGAGGAGCCTGAGGGGCCAACGCATGCAATCGATCGCTTCGCTCGTCGGTGTCCGCTATTCGCCCCTCGCGCGCGCCAACCCGCGCGGCCACGTCGAGAGCTACTTCCTCAAGGCGAACGATCCCGACTCGCGCCGCGCGCTCTGGCTGAAGACCACGATCTACGCCGCACCGGACGACCACGCGAACGGTGCTCCGGGCCACGCGCTCGCCGAGGCGTGGGCCATCGCCTTCGACGGCGACCGCGGTCACGTCGCGGTCAAATCGAGCATGCCCTTCGAGCGGGCGCGCTTCGATCGCACGTCGCTCGACGTCTCGGTCGGCGGCGTGACGATGCGCCCGCACGAGTCGCGCGGCGCCATCGACAGCGGCGGCCGCAGCATCGAGTGGGATCTCGCGCTCGCCAGCGACGGCCTCCCGCTCGTCCACTTCCCGCACGCCTGGATGTACGAAGCGAAGTTCCCCAGCTCGAAGCTCGTCTCGCCGTTCCCCGATCTGCGCGCGACCGGCGCGCTCGTCGTCAACGGCGAGACGTGGAACATCGATCGCTGGCCCGGCCTGCTCGGACACAACTGGGGCCCGTGCCACGCGCCGCTCTATGCGTGGGGACACTGCAACGTGTGGGAAGCGGACGACGGCGCGCGCGTCGATGAGCTCGTGTTCGAAGGGGTCAGCGGTCGCGTGAAGCTCGGCCCTTTGCAGGCGCCGCTCATGACGCTGCTCTGCCTGCGATGGCGCGGCGTTCGTTACGATCTCAACGCGACCTCGAACTGGCTCACCAACCGCGCCGAGGTCACGCCGCGCCACTGGTCGTTCGAAGGGGAAGATCGCTTCGTCCGCGTGAGCGGCGAGCTGTGGGCCTCGACCGACGACTTCGTCGGCCTCTTCTACGAGAACCCGCTCGGCCCGACGACGCACTGCCTCAACTCGAAGCTCGCGCGCGCGAAGCTCGACATCGAAGTGCGCGGTCGCTCGCCGTTCACGGTTCACTCGCGCGCGGCGGCGCTGGAGATCGGCACGACCGACGTCTCGCACGGCGTGCGGATGTACGTGTGATGCGCGCGCTCGTCGATCGCGCGCTCGACGCCGTCTCGCTCGTCGCCGTCGCGGTCTGGCTCGGCGGGTATGCGACGCTCGGCGCCGTCGTCGCGCCGCTCGTCTTCGGGATGGTCCCCGCGCCGTACAGCGGCGACTCGATGACCGCCGTGTTCCGCCGCTTCGACTCGGTGGCGATCGCCTGCGCCGTGGTGGCGCTTCTCGCCGAAGCCGGTCACGCGATCGTTCGCGCCCGCGCGATCGGCAAGGTCGACCTCGCGCGCGCGTCGTTCCTCGGCGTCGCGACCGCGCTCGCCATCTACGTGGCCATGGTCGTCTCGCCGCACATCGAGCGCTTGCATCTCGACGGCGCGGTGCGCGGCTCGGGCCCTCTGGGGCTCGAGCTCGACGCGGTTCACCACACGGCCGAGTCGCTCGCGAAGCTCGAGCTCACGTTCCTTCTCGCGGCGCTCGCGCTCCACGCCTTTCGCTCGTCGCGGGAGGCCCAGGCGACGAAGCCGACGAAGCCATGAAGAGCGCGCAGCTCACGAGCGGCTTCACGCGCGCCGACTTCGTCCTCACGTTCGCCATCGCCGACGCCGACCGCCGCGCTCGCCTCGCCGCCCTGTGCGAATCCGAGTGGGGCGGCACGCGCATCACAGAGACCACGTGGGAGCTCGCCACGCGCCTCTCGCCCGGAGAGCTCGAGATCGCGCTCGCATCCCACCTCGCTGCCGGCGACTCCGCCGCCTACTATTACCTCGCAGACGCGCCAGCCCAGACCAAGCGCCTCTTCCGGATCGTGATCGAGGGCTAGCGGACGGGCTAGCGGCGCCGATGGCGTCCGCGTCATGACCTGTCACGACGGCGGTCGTCTTTGACGAACGCCTAGCGGCGGCGCTTTTCTGACCCCAGTTCTGCGACAATTCGCCTCAATTGGGCTAGATCATGACGGTAACGAGTCGTTGGCTTGCGGCGAGAGCCGCCGTGGAGGAGACGCACATGACGTTCAAGATGGTCTCGGGGTTGCGTGTCGCGGCGTGCATCACGATCGCGGGCGGGCTCTTCGCCTGTTCGTCCACCAACTCATCCGGAGTCGTGGGTGACGGCGGCGGCACTGTTTTCCACCCGCTCGACTCGGGCGGACCCGTCGGCGACGACGACTCGGGCGGCACGGTGAACGGGCCGGGCGTCGGCAACGCCTGTACGACCCCCGCCGATTGCGTGAACGACGCCGGGCCTGCCGGTCTGTGCTCGAACAACTTCTTCACCGCCGGTCCGCTCTTCCCGACCGCCGTGTGCCTCTCGGCGAACTGCACGGTGCCCGCCGATCCGAACCAGATCGGCATCTGCGGCAACAACGCGCTTCCGGGTCTCTGCCAGGCAGGCGCGACGGGGAGCGCACCGATCTGTTTCCCGCTCTGCACCATCTCCGGGACCGGCACGGTCGCCGGCTGCTTGACGAACGACGCGTGCAAGATCGAAGGACTGACGTCCACCGGCGGCACGACCGAGATCATCGGCATCTGCCAGCCCGGATGCACCGCCGACGCGCAGTGCCCGAGCGGAACGAAGTGCGACACGTACCAAGCCGTATGCGTCGCGACGCCCGAGGTGTTCTCGCAAGCGTTCGGGACCTCCTGCGACCCGAACGCGACGACGCAGGCCTGCTACTGCATCGGCTCGCCGAGCGGAACGACCGGCTTCTGCTCGAGCTCGTGCGTCACCGGGAGCGGCTCGTGTCCGGTCGCCGGCGCGGGCGGCGGTGACGGCGGCGCTAGCGAAGCGGGGACCGCGCTCCCGTACGTCTGCTCGGCGCAGCTCGGCGGCATCAATGCCAGCGACGCCGGCATCTCGTTTGCGACGCAACCCAACGGCCTCGATGGCCTCTGCTTCCAGGCCTGCGACACGGCCGCGGACTGCACGCTGTCCGGCTCGACCTGCACGCCGGACCCCGCGGGCGGTGCGCACAAGGGCGTCTGTACTCTCTGAGGATCGCGCATTCGTGAGCGAACGTTCGCTCCGATCGTCGGCCGGCGTTCTCCACACGCTCTCTCCGAAGAGAGCGTGAAGAGAACGCGCGGCCGACGTGCGCGCGCGGGCTACCTCAAGTACGATCAACGCATTCTTCGTCTGGAGGTTCGCATGGCTTGGAATTCGTACCGCTTCGATGTCCGCGCGGTTCTCGCGTGCCCGCTCGTGATCTTGCTCGCGGCGTGCACCAGCGGCTCTACGTCGTCGTCCGAAACCAACGACGCCAGCACCAACGTCCCCGATGCCAACGGGAACAACGGCGACGACGACTCGTCGGTGTCCAACGACGCGGCGGTGAGCACGTGCTCGCCGGCGAACGTGCAGAGCTACTCGCCGCGGTGGACTCCTCCGAAGCCGCATACCTCTTCGTGCACCGCCGATCAGATCTCGTCGTACGCCGCGTGCCTCACGCCGCCCAGCGATCCCAACTCGGCCGCCTGCGCCCCCTGGTTCGGCGCCGACGCCGCGGCCAACTCCGTCTGCCACACCTGCCTCGGCGACTCGAACAGCACCGACCCGAGCTGGGGTCCGGTCGTCGAGACCGGAGCGCTTCGCCAGATCAACATCCCCGGTTGCATGGCGCTCGTCAGCGGCGACACGGGCGGCACCGGATGCGCGGGGCAATACCAGGCGCTCGAAGGGTGCGAGTCGGCGGCGTGCGCGACCAACTGCGCGAACGACAAGACCGGCACGCAGCTCGCGGCGTGCGTGAGCCAGGCCGACAACGGCGGATGCAGCAACCTCCTCACCGCGGCGGCGTGCGTGAACGACGCCGGCGCGGCCGACGTTTGCTTCGGTCAGCAGAACTCGTTCGGACCGATCCTCGTCGCGGTCGCGACGGCGTTCTGTCTCTCGACCGGTGACGCAGGAGCCGGGGATGCAGGAGCGGGCGATGCAGGCGACGGTGGCTGAGTGAGCTCTCGCGCGTGGCTCCTCGCGGCGACGGGCCTTCTCGGCGGCGTCGCGTGCGCGTTCGTCGCGTGCAGATCGAAGGCGCCCGCCGGCTTCGTCGCCGAAGACGCCGGGAGCACCGACGCCACGGCGAACGATGACGTGAGCGCGCCGGTCGACTCGGCGCCGCTCCCCATCGAGGACGCCGGTCCCGACACCGCGCCCACGCCGCTCGCCGACGCCAACCCGACGATCGTCGGCCACTGCGAGCCGGTGCAAGGCCCGGCGTGCGATCTCGTTCTCCAGGACTGCGCTCCCGTGAACGGAGTTCCGCAGCAGTGCCTCTTGCCGGCCGACGGCGGCCTCACGACCGAGTGCACGCCGGTCGTCGCGTCGCAGCACCTCACGAAGGGTCACGGCTGCTGCCCGGCGTCGAGCACGCTGCAATGCGATCAAGGGCTCGAGTGCATCGGCGATCCCAACGCCTCGTGCGACGGCGGCGGTGTGCCGCCCGGTCGATGCACGCCGCACTGCTGCGGCGGCGACGCCGGCGACAACTTCCTCTGCGGCAACAGCGACCCTGAAGGCTACCCCGGGCACTGCGACACCGTCGTCGTCGATGGCCTCGGCAACCCGCTCTACAACGCCTGCACGTACAACCTCGCGTGCAAGCCGTTCCACGTTCAATCGTGCCCTGCGGGGTCGGCGTGCGAGGTCGTCGACACGTCGGGAACCGCGTCGTGCGACACGATCTACTTGCCGAACGGCGGCAATCCCCCCGGTGAAGGCCAGTTCTGCCTCGCGCTCAACAACTGCGCCGACGGCCTCGTCTGCCTCGGTCCGGTCGACGCCGGCGCTTGTTACATCATGTGCCTCACGCCCGGGTCGAACCCGCCGTTCGACGCCGGCGCGCTCGACGGCGGCCCCACCTACGGCGGGTGCCCCCCGAACGAGCAGTGCAACATCCCCGTCGACGGGTTCCCACCCTGGATCTCGTTCTGCGGACCGCCTCCGTAGGCTAGAGTCCGCGTCGCCGCATGAACCCGCCGACGACCCTTCACGAGAACGATCCCGACATCGCGCTCTATCGCGTCCTCCGCGACGACGGCACCGCCGACCCCAAGACCGATCCGTTCTTGCCGGCCGACGTCTTGTGGCGCGGCTACCGCGAGATGCGTCGCTTGCGCCTCATCGACGCGCGCATGGTCGTGCTCCAGCGCCAGGGGCGCATCGGGTTCTACGGCGCGTGCACCGGACAGGAAGCGGTGCCGATCGCCACGGGCCTCGTGCTCGACAAGGACGACTGGGTCTTCCCGGCGCTCCGTGAGCAGAGCGTGATGCTCGTGCGCGGATTTCCGCTGACGAAATTCCTCGCGCAGGTGTTCGGCAACTCGGGCGACGTCCTCAAGGGGCGGCAGATGCCGAGCCACCACTCGGGGCGCGAGGTGAATCAGGTGGCGTGGTCGTCGTGCATCGGTCCGCAAATCCCGCAAGCGGTGGGGACGGCGTGGGCCATGAAGCTGAAGAAGACCAAGAGCGTCGCCATCGGCTTCTGCGGCGACGGCGCCACGAGCGAGCCCGATTTTCACAACGCGATGAACTTCGCCGGCGTCTTCAAGGCGCCCGCCGTCATCATTTGCCAGAACAACCAGTGGTCGATCAGCGTTCCCACGTCGCGCCAGACCGCTTCGCGAACGATCGCCGTGAAGGGGCGCGCGTACGGCGTCCCGTCGGTGCGCGTCGACGGCAACGATCTCCTCGCCGTCTACAAAGTTCTCTCCGACGCCTGCGCGCGCGCACGCGAAGGCAAAGGGGCCACGTTCATCGAGGCGGTCACGTACCGGATCGGCGCGCACTCCACCAGCGACGACCCGACGCGCTACCGCAGCGACGACGAGGTCGAGGCCTGGAAGAAGAAAGACCCGCTCGACCGGCTCCGCGCGTACCTCGTTCGTCAATCGCTCCTCGACGAGGCCGCCGACGCGCGGCTCGAAGAAGAGCTCGTCGCCGAGATCTCCGCCGCCGTGAACGAGGTCGAAGCCCTCCCGCTCCCCGAGCGCTCGACCCTCTTCGACGACGTCTACGCGCAACCGACGTGGAACCTCGTCGAGCAAAAAGAGCAGCTCGAGAAGCTTCCCGTGGCGCCGACCCACGGCTGAAAAACCGAAGACGCCGCCCGTGCGAGCGGGTTGACGACTGTGCTAAGGCTCCCGTCGCCCCTAGGAGAAAAGCATGGCGACGCGAACCTTCGATGCAATCGTGATCGGTGGCGGCCCCGGCGGCTACACCTGCGCAATCCGACTCGCTCAGTTGAAGCAGAAGGTCGTCTGCATCGAGAAGGAGGAGGTCGGCGGCGTGTGCCTCAACTGGGGCTGCGTGCCGTCGAAGGCGCTCATCGCCGCGAGCCACACGTACGAGAAGGTCGCGAAGGAAGGGGCCACGATGGGCCTGCTCGCGGACAACGTGCGGGTCGACACCGCGAAGATGCAGGAGTGGAAGGGGGGCATCGTCAAGAAGCTCACCAGCGGCGTCCGTAGCCTCCTCAAGGGGAACGGCTCCGACCTCATCATGGGAACGGCGCGCGTCACCTCGGCGAAGACCGTCGAAGTGAAGACGAAGGAGGGGACGACCGAGATCCTCGAGGCCACGAAGGCCATCGTCATCGCCACCGGCTCATCGACGATCGAGATCCCGTCGTTCAAGTTCGACGGCAAGCAGATCATCGGCGCGCGCGAAGCGGTCAGCCTTCAGACGGTGCCGAAGCGCCTGCTCGTCATCGGCGGCGGCGTCATCGGCCTCGAGCTCGGAAGCGTCTACCAGAAGCTCGGCAGCGAGCTCACGGTCGTCGAGATGACGCCGACGCTCCTCCCGGGCGTCGACCCGGAGTGCACGGCGGTCGTCGAGAAGAAGCTCGTGAAGCACGGCGCGAAGATCATGAAGAGCGCCAAGGCCGCGGGGTACGAGAAGTCGAAAGACGGATCGATCGCCGTGCGTGTGGAGCTCGAAGGCGGGAAGTTCGAGACCGTGGTGTGCGACGTCGTCCTCGTCGCGGTCGGCATGCGCCCCAACGGCGGCGGCATCGGCCTCGAAGAGATCGGCGTGAAGGTCGAGCGCGGGTTCGTTCCCACCGACATCAGCGGCAAGACGAACGTGCCGGGCGTGTTCGCCATCGGCGACGCCAGCGCGATGCCGATGCTCGCGCACAAGGCGATGAAGGAGGGCGAAGTCATCGCCGAGATCATCGCCGGTCACAAAGCGGCGAAGGACTGGGTGTCGATCCCGGCGGCCATCTTCACCGATCCGGAGATCGCGATCGCAGGGCTCACCGAAGAGCAGGCGAAGGCGAAGGGGATCGAGACGCGGATCGGGAAATTCCCGTTCGCGGCGCTCGGTCGCGCGATGGCCGTGCTCGAGACCGACGGCTTCTTCAAGATCGTCAGCGACAAGAAGACGCACGAGGTGCTCGGCATCCACATCGTCGGCGCGTCGGCGAGTGACCTCATCAGCGAGGGCGCGCTCGCCCTCGAGATGCACGCCTTCCTCGAAGACATCGGCCTCACGATTCACCCGCACCCGACGTTGGGCGAGGGGTTCATGGAGGCCGCGATGGGCGGGCTCGGGCAAGCGATTCACATCATGAATCGCTGACGAATCGGGACGGTGCCGTCAGCGCCGTCCTTTGAATCCCATCATCCCTTGAACGACTGACTCGCTGGCTTCGGCGATCTCGGCGGACTCGCGCGCGCGATCGGCGCAGTCCTCACACAGCTTCTTCGACTTGCCGTCGACCTTCACGCTCACCAGCGCGTCGACCTCGTTGTCGCACTCTTTGCATGTCGGCATTGCTTCCTCCTCGTCGACTCAGTCTTTCGCCTTGAACGCACGCACTGTCGCGTCGATCGCGCCTTGCACGAACGACTGCATGTCGACCGCCTTGCCCGCGCTCGTCACGATGGCGCGCCCCTTCGGGTCCCAGGTGAGCGTCGAGTCGGCGGCGGCGATGTTCGCGTGGATCACGGTGGCCTGACGATCGAGCCGGAAGGTGAGCTTCGACTCGCCGAGGCGGATCCAGATCTCGTCGCCGACCACCGCGCCCACGACCGGCAAGTGATGCGCGCGCCCCAGCTCGAGGACGTACGTGAGCTCGCTTCGCGCCTGGCCGAACGCGATCTCCATCGCCGTCGCCCCTTCGGGCGCGAACGTCATTCGCTGCGAGATGGGCTCCACCTCGTCCTCGCCCAAGAGCTCGGCGGCCAGTCGCGCCCTCCACTCGTCTTCCATAAGCCCATGGTAGCAGCGTGAAAGCGCCTCGCGCGCGCCCGCGAATCGCGGCGTGGTACGCTCTTTTTCATGGGAATCTTCGATCGGATGGGTCGAGTCATCTCCAGCAACGTCAACTCGTTGCTCGAGAAAGGTGAGGACCCCAGGAAGCTGCTCGAGCTGAATCTCGACGAGATGGGCGAGCAGTTGAAGCGCGGCCACAAGGACGTCATCTCGGCGGTCGCCGAAGAGAAGCGCCTGAAGAAGAAGGTCGAAGAGGCCGACGCCGAGATCGACAAGTGGGACAAGCGCGCGGAGCTGGCGCTGAAGGCCGGCGACGAGACGCTGGCGCGCGACGCGCTGAAGCAGAAGAAGCGCGTCGAAGGCGACCGCGCGATCGCCGAGAAGGTCCGCGGCGAGCAGCGCGACATCGCGCTCCGCATGAAGGGCGATCTCGAGCGCATGGAGAAGAAGCTCGGCGAGCTGAAGCTCCGCAAGGGGACGATCGCGGCGCGCGCGCAGCAGGCGCAGGCCGGCGGCGGCACCGAGGCGCTCGGCGCACGCGGAGGAGACAACGCCTTCGAGAACTTCCGCCGCATGGAATCGAAGATCGAAGGGAAGGAGGCGGAGGTCAGCGCCATGGCCGAAGTCGACGAGGCGCTCGGCAAAGGGGCGGAGAGCGAAGAGTCGCTCGAGGCGAAGTTCCGCGATCTCGAGCGACAGGTCGGCGCAGGCAAGGGAGACGGGCCCGACGTGGAGGACGAGCTCGCAGCGCTGAAGAAGAGAATCCGCGTGTGACCGACCGCGACGCAGACGCGTAGCGGCGTCGACGAGAGAAGGGGTCCACACGAGAGGAGTCGCTTGAGCGAGCGGATCGTCGTCAGCTGCCGGATGAGCGGCGAAGAGGTGTCGCGACCTGGATCGCGCTACCTCGAACGCGCTCGCGCGCTGACCCAACACGCCGAAGCGCTCGGTGGCACGCTCGCCTCGTGGAGCGCGACGACGCTCGCCTTCGCCTGGGACAACGACTCGCTCGACGAGGCGATCGAGCTCGCCGGCTACGCTTCGACGAGCGAATCGAAGTGGGCGTGCGCGGTCGCGCGTGGCGACATGGAGCCTCTGGCCGAGAAGGGGGGCGGTCGCGCGGACCTGGCGTGGGGCGAGGCGCTGTTCGCCGCCGTGATCCTGGCGCGGGCGGCGCGAGCCGGCGAGGTGCTGGTGGAGGCGTCGTTCGACGGGCTGAGCGCGCTCGTCAAAACGGGCAAGCGCCTGGCGCGCGACGGTGAGCGTCGCGTGCAAGGCATACGGATCGACGCGCGGCAGCCGTGGAAGAAGGATCTGATCGCCAGCGTCGAGCGGCTACGTGCGCCGTCGTTCGTCGCCAGAACCGACGTGCGCGGGCTCCTCGCGCGACCGGGGCTCGTGCACGTCGTGCGCGCCGATCCAGGTCACGGCGGCACGCGGATGCTCGCCGAGATCGCGCGGGCGGTGGCGCCGGGGCCGTGCATCATGGTGTCACCGGCAGGGGCGAGCGTCGAGCCGCTGGGGGCTCTTCGACGCGCGCTCGTGCGCGTGCTGGCGACCGTTCCGTATCCGAGCGATCCCGATCTCGCGCAGCCGCTCGACCTGTTCCTCGGCGGCATCGGCGCGTCGATCGAGCAGGCGGCGTCGATCGTCTCGACGATGCTCCGGCCGAACGGCCCCACCGATCCGCCGGGCGCGCTCCTGCTCGACGACGCCTCGGAGATCGATGCCGAGAGCCTGGAGGCGTGCTCGCAGGTCGTTGCCTGGACGTCGTCGCCGTTCCACGTCGTCGTGCGCATCGACGCGACCGATCAGGTTCCGACCGCGCTCGCCTCGCTACCGCGCGGAAAAGAGATCGAGCTCGGGCCGCTGGAGCGCGGCGTGGGCGAGTCCCTGGCGAAGGACACCACGTCGGGCGCGCTGGGCGATCGTTCGGCGCGCCGCATCGCGAAGCGCGCCGGGTACGCGCCGCTGGGGATCGTCGAAGCGGTGGCGTACGGGCTGACGACGGGAGACATCGCGTGGATCGGCGATCGCGCGTCGCTGCGTACGAACGCGTCGCTGGCGGGCAAGCCGGTGAAGGCGGCGTACTGGATCGCGAAGCGCGCGAAGGCGACGGCGCCCGACGAGCGCGGCGTGCTGGCGACCGTCGCGCTCTTCGGCGGCGAAGCGATGCGGGAGACGGTCAAAGAGACGCTGAAGCTCGTGAAGCCCGAGATCGACGTCGATGCCGAGATCAAGAAGCTCGTGGCGCGCAAGTGGCTCGTCGAGACGCAGCGCGCGTGGGTCTCGCTGCCGAGCCGCACGCATCGCGACACGATCGCAGAGCTGCTCGACGAGCTCCCGCGTCGCTCGCTGCACAGCGCGATCACCGACGTGCTCGAGTCGAGCGAAGGGGAGCTGGCCTGCGCCGAAGCTGCGCATCACGCGGTGAAAGCGGGGGAGGGGGAGCGAGGCGCGCGCCTGGCGCTTCGTGCGGCGCGCGCGGCGGCGGCCGTCGGAATGTCGAAGAGCGCGAACCGATTGCTCACGCTGGCGCGCCTCGCCGATCCGAAGTGCGAGCCGCTGACCCGGCAGGCGTTGCTCACGAGCCTTCCGCCGCCGCTGCCCCCGTCGAGCCTCCCGCCGAGTCACCTCAATCGCGCGCCGATGATGCCCAATCCGCCGTCGCACGCGCGCGCCGTCCCTGCGGGGCCCGCGTCGAGCGCGTTCATCGATCGCAACCTCGCCGCGCCGCTCCCCCCTCCGCCTCGGCCGTCGCCCCCGCCGCGCGCGCCGAGCCCCGTCGCGCCGAAGCCCGCGCCGTCGCGCACGCTGGTCGACGAGGCGCCGACCGAGCGGATCACCGCGCTCAACGCCGCGCAGGCCGCGGGGTTGCTCAGCGCGATCGAGGATCCGGATCGCGACTCGGATTTCCCGACGGTCATCAAGCTTCACCCGGGGCTCGATCGCGCCACCGAGCCCGATCCGATCCCCGCGTACGTGCCGCCGGTGGGCGAGCGCCCGGTGCCGGTCGTGCGCCCGTCGCGCGAGATGGCCGCGGTTCGTCCCCCCGAGCCGAGCTTGCCGAAGCCGATGGCGCCGCTTCCGATCTCGCCCCCGTCGCATGCGCGAAACACGGAGCCGGGGGCCCCGCGCGTCGCGCCTCCGCCTCCGCGTCCCTCGGTGCAGATGCCGGTGGTGCGCCGCGCGTCCATTCAAGGCATGCCCGCGGTGTCTCCGCGCGTCGCGCCGAAGCAGGAGTCGCCCCCGCCGCCGGCCGTCGCGCCGGTCGTCGTCGTGCAAGCGCCCGCGACGTCGACCGCATCGACGAACGGTGACGCGGCGAGCGCGGCGAACGCCGTGGCGACGCGGATGATCGACCTCGCGAAGTCGGCCCTGCTCCAGGGAGACGCGGCGGCGATTGATCGCTGGACCGAAGGGCTCCGCGCGGCGGGCGATCACGATCGCGTCGCCGAGCGCATCGAGGCCATCGCGCGACTCTCGCGCGGGCAAGTGGGAGAAGCGCTGCGCTCGCTGCGCGTTCTTCGCGCCGGCACCGAAGGGGGCCCGCCGTCGTCGCGCGCGCAGGCGTCCCTCGCGCTCGGCATCGCGCTGGCTGCCGCCGATCGCGCCGACGAAGCGCTCCTGGCGGGGCTCGAGGCGCTCGCGCGTGCGCGCGAGGGGACCGACGCACGCGCGACGGGCGCGTGCCTCGCGTTCCTGTCGAAGCTCTACGGACGCGTGGAGCGCCCACTCGAAGCCGCGTCGCTCCAGATGGCCGCGAAGCGCTGATTCACTTCTGCGGGAGTGCGTCGCGCAAGATCTCGGCGACCGTCTCGTACAGCGCCTCCGGGATCGCGTCGCCGATCTGGAGCTCCACGAGCGCGCGCGCCAGCGGCACGTCACGCACGACCGGCACACCGTAGTCGCGCGCCGCGCGGATGATCTGCGCGGCCAGGTCCCCTTCTCCCGACGCCACCACGACGGGCGCGGCGTCGCCTTCCTTCTCGTCGTACCGGAGCGCGCACGCCAGGTGCGTGAGGTTCACGACGACGACGCTCGCGCTCTTCACGTTGGCGATCGCCATCGCGGCGAGCATCTCGTGGTGCGCGCGCTCGCGCGCCTGCTTGATGAGCGGGTCGCCCTCCGACTCCTTGTACTCGCGCTTCACTTCGTCCTTCGACATGCGCAGCTTTCGCCGCCACTCCAGCCGCACGATGAGGACGTCGATCGCCGCCAGCGCGAGCCCGGCGAGGCTCGCGTCCCAAGCCACGGTCTTCGCCAGCGCCGCTGCCACCGTCCCCACGTACGCCAGCCGCCCGCTCACGCGCGCCAGGTCCGCCGCGTGCGTGCGCAGCGCGTGCATCACCAGCCACGCCACGAGCCCCGCACCCAGGAGCGCGCGGCCCACCGCGAAGAGTCGCGCGCGCGTCACGAGGCCGCGGATCCCCTCGAACGGATTCAAGCGCTCGAGCTTCAGCCCGATGCGCTTGGTGGCCACGAACCCGCCCGTCTGCACGAGCTGCGCGGCGCCCGCCGTGAAGGCCACGGCGAGCAACATCGGCATCGAGAGCGCGACCACGTCGAGCGCGGCGCGCCCCGCGTCGAACCGCGCGCTCGGCGCTTCGCTCCCGGCTGCCGCGATCGCCTCGCGCAATCGCTCCCCCACGCGCTGCGCGATCGCCGCAACCGACGCAGGCACGAGCAGCACGGCCACCACCAGCCCGACGGCCTGCGACGCGTACGGGCTCGCGCCGCTGTCTCCTTCTTCGCGCGCCCTCCGCAGCCGCTTCGGTGTCGGCTCCTCGGATTTCGCGTCGCTCACGCGCGCGCGTCCTTCGCTTCCGCCCGTTCCCGGGTCCCCTTCACGATCTCGAAGAGCGCGATCGAGAGCTCACGAACCCCCTCGCCCGTCGCCGCCGACACGAGGTGCAGGTCGACCTTCTTCTTCTTGAAGAGTGCCTTCAGCTTCGGGTACGCCTCGCGCACCTCGGTCACGTCCGCCTTGCTCATGGCGACGACCTGCGGCCGCTTGGCGAGCTCGGGGTCGAACTTCTTCATCTCGGCGTTGAGCACTTGCCAGTCCTTGAACGGGTCGCGCCCCTCGCTGGGATCGAGCGTCACCAGGTGAAGCAGCGCGCGCGTCCGCTCCACGTGCTTCAAGAACTGCACGCCGAGCCCCGCCCCTTCGGACGCGCCGGCGATGAGCCCCGGGATGTCGGCCATGACGAAGCTCGCTTCGTCGCCGATCGACACCACGCCCAGATGCGGCACGAGCGTCGTGAACGGATAGTCGGCGACCTTCGGGCGCGCGTGCGACACGGCGCGGATGAACGTCGACTTCCCCACGTTGGGAAACCCGAGGAGGCCCACGTCGGCCATCACCTTCAGCTCGAGGCGCACCTTCTTCTCTTGGCCTTCGTCGCCCGGCTCCGAACGTCGCGGCGCGCGATCGTGCGCCGTGGCGAAGTGGATGTTGCCCCGCCCGCCCTTGCCGCCGCGACCGATGACGGTCTTCTCGTTCGGCTTGTCGAGGTCGTAGAGCAGCGCGCCGCTCTCGAGGTCGATGACCTGTGTACCGACCGGCACGCGCACGACGAGGTCCTTGCCGGCCTTGCCGTAGCAGTCCTTCCCCATGCCGTTCTCGCCGTCCTCGGCCTTGAGCGTGCTGGCGTGGGTGACGTCGAGCAGGGTGGATAACCCGGGATCCGCCGCAAAGATGACGTCGCCGCCGCGCCCGCCGTCTCCGCCCGCAGGGCCGCCGAAAGGGACGAACTTCTCGCGGCGAAACGCGACGCAGCCGTTTCCCCCTTTGCCCCCGGCCACTTTGACTTCACACGAATCGACGAACTTCATCCGCTCTCCAGGGGTCCCCGCGCGCTTGACATGTACTGCCTTCTACGGAAACGACGCTATCCGATCGGGACATGGCCGAGGTCGGAGGCGGAGCGTAGCCTGTAGCCTATGCGTAGCCAGCGAATCCTCTTGCAACTTGGTTCTGCGGTGAGCTTGGTCGTCGCGGCGGCGTGCTCGTCGAGCACCCCTTCACCGAGCGCGGGCACTGACGGCGGCGGTTCGGGGAGCGGCGGCTCATCGTCGGGCTCGTCGTCCGGTTCCTCATCGTCGGGCTCGTCTTCCTCGGGTTCGTCGTCGAGCGGCGGAACCGCGAACGATTCCGGGGCTGGTGACGCAGGGACCAGTGGCAGCAGCAGCGGCGGCGTGATCGTCGGCAGCGGTGGCGACCCGGACGCGGGCGACGCTGGCCACGTGCTCGGCGGCAGCAGCAGCGGAAGCAGCAGCGGGAGCAGCAGCGGCGGGATCGGCGGAGGTTGGATGGCCGTCGTCGGCGCCTCGGGCTTCTTCGGGCAGACGTTCGACGACCAGAACTGGTCCTCGCGGACGATCGCCAACGTTCCGCTCTTCTCGGTCGCCTGCGCCGACAACATCCACGGATGGGCGTCGGGCGCCGGTGGATTCGTCGCGCACACGGCCGACGGCGGGTCGACGTGGCTCGCGCAGACCTCGCACCTCACGTCCGATCTCCACGCCATCAACTTCGGTTGGTCTTCGACCGGCGTCGTCGCCGGAGACGCGGGGCAGCTCGCGGTCACGCCGAACGGCGGGCAATCGTGGAGAGCGATCACGCCGCTCACGAACGTCGCCCTCCGCGGCGCGGCCGTCGCGCCGTACGCCAGCGTGATGGTCGTCGTCGGCGACGGCGGCACGGTGCTTCGTTCGGCGAACGCCGGCGGCACCTGGTCGCTCTCGAAGATCACCGGCGCGGGCGATCTGCGCGGCGTCACCAGCGATTGGTACGGCGACGTCATCGTCGCGGTCGACTCGAACGGCGCCATCTGGTCCAGCGCCGATCGCGGCATCACGTTCGCGTTCGAAGCGAAGGCCCCCTTTGCCCTCGACAACGTGAGCGCCAACGAGAGCGGCGCCAACGTCCTCGCCGTCGGGAAGAGCGGCACGGCGCTCGTCCGGTCGTCGACCGGCACGTGGACCACGCTCGCAACCGGCACGTCCGCGGATCTTCACGCCGCGCTCGTCTCGGCGGCCGACGGTCACCTCTACGTCGCGGGCGACAACGGAACGCTCCGGACCAGCGCCGACATGGGCGCGACCTGGATCACGAAGCCGCTCGGCACGACCGTCCCGCTCTACGGGCTGCAGGACCTGTAGTCGCTCGAAAGGACTTGGGGGGCAGCCTCGTACGGGCTACTGCGGCTCTTCCTCGTCGATCGAGATCCGGATCTCCGGGTCGCTCAAGGGCGATCCGGCGGGCGGGCGCACGGATGCCGGCGGCACGACCTCGCTTCGCGGTGGCGTGGGGCGACCCGACGGACGCACCGACTGCCGCATGAACGGCGCCACCGCGGCGAGCTGCTGCGACGGAGGCGGCGCGATGCTGGCGAAGGAAACCTCGGACTCGCTGACCGTCTGGTAATCGTCCGGCACGCTCGAGGGGCGCTCGGGGACGGCCGACGTGGGGTTCGGACGCTCGGGCGCCGCCGACGAGCGCGGTTGCGGCTTCACCGAGGGGACGACGCGCGGCGGCCGCGAAGACTTCATGGCCGGCATCGGCATCGACGCTGCGGGCGCGGGAGCAACCGAGGCCGCGGCGACGGCTGCAGCGGGGGGCGGCGCGGCGGCCTGGGCGAGCGCCGTGCGCGCTTCGGTCATGGCAAGCTCCCGCTGCGCGGCCGCCTCGCGATCGATCGTCTCCAGCTGCGTCACCGCCAGCGCGGCGCGCGCCACCAGCTCGCGCGCCATCGCCGCTTCGCGACGCGCTTCGAGCGTCTCCTGCGACATGCGGTTCGACTCTTCGGTCATCGTCTCCATGTGACGCGAGACCGTGTCGCGATCGTCGAGCGCGAACATGAGGCGCTCTTCGAGCGACGCCTGCTCCGCTTCCATCTCGGTCACGCGCACGCGGATTTCTTTGAACTGCTTCTCGGTGTGCTCGCGCGCGGTCTTCGTCTCCGCGAGCTGACCCTCGATCGACGCGAGCTGCCGTTCGAACAGCGACTTCTGCTGCGCGAGGAGCTCCTCGTGACGCTTCTTCAGCGTCGCCTCGTTCGACTTCTCTTCGGCACGCTGGTTCGTCAGCTCCTTGGTGCGCTCGGCGAGCTCGGCGTCGAGCTCCGTCACGCGCGCCTTCGCGGCGTCGGCGTCGCTGCGCGCAGTCGCCAGATCTTCGGCGCGTGCCCAGTCGCGCTCTTCGGCTTTCCCGAGCGCGGCTTGCGCTTCGGTGAGGGCACGCTTGGCTTCGTCGAGCTCCGCTTCGAGGCGCTTCGCGTCCGAGCCCGTGCTCCCGGCGCGCTCCTCTGCGGTCTTGAGCCGCTCCTCGGCTTCGGCCACGCGGGCCTCGGCGGTGGTCGCGCGTTCCTCGACGCTCGTGGCGCGCTCGAGCGCTTCTTGCGCGCGCATCTCCGCGGCGTCGATCTTTCCGTCGCGGATCGCCAGCTCCGACTCGAGCTCGCTCCGGACCTGACTGGCGCCCTTCGCGCGCTCTTCGGCTTCGAGGTGCGCGCTCCCGATGTCGCGCGCGTTCGCTTCGGCGGTCGCGACGCGCGCTTCGAGCGTCTCCACCTTCTCTGCGAGATCGTCCGCGATCTCGACCGCCGTCGCTCTCTCTTCTTCCGACTCACGATGCTGCGCTGCGATCTCCGCGAGCTTCGCTTCGAGCGACGCGACCCGCGCCTCCGCGCCGGACGTCGCCGCCTTCGCGCGCGCGGCCAGCGCCTCGAGCTCGGCGGTTCGCGCCTCGAGCTCCGCGGCCCGCGCCTCCGCCGACGAGGCTCCCGCCTTCGCGCGCGCGATCGCCGCTTCGAGATCCGCGACCCGAACGCCGTCGCCTCCGCCGCGCGCTGCGGTCCCATCGCGCTCGTCGATCTCACGCGGGATGGCGCCCCGCACCGTCGGGAGATCGTCGCTCGCGCCCTGCGCTTCGAGCTCCGCCACGCGCGCCTCGGCCAGCGACGCGCGCTCTTCGAACCGCGCCGTCTCCGCGCGCGCGTCCTTCGCCTCCTGCTCGCGATCGGCGACGCGCGCGAGCATCTGCCCGATCATCGCTTCGTCTTTTTCGGACTGCTCGCGAAGGTGCAGCGCCTCTTCTTCGAGGGCCGCGAGCTGCGCCGTCACGTCTTCTTCCTCAGGCGCGATCGACTGCGAGGGCGCAGCCTTCTGCGTCTTGCGCGACACGGGCTCGCGTCGCGCCGCGTGCGAGCCCGTCTCGGCTTGCTCTTGCGCGGGCGGCGGCGTCGACTCTTCGCGAGGGTCACGCTTCGATCGGCGTGCTTGCGCCGGCGGGGGCCTGGTCGGGGTCTTGGCGTCGCCCATACGTCTCCTCATCCGAAGTATTGCGGAAAAGCGCGAACCGGGAACGTATTTGAGAGGGTGCGGTGTCCGAAGGGCGAGAAGCGTGTGTGCGAATGTGATCGACTCTGCACCCGACCGAAGGTCTTGTAGCCTTGGCTTCGCATGAAAGACCTCGAGCAGACTCTGCGGCCGCGCGTCGAGGCGGTCGCCGCCGATCGATCGCTCCTCGCCGATCACGATCACGCCGTCGCCGTCGAAGGAACGCTCGCCGCGCTCGATCGCGGCGCGATCCGCGTGGCGACGCCTCCCGCGCTCCCCGGCGGCGAATGGACGACGCACGCCTGGGTGAAGCACGCCATCCTCCTCTACTTCGCGCTCCGCAAGATGGAGACGACGACGGTCGGCCCGTTCGAGTTCCACGACAAGATCCCGCTGAAGAAGGGATACGCGGACCAAGGCGTGCGGATCGTCCCGCCCGCGGTCGTGCGTCACGGCGCGTTCCTCGAGTCGGGCGCGATCTTGATGCCGAGCTACGTGAACATCGGCGCGTGGGTCGGGTCGGGGACGATGATCGACACGTGGGCCACGGTCGGGTCGTGCGCTCAGATCGGACGCGACTGTCACCTCGCCGGCGGCGTGGGCATCGGCGGAGTGCTCGAGCCGCCGGGCGCGCGACCCGTCATCGTCGAAGATGGATGCTTCGTGGGGTCGCGCGCGATCATCGTCGAAGGGACGTGGGTAGAGCGCGAAGCGGTGATCGGCGCGGGGGTCGTGCTCACGGCGTCGACGGCGATCATCGACGTCACCGGACCGGAGCCTGTCGAGCATCGCGGGCGCGTCCCCGCGCGCAGCGTGGTGATCCCCGGAATGCGCGCGAAGAAGTTCGCGGCGGGTGAGTTCGGCGTGCCGTGCGCGCTCATCATCGGCAAGCGCACCGAGAGCACGGATCGCAAGGTGAGCTTGAACGCGGCCCTGCGCGACTTCGGCGTGTCGGTATGAGCGAGTCGATCGACGCGACGCTCCTCTGGCTGTGCGCGATCGCGTCTCCCATCGGCGAGGAGCGCGCGTTGTGCGACGCCGTGAAGGCGCGGCTCGAACGGATCACGCTCGCCGCGCCCATTCGCAGGTACGGAGACTCGATCGTCGTCCCGCTCGTGCGTGGTGATGCCGCGGGAACGAAGCGTCCGCACATCGCGCTCGCCGGCCACCTCGACACCGTGCGCACCGAGAACGGCCCCGCGCGCATCGACGGCGATCGCTGCTTCGGCGCCGGCTCGTCGGACATGAAGAGCGGGCTCGCGGTGATGATCGCGCTCGCCGAGCAGATCGATCGCGCGAAGACGAACGTCGACCTCACGCTGGTCTTCTACGCGCGCGAGGAAGGCCCCTTTGCCGAGAACGAGCTGGGCCCCGTGCTCGAGCAGGATCCCGAGCTCGGCGGCGTCGATCTCGCCGTGTGCCTCGAGCCGTCGAACAACAAGCTGCACCTCGGATGCAACGGATCGGTCCACGCGCAGATCACGTTCGTCGGGAAGACCGGTCACAGCGCGCGGCCGTGGGAAGGGGACAGCGCGGTGTCGCGCGCCGCGCCGTTCATCGCCGAGGTCGCGGCGCTGACGCCCGAGCCGCACGTGATCGACGGGCTCACGTACAAATCGGTGACCACGATCACGCAAGCGAAGGACGGCGGGCGCGGTCGCAACGTGGTGCCCGATCGCTTCGTGCTGAACGTGAACCACCGCTTCGCGCCCGACACGTCGCTCGCCGAAGCGCAGGCGCGGATCACGCGCCTCGTGAACGGCCGCGCCGAGATCGTGTTCACGGATCTCTCGCCGGCCGCGATCCCGAACGCGTCGCACCCGCTGGTGCGAAAGCTGATCGACGTCGGCGTGCGCGGCGTCGAGCCGAAGCAGGCGTGGACCGACGTGGCCCGCTTCGCCGCGCGCGGGATCGCGGCGGTGAACTTCGGGCCGGGTGAGAACGCGCAGGCGCATCAGAAGAACGAGTCGACCTCGCTCGCGCTCGTGCGCGACGGCCTGGGGATCGTGTCGAAGTGGGTGGCGTCGATCGCTTGACGCCCCTCCGGGCTCCGTGTGACGGTCGCGACCATGCGCCCCACCGCGTTCGTGTTTGCCGCGTCCCTCCCGCTCGCGTTCTCGTCGCTCGGCTGCTCGCTCCTTCACCACGGCGCATCGGGCGACGGCGGCACCGACGGAAGCACGCTCGCGCTGAGCGACGGCGGGACCGCTGCGGCCGTCACGGCCGACAACTCGAACGACGTGGCGCGCTTCCCGGACGAGGTCAGCCTCAACAACGCGAGCGCAAAGATCGGTGAGGGGCACGTCGCCGTCCACAACTCGGTCCCTGGCGGAACGACCGTGGCGACGCTCGGCCTCGGCGCCGACGTCGTTCAGATCGCGTCGCACGAAGGCTTCATCCTCTGCACGTTCACCGATCCGAAGAACGCTTCGCGCACGCTCGAAGGATGGGTCCCGCAGGCCGCGTTCGGCGGTGGCGGGAGCGCGCCGTCGCCGAAGGGGGGCTGCCCCGCGGGCCAGTCGGTTCTCGTCGGGCCGGACCAGAAAGACTTCTGCGGCAAGACCTGCAAGGTCGACAAAGACTGCCCGACCGGCGAGACCTGCGCCGGAAAGGCCACGCTCCTCGTGGCAGGAAAACCCGGCGCAGAGACCAGCACGTGCACCATCCCCGGAGGACCGGGCCCGACCCCGACGCCGTCGGGATCGCCGTCGGCGACGCCCGCCACCCCGACGACTCCGACGACGACGATCGCCGGCGTTCAAGAGCCGCCGGGCGCGAACGGAGCGTGCGCCGCGAAGTACATCATGGCGTCCGATCATCTCTGTCACTTCGAGTGCAACAAGAACCCGCTCCAGTGCCCGCCGCACGCGCGCTGCACCGCGCATCTGACGACGCCCGCGACGCCCGTGTGCGAACCGAACCCCTGAGCGTTTCGCCGCGAGCCCATCGGCGCTAAGCGTCGCGCCATGGCCAAAGCCACCTCGCAGTTCGTCTGCCAAGCGTGCGGTGCGATGTTCCCCAAATGGGTCGGGCGCTGCACGTCGTGCGGCGCGTGGAACACGCTCGTCGAAGAGGCGCTCGAGAAGAAGAGCGGCGGCGGCTCGATCGCTTCGCGCGCGTCGTCGGCCGTTCCGATCGGCGAGGTCGACGTCGATCACGCCGCGCGGTTGCCGACCGGGATCGGTGAGCTCGATCGCGTGCTCGGCGGCGGCGCGGTGCTCGGCGGGGTGACGCTCCTCGGCGGAGACCCCGGCGTGGGGAAGTCGACGCTGCTCTTGCAAGCGCTGGCCGGGCTCGCGGCGCGCGGATGCCGAGCGCTGTACGTCTCCGGCGAAGAGAGCGCGGGGCAAACGGCGGCGCGTGCGAAGCGCGTCGCGAAGGAGAGCGGATACACCGCGGACTCGCTCCTCGTGCTCGCCGAGAACGATCTCGACGCCGTCGAGCGCGTCGTCAGCGAGTGCAAGCCGACCGCGCTGGTCCTCGACAGCGTGCAGACCGTGCGCGCGCCGTCGCTCGAGAGCGCGGCCGGGACCGTGTCGCAGCTGCGCGAGGTGGCGGCGCGGATGGTCGATCGGGCGAAGCGCGATCGGATCGCGACGTTCCTCGTCGGTCACGTGACGAAGGACGGATCGCTCGCCGGCCCCAAGGTGCTGGAGCACCTGGTCGACACCGTGCTCGCGTTCGAAGGGGAGAGGGGCCACGCCTACCGCGCGCTTCGTGCGCAGAAGAATCGCTTCGGAAGCGCGACCGAGGTCGGCTTCTTCGAGATGACGGCCGAGGGCATGCGCGAGGTGAAGCAGCCGAGCGCGCTGTTCCTCGCCGAGCGCCCGGTGGGCGTCGCCGGGAGCGTGATCGCGGCGACCAGCGAAGGGTCGCGTTCGACGCTCGTCGAAGTGCAAGCGCTGGTCGGTCCGTTCACCGCGGGCTCGGCGCGACGAACGGCGAACGGCGTCGACGGCGCGCGCCTGGCGATGATCCTCGCCGTGCTCGAGCGAAAGGCAGGGCTCGCGCTCGCGTCGGCCGACGTGTTCGTGAACGTGGCGGGCGGCGTGCGCGTCGACGAGCCGGCGATCGATCTCGCCGTCGCGCTGGCGATCGCCTCGAGCCTCCGCGAGCGCCCGGTGCCGGCGAACATCGTGGCCTTCGGAGAGATCGGCCTCGCCGGCGAAGTGCGCTCGGTTCCGCGCGCCGCCGCGCGCCTCGCGGAGTCTGCGGCCATGGGCTTCACGCGCGCGATCGTTCCGGCAAGCGCTGCGGCGGATGTGCGCGACGCGAAGATCGAGACCATCGCCGTCCGAACCGTCGAAGAAGCGATCGCAGCAGCGCTGTAACAACGCACCTTTTCTTCAGCGGCTCACGCGCACACCAGCCCCCTTCGTCGTCGGCCGAGGGGGATTGCGTCGGCTTTGGGCGCGCACGCGATGACGATTCCGTCCGGGGCGTGATAGAAAATCGTCATGAGCATCCGCACCTCCTTCTTCGTTCCGCTCTTCGTCGCAGTCTCTTCGGCCGTCGCGCTCTCGGGCTGCGGCAGCGCCGGCGCTTCGGGTGACGGCGCCGCGAGCGCCGGTGACGCGAAACACCCGCTCATCGGAGCTCCCGCTCCCGACTTCGCCGCCAGCTCGCTCAACGGCAAGGGGAAGGTCTCGGTCAAAGCGAGCGGCGGAAAAGTGCTCATCGTCGACTTCTGGGCGACGTGGTGCGAGCCCTGCAAGAAGTCGTTCCCGAAGCTCCAGGAGCTCTTCGTCAAATACAAGGCGAGCGGCATGGACATGATCGCCGTCTCCGAAGACGACGAGAACACCGGCATCACCGACTTCGGGAACACCTTTGGATCCAAGTTCCCGCTGATGTGGGACGACGGGAAAGCGATAGCGGCGAAGTGGCAGCCGAAGAGCATGCCGTCGACGTTCATCGTCGATAAGAAGGGCGTCGTGCGCTTCGTCCATCTCGGCTACCATGATGGTGAGGAAGCGGAGATCGAGAAGGAAGTGAAGAGCCTTCTCTGAGTCGACGCTCCTCTACGAGAGGAGTCGAATGAGCGCTCCGGGGTCATGCGTGCGCGCGCGCACGATGAAGCGACTGACGAAGTACGTGGTCGCTTTGCTCGCGAGCGTCGCCATGACGACCGCGCAGCCGACGGTGTCGACTGCGCAGAGCCCCGAGATGGATGGGCAGAGCGCGGCCGCGGATCTCGCGCACGCCTCTGACTTCCGCGTGCGTGTGTCGGCGGCGTTGCTCGTCGGCAAGACGCGTCCCGAAGGGGCGCGGCGGATGCTGGAGCGCGCGCTCGAAGATCCGCACGCGGCGGTTCGCATGGCTGCGGCGGTGGCGCTGGGCGCGGTCGGTGATCGCGCGGCGATCGCGGCGCTGGAGAGTCACGCGCGGAACGAAGTGTCGGGCGCGGCGCGCGCTCAGATGCAGGCCACGATCGCGTCGCTGTCGCACGTCGATCGCGCCCAGGCGGTCGCGCCCGTGCGCGCGCGGTACGTCGTCGAGATAGGGCAGATGCGAAACCTCACGAGCGTGCGCGGCGGCGAGCTGTCGAACGTCCTCCGCGAGGCGGCTCGCGCGCAAGCGCTCTCGCTCCCGGGCGCCGCGGTCTACGACGCGGGCGATCCCGACGCCGCTCGTGCGGCAGCGCGCATGCCGGTGCTCCTCCTCGAAGGGCAGATCACGAAGCTCCAGCAAGCGCAGTCGAACGGCGCGATGCACATCGACGCGCGGGTGGAGTTCAGCGTGCGGCGCGTCCCTCAGCAGACGCTCAAGGGGACGTTGAGCGGAGGCGCGTCGTCGATCGAATCGATGCGCACGCTGAGCGGGCAGCGCCTCGTCGAGCTGGAGAACCAGACCATCGGCAGCGCGGTCGAGAGCGCGATGCGCGGCGCCGACAGCGGGCTCGCCCTCGCCGCGAAATGAAGAAGTAGCGATCGACGCACGCACGGGCTCGCGCTCGTGGCGTCTTCTTGCGAGAGTGCGCGCGTGCAAGCTCCGCGTGTCCTCTTCGTCTCCAAGCCCATCGCGCCTCCGTGGAACGACGGATCGAAGAACCTCGTCCGCGACGTCGCGCGAAATCTCTCTCGCGCGCGCCCCACGGTGATGACGATCGAGGGCGCCCCATCGCTCGGCGGCAACGTCGCGATGGATCCCGTCTACACCTCGCCCGGTCGCTTCGCCCCCGCGCTCGCGCAGAACGCGCGCGTCGTTCGTCGCTTGCTCTCCGGCGACGCGCACGACGTCTGGCACTTCGTCTTCGCGCCGAACCCCGCGTCGTCGACCGTCGCGCGCGTGGCGCATCGCGCGCGCCGCGCCGTCGGGTGGAAGGGGCGCGTGGTGCAGACCGTGCCGAGCGCGCCGCGCGACTTCGAAGGGGTCGCGGGATGGATCTTCGGCGACGCGGTCGTGTGCGTGAGCGAGTGGATGCGCGGACGGCTGATGGGGGCCGGCGTGAAGCAATCGGTGCGCGTGATCGCTCCGTGCGCCGAGGCGCCGCGGACGCCCACGTTCGACGCAGTTCGCGCCGTTCGCATCGGGCTCGACATCCCCGACGGCGCGCCGATCGTTCTGTACCCCGGCGATTACGAGGTCTCGCGCGGCGCTGCCACCGTCGCTCGCGCCGTGGCCGCAATCACGCGCGCGTCGCCGAATGCGCGCGTCGTCTTCGCCTGCCGCGCCAAGACCCCGAAGAGCGCGGTCGCGCGCGCCGTCATCGAAGACGACCTGCGCGCCGCTGGCCTCCTCGATCGCACGCGCCACGCCGGCGAGGTCACCGACATGCCCGCGCTCCTGGCCGCGTCGCGCGTGGTCGCGTTTCCGGTCGATGACCTGTACGGCAAGGTCGACGTTCCGCTCGTGCTCCTCGAAGCGATGGCGCTCGGCATCCCGCTCGTCGTCGCGCGCGGCGGTCCGCTGGAGGCGCTCACCTGCGCCGGCCAGGTCGAGCCCGACGACGACGTCGCCCTCGCCGCCGAATGCAGCCGCTTTCTCGCCGAGACCGCACGCGCCACCGACGCGGGAGACGCGGGAAAATCCCTGTACGCCGCGCGCTTTTCGCCCAGGGTCGCCGCCGCCGCCTACGACGATCTCTACGAGGAGCTTCTGGAGGGCCGGTAGGACCGCAGCCTCGCCTCCTTGTGCTAGATCGAACGCCCTTCCATGACTCACAAGACGTCCTCCGAAGTCCGCGCCGCGTTCCTCGAATTCTTCCGCAGCAAGGGTCACGAGGTCTGCGCCAGCGCGCCGATCGTCCCCGCGAACGACCCCACGTTGATGTTCGCCAACGCGGGGATGGTCCCGTTCAAGGACGTCTTCACCGGCAAAGAGACGCGGCCGTTCACGCGCGCCACGTCGAGCCAGAAGTGCATCCGCATCAGCGGCAAGCACAACGACCTCGAGAANNACGCCATCGCCTTCGCCTGGGAGCTCCTCACCAAGGTCTTCGCGCTCCCGCAGGAGCGGATGGTCATCACCGTCTTCGGCGGCGAGAACGGCCTCGCGGCGGACGACGAAGCGCGCGCGATCTGGAAGAGCGTCAGCGGCTTCGGCGACGACAAGATCATCGGCCTGGGGATGAAGGACAACTTNNTCTGGCAGATGGGCGAGACCGGGCCGTGTGGTCCGTGCACCGAGATCCATTTCTGGAACGGCGAAGGCGACGCCGACCTCGGGAAGTTCCTCGAAGAGCCCACGCCCGACGGCAAGGGGTGGATGGAGATCTGGAACCTGGTCTTCATGCAGTTCGAGCGGAGCCTGGTCGACGGCGTCGCGAAGCTCGAGCCGCTCCCCAAGCCGTGCGTCGACACCGGCGCCGGGCTCGAGCGCGTGACCAGCGTGCTTCAGGGGAAGACGAGTAACTACGAGACCGATCTCCTTCGCGCGCTCGTCGATGAAGCGGCGAACCTCTCGGGCAAGCCCTACACGGGTTCGCAGGGCGACGACGACGTCTCGATGCGCGTCATCGCCGATCACGCCCGCACCACCGCGTTTCTGATCGCCGAAGGGGTGTTCCCGGATCGCGCCGGACGTCCGTACGTCCTTCGTCGCGTCATGCGCCGCGCGATTCGCCACGGTCACCGCCTCGGTATCGCGCGCCCGTTCCTTCATGAGGTCGCGGCCAAGGTCGTGGAGTCGATGGGGGATCAGTACCCCGAGCTCCGCGAGCGACGTGACCTGATCCTGAGCATCACCGAGCAAGAAGAGGTTCGCTTCCGGCAGACGATCGATCGCGGGCTGAAGATCCTCGACGAAGAGATCGCCTCGATGAAGGCGCGCGGGTCCTCGACCGTGAACGGCGACGTCGCGTTCAAGCTGTACGACACGTACGGGTTCCCGCTCGATCTCACCGAGGTCATCGCGAAGGAGCGCGACCTCACGGTCGACGCCGCCGGCTACGAGAAGGCGCTCGAAGAGCAGCGCGCGCGGAGCGAAGGGTCGAAGGTCGGAGATGCCGCGGTCGAAGACGTCTGGCGCAAGGCGCTCGACCTCGTGCCGAACGGCGCGTGCACGTTCATCGGGTACGAGCGCGAAGAGGGGGAGGCCAAGGTCGTCGCGATCGTGAAAGGCGCGCACCTCGTCGACCACGCCACGGCGGGCGAAGAGGTCACCGTCGTCGTCGACACGACGCCGTTCTACGGCGAGGCGGGCGGGCAAGTGGGCGATCGCGGCGTCATCCGCGCGTCGACGCCGGGCGCGGAAAACGGGGAAGGGGCCTTCACGTTCGAAGTGCGCGACACGCAGAAGCCGATCACGGGGCTCATCGCCCACGAGGGTCAGCTACAGGTCGGCGAGCTGCGCGTCGGGCAATCAGTTCGGCTCGTGGTCGATCACGATCGGCGCACGGCCACGCGACGCAATCACTCGGCGACCCACCTCCTCCATTACGCGCTCCGCACCGTGCTCGGCGAGCAGGCGGCGCAGAAAGGGTCGCTCGTCGGACCCGATCGCCTTCGCTTCGACTTCTCGTTCGGCCGCCCGGTCACGCCCGAAGAGATCACGCGTATCGAGGACATGGTGAACGCGAAGATCCTGCTCGCTGCGGCGGTCACCACCGAGGTGCTCCCGATCGCCGACGCGCGCGCGCGCGGAGCGGTCGCGATCTTCGAGGAGAAATACGGCGACGTGGTCCGCGTGCTCACGATGACGCGCGACTCCGTCGAGCTGTGCGGCGGAACGCACGCGCGGAACCTCGGCGAGATCGGTCTCTTCAAGATCGAGAGCGAAGGGGGCGTCGCGGCCGGAGTTCGGCGCATCGAAGCGGCGACGGGGTTGAACGCGCTGGCCTACGTGCGCAGGCTCGAAGGGACGATCCGAAGCGCGGCGCGCGCGGTGCGCAGCGGGGTAGGGGACGTCGGCGAGAAGATCGAGAAGCTCGTGGAGCGCGATCGCGCGCTCGAGAAGGAGATCGCCGACCTGAAGAAGAAGGTGGCGATGGGCGGCAGCGGCGGCGGCGGCATCGACGAGATGATCTCGCACGCGCGCAACATCCCCGGAGGGCGTGCGCTCGTCGTGCGGGTCGATGGCAGCGACGCCGCGACGCTGCGTGACCTCGCCGAGAAGCTGCGCGACAAGCTGGGCGACGCGGTGGTCCTCATCGGCGCGGTGAACGGCGAGAAGGCTTCGCTGGTGCTCGCCGTGAGTCCGTCGCTGACCGCCCGTTACAAAGCGGGCGAGCTGATCAAGCCGGTCGCGCAAGGCGTCGGCGGATCAGGCGGCGGGCGGCCCGACATGGCGCAGGCCGGCGGAACCGACGTCGGGAAGATCGACGAAGCGATGAATCGCCTCTACGGGCTCGTCGAAGCGAGCTAGCGGGTCACTCGTCGAGCGGCGGAGCGATCAGCTTGCCGATGCTCTTGTCGGCGTCGCGCAGGAGCTCGCCGAGCTTCTGCGTGGCGTAGCGCGCGGCTGCGACGTGGCGATCGTCGAAGCACGAGCCGTCGAGCGGATCGATGAGCTCGATCGCGCCGAGCGACGCGCTCTGATCGATCACGGGTGCCACGAGCACGCTCCACGCGCCGCCCACGATCCCGTGACGCACGAGCGGCGCGCGCGCCCCTTCGAAGTTCACGACGCGCGGGACCTTCTTCGCGAAGGCCTCGGCGAGCAGCGGATCGTCGCTCTCGTGACGCGCGTTGAGCAGCATCGTGCCGCTCTTGCCGAGGGCGTACACGATGACGAAGTTCTTTTCGCGGGCGTCCCAGAGGTGCGCGATCGCCGCGCGACAACCGACCGCTTGCACGCACGCCGCGAGGCACACGCTGGCGGCTTCCACCGCGCGCTCGCACGAGATCCCGCGAAGCGCGTTCATCACCACGTCCAACGGATCGTCTTCGCCCAGCGGATGGAGGAGCGTCGCTCGCTGGTGCGAGTCGCTCGCCTCACGCGGCGCCTCCTGCTCGATGAGCTCGAGGTCGATCGAGTTCAGCGTGAGCCGCGGCTCCGACTTGGTGGGAACGCGCCGCGGGGCTCGCGCCGTGGTCGATGACGACGGTGTGGGACGCGGGACTCGAAGCGCGGGACGGGGGGGAACTGCGGCGGCCATGGTAAGTCTCCGAGCTCTCCTCATCGCAAGCGGCGTTCCACGGCGCGAGTCGCTCGCGAACATGTGCAAGATGCAAGCAGCAGCGTCCGGCGTGCGTCTGTGCAGGAAACCCCGCAGTCGCATTGGACAAAACGCGCACATCCACGCCGCATTCGCGCGCGGGCGCCTGGATCGACGGACCTCCGGGGGGAACGCCGCGATGGCTCGGTCCAGCGGCGCCAAAGGCGTCCGCGTCTACCATGATTACGCGAGCAGCTCGCCGCGCGAGACGGTGACGGCGTCACCGCCGAGGAACGCCCGCCCCGCGTCAACTCGGACGCGCACGACTCCGCCGCGGGCCGACGCCTGGTATGCGGTCATCGCGCTCTTGCCCAGGCGCGGTGACCAGTACGCCGCGAGCGAGCAGTGCGCGGATCCCGTCACCGGGTCCTCGTCGATTCCCATGCGCGGCGCGAAGAAGCGCGACACGAAATCGAACGGAGTCTCACTCTTTGCGCGCGCCGTCACGACGAACGCGCGGGCATCGATCCTCGCGAGCGCCGCGAAGTCCGGCGCGAGCGCGCGCACGTCGTCTTCGCGCGGGAGCTCGACGAGCACGACGTCGCGCGTTCGCCCGACGAGGGAGGGTCGGCCGCATCGCAACGCGATCTCGAGCCCCGCCGGACTCTCGATCGCTTCGGTCGGCGAGGCCGGGAAATCGAGCGTGATCCCTTCGCCGTCGCGCGCCGCCGTGAGCACGCCGCTCTTCGTGTGAAACCGGATCGCGCGCGAAGCCTCGGCCCGCTTCGTCTCGAAGAGCACGTGCGCGCTGGCGAGCGTCGCGTGTCCGCACAGGTCTACTTCGACCACCGGCGTGAACCAGCGGAGCCCGTACTCGTTCTCCCCCTGCGGCACGAGGAACGCCGTCTCCGACAGGTTCATCTCGCGCGCCACGAGCTTCATCCACTCGGCGTCGCGCGCCTCCGGGAGCAGGCACACCGCCGCCGGGTTCCCTGAGAACGGACGCGAGGCGAACGCATCGACCACGAACAACGGAAGGCTCATTCGCCAACCATCCCGCGCGCCCCGATGTGCGTCGAGTGCTCGCCGCGTGATCGGTCGCGCGCGCAGATCAGCGTTCCGGCGAAGCGGAGGCGGGTCGGGACCCGCCGACCCACGCGACTAGCCGACTAACGCACGGCTCGCAGGCGCGCCTTGGCCGGCGGCTTGAGCGGGGGCAATACAGGCCCACGATGTGTGCCACGCTCGAGCCGCGTGCGCAGAATGGGCGGCAGATAGATCGCTTCGAGGTCGAACGTCGAGAGCGCTTCGGAGAGGATCCCGATCTTCTCGAGCACCGGAAGCCGTTCGTCGATGACCACGAACGGACTCCCGTGCAAGCGGCAGAGGCCCCCTTTGCCGCCATTCTTCGCGTCGAACGCTTCGAATCGCACGGCGATGCCGAGCCGCTTCGCGAGCTTCTCAAGCTCCGCGAGGATCTCGGTGGTCGTCACGAGCGGAAGCGTATCATCGAGCCGCTTCCTGTCCCGTGACGCCGCACGTCTCCATCCCGCCTCGGTTCTTCGCGATGCGCTTCGCCAACCCCTTGAATGAGCGGGGACGAGAAAGCGCGCGGAGGACGCCACGGCAATTGCTTCGGCGGCGCGGATCGACGACCCTGACATGGGCCAGTACTTCCCTAGGTAGACGACCCGTCAACGATGAGCGACGCCTCGCGCAGCCAGCCGCCGCCGATAGGCAACGGCACCATCATCAACGACCGGTACGAGATCCGTCAGAGTCTCGGAAAAGGCGGGATGGGTGAGGTGTTCCTTGCGTACGACCGCGCGGCCCAACAATCCGTCGCGCTGAAGATCGTGCGCGAGGAATCGCGCATGCCCGGGGACGACGAAGCGCTCCGCCAGGAGCTGATCCACGCGCGCTCGGTCGGCCACCCGAACGTCTGCCGCGTCCACGACCTCGCGCCCAGCATCTACGGGCCGATCCTGGTGATGGAGTACATCACCGGCCAGACACTCCACACGCACATCCGCCGGAAGAAGGCCCAGGGCGGGTACACGTCCGACGAGTTCCGGAAGATCGCGCACGAGATCGCGTCCGGCGTGGCGGCGATTCACGCGCAGGGGCTCGTTCACGGCGACCTGAAGCCGGGCAACGTCATGGTCATGTCCGCGCCGGACGGTTCGTTCGGCAAGGCGGTCGTCCTCGACTTCGGCTTCGCGAAAGAGCGCGCGCGCGCTTCCGCTCGCAGGCCCGGCGCTCCGCCTGACGGAGGCACGCCGAACTACATGGCGCCGGAGCGGATTCGATCCGGCGGCGCTTCGCCCGAAGACGACGTCTACGCGCTCGGCCTCACGCTCTGGGAAATGTGGACCTGCCGCGTGCCCGAGCCCGGATACAAACCGCGCGCGAAGACGATGCGCCAGCAGATCATGTTCGACGTCCCGGCCGGGCTGTCGACGGACGAGATCAAGCAGGTCTTCCGTTGCCTCGCGGACGATCCGCAGCAGCGCTTGCCCGCGCGCCATCTCCGCTTCTTCAACCCGGTCACGCTCACCACGAACCCGATGCAGGTTCCGCGTGAGCGGCTCGATCCAGGGCCGCCGCCGGGACGCAACGCGACCGCGCAGTTTCAGCCGGGCCAGCAAGGGCTGCTCGCGACGTTCGCGACGAATGCGCAAGAGTTCGTGGGCGAGCTCATCTCGCTCGACAAGCCGCACCTCACGATAGGACGCCGGACCGACAACGACATCGTCGTCCCCGAAGCGACGGCCAGCGGGCAGCACGCGACGCTCACGTGGCAGAGCGGGAGCTGGCTCATCGACGATCAAGGGTCGACGAACGGAACGTACGTCGATCACACGTACGAGCGTCGCAAGCAGGTGAACCTGATGCACGGCGGCGAGGTGCAGCTCGGTGAGCTTCGCTTCAAGCTGGTGTCGTTCATCGCAGAGAGCGCCGGGCACAAGCGCGCGCGCGCGTACCTCGCGAAGCGCGACGGGCTCACCGGGATCCTCACGCGCGACCCGCTACTGAAGGCGCTCGATGAAGAGGTCGGGTTCTCCGAGTGGGTCGAAGCTCCGCTGACGATCGCGCGGTACGAGCTGCGCGGGCCGAATCGTCTGGTCAGCGATCGCCCGACGATCCTCGAGATGCTCGCGTTCCGTCGCGCCGCGACGCGCGTCGTCGAGCTGACCGACATGCTCCTCTTGTCGCTCATCGCCGTGACCGCCGGGCGCACCGGGCCGCTCCGTTTCTGCGTGGCGATGGTCGGGCCGGGGGCACAAGAAGCGCGGAACCTCGTCGAGCAGGTCGTCGGTCAGGTCACCGGGATGCTTCCGGAAGGGCTCGAGCTCGTGGCGTCGATCGCGCGCTGCGAGCAAGGGGTCAACGTCCGCACGCTCATCGATCCCGCGCCGCCCGCTTAGCCTCGTGCTAAACGCCTCGGCGCGTGTCGGACCTCACTCCCAACCCCTCGCATTCGCCGCAATCGCCGCAGCAAACGCCTGAGCCGCGTTCGCTCACGTCGCGTCCGCCGCCTCCGGGCCGGCTCGACGCGGTCCTGGGCGGAGTCGACCGCGTGGCGCGCCTCCAGACGATCGCCGCGGTGGTCCTCGGTCTCGCGCTGATCGCGATCCCGCTCTACTTGTGGCGGCGCCCGCGATCCGAGTCGCCGCCCGTGACGAGCGCGCTCACTTCTTCAGGGTCGCTCGATGCCGGGGCGCCCGATGCTTCGGCGGTGGTCGCGGCGCTCCCCGGTCCGACGGTCTCGCTCTCCGACGCGAAGGTGATGGAGTGCCATGACACGGGCTCACGCCGCACGCGCCCCGACGACTGCGACCACCTCGCGGCCGTCGAGAAGGGGCTGTCGACCGCGATCGCGGCGTCGTCGTCGTGCCTTCCGACGTCGGCCGGCGGCGGCACGCTGGTCTACGTTGTCGACGCGAGCTTCGCGCGGAAGCGCCACCCCATCGACCTGATGGTCCCGCGCGACGGTCGCTCGCTCAAGAACGCGCACGGCGCGGCGGCGGCAGCGGCGGTCAGCGGGTGCATGGCGGTCGTGAAAAAGGGGCTGGAGAGCGTGGCGCTTGACGGCGTCCCCCACGCGCACGCACGCTACAAAGTGGCGATCACCGCGACGTACGCGGCCCCCACGACTCCCCAGTGACGCTCACCCCCCTGTGACCCTTACAAAGCGGACCATGCGAAAGACGGTGCGGCGCGCGATGGAGCGCACCGTGCTCTCGTTGGTCAACGGCCTGGCCTACGTCATCGACGGCGCGGCCAAGCCGACGATGGGGAACGTCGCCAAGGACCTCGTCCTCAAGAAGGGGAAGCTCGAGCTGTGGCGCGTGCGGCCGATCGAGCGCGAGACCGTCGAGATCGGGCACCACGAGCTCGACGTGGAGCTCGTGCCTCGCCATCCGGTGCCGGTGCTCCTCATCCCGCCGTTGATGGTGCGGCCGTACGTCTACGACCTCCGCCCCGAGCACTCGATGGTGCGCGCGCTTCGCAACGCGGGGTTCGACGTCTTCATCGTCGACTTCGGCGTCCCCGACAAAGCCGACGAAGGGCTTCGCCTCGACGACTACATCCTCGACTTCGTGCCGGCGTGCATCGACGCCGCGATCGAGACGAGCGGGAGGCCCGAAATTACGCTCGCCGGTTACTGCATGGGGGCCATCTTCGCGCTGCTCCACGTGGCGACGTTCGACGACGCGCGCGTGAAGAACATCGTCGCCATCGGCGCGCCGGTGAACTTCGAGAAGATGGGGATCCTCACGGTGGCGACCCGGCTCGGCATGCCGTTCGTGGACACCGTGCTCGATCGCATGGGCAACGTGTCGGGCAAGCTCTCGGGGGCCGGCTTCAAGCTCCTCTCCGGAACCAAGGCGATCACCAAGTACGCCGACCTCTTCGCCAACCTCTACGACGAAGAGTACGTGCGCGGCTTCGACTCCATCGACACGTGGCTCTCGGAGATGATCCCATATCCGAAGGAAGCGTTCCGTCAGATGGTCAAGGAGGTCGTGCACGGCAACAAGATGCTCAAGAACGAGCTCGTGTTCCGCGACCCCGTGACCAAGGAAGAGCGCCGCTCGGATCTCGGTCGCGTGAAGTGCCCACTGCTCGCGTTCGCTGGGCGCACGGACAACATCGCGACGCCGGAATCGACCGAGGCGATCCTCGGGCTCGTCCCGGCGAAGGACAAGACGTACCGCGTCGTTCCCGGCGGTCACATCGGCGTCGTGGCCGGCTCGTCGGCGCCGAAGGCCGTCTGGCAGCCGATGATCCAGTGGCTGCGCGAGCAAAACCAGCGAAAGAGCGTGCTGGACCTGCGCGCGGCGGAGTCGGGCTAGACGCGTAGAGATTCTGGCGATCGCGTTGGCGCGGGTGCCCGAAGCGCATTAAGTTGGCGCGCAGATGACATCCCCCGCCGGCAAGCGTCGCCTCGTGATCCTGGATCCCGGCACCGAGGCGCGGCCGCGGTACCGCGACGAGCTCGACGACGATCGCTTCCACGACGAGTGCGGCGTCTTCGCGGTCTTCGGTCACTCCGAAGCGGCGAACATGACCTACCTCGGGCTGCATGCGCTCCAGCATCGCGGGCAAGAGTCGGCGGGCATCGTCACCAGCGACGGCGAGCAGCTGTACGCGCATCGCGCGATGGGCCTCGTGCAGGACGTGTTCTCGCAAGAGCAGCTTGCGCGTCTCCCCGGGCGCATCGCCATCGGTCACGTGCGCTATTCGACGACGGGCGGCTCGCACCTGAAGAACGCGCAGCCCTTCGCGGTCGACTACTCGCGCGGGTCGATGGCCGTCTCGCACAACGGCAACCTCACCAACGCCGACGAGCTGCGCGCCGAGCTCGAAGCGCAGGGGTCGATCTTCCAGTCGTCGGTCGACTCCGAAGTGCTGGTGCATCTCATCGCGCGCTCCACGCAGGTCTCGCTCGAAGACCGCATTCGCGACACGCTCGCGCGCGTGAAGGGGGCGTACTCGCTCCTCTTCATGACCGAAGATCAGATCGTCGCCGTGCGCGACCCGATGGGCATTCGTCCGCTGTGCCTCGGCATCTTGCCCGGCGGGAAAGACGCGCACGTCGTGGCCAGCGAGCCCACGGCGTTCGATCTCATCGGCGCCGAGTTCGTGCGCGACGTCGAGCCGGGCGAGATGGTCGTCATCGACAGCGCCGGCATTCGCTCGAGTCGCCTGGCCGAGACCGCGCCGCCGAAGATGTGCGTGTTCGAGTACGTCTACTTCGCGCGCCCCGACTCGCGCATCGGCGGGCGGAGCGTGTACGAAGTGCGGAAGGCGCTCGGCGAGCAGCTGGCCCAGGAGTTCCCGGTCGAAGCCGACGTCGTGATCCCGGTCCCCGACTCGGGCGTGCCGAGCGCGATCGGGTACGCCTCGAAGCAGAAGATCCCGTTCGAGATGGGGCTCATTCGATCGCACTACGTGGGGCGCACGTTCATCGAGCCGCAGCAGTCGATTCGCCACTTCGGCGTTCGCTTGAAGCTGAACCCGGTGGAGAGCTTGCTCCGCGGCAAGCGCGTCATCGTGATCGACGACTCGATCGTCCGCGGAACGACGTCGCGAAAGATCGTGAAGATGGTGCGCGACGCGGGAGCGCGCGAGGTCCATCTCCGCATCTCGAGCCCGCCGACGCAGTGGCCTTGCTACTACGGCATCGATACGCCGACGCGCCGCGAGCTCATCGCCTCCAGCCACACGACCGAAGAGATCGCGCGCTACGTCACGGCCGACACGCTCGGCTACCTGTCGCTCGAGGGAATGCTCCGCGCGGTGAGCGGCCCGAACGGCAACCCGGCCGGCTATTGCCACGCTTGTTTTTCAGGCGAATACGCGATCCCGTTCACGCCCACGTCGAAGCGCCAGATGCGCCTCATCGGCGTGTAGAGCACCGTCGATCGAATGGATCGCGTCGGTGGACCGGTCGAGAGAGTGAGAGAGAGACCCTCGAGCGGCTCGCCCGACGACGCCCTCGGTGCTCGGGGGGGGCTCCTGTGAGGCTGCGGTGGCCGGCCGAAAAAGTGGCTTTCACGGGATCGTGATCGCCCCTCCCTGCGCTCCGAGGCCGACGCCGGGCTTGGGGACGCCGACACATCACGATCGGTCGCCGGGATCAGATAGGTGCGTGGGGAGGCGCGACGTCACTCGATCTCATCGCCTCCGATGCACCTCGTGTGATCACCCATCGCGAGGCACCGCGCGAACTGCGCGAGATCACTCGACGCCCTTCGCTCCCATAGCCCGGCGTCGGCCTCGGGGCGGAGGGAGGGGCGATCGAGATCCCGTCAAAGCCACATTCTCGGCCGGCCACCACGACCTCACAGGAGCCCCTCCCGAGCACCGAGGGCGATGTCGGGCGATCCGCTAGCGGGTCTCTCCCTCTCCTCCTCGTTAGCCGCAACGTGCGGACGAGAGCGCGTCACGCCATCTTCGCGACGAGCGTCGCGGTCTTCCGGGCGCGCGTGACGGCCACGTAGAGCGCGCGCCGCGAGGCCGGATCGGCGCCATAGGTGTCGGGTGTGGCGTCGGGGACGACGACGTGATCGAACTCCAGCCCGCGCACCTGATCGACGGTCGTGACGTCGAGGCCGGGCGCGAAGCGGAAGTCGCCGCCCCACACCAGGCGCGCCGGCGTATGCGCGCGCAGGAGCCGGGCGAGCCTGCGCGCGGTGAGCTGTGAGCGCGTGATCACGGCGAACGTCGCGCGGGGATCATCGCCCGTGACTCGCTCGAAGTACGCCGCGACCCACGCGGCCAGCTCGGTCTCGCTCGCGAACGGCCGGACCGCGGCACCGCCCATCGGCGACGCATCGCCGAGGACGCGACGCGCCAGCGCGACCACCTCCGGCGGGCAGCGGTAGCCGACGTCGAGCACCACGCGCACATGGTCGCGCGCTCGGAGCGCGCGCATGGTCGCCTCCCATCCTTCGAAGCACGCGCGATCGTCGAGCTGCTGATCGGCGTCTCCGGCGACCACGAGGCTCCCGTTGCGCGCCAGGCTTCGTCCGAGCAACGCGAGCTCGATGGGAGCCATCTCTTGCGCTTCGTCGATCACGAGACAGTCGTACGCGCGCGGTCTCGTGGCGCGTCTCCCCGCGCGCGTCGCGCGCAGGCGATCGAGCTCGAAGAGAACCGCGTAGTCCTCGACGTCGATGGTCTGCGCGTCCGCGTCGGGAGTTCCGTGATCGAGCGAGCGCCGGTCGACCGTGACGAGGCGCTCGGCGTCGACGTGCGCGAACGCTTCCTCGGAGGTGGCGCCGAACTGGACGCGCGTGTGCTCGAGGACTTCGGCCGCGGCGTGGTGGGGAATGCGTCCGCTGGATCCGGCGATCACGCGATCGACGAGCGCGCGATCGCCGAATAGGTGCTGGAGATCGCCGCGCGCTACGAGCGCCTCGGTCTCCGCGGGGAACGCGCCCTCGTCGTCGTCGACGACGCCGGGTGCACGTTCGGCGAGGGCGCGCATCGCCAAGGCCAGCGCGGGATCGCGCTTCAATCGGGCGACGGCGGGGGTGGCGTCGCCGGCCTCCACGCGCGGAAGATCCGCGAAGGCGCGACGTGCTTGCCTGCGTGCGAAGCGCTCGAAGGTGAGCACCGGCACATCGACCCCGAGCCGCACGAGCGCTCGCTCGATGAGACCCCGGAGCCCCTCGCCAGGTACGACCACCGCCGCACGCCAGCGCGCGCGCTCCGGGCGTGCGCTCCGCGAGAGGTGAAGCAGGCGATGGATGGCCACCGTCGTCTTGCCGTGACCGGCCTCGCCCAGAACGAGCACGGCGCGCCCAGCGGGGAGCTCGACGACGCGTCGCTGCGCGTCGTCGAGAGGAACCAGCGCGAGCTCGCGCGAGGCGGAGTCGTGGTCGGTCATGCGGCGCATTCGGCCCGAAACGCGGCGCCGAAAGAAGCTCCCCCGTGCGGGAGCGTTTCGCGATAATTAATGGGTCTCGCCTGACCTGCGCGCCCCTCGCCGGCGGCGCCTCGCGAGTCGGTCGCGTCGACTCACGCCTTCGCCTCGGGCGTCGCCCAGTACTTCGCGTTCATGCGATCGACGTACGCGACGAGGTTCGCGTGGCTCTGCCCGCGCTTGGAGATGGGGCTCGTCTTGGGGAAGGCGAGGACGTTGGCGATGAAGCCGTACATCGTCGCGTCGTACGACGTCGGCGCGTCTCCGAGCAGGAACGGCTTGTCGCCGAGCACCTGCGCGACCGCATCGACGTCCGCGCAACCGAGCGCGTAGATGTGCTCGCGCGTGTGTCGGCCCGTGCCCTGGGCGAAGACTTGCTTCCGCACGCCGCCGCGAATCGGTCCGTTGACGATGAGCGATCCGATCACCGGCGGCATCAGTGGCAGGAGCAGCTTCTGGATCTCGGGCCAGTTCTCGTCTTCGAGCCACCGCGTCGCGAGCATCGGAAAGTACGTGCTCTCTTCGAGCGTGCGGCGAACGAGGTGACCGAGCGCGTGCTCGCCCGGCGTGAGCTTCGCGTCGAGCGCGTCGCCGTGTTTCTTCTTCAGGTGGTCGAGGATCAGCCCCGAGTCGCCGATGATCGTGCCGCCATCGTCGATGAACGGGATCTTCTTGGTCGGCGCCGTGCGCGGGTCGCCGATGGCCACGACGTACGGGACGCCGATCATTCGCAAGTACGTCCGGACCTTGAGACCGAAGGGACTGAAGTCCGCGACGCCGTGCGCGGTCCATCCGCCGTAGAACTTGAGTGTGCTTGCCGTCATGCAGGCGACGGTATCATCCGTCGCGCGGCGGCACTCAGCCTCAGGCTTCGAGGTCGCCGTACAGGCGCGCGGAGCGCAACAGACCGCTGTCGCCGCGCTCGAAGAGGAGGAGCCCCGCTTGCGGCGCGACGTCGCTCCCGCGCGCCTTCACGAGCGTGAACTCGAGCGCGCACGACCGGCCGTCGTCTGCCGATCCCCCGAGCTCGATCTCGAGCCCGCCGCCGAACGCACCGCCGGCGACGAGCGTGTCGAAGAACGTGCGAAGCGCGCCGTCGCCCTTCGCGTGACTGAGCCCGCGCGCGTCGCGCACCGAGCCGTCGGCTTCGAACGCCGCCTCGATCGCCTTGATATCCCCCTTCGCCAACCCCGCCAAGAAGTCACCGACGGGGGGAGGGACGAGCGTCTCCGGATTGTTCGGCACGAGCCGCGCGCGCGTTCGCTTCGCGCCGTCGATGGGCAACGTCGCATAGTAGACGCGCAGCTCCACTTCGCGCGAACGCCGCCGCTCGGCGACGACCGCGACCGGCAGGTCGACCGTCTTCGATTCGAACTCGAGGGAGAGCGTCCCTTCGGTCACGTCGCGATCGATCCCCGTCGTGAACGCCAGGCGCTCGTACTTCGCGGAGTGATCGAGCAGCCAGTTCGACGTCTTTCGCAGGTGCTCGGTGATCCCGGCCAGCCCCTTGGCGCGCCCGTGGATCGGATCGTCGACCGTCGCCTTCGCCCCCAGCCGCTTCGAGAGTGAATCGAGCGCCTTCTCGCGCTCCATCACTTCGAGCATCGCGGGCAAGTAGACGTCCGAAAGCCATCCACGCATGCCGGCGGGGGGGCCGCGGTCGGGGCCTTTGTCGAACATCGTCTGCTCAGGATAGAGGACGCTGCGCGCGCGACAACCCTTCTCATGGCCGCCCCATCTGACGAGGGCGGCCGCGCGTCCGCTTGACGTGCGGGGCAGGTGGACGAACATAGATCCATCATGCTCTTCGCCTCGCTCCCCGACCGCGTCTCGATCTACGAGGTCTCTCCGCGTGACGGCCTCCAGAACGAGCGCACCAGCGCTCCTTTGAGCGACAAAGTGCGGCTCATCGATGCGCTCGCGGCCGCGGGGCTCACGCGCATCGAGATCACCAGCTTCGTCTCGCCGAAATGGATCCCGCAGCTCGCCGACGCCGACGAGCTGGCCGGCGAGATCGAGGAGCACCACCGCCACCCGGGCGTGACGTACAGCGCGCTGGTGCCGAACGCGAAGGGGCTCGAGCGGGCCAGGCGCGCGAAGGTGGAAGAGATCGCGGTGTTCCTCAGCTCGAGCGAGACGCACAACCGCAAGAACATCAACAAGACGATCGCCGCCACGATGGCCGCGTTCGAAGAGACGATCGGCCCTGCGCTCGCCGCCGGGATTCGCGTGCGTGCCTACGTGTCGACCGTGTGGGGATGCCCGTACGAGGGCGAGGTCGATCCGAAGCGCTCGGTCGCCATCACGAAGAAGCTCGTCGAGATGGGGTGCTATCAGGTGTCGATCAGCGACACGATCGGCGCGGGAACGCCGCGACAGACGGAGAAGATCCTGGAGCTGATGCTGGCCGAGGTGCCGCCGGAAAAGCTGGCGATGCACATGCACGACACGCGCGGCACCGCGCTGGCGAACGTGATCGTCGGGCTGGAGATGGGGATCCGGACGTTCGACGCGTCGATCGGTGGCATGGGCGGCTGTCCCTATGCGCCCGGTGCGGCGGGAAACGTGGCGACCGAAGACCTCGTGTACATGCTCCACGGCATGGGGATCTCGACCGGGACGGATCTCGAATTGCTCGTCGAAGCGGGGCGCGTCGCCGAGAGCATCGTGGGGCGAAACCTTCCGGGCAAAGTGCATCAATCCGGCCTGCGTAGCCTTCGCGCGTAGCGATCTCCCGCGCTTGCGCTCGTGTCGTTGCTATCCGATCGTGCAAGGTCGCCACGACGTCTTTCGATCTTGAAACGCGAGGGCCGAGGGGTGCTTCGACAATGATTCGTCTTTCGCGGCTTCGCGGCGTGGCATCCCGATTGCTAAGCCTCCTGACGGCACCGCGTAGGCCGGCTCTCCCCCCCCGAGCCCCTATGCGGTGCCTTTTTTTTGTCGCTGCGCCGGGCGGACAGCGGTCCTCTGCTTGACGGGATGGGCATAGGCGCGCGATTGAGGCGTCGTGCGACGTCATCGGCGAAGGCGAGGGGACGGCGTGATCGCGTTCGGGCTCGCCGCACTGTTCTGCATGGCCTGCGGTTGCAATCGCGTGGCGGAGGAGTCGGCGTCTCAAGCGAAGGCGGCGTCGACGAGCGTGGCCTCGGCGACCGATGCGGGGCCGCTGGCGAACGATCGCTGCGTCGTGCCTACGCCCGCCGCGGCGCCGCCGGCCGTTCCGCCGGGACCCGCCCTCGGGTGTCCGGTCGATCCGAACCCCCACACGCTGCAGACGGTGACGGTGAAGTTCCCGGACGCGCGCGCCGGCGCCGCGCGCGTGACCGCCGAGCTCGCGCGTCGTCCGGAAGACTCGGAGCGAGGGCTGATGTACCGCACGCAGATGGATGAGGATCGCGGGATGCTCTTCGACCTGGGCGTGCGGCAGGTGCACTCGTTCTGGATGCACAACACCTGCATCCCGCTGGACATGTTGTTCATCGACGACGACGGGTTCATCGTCGGGATCGCCGAGAACGTCCCCACCCTCAACAACGCGCCGCGCTCGGTCGCGTGTCCCTCGACGCACGTGCTCGAGGTGAACGCGGGGTGGTCGCGGCGTCATGGAGTTCGCGCTGGGGATCGCGCGCTCTTGCCGGGCGCGTGAAGACGACAAACGGAACAAGAGCATCAAGGAGAGAGTCATGAATCGATCGTTCGCATCGCTCGCAGCACTCACGACGTTCGCCACCGCCATCGGCCTCGCGTCGATCGCGTGCGACAAGACCCCCGCGGAGCCGCCGCCGAGCGAGCAGCCGACCGTTCCCGCGAAGCCCGCGGAGGCCGCGTCGACCACCACGACGACGAGCGCCGCTGCTACCGCCGCTGCTCCGGCGGCGGCTGCGGTCGCCACCCCGGCGGCTCCGGCCGCGGTCTTGAGCCACGGCGGCCCCGATCCGCTGAACGGGAAGTTCTCGCTCGCCGACGCCACGGCCGGCCTCAAAGGTGCCGGCCCGCTCACGGCGACGATCGACACGAGCAACGGATCGATGTCGTGCAAGCTGTACGACGACAAGGCGCCGAACACCGTCGCCAACTTCGTCGGCCTCGCGCGCGGCCTGCGCCCGTGGAAGGCGCCGAACGGCGACTGGGTGAAGCGCCCGTCGTTCGACGGCACCACGTTCCACCGCATCATCAAAGGGTTCATGATCCAGGGAGGAGACCCGTCGGGCAACGGATCGGGCCAGCCGGGCTACACGATCAACGACGAGATCTGGCCGGGCGCGAAGCACGATCGCGCCGGGCTCTTGTGCATGGCGAACGCGGGGCACAACACGAACGGCCAGCAGTTCTTCATCACCGACGACGCTGCTGCGCACCTCGATGGCAACTACACGATCTTCGGCGAGTGCACGCCGGTGCAGACCGTTCACGACATCGCGTCGGTGCCGCTCAACGGCGAGCGACCGGTCACGCCCGTCGTCATCAAGGACGTGACGATCGCGCGCGGCGCCGCCAGCGGCACCGCCAGGTAGAGAAGAAAAAAAAGACGCGCGCGCGCGGCCGTAGTCGTGGCCTCGCGCGCGTGCTTTCCGCTATGGATAGCCGCGCCATGCGGCTCGGCACGCTCCTCGCTCCCGATGTGAAGCAGATCCTGAAAGAGGATCCCGATCAGGTGCGTGATCTGCTCGACGAGATCCACCCCGAGGACCTCGCCGACATCCTGAGCGAGCTCGAGCCCGACGAGGTCGCGAAGGTCCTCGAGAACCTCCCCGCCGAGCAGGCCGCCGACCTCTTCGAGCGCCTCGAAGGGGACGAGCAAGAAGAGCTCGTCGAGCTGATGCCGCCCGAGTCGGTGGCGCAGATCGCCAGCGAGATGGCGCCGGACGATCGCGCCGATCTCTTCTCGGTGCTGCCGGAGGCCATGGGCGACAAGCTCATGGTCGAGCTCGATCGCATCGACCCCGAAGCGGCCGAGGACGTCCGCGAGATCGAGAAGTGGCCGGAGACGAGCGCCGGTCACTTGATGACCACGTCGTTCGTGACGGTGAACCCCGACGCGACGGTGGCCGACGCGGTGCTCGCGGTTCGCAAGCACGTCGAAGAGCACGACGAGCCGATCTACAACGTGTACGCGACGCGCGACGATCACCTCGAAGGGATCGTGTCGCTGCGCGATCTGATGCTCGCGTCGCCTTCGCAGAAGCTCTGGGAGCTGTTGCGCACGAACATCATCAACGTCACGCCCGAGACCGACCAGGAAGAAGTCGCGCGCCGCATGGCGAAGTACGACCTCAACGTCATGCCCGTCATCTTGGACAGCGGGCAGCTCATCGGAGTCATCACCATCGACGACGTCATCGACGTCCTCACGATGGAGCAGACCGAAGACCTCCAGAAGCTCGGCGGCGTCGAGCCGCTCGACGTCCCGTATTTTCAGACGACGTTCTGGACGTTCATTCGCAAGCGGGCCGGCTGGCTGATCATCCTCTTCGTCGAGGAGTTCTTCACGCAGACGGCGATGCGTTACTACGACCCCGTGCTCGAGGCGGTGAAGGGGGCGCTCCTCTACGTGCCTCTCTTGATCTCGGCGGGCGGAAACTCGGGGTCACAGTCGTCGACGCTCGTCATCCGGGGGCTCGCGCTCGGCGAGATCAAGCTGACGGACTGGTGGCGCATCCTGGTGCGCGAGGCGGGGATGGGGCTGTTCCTCGGCGTGATGCTGAGCGTGATCGCCGTCGGGCGCGTGCTCATGTACCCGGACCAGAGCTTCCTGTTCGCGCTGACGGTCGGGATCACGCTGATCGGGATCGTGCTCACCGGGTGCACGATGGGAGCGATGCTCCCCATCATCATGAAGCGGTTCGGCGTCGACCCGGCCACGAGCTCGACGCCGTTCATCGCCAGCATCACCGATACGCTCGGCGTCATCATCTACGCGCACGTGGCGATGATCGTCATGCGTCACGTGATCGACGCGGCGGCCGCGCACCCGATCGTTGCGGCGGCGCTCCCGTAGAGGGCCGAGGCGAGACAGCCGTCTCCCGCGAGCCCTCACCCCCGGCCCCTCTCCCGCAAGGGGAGAGGGGAGGAGAGATCACGCTCTGGCTCCCCCTCTCCCCTTGCGGGAGAAGGGGCGGGGGGGTGAGGGTAAGAGGCCATCCGATCGCGGATCGGCCTCGAATTCTCGCGTGCAATGCGTGCATTGCGCATGCTTCGGGCGACGCGATCCGCGGGCCATCGTCTCGCCGCAAGTGCATGCCCAGCCGATCAGGCGCGCCGGGTTGCCGGCGACGATGGCGTGAGGGGCGACGTCTTTGGTGACGACCGCGCCGGCGCCGACGACGGCGTTGGTGCCAACGTGCACGGGAGCGACGAGGACGGAGTTCGCGCCGAGCGTGGCGCCGTCGTCGATGTGCGTGACGGCGTAGTGAGGAGCGCGTTGGAACGCGGCGCGCGGGTGGCGGACGTTGGTGAACGTGACGGCCGGGCCGACGAACACGTCTTCGCCGAGGACGACGCCGGCGAAGAGGCTGGTGTGCCCCTGGATGCGCGTGCCCGCTCCGATGACCGCGCCGTCGGCGACGAACGTGAACGCGCCGATCACCACGTCGGCGCCGACGCGCGCGCCTTCGTTCACGACGGCGCTCGGGTAGATCTTCGCGGGGTCTCGGCGGCGCGTGCGTCGTTTGATCACGCGCGCATCCTAAACGTGGCAAGACTCGGGAGCGATGCGCAGTCACGTGGTGCTCGGAATCGGTCTCGGGGTCATGGGCGTGCTCGGCGTCGGGAGCGCGGGATGCAAAGGGCGGTTTCGCCTGGCGCCCGACGCGCGCTTCACGCAGCAGATCGCGATGTCGACGACGTTCGCGTGCGCGCGCATGAAGGACGGGAGCGCGCGTTGCTGGGGGGCGAACGAGTCGGGGCAGCTCGGCGACGGGACGCACGACGCGCGCAGCGAATCGACGCTGGTGGCGAAGGCGTCGCACGTCGCGGCGATCGCGGCGGGCGAGGGGCACGCCTGCGCGCTGGGGACCGACGGCGCGGTGGTGTGTTGGGGGGCGGGCGAAACGGGCGCGCTGGTGGCGACGCGTGCGAGCGTCATCGCCGTGGGGCGCGCTCACGCCTGCGCGATCGTCGACGGCGGCGCCGTGCGCTGCTGGGGCGCCGATGACGCCGGGCAAGTCGTGGGGGCGAATGGCGTGCACGGAGCGATCGCGATCGCCGCGCGCGGAGACGCGACGTGCGTCATCGACGCCGATCACCGCGTCGCGTGCTGGGGACGCGTCCCCGGCCGTGCGCCGACCGACGTCGCGCTCGCGCGCATCGAAGGGCTCGCGGACGTGAAGGACGTCGCGCTGGGCGATACGCACGCTTGCGCGGTTCGGGCGTACGGCGGCGTCGCCTGCTGGGGAAAGAACGACGAAGGACAGCTCGGCGACGGCACGTTCACCGACCACGCGCTCCCGGTCGAGGTCACGAACCTCGACGCCGCCGCCAAACGAGTCGCGCTCGGCCGCGGTCACACGTGCGCGCTCCTCGCCAACGGCACGGTCCACTGCTGGGGCGCCAACGCCCAGTCGCAGCTCGCCGACGGCGCGAAAGCCCACCGCGCGACCCCTGCGCTCGTGCAAGGCGCGTTCGACGTCACGGATCTTTCCGCCGCCGGCGACGCCTCCTGCATCCTCTTCACCGACGGCAGCGCGCGCTGCTGGGGCGGCCTCGCGCTGCCGAAGACCGAGGCCCTCCCGGTCACGGTTCCGATGGAGGTTCGCTGGTAAGGGGCGGCGCCCCGTGGACGATCGCGCCCCGACTCGGCTATGTCCACGCGCCATGGCAGGCGGCAAAGAGGACGCGGGCTCCGTCACGTATCGCGACGCGGGCGTGGACATCGACGCGGGCGACGAGCTCGTCGAGCGGATCAAACCGTTCGCGAAGATGACGCGCATCGCGGAGGTCATCAGCGACGTCGGCGGATTCGCCGGGCTCTGTCGCGTGCCCGAGGGGATCGAAGAGCCGGTGCTGGTGAGCGGAACCGACGGCGTCGGCACCAAGCTCAAGGTCGCCTTTGCCACCGGCGTGCACGACTCGATCGGCTTCGATCTCGTCGGCATGTGCGTGAACGACATCGTCACGTGCGGCGCGCGACCGCTCTTCTTCCTCGATTACTTCGGCACCGGGAAGCTCGATCTCGGCGTCGCGGAGGCGGTCATCAAGGGGATCGCCAACGCCTGCAAGGAGTCGGGGTGCGCGCTGCTTGGCGGCGAGACCGCGGAGCTCCCCGGGATGTACGCGGCGGGTGAGTACGACCTCGCGGGGTTCGCGGTCGGCGTGGTGGCGCGGAAGAAGATCGTCGACGGGAAGCGCGTGGCGGCGGGCGACCCGGTCATCGCGTTGCCGTCGAGCGGGCTGCACTCGAACGGGTACTCGCTCGCGCGAAAGGTGCTCGCGGATCTGAACGAGCGTCCGAAGGAGCTGGGCGGCAAGAGCGTGGGTGAAGCGTTGCTTGTGGCGACGCGGTTGTATCCGCGCGCCGTGGAGAGCGTGATCGGCGCCGGGATCGACGTGCGCGCGATGAGCCACATCACGGGCGGCGGCATCCCCGGCAACTTGCCGCGCGTGCTCCCCGAAGGGCTCGGCGTGTCGATCGACAAGGCGTGGAAGCGCCCTGCGGTCTTCGAGCTGATCGCCGCGCGCGGACCGGTCGCCGAGAGCGAGATGCGCCGCACGTTCAACGTGGGGGTGGGCTTCGTGTTCGTCGTCGCCAAGAGCGACGAAGCGCGAACGATGGATGCGCTCCGCGCGATCGGCGACGCGCCCTTCGTGATCGGGAGCGTGATCGACGTCGCCAAGGACACGCCGTTCGAAGAGCGGGTGGTGTGGCCGTGATCGCGCTCGGCGTCCTGGTCTCGGGTGGGGGGACGAATCTGCAAGCGATCCTCGACGCCATCGAAGGCAAGACGCTCGACGCGCGCGTGTGCGTGGTCATCTCGAACGTGGCCGGCGCGGGGGCGCTCGCGCGTGCCGAGAAAGCGGGCGTTCCGGGCGTCGTGCTCGATCATCGCGCGTACCCCGATCGAGCGTCGTTCGACGCGGCGATCGTGAGCGAGCTTCGCGCGCGCGGCGCTGACTACGTGGTGCTGGCGGGGTTCATGCGCCTCGTGACGCCGACGCTGCTCGATGCGTTTCCGATGCGCGTCGTGAACGTGCACCCTGCGCTCCTTCCGGCGTTCCCCGGCGTCGATGCGCAGGCGCAGGCGATCCGCTACGGCGTGCGCGTGTCGGGATGCACGGTGCACTTCGTCGATGCGGGGACGGACACGGGGCCGATCGTGGCGCAAGCGATCGTGCCGGTGCTCGAAGGGGACGACGCCGAGAGTCTTCGCGTGCGCATCCTGGAGCAGGAGCACGCGCTCTTGCCGCGGGTCCTCCAGTGGTGCGCCGAGGGGCGCGTCGCGGTCGACGCCAGGCCAGGCGAGCGCGCGCGCGTGCGGGTCTCCGGGATTGCGAAGACCGTCTTCGGCGCGGGCTAGCAGCGATGGCCAAGCACTACGACGTCGCCGTGCTCGGCACGGGCACCGGCGCGCTCGCGGCCGCGGCGCTCCTCGCGCGGCGATCGTGGCGCGTGCTCGTGCTCGGGCACGGGGCTCGCGCGGCGACGTACACGTACGACGGCGTGTCGCTCGCGCGCCGCTCGTTCAGCTTCCTCGCCGGGTCGTCGCCGGCGTGGGGGCGGATCATCCTCGAGCTGGCGCAGTCGCAGACGTTCCGGCGAAGGCTCACGCCCGAAGAGCCGATGCTCCAGGTGCTCGCGCCGAACCTGCGGCTCGATATCCCTTCGGATCCCGCCGCGTTCGCGCGCGAGATCGATCGCGAGTTCCCCTCGGTGCGTCGCGTGGTCGACGACCTGTACGCGGAGCTCGCGCGCACCAACGCCGCCGCCGACGCTGCCTTCGAGCGCGACGCGGTGTGGCCGCCGGGGAGCTTCTGGGAGCGGCGCGATATCGCGCGCATCGCGTCGACCCTCCCGCACCTCGACGAAGTGGGGAGCGCGTTCCTCGCCGAGCTTCCGCGCGACCACGCCTACCGCGCGATCGTCGACACCCCGGCGCGCTTCGCCTCGCACGCCTGCGCGCTCCCAGACTTCGCCGTCGCGCGCCTTCACGGCGCATGGACGCGTGCTCCTTCGCGTTTCGCGCGCGGCGAAGACGAGCTCACCGAGTTTCTCCTCGAGCGCGTCCGCGCTCACGGCGGCGAGACGCAGCTCGCCGATCGCGCGTCGGCCATCACGCATCGCGGCGGTCGCGTCACCGGCATCGTCATCGATGGCGACGAAGAGCCGACCGGCGTGCAGTTCCTGGTCGCCGATCTCCCCATCCACGGCGTGCTCGATCTCGCCATCGGTTACGCCCCTCCACGCCGCGCCGTCGCTTCGCTCCCGCGCCTCGCCGCCGGCGAGCAGCGCTTCGTGGTGAGCATCGTCGCGCGCAACGAAGGAATCCCCGAGCCGCTTGGGGGCGAGTCGTTCCTGCTCCCGTCGCTCGCGGCGCACGATCCGGCGTGCCCCTCGGTTCACTTGCAGCGCTTCGCGTCGAACGTGAAGGGGGCGACGTTGCTGGTGGCCGAGGCGCTGCTCCCGGTCGGCGGTCATCCGAAGCCCGCCGTCGCGCGCGAAGCGATCCTGCGCACGGTGGAGCGCTTTCTCCCGTTCGTCGAGCGTCACTACCTCGTCGTCGACTCGGTGCACGACGGCCGCCCGCTGTGGGACTACCGGAGCGGCGCGCGCAAGGCGATCGATCGCGCGCTCTTCCGCGCGACCGGCGCGTCGATCGACGCCGAGCCAATGGCCGCGAAGTGGAACGTCGATCCGCCGTCGCTTCACGGGCTCGCGGGAGAGCCGGTTCGCGCGCCGCTCGGAGGGGCGTACATCGCGGGGCGAACGACGCTCCCGGCGCTCGGTCAAGAAGGGGAGCTGCTCTCGGCGTGGAGCGCGGCGCGGCTCATCACGCGGACCGATCGGCGCAAAGAGAAGATGCGGCGCGAGATGTGGAACAAAGTGGAGCTCGGATGACGGCGCGCGCTCGGTTCGCGTCGTCGGCGCTCCTCGCGATCCTGGCGGCGTCGTCGACGGCCTGCGGCTCGGGGAAGCGCGAGGCGGCGTCGCTCGTGGCCGCGGTGGATCGCTACCGCAAGGCGCCGATGGAATCGAAGGCGGCGCCCGCGGCGATGATCGAGAAGGTGGAGTGCTCCGACGCCGAGGTCTGCGCGGCGAAGGAGGCCTGCCTTCAGTCGGCGCGCCCGACCGTTCGCGGGATGGCGCTGAAGCTCGAAGTGACGAAGGCGCTCGACGACCTCAACGAGGGGCGCATCACGCACGACCAGGCCGAGGGGATGGGGCTCTCCCGCAAGCTCGACGACGCCTCGCGCGCGATCGACGACGGGCGGGTGAACCTCGCGGGGTGCGACGCCGAGGTCATCTCGCTGCGTCTGAAGTACGCCCTCTGACACGGTGTTCCCGAGTCGCCCGCGAACCCTCACCCCCAACCCCTCTCCCGTGAAGGGAGAGGGGAGCAGGCGCTCGATTTCTCCTCCCCTCTCCCCTTGCGGGAGAGGGGTTGGGGGTGAGGGCTCGCGAGAGCTCTGATCGCCGCGATTCTCCCGTGTTTCCGTGGGGTGCGAGTCCGTGCTAAGCGTTCGTCCGCTCCCGAGGACCACCCATGTTCGACACACTTGCCAACGGCTTCCGCCAGGCCAAAAATAGGCTCGCCGGCCTCGCCGAGCTCACCGAGCAGAACATCGACACGGCGCTGCGTGAAGTGCGCCTCTCGCTGCTCGAGGCCGACGTCGAGCTCGGCGTCGTCAAAGTGTTCCTCGCCCGGGTGAAAGAGAAGGCGCTGGGCGAGGTCGTCCGCGTCAAGGCGAAGAAGAGCGACGGGCAGACGGTCAACGTCACCGCCGGCGATCAGTTCACCAAGATTTGTTACGACGAGCTCGTCGCCTTCATGTCGCCCGGCGACGTCCCGGCGATCGTCTACGCGGACAAGGGCCCGACCGGCATCATGATGGTCGGCCTCCAGGGCTCCGGGAAGACGACCACCACCGCGAAGCTCGCCCGCTGGCTCACCAAGCAGGGGAAGAAGCCGCTCCTCGTCGCCGCCGACATGCAGCGCCCCGCCGCCGTCGAGCAGCTTCAAGTGCTCGGCAAGAGCGTCGATGTGCCCGTCTTCAATCTCCCGGGCGAGACGCCGCTCGAGATCTGCAAGAAGGCGATCGACGAAGCGAAGAAGACCGGGCGCGACGTCATCGTGTTCGACACGGCGGGTCGTCTCGCGATCGACGAGAAGCTGATGGACGAGCTGGCGTCGATCAAAGACGCCGTGAAGCCCCAGAACATCCTGCTCGTCGTCGACGCGATGATCGGCCAGGACGCGGTCAAGGTCTCGAAGGGCTTCCACGATCGGCTCGATCTCACCGGCGTCGTGCTCACGAAGCTCGACGGTGACGCGCGCGGCGGCGCAGCGCTCAGCGTGAAAGAAGTGACCGGCGCGCCCGTGCGCTTCAGCGGCATGGGCGAAGGGGTCGACAAGCTCGAAGAGTTCCGGCCCGACGGCATGGCGAGCCGCGTGCTCGGCATGGGCGACGTCGTCGGCCTGATGAAGGACTTCGAAGACGTCGTCGATCAGAAGAAGGCCGCCGAAGACGCGGTGCGGATGCTCGAGGGGGAGTTCACCCTCGACGACTTCCTCGACCAGGTGAAGATGATCCAGAAGATGGGGTCTCTGAAAGACCTCGTCGGCAAGATGCCGGGCATGGATCAGATGCTCCCGGCCGACGCGAACCTCGACGACAACGAGCTCGTGAAGGTGGAAGCGATCATCCAGAGCTTCACCAAGACGGAGCGCAAGGATCCGTACGCGCTCATTCGCGAGCCCTCGCGCGTGAAGCGCATCTCGAAGGGGTGCGGCAACGACGAGAAGGCCGTGCAGGAGCTCGTTCAGAAGTTCCTGTTCATGAAGCAGATGATGGGCGGCCTCGGCCAGAACATGGGCATGCTCGGCAACCTCCCGGGCATGAAGCAGTTCGGGATGGCGAACAACATGCGCAAGGCCGTCAAGAAGATGGCCAAGGGCGGCATGGGCGGAATGCCCGGTATGGGTGGGTTTCCCGGAATGCCCGGTATGGGCGGTTTTCCCGGGATGCCCGGTATGGGCGGAATGCCGGGCATGGGTGGTTTTCCTGGCATGCCGGGCATGGGCGGGTTTCCGGGGATGGGAATGGGACCGGGCGGCGAAGACGAGAGCCTGACGAAGATGAAGCCGCTCTCGGCGCAAGAGAAGAACGCGAAGAAGGCGCAGCGAAAGCGCGAAAAAGACGCGCGGCGTAAGAGCCGTCGCTAGGAGGTCTTGGGCTAACGCCCGCCGACCTCCGTCGGGATGTTCGTGAACGCGGACGCCTTCGGCGCCGCTAGGAGAAGAGAGCGATGCGACGAATCGGATTCACGTGGGTCATGGGGGCGGCGCTCGCAGCGAGCACGCTGACTGTCGTTGTGGGAGCGACCGGCTGCGTCGGGGGCTCGAAGGGGCTCACCAGCGACGAGAAGGATCGGCTGAAGCCCTACATCCTCGACACAGCGCCTGCCGATCTCCAGCACAAGGTCGACGTGAACTTCGAAAACAAAGTTCACCTCATTGGATACAAGTTCGACCCGGAGACGGCGAAGCCCGGGCAAGACGTCAAGATCACCATGTACTGGCGATGCGACGACTCGCTCGACGACGGGTGGTCGCTCTTCACGCACCTGCACGACGACGTGAGCGACAAGAGCGACAACCTCGACTGGGCCGGGCCGCTCCGCGAGAACAAGAACAACAAGCAGCTCCTCGGCCCCGACAAGTGGAAGAAGGGGAGCGTCTACGTCGACGAGCAGCCGTACAAGATGCCCGACTGGATCAAGGGCCCCGAGCTCACGGTCTACACCGGCATCTGGAAGGGCGACGCGCGCCTGCGCATCGTCACCGGCCCGAACGACGGCGACAACCGCGCGGTGGTCGGGAAGATTCACACCGGCGTCGCGCCGCAGCCCGAGCAGCACACCGACAACCTCCCGAGCGTCACCGTGAACAAGCTCGCCGCCGGCGACACCATCACGGTCGACGGCAAGAGTGACGACGCCGCATGGCAGAAGGCGGCCCTCCTCGGCCCTTTTGTTGATGTGGGGACGGGGAAGCCGAACGCCTCGTTTCCAGTGAACGGTTCGGCAAAGATGCTGTGGGACGACACCAACGTCTACGTCCTCTTCGACGTGAAGGAAGACGAGGTCATCGGCGGGTTCACGAAGGCCGGCGCCGCCGACCAGAAGGACATGTGGACCACGACCGGGCAGCCGAAGCTGTGGATGAAGGACACCGTCGAGATGATGACGGACCCCGATCCCAGCGGTGACAACAAGGATTACTACGAGCTGCAGATCAACCCGCAGAACAAGGTCTTCCACACGAATTACGACACGTACAACATGCCCAAGACCGACCCGAACGGGCCGTTCGGGCATGAAGACTGGGACCCGAAGTTGAAGAGCGCCGTGGTCGTTCACGGCGACATCGACAAGGCCGGCGCCGATCAGGGGTACACGGTCGAAGCGTCGATCCCGTGGGCCGCGTTCTCGAAGGCGGCGAACCACCCGCCGAAGAGCGGCGACGTGTGGCGCATGAACTTCTACGCGATGAAGAACAACGGCGGCGTCGCATGGTCGCCGATCCTGGGGCAGGGGAACTTCCACAAGGCGACGCGGTTCGGGCGCGTCACGTGGGTCGATCCGAGCCAGACGCCGCCTGCCGGCTCCGCGCAGGTGACCGGAGCGCCGGTGCCCGCGCCTTCGGGCACGATGCCGTTCATTCGACGCCCGCCGATCATGGCGCCGAAACGACCGCATCCGTAAGTCGCGGTTGCGCTCACGCCGCCTCGCAGACGACAAATTCGTACTTCGAGGCGGCGGTCGTCTAGCTTTGTCGTCATGGTCGAGTGGCAACGGGTGCGGTTCGCCGTCTTCGCAGTGACGGTTCTCAGTGCGCGCACGAGCGCCGCGCAAGGGGGACGGGGGCAAGGTCAAACCGGCCCCAGGGACCAGTCGGCGAGGGCGGTTCCCGCGGCGATGGGCGCGGCCGAGGTCGCGGAGGACCGCGTGCGGGCGGGGGACTGCGCCGGCGCGCTCGACGCGTTCGATCGCGCGCTTCGCCAGACCGTCGCGCCGGAGCTTCGACGCGATCGCGGAGCGTGCCACGACAAGCTCGGGCACCCGTTCCCCGCGATCGACGACTACCGCGCGTACCTCGAGGCGCGCCCGAACGCGACCGACGCCGACAAGATCCGCGCGCGGCTCGAAGCGCTCGAAGCGCAGACCGGCACGGTGAGGCCGGCCGACAAGGGCAAGGGCGCCGGCGTCTCGATGTCGATCGGTGGCGACACCGGCACCGGCGGGAGCCTCGATGCCATCGAGAGCAGCGAGCAGCTCGACGCGCAAGCCGACGCATCGTCGCTGCGCCGCGGGCGCGGGTTCGCGTTCGGTCTGGCGTTCGGCGCGAAGCACTATGGCTCGTCGGGCCTTGGGTGGGCCGAGGGGGGCGGGGTCGATCTGCGCTACTCGCTGTCGCGCGTGAGCACGATCCTCCTGGAGGCGACGATCACGCACGTGAACGGAGCGGGATCGGCATCGTCCTTGAGCGGACCCGGGTTCTTCGGCGGCTACGAAGCGCGCATCGCGCTCAACAAGCGCGTCGACGACGCGTTCCTCATCGGCGCCACGTTGGGGTACGAGAACCTGTCACAGGGCGCCGTCGGGTACGTGTTCGCGGTCGTCGAGCCGCAGGGGCGCCTCGGGTATCGGCACGTCATTGGGCCGTCGCTGGGGCTGGAGGCGACGGTGGACGCCGGCGCGGCGTTCGTGCACCTCACGGGCGCGCCGGCGGGGGTGAGCGCGAGTACGACGACGTCGCTCGTGGGAGCGCGGTTGGCGATCGTGCTGGGGTTCTAGGGCGGGGGCGCGGGCGGTTGCTGGATGGTGTGCTCGATCACCTGCAGGGCTGGCGGGGGCGACGAGCCGAAGAAGCTCCGTTGCGCGTGTGCCGTCTTGGATGCCAGGCGGAAGAGATCGAGGGTGACGGCCACGAAGCCGCCCTTGGCCGTAGGTGAATCGCCAGTCACATCCCAAATTTGCAGGCCCGCCTCGAGCTGGAGCCCGGCAGGGACCCCGATGACACCGATCACCTGGAGCGGAAAGTGGCCGTAGTCTTGGTATCGCCACCAGCGAGCGGCGACGCCGACGTCCAGCGCCACTCCCCACTCGCCGAGCGCGAATCCCGCGGTCGCCGCGCGCGCCGACAGCGAGACGTCGGTCCCGAGCCCCAAGCTCGTCAGCGTGCGAAATACTCCGCCGACCACCACGGGATGGGTCGGCTCGGTCCCCAGCCCGATCGCCGTGGCGATCGCGAACGTTCCATTGTTCCGCTTGTCGAGGTTGTCGTATTGCTCCGAGAGCCCAGGCCCCGCCGCGAGCCACGACGTCGGCTCGGCATGAGCGAGCGATGCAGTCAGGAAAAACGCGGTCGCTAGGACGAGGGCGAGCGGGCAACGCACGAGCGCGTGTGTACCACGCGCAGTCGTCCCTTCGAAGCGATTGGGACCTTCAATTCGGCGCGGGCGGCGGCGGCGCGACACCCTCTTCGGGGCGGCCGTACCCTTGTCGCTTGTAATACGTGTAGTGATAGTAATTGTAGGTGTACTCGTGCTTGTTCAAGTCGACCGCGTTGAGCACGGCACCGAGCAACGGCGCATCGACGTCGCGCAGTGAGCGGAGTGCCTGACGGCACAGGAATTTGCTCGTCTTGAACGCACGCACGACGAAGATCGTTCCGTCGCAGATCTTGGAGAGGATGGTCGCGTCGGTCACGGCCACGAGCGGCGGACTGTCGATGACGACGCGATCAAATCGCTCGCCCAGCTCTTGGATGATCTTCCGGAAGCGCTCCGAGTGGAGCGCGTCGGCAGGGTTGGGCGGCATCGGGCCGGCGGGAATCGACCACAGATTCTCGACCATCGTCGGCTTCGCCACCTCTTCGAGCCGGGCTTCGCCGAGGAGCACGTTCGTGATCCCGGCGTCGCCGACGCGATCGAACACGCGGTGAAGGCGAGGGCGGCGAAGGTCGCAGTCCACGATGCACACGCGGAGACCGCCTTGCGCCAGCGCGATGGCGAGGCTGCACGCCACCATCGTCTTCCCCTCCGTCGGCGCGGCGCTCGTCACGAGGATGCGGCGAATCGGATCGTCGGGACTCATGAACATGAGGTTCGTGCGAACCGCGCGCGCTGCTTCGGCGAAGCCGCTGAGCGGACGCTTGTGTACGATGAGCTCGGGTGACTCCGCGGGCGAAGCTGGACGTTTCTTTCCGCGCCCGGCGAGGCTCTTCAGCGGCGAGTCGGTGCCGATCTCCGGCAAGAGGCCGAGGAACGTCGTCCCCAGCTTGGTCTCCACGTCTTCCGGCATCTTGAGCGTCGCGTCGAGCTGCTCGCGCAGCCACGCGAGGAGGATCCCGATGATGAGCCCGGCCGCGAATCCGGCGGCTGCGTTGAGCGACAAGATCGGGCGAATCGGGAGCCGCGGCTCGGCCCCTGGGTCGATCACCCGGATGTTGTTCTGGCGCATCATTCGCGCGAGGTCGGCTTCCTTCAGGCGCTCGAGAAGGAACTGGTAGAGCTTCTCGTTCTGATCGCGCTCACGATCGAGCCGGTGGTACTCGATCTCCTTCATGTTGAGATCGACCGCTTGCTTCCGTGACGTCTCGTAGAGCGAGTTCTCCGACGACCCTCGCCGGCGAACGGTGGCGAGATCGTGCTCGAACGCGCCCTTGATATTTCGTACTTGCGCTAGGAGCGCCGCCAAGCTCGCCGTGACCTTCGCGTCTGCGGCCTTCACGAGCGGATGGTTCTCTCCTTTGCCCGCGACGATGAGACCGTTTCGCTCGTTGAGCGCCGAGTCGTACGAGGTGCGCGCTTCCGTGAGAAACGGATCCTTCAGGAGCTCGGACGAAGGCATCTCAAGTGGGTTCGCTTCTACCTTCGCTAGCTCGTTCACGCGCGCCGCCAGCTCGGCCTCCTCGGTACGCGTATGCGTCAACGACTCGCTGTAGCTCATCATCTCCATGCGGAGAACGTTCGAGGAGTCGTTGATTGAGGTGCTCGGGAGATCGTTCTTCTCTTTGAAAGCGTGGAGCGAGTTTTCCGTTTCCTCGAGCTGCTTCTCGACGTGATCGAGCTGCCCGTTCAACCATGAGACGGCGTCGGTCGACGACTCGATGGCGGAGTCCAGGTTCTGCTGGATGTACGTCGTCGTCAGCGTGTCGACGATTCGCTTGACGCGCTTCGCATCGAAGTCCTCGACCTTGATGACGCAGAGACGGCTGTCTTTGACGGGCTCTACCGCCACGCGCTTCCTCAGGATCGCGGCGGCACCCTCGACCGTTGCAGGTGCCCCCGGCTTCCCGCCGAAGTCGACATCCGAGGCGAGACCGAGGGTTCGCACGACCGCTCCGAGCGTCTTGTCGGCGACGATGATCTTGTACTGCGTCTGCGCGTACGCCATCCCGTCCCAGTAGCTGTCGGCGCCTAAGTCGATGACGCCGCGCGTTTTCTCGCCGAGCGGCTGAGAGACCTGCGTATTGATCTCGATGAGCGCCTGCGACTCATAGACCCGACGGGTCGATTTCGTAACGAGGACGCTGATGCCCGTCGTCAACGTGATGCAAGCGACCGCGATGGGCCAATGCTTGCGCACGGCCTTGAGAATCTTCGTGAGACCGCTCGCGGTATTCTCGAGGACGGAGTTCTGTATAGCGAGGCTCTGCGGGGATTGTTCCATGTTGCGATCGTCCGTCCTCCGACGGGGGCCGGCTTACCACGGTATCCCGGCTCCGGGCGAGCGGCTTTTGCCGCTCAAGGCGCACTTCCCGGTGCCCGAATCCAGGGTGCGATGTCTGTTGCCCTCGCGACGTTCACCGTTCAAAGGGGGCGTTTTTCCGCGACGATCTCAGCGAAGTGAGACGAAATGACTCGTCGGGAAAAACGACACAAACGCCTTGGTTGTCGAGCCAATTGTCGTATGGTGCGACGGATTCTTGGTGGGTTCCGAAGCTGCGAAGCAGCCATATTTGGAGGTAGAAGTGGGTCTGGGCGCACGACGGAAGACCGCGTTGGTCACCGGGGCAGCGGGTTTCATCGGGTCGCACCTTGTCGATCGGCTGCTCCGCGAGGGGTTCGAAGTCATCGGCCTCGACAACCTGATGACCGGCGACATGTCGAACCTCGAAGCGGCAGGGCGCGATCCCCACTTTCACTTCATCGTCGGCGACGTGCGAGATCGACTCCCGGTCTACGCGGAGATCGTCTTCAACTTCGCGTGCCCTGCCTCTCCGGTTCACTACCAAGCTGACCGCTGGGCCACGACGACGACGAGCGCCCTCGGCGCGATACGCCTCGTCGAGTACGCGCGCGCGCAGCGATGTCGGATCGTCCACGCCAGCACCTCCGAAGTCTACGGCGACCCCGAAGTCCATCCGCAGCGCGAGGACTACTGGGGACACGTGAATCCGATCGGTGATCGTGCCTGTTACGATGAAGGGAAGCGAGTCGCCGAGACCCTGCTCTTCGACGCCGTGCGATCGCACGCCGCCGACGTTCGCGTCGTCCGAATTTTCAACACGTACGGCCCGCGGATGGCGCTGAACGACGGGCGCGTCGTCTCGAACTTCCTCGTCCAGATCTTGGAAGGCAAGCCTGTCTCCATCTACGGCGACGGGAGGCAGACGCGATCCTTCTGCTTCGTTTCGGATCTCGTGAGCGGCATCGTCGCCGTATCGAAGCTCGATCGGCTGGACGGCCCGGTGAATCTCGGCAACCCGCACGAAAACACGATGCTCGAGCTCGCGGAGGCCGCGATGCGCGTCGCCGGGAACACCGTGGAGCTCGTACGGAAGCCGCTTCCGGCCGACGATCCTAAGCGACGCTGCCCCGACATCTCGAAGGCGCGCGCGCTCTTCGGATTCGAACCGAAAGTGGCGCTCGAACCTGGGCTCAAGGCCACGCTCGAAGATTTCCGTGAGCGAGTTGCCGTTCGCGCGTGACGGGCGGCGCGCCGATGGGCGATGGTGAGAACCCCCGTCACCCATGAGTGCCCCGACGATCGGCGTCTTTCTCGACCCGCCAAGTGAGAACTGGCGAGCCATGGACCTCTGCGGCGAAATGCTCATCCGCGAGTGGCGCGCGATGCCGGGCGAGGTGTCGCCGACGCCGCTCGGGATCGATCTCCCGCGCCTCGCGCGTCGCTCGCGATTGCCCAGATCCGTAGGATTGAACATCGATCGGGTCGCCGGACGCTTCGCTACCTATCCAGCCTATGCGGCGCGGCAGCGGCGGAGGTTCGACTACTTCCATGTCGTCGACCATTCGTACGCCCAGATCGTTCACGTCCTGCCGCACGCGCGCACGGGGGTGTTCTGCCACGACCTGGACGCGTTCCGTTCGACTCTCGATCCCGAGCGAGCGCCCCGCCCGCCGTGGTTCCGCGCGATGCAGTCGATCATGCTCCGAGGGCTGACGGCCGCTGCGGTCGTGTTCTATACGACGAATGTGGTCCGCGAAGAGATCGAGTGCGCCGAGATCGTTCCTCCTTCGCGTCTCGTCCACGCGCCGCTGGGCGTCTCGCCCGGGCTGGACGCGGTGGTGCGTGACGACGCCGACGCGCGAGAGCTCCTCGCGCCGCTTGAAGGGCGTCCGTATCTCTTTCACGTAGGCAGCGCGATGCCGCGGAAGCGACTCGACGTCCTCTTCGAGACGTTCGCGCGCCTTCGTCCTCGATTTCCGGACCTCCGATTGGTGCAGAACGGCGCGGTACTCGACGCTGAGCAACGCGCGCACCTCGCGCGCTGTGGCATCGAGGAAGCACTGTTTCAGCCGCCCGGGCCGGTGAATCGCGAAGTGCTCGGCGCGCTCTATCGACGTGCCGCCGCCGTCCTGGTCACAAGCGACTCCGAAGGGTTTGGGATGCCAGTGATCGAGGCGCTCGCGTGCGGGAGCGTGGTCTTCGCGAGCGACATCCCGGTGTTGCGTGAGGTGGGGGGCGGCGCGGTCGTGCATTGTCGCGTGGGCGATCCGACGGATTGGGCGACCACGTTGCAGGCATTCCTCGATGGCTCGCTCGAAGTTCCCTCGCTCGATCGGCGGCTCGCGCAAGCAGCCAAGTACACGTGGAAGAGACACGCCCGAGCGATCCTCGACGCGTACCGCGCGTTGGAGGTCGAATGACTTCATGGATGCTTGTCACAGGCGAATACCCACCGGTTCCTGGCGGCGTCGCTGACTACACGCGACAGATCGCGCGCGCTCTCGCGACGGCGGGCGACGTCGTCGAGGTGTGGTCGCCGCGGGCGCCCGAGCATGATGGGCGTACCAGCGATTTCACGAGCGACCCGGGAGTCACAGTGCATGCGCTCCCCGATCAGCTGGGCCTGCGCAGCCTTGACGTCCTTCGCCGGGAAATCGCACGACGTCCTGGCGCGCGGGTATTCGCGCAGTACGTCCCTCACGCGCTCGGCATGCGCTCGCTCAACCTGCCGTTCTGCATCTGGCTCGCCGCGCAGCGCGCGCCAAAGTGGATTCTCTTCCACGAGGTGGCATTTCCGTATGTGGCGGGAGGACCGCTGAAACATCATGTGCTGGCCACGACCCACCATGCGATGGCGGCCATCGCGTCGCGCGGCACCGATCGCGTCTTCGTCACCGTCCCCGGTTGGAACACGATCCTGAAGCGCGCGTTCGGGCGCGAGGGGGAGTGGCTTCCGGTCGCGTCAAACGTCCCGACCGACGTGACCGCCGATGCGGTTGCGCGCACGCGCGCGTCGCTCGGCTTTGCGGGGGAGCAGATCGTACTCGGGCACTTCGGTACGTTCGGCGGCAACATCACGCAGCACCTCGAGCCGGCGCTGCGTGCGCTGCTCGCGCGCGATCCGCGGCGAGTCGCGCTGTTGATGGGACGCGGTGGCCAGGAGTTCGCTGCCCGCGATCTTCGCGATCTCGGCACGCGCGTCGTCGCGACCGGCCCGCTCGATGCCGCGCACGGATCACTCGATGCGCACGTACTTGCGGCTCACATCGCGTCGAGCGATCTGGTGATTCAACCGTACCCCGACGGCGTGAGCAGCCGCCGCACGACGGCGATGGCGGCGCTCGCGTTGGGGAAGCCGCTGCTCACGAACGACGGAATCTTCACCGAGTCGTGTTGGCGCGATGGTGGAGTCGCGCTCGCATCGGATCCTTCAGCGGACGCGCTCGTAAGCGCGTCCGAAGTACTTTTTGCCAAACCCGCGGAACGCGCCGACCTCGCTCGACGGGGGCTCGCGCTCTATGACCGCGCCTTCTCGCTCGAGCGCTTGGTTCGAACGCTCCGCCAATCGCGATGAGCCGTGCGCGCCGCATCTTCGCCGCCTTCGGGATAGGCCTCGTCAATCAGGCGCTCTCCGCAGTCGGCGGTCTGTGGCTCACGCGCTTCGCGATCCATCGCATCGGGCCGCACGACTACGGCCTTTGGGTGATCGCGGGACAGGTGCTCGCGTACGTTGCGCTCCTGGACCTGGGCGTCACGGCGCTGCTCCCGCGCGACGTCTCTGGCATCGTCGGTAAGCCGGTCGATCGCGAGACGCGTGACACCGAGCTTCGCGAGCTCGTCGAGCGAAGCGTGTCGCTGGTGCTCTTGCTCGTCCCACTAATCGCGCTGGCGTCGTTCGCGCTCGTCATGTCGCTTCCGGCGGAGTGGGTGGAGCTTCGGTGGCCGCTTGCGATCAACCTCTCGTTGTTCGCGCTCTTCTACCCGCTCCGCGTGATCGCTCCGGTCTTGAACGGGCTTCAGGAGCTCGCGTATGTCGGGTGGACGCAAGCCGCAGCGTGGGCGGCGACGGCCGCGGCGACGGTGGTGCTCATTCTCCTCGGTTTTGGCCTCAAGGCGCTCGCCGTCGCCGGCGCAGCAGGGCAGATCGTAGCTGCGACCGCAGGCTTCGTACGAATGGCTTCGCGCCATCCGGCGATTCTTCCGCGCCGAATTCGGTGGGCATCACGCGACGTGATTCGCCGGCACATGGCTCCCGGAGTGTGGGTGAGCTTGAGCCAGGTCGCGCACCTGCTGATCTACGCTACCGACATCCTCGTCGTCGGTCGCATTCTCGGACCTGAAGGCGCGCTTCGTTTTTCGTTCACCGACAAGACCGAGAACCTCCTCTGCAACGTGCCGTTCTCGATCAGCAACCTTGCAGGCCCGGCGATAGGCGAGCTCAAAGGGGCCGGCCGGAAGGAGGAGCTCGCGCGCGTCGTCGGAGTGCTCGCCGCTGCGATTCTCATTCTGAGCGGCGCGATCGTCCTCGCTGTCCTGGAGACGAATCGCGTTTTTGTTCGCACATGGATCGGGGAACAATACTTCGGCGGAATGACACTCACCGCCGTAATCCTCGCCAACATGATGGCGCGCCATTGGCAGTTCCCGTACGGCGTCGCGATTTTCTATTACTCCGCTGACCAGCTTCGCAACCTCACGCTCATGCAGATCGCCGACGGCCTCGTCTCGCTTGGACTCTCAATCACCCTCGTTCACCGCATGGGAATCGTTGGCGCGCCGCTCGGGTCGCTCATCGCGGTGCTCGTCACGCAATGGCCGGCGAGCGTCCTTATCCTGGCGCGCGTATCGAAAACGTCGGTCTGGTCGACGCTCTCGCCGGTGATGCCGTGGCTCGTGCGTTTCATCCCCCTCGCCATGGTCGCGGGAATCGCGGGCGTGCTCCTCGGCGGTCGCTCGCTCGTGGTCGTCTCCGGCGTCGGTGCCGTCATCGGCCTCGTGTACATCGTCGTGATGCTGCCGCTTCTGCGGCGCCCTCCGCTCGACGTCTATGCGCAGCCGTTTCTTGCGCGCTTCCCGTTCCTCAAATGGGGAATGTAGTCGTGCGCGTCAGGGCCAGTTCACAGTGCGCCGGACTTTGTCCACGACCCGTCGGGCAAGAGCCTCGGTTCTACGTGCGTGCGCCGATAGGGCGAGCTGCCACTCGGGATACGGGCTCGTTGAGCGAACGAAGCGCTCGAGCTCCTCACGTTCGGCGCCGCTCGAGAACAGAATCCGTTCTTCGGACACGAACGTCCCGTCCCAAAAGAGGAACGTGACCTTCGAGGCCTCATCGAGCGAGCGCAAGAACGAGCCCGGGAGGGAGAAGCGCCAATGCGAATGGATCGCATGGTACTTCATCATGAAGACGAGCTTGTCTCCGTCGCGCTCGACGAGCCATCGGTGATGAGAGAGCCCGGCAATGTTCGGCGCCTCCCATCCCCGCGACGACTCCACTAGGCGCGACGGCGTCTCGATGTACCCACGCTTCGCGATGCGTCGCAATTCGGAGCAGACCCAAAGCGGATCGCGGATGTCTTCGAGGACGTGAGAGCAGATGGCGAAGTCGATCTCCTTGTCTTTGAACGGCCACGGCTCGCGGTCGCAGATGTCGCGCTGGATCCAGGTCTCTTTGGTGAAGTGCTCGTGCGCGCCGGCTTGCGACTCCTTCCCGCCGAAGTTCTTGTAGGCGCCGCGCGTCTCGTACGGATTCAGATCGAGCACGTAGTTGGCGCGATTGAACGGGCTCCCCCACGCGCCAATGTCCAGTACGACGTCCTCCGGCCGCAGCAGGTCGAGGACGCGTTTTACGTGCGGCTCGTACATTGCTCTCCTCTACCACGGCCCGAACGCCCGTCTACCGTGTCAGCGTCGTCGTTTGCGCATGCGCGATCGTCCGCGCCAGCCCCTCTTCGAATCCGATGCGCGGTCGCCACCCGAGGAGCGCGGCCGCTTTCTCGCCGTCGCCGAAGACGCGCCAGCTCTCGTTCGCGCGGTACGGAAGTGCGCCGATCTCCACCGGCGATCTGGTGTGCGTCAGTCGCGCCATCAGGAGCACTAGATCGCGAACGGCGATCTCCTGACCCGAGCAGAGATTGACGGGGCCATCGAGCTGGGAGGGGGACTCGGCGGCCGCGATGAGGCCGTCGACCACGTTGTCCACGTAGTTGAAGTCGCGCGTCTGCTCTCCCTTCGTGGTGCGAACGGGGTCTCCCGAGAGGCAGCTCTTCAAGAGCTCCGGGATCAGCGCCGGTGAACGCTGGCCGGGGCCGAACACGTTGAAGAGGCGCATCACGGCGAAGCGGGTCCGGTTCTCGGGCGCGCGCTGCTGCGCGAGGCACGAGAGCTCCGCGGCGAGCTTGCTGATGCCGTACGGAGAGACGGGCGCGGGGGTCATCGACTCGCGGAGCGGCATGCTCGCCTGCGGTCCGTAGACGTCGGCCGTCGACGCGAACACGAACGACTCTGCCCCCTTCATCGCGCCGACGAGGAGAGCTGTCGCTTTGGCGTTGAGATCGAAGCACTCATCGACGCGCTCGTAGCTCGCGCCGACGAGGCTGAACCCGCCCAAGTGGAAAACGATCTCCGGAGCTAGAGCCGCGAGCGTGCTCACCGAGGCGCGATCGCGCAGGTCCGCGGTCACCGTCGCGACCCCGGCCAGCGGCACGTGTGTCTCGTGCGGAGGAGCGACCACCGTGACCTTCGCGCCGGTGGCCAGCAACCTGGGGACCAAGTGGCTCCCGATGAAGCCCGTGCCCCCGGTCACCAGCACGCGCCGGCCGTTCATGCGTCGGCCGCGCTGCTCTCGTAAGCAGCGATGTCGTCGAGGCAGCGGCCGGCCATGCTGGCTTGGGGCGCGGCGTGGAAGGCTCGGTACCAGGCGACCGTGCGGCGCACCGCCTCGTCGACGCGCCACCGCGGCTGCCACTGCAGGACCGTCTGCGCCTTGTCGATGCTGAGACGGAGCACGCCCGCTTCGTGCGGCGCCCCCTTCGGAGCGAGCGAGGTCCAGCGACCGTTGCCCCACGCGCGGCAGCTCTTCTCGGCGATGCTCGCCACCGGGAGGCAGTCGGCGGCCGACGGACCGAAGTTCCACGCGCTGCACAGCGCGGGATCGCGGCGTTCGAGCAGACGTGAAGCGAGGAGCAAGTAGCCGTTCAGTGGCTCGAGCACGTGCTGCCACGGGCGCACCGCGTTCGGATTGCGGATCAGCACTTCTTCGTTTCGCTGAAGTGCGAGGGCGATGTCGACCATGAGCCGATCGCTGGCCCAGTCACCGCCGCCGATCACGTTGCCTGCGCGCGCCGACACGATCGCGACGCCGTGCTCCTCGACGCTCGCCGCCGGGAAGAACGAGCGGCGGTACGCGCTCACGACGAGCTCCGCGGCCCCTTTGCTGGCGCTGTACGGATCGTGACCGCCCATGGGGTCGATCTCGCGGTAGCCCCAGACGTGCTCCTGGTTCTCGTAACACTTGTCGCTCGTCACCACGATGACGATGCATGGGGCGCCGCGTTCGCGCACGGCGTCGAGCACGGCAGCGGTCCCCATCACGTTCACGTCGAACGTCTCCAGCGGCGTTCGATAGCTCTCGCGAACGAGAGGCTGCGCCGCGAGGTGGAAGATGACGCGCGGCTTCACCTTTTCGAGCGCCGCCTTGAGCGCGGCGCGATCGCGAATGTCGGCTTCGACGTGGTGCGTGAGCAGGCTCTGGATGCCCGACGCCACGAAGTTGCTAGGGACCGTGGGGGGCGCCAGCGCGTAGCCGCTCACCTGAGCGCCGAGCCGATGCAGCCACAGCGAGAGCCACGACCCTTTGAAGCCCGTATGTCCGGTGACGAGAACGGGGACGCCGGCGAAACGACCCCCCGTCATCCCCACACCTTCCACGGCGCCTGTCCGCTCTGCCACTGCTTCTCCAGGCTCTCCCAATCGCGGAAGGTGTCCATGCACTGCCAGTAACCGCTGTGCTCGTACACCATCAGTTGCCCGTCGGCCGCGCAGCGTTCGAGCGGCTCGCGCTCGAGTACGCACGAGACCTCGTTCGTGATGTAGCGGAGGAAGTCCGACTCGAAGAAGAAGAAGCCGCCGTTGATGAGCCCCGTCTGGAGCTGCGGCTTCTCGCTGAAGGAGAGGACGCGCTGCCCGTCGAGCTGAAGCTCGCCGAAGCGGCTGGGAGGGCGGACGCCGGTGACGGTCGCGAGCTTGCCGTGCGCGCGGTGGAAGGCGAGGGCGCGCTGGAGGTCGACGTTCGACACGCCGTCGCCGTACGTCACGCAGAAGGTCTCGCCCGGCGTGACGTACCGCGACCCGCGCTTCACGCGCGCGCCGGTCATCGACTGCTCGCCCGTCTCGGCGAGCGTCACCTTCATGTTCACCTCGTCGCGCTTCTCGTGCTGCGCGTGGAACTCGACGGACGAGCGCTTCCCCAGCTCCACGGTGAAGTCGCAGTTCATCGACTCGTAGTTGAGGAAGTACTCCCGGATGATGTTCCCCTTGTACCCAAGGCACAGGACGAAGTCGGCGAAGCCGTGGTGCGCGTACAGCTTCATGATGTGAAGCAGGATGGGGGAGCCGCCGACGTCGATCATCGGCTTCGGGCGAGTCTCCGTCTGCTCGCGGAGGCGCGTGCCCATTCCGCCGCACAAGATCAGGACCTTCATCGGGCGCGGAGGATAGCAAGTGACCCGCTACGGGCACCATGATATCGCCCACGCGTGCGTGTAAAGCCGCGGCTTGTTCTGTCGGCGAATGCAACGCCTGGTGAGGGCGGGCAGGGGCTGAATCTCCAGCACATGCTCGAGGCCTTCGAGCCGCTCGCCGACGTCACGGTCCTCGACCGAACGATCATCCCCGCCTCGCAGCTGGAGCGGCTGATGGGCCGCGTGCCGCTCGTCAATCGCCGGTTCGATCTCCTCACGCTGGCGAACGACCTCTCGTTCGATCGGCACGTCGCGCGCCGGCTCCCCGCGGGCGACGTCTTTCAGGGCGTCGTCGGCCAGTGCGCGACGACGATGGCGGTCGCGAAGCGCAGAGGGATGCGCGCGGTGCTCGACGTGGTGAACACCCACGTGGACGACTACCAGGAGCACGTCACGCGCGAGTCGCGGAAGTTCAACCGCGCGAGCTTCATTCACCCGTGGATGCGTGCGCGCATTCTCCGCGAGTACGCGGAAGCCGACGTCATTCGTGTGATGTCCCCGTTCGCGGCGCGGACGTTCGAGGAGCGCGGCGTCTCGCCGTCGAAGATCGTCGTGGCGACGCCGCACTTGAACGTCGCCGAGTTCCCGATCGCGCGCTTCGACGACCCGGTGTTCCGGATCATCTTCGTGGGGCTCATCGCGCCGTGGAAAGGCTTTCACCTCCTCCTGGAAGCGTTCGATCGTCTCAGGCTTCCGGGCGCCGAGCTCGTCTTCTGGGGTGGTCCGGGGGCACGGAGCATTTCGGACTTCATTCGCGAGCATCAAGCGCGCAACCCGCGGATCCACGTACGACCGGTGTCGATCCGAAAGGTGGGGCTCGCGGAGGTGTACGGGAAGGCGAGCGTGCTCGTGCATCCGTCGCTCTCCGACGGATTCGCGTACGTCGTAGCCGAGGCGATGGCCGCCGGTCTCCCAGTGATCGTCTCCGACAACACGGGCGCGGCATCGCTCGTGCGCGAGGGGGAGAACGGCTTCGTGGTCCCCTCCGGGAGCGTTCGCGCCATCGAAGAGAAGCTCGAGTTTCTCTACCGGCACCGCGAGAGGCTCCCCGAGATGGGGCGGCAGGCGCGATTGGCGGCCGAGACGCTGACGCTGGAGTCGTTCCGCGCCGCGATGGCCAAGGTGCTTTGAGCGACTAGTGCAGTCCGCGCTCGGAGTGCCACGCCTCGACGGCTTGCCGGATCAAGTCAGCGGCTCGCGCTGCCGTCGAAGGGAGTGACAGGTTGCGCTCCGCGATCGCTCGCGCGCGAGACGCGACGCTCGTCCTATCGGAGAGTACCGCGTCCATCGCGCGCTCCATCGCGCCGGCGACCGAGTCGGGATCGTAGCGGTCGAAGAGGAACGCGGTGTCTCCAAGCGATTCGGCGGTGCCGTTGGTCGGACCGAGCACCGACGGAACGCCGCACGCGGCCGCCTCGGCGGCACTCGCGCCGAAGTTCTCGTTCTCGCTCGGCTGAAGGAGCGTGTCCGTCCGCGCCATGAGCTCGGGGACTCGGTCGTTGGGCATTGGCTCGCCGCGCTCGACTCCGTCACCGAGCGCAGGGAGGCGAAGCTTGACCCATTCGCGATAGCCCGCGCCGCCGATGACGATGAGGCGCGCGCTCGGCCGGCGCGCTCGGAGTCGAGCCAGAGCCTCGAGTGCGAGCTCGAATCGTTTGCGCGGCACGATTCGTCCAAGCCACAAGAACGTGAAACGCGACGCGCTGGCTGGACGCTCGGTGATCGCGAACCGGCGCAGATCGATAGGCGGCCACAGCGTAGCCATGCGAGCCCGAGGCCACCCTTCGCGTTCGAACATCGAGGCGGTCCACTCCGATGGCACGATGATGAAGGACGACCGCGCGAGAGTGCGGGCGATGTTCAGGTCTCTCGTCTCGTACCCTGCCCGTAGGAGCGCCCATCCGGACCATCCACATTCGGCGCGCACGAGATCGCCACGGCGGCGTATGAATTCCTTCTCGCCGTTCGGCGATCCTTGCACGAACGAGATCACTGGCAGAATCCCCTCGGGAATCACGAAGTGGGAGAGGCGATTGATCACGACGAACGCGTCGTACCGCGCGCGCGCGTGCTCGCGCAGCACCACCGACGCGACCTCTGCCTCGTGCACGACACGCTGTGTCTCCGCGAGCGCCGACATGGCGGCGGCTCGGGCCACGCGTGGCCCGAACCTCGGCGCCAGCTGCGTCGGTTGCTTCCATCTCGGTATCACGACGCTGACGTAGCGAAGGTTCGGCCATTCGGTGAGATCGGCCGGATCGAGATAGGTGCCCGGCGAATAGAGATCGACCTCGTGCCCGGCGCGGAGCCATTCGCGCACGATGTTGAAGAACGTCGTGGCCATGCTTCCGGCGGAGTGATGGATCGAACCGTAAAGCGCGATGCGCAGCGGGCGGTTCGTGTTTGTGCGAACGTTCACCGAGCGTGGCTCCGCTAGCCGCCAGTCCGCGAGCGATACACGTCACTCCATCGCGCCGCGGTGCGGACAATGAGCGGGAGATCCGAACGTCGCGCCGACCATGACAGGACTCGCTCGCTGAGCGATGCGTCCGCAACGAGCACGGGCGCGTCACCGGACGATCGCTCCGACAGGATGAGCGGCACGGGCCCCACCTCGCGTTCCACCACGGCAATCAGCTCACGCACAGAGACCCCGCGCGACGTCCCCAGATTGAACGCGCGCGGTTCCCCTCCATCGAGGAGGTAGCTCAGACACTGCACGTGCGCGTCTGCGAGATCGCTCACGTGGACGTAGTCGCGAATGGCGGTGCCGTCAGGCGTAGGGTGATCGGTGCCGAGGAGCCGCACCGGCTTGCCTCCGCGGGCAGCATCGATTGCGAGCGGAATAATGTGCGTTTCCGGCTCATGGACTTCGCCGATCTCGCCATCAGGGTCGGCGCCCGCGGCGTTGAAGTAGCGGAGGGCGGCCCATCGTAGTCCGTGACATCGGCCGTACCACTCGAGCATCTTTTCGACGAAGAGCTTCGACTCGCCGTACGGATTGATGGGCACCGTCGGAGTCGTCTCGACAATCGGGACCGACGCCGGCACGCCGTACGTCGCGCAGGTAGACGAAAGAATGAATGCGCGGATCCGCTTCGAAGCCAGGCACGCCTCCAGAAGCGCGATCGAGCCCGCCACGTTGTTTCGGAAATACGACTCCGGGGCGACGAGCGACTCGCGGACGTAAGCGCTCGCGGCGAAATGTATGACCGCTTCGATCCCGCGCGCTTCGAGTACGCCCGCGACGAGCGTCGTGTCCGCGATCGATCCGCGCACCAGCGGCCCGTACTTCACCGCCCACTCGTGACCCACGGTGAGATCGTCGAGTGTAATCGGCTCGAAACCTCGGAGCGCGAGCGCCTTCGCGGCATGGCTGCCCACGTACCCCGCGCCGCCGGTGACGAGTACCCGCATCCCGTTGCTCATCGTACCGGGTCTTCTTTCACGTCGGGGTGCTCAACAGAAGCTCAAGATGCGAGGGTCGCGAGATCCCAGAGGGCGAGCTCACGGGGCCCACGCTCGCAGATCGACGCGAGGGGCTCGGGGAAACTGAACGGGGGGCGCGTGAAGTCGATCGGGCGGAAGCCGCCGACGGCGACGTCGTGGTAGGCAGGGGCACTGCGATCGTTCGTGAGAAGGACGTACCGAGCGCCCGAGCGCGCGAAGTTCTTGATCGCCGCGCGGATGACCGCGGTCGGCAGGTGAATGAAGCAATCGCGGCACAGGATCAAGTCGGTCCTCGGAAGATCGTCGCTCGTCAGATCGGCGCACGCGAACGAAACGCGGTCGTTCGCGTATTGCGCCTGATTGAACGCCACTAGCTCGGCGACGATGTCGAGGCCGACATACCGATCCATCGTCCCTACGATCAATTTCATCCAAGCGAAGTCGCCGCATGGAGCATCGAGAAGCGTGCGGCACTCGAACCGCGCCATGAGCGCCGGCAGCTCGCGACGGACGTTGTCCGTTGCCGCAAGCGAAGAGCCGCCGCCCGAGAGCGACTCGGGATCGCCCCACAGATTCTTCTCGTAGATGCGTGTGAAGACGGTGGCGTAGTGCGCCTTCCCGAGCCATCGTCGGCGCAGGCCGTCGCGTAGGACCCACAGGCTTTGGCGCAGCCGATTCACGAGTTGGGGAACCATCAGGGCGTGGAGGGTGCCGCAAAGCTTCCCGCACGGCAAACGACTCGACGTGCGAGCTGCTCGGAGCGAGAGTGCGTTTCTCCGTGAGCACCTCGTCTCCTCGACCTTACGTCATCGTGGCCGCGGATTTCATCCGGACCGGCGGAATGGACCGCGCGAACCACGCGCTCGCACGCAACCTCGCCCGCCGAGGGCACGAGACTCACCTGGTTTCGTTCCGGGTCGCCGCCGATCTCGTCGCCGAGCCGAACGTCCGTGTGCACCTAGCGCCGCGTCCGATGGGGAGGCATCTCCTCGGCGCTCCGCTGCTCGGCGCGCTCGCCGCTGCGCAATCGCTGCGCGCCGGCTCGGGGTCGGAGTTGATTGCGAACGGGGGCAATTGTTTCAAGCCGCATGCCGTGAACTGGGTCCACTACGTCCACGCCGCCGACGCCGCCGTTCGCGGAGCTCTTGGACCGAAGAACTGGATCGCTCAGACGACCGAGCGCATCGCGCTCCGTGGGGCTCGCCTCGTCCTCGCGAACTCGGAGCGAACGCGCAAGGACCTCGTGGAGCACGTCGGCATCGACGCCTCGCGCATCCGCGTAGTCTATCTCGGTGCAGACGGAAGCGAATTTCGTCCGCGGACCGGCGTCGAGCGCGCCGAGCTCCGCGCCACGTTCGGGTGGCCCGCCGAGCGCATGAAGGTGGCGTTCGTGGGGGCGCTTTCCGACGAACGGAAAGGGTTCGCGACGCTCTTTTCCGCATGGAAGGCGCTGTGCCGCTTGCCCGATTGGGACGCCGATCTCGTGGTGGTCGGCGTCGGTCATCAGCTCGCGCAGTGGCGTGAGCGCGCGCAGACCGAGGGCCTCGGCGACCGCATCGGTTTCCTCGGTTTGCGCACCGACGTCCCGCGCATCGTAGGCGCGTGCGATCTCCTCGTCGCGCCCTCGCTCTATGAGCCGTACGGCCTTGCCGTTCATGAGGCACTCTGCTCCGGAGTTCCGGCGATCACCTCGGTGCAGAGCGGCGTGGCCGAGGTCTACCCGGAGGCGCTCGCCGACTGGCTCTTGCCGGACCCGAAAGACGACGTCGACCTCGCGAGCCGCATCCGGCGTTGGCGTGTCTCCGCCCACGTTCCGCGAGCGGGGCTCGGACCGCTGTCGGACCGCTTGCGCGCGCGCGATTGGGACGTCGTCGCCGGCGACATCATCGGGCTCTGCGAGGGCTCGGCCTCGGTTTGACGATTCGGATACCGTCGCCTAGGCTCGCGCGCCCGAAGCATTCGAATGGGGCCATGGACGTGATGACGACGCAGGCGGGTTCCAACGAGAAGGAAGCGCTCGATCGGCCGCTTCGCGTGCTCAACGTGCACAGCGGCAATCTCTACGGCGGCATCGAGGTCGCGCTGTCGTCGATCGCGCGGGCGTGCATGCCGCACGGGGTCCAACCCGAATACGCTCTGTGCTTCGAAGGGCGAACGGCCGACGAGCTCCGCACGCTCGAAGTGCCCGTTCGCGTGCTCGGTCCGGTGCGACTGCGGCAGCCTTGGAGAATCGTCAAAGCGCGCGCGGCGCTCGAGGAGATGATCGCGGCGCGCGGGTTCGATCTGGTGATCGCGCACAGCACGTGGGCGCTGGCCGTCTTCGCCAGCGCGGTCCGTGCGTCGGGCGTGCCGCTCGTTTTTCACGTTCACGATACGGTCGCCTCCAAGGTTGCCTGGTTGAACCGTCTCGCGCAACGCCACCCGCCCGACTATCTGCTCTGCAACAGCGAGTTCACCGCGAGCACGACCGAGTGGCTGTTCCCGGGCGTGCCTCGTTCTGTCGTGTACTACCCACTAGAACCTCGTGAGGCCCGAACCGCGACGCGCGAGGCCACGCGCCGCGCTCTCGGCATCGACGACGATACCGTCGTCGTCTTTCAAGCGAGTCGTATGCAGTCGTGGAAGGGGCATCAACTGCACCTCGCCGCGCTCAAACGCCTCGACACGCGCGCGAAATGGGTATGCCTGATGGCCGGCGGGACGCAGCGTCCGGAAGAGGAGGCCTACGCCGCGGCGCTCCGTCGCACGATCGACGAGACGGGACTCGGCGACCGCGTGCGACTCCTCGGTCAGCGGAGCGACGTGCCTGCGTTGATGGCGGCGGCCGATGTCTTCTGTCAGCCCAACAAGACGCCAGAACCGTTCGGCCTGGTGTTCCTCGAGGCGCTCGCCGCAGGGCTACCGGTCGTGTCGGTCGCGACGGGGGGAGTTCTCGAGATCGTGGACGCCTCGTGCGGGATTCTCGCGCCGCCGGGCGACGCCGAAGGGGTCGCGGCCGCGCTCTCTCGCTTGATCGACGACCGGTCGCTGCGCGCGTCGATGAGCGCTCCGGCCAAGCGGCGTGCCCGGGAGATATCGGATCCGGATAGACAGGGAGGGGCCTTCCGCAAAGCGATGGAGTCTGCGATCCGCGTCGCTCCCATCCCGACCGTCGCGTCGGCGGCGACCAGGGGAGCGACTGCAAGATCCAGCGCAGCGACGGCGCACGGGCGACCGCTTCGCGTGCTCCACGTCCATAGTGGGAATCTGTACGGCGGGATCGAGGTCGGGTTCTCGGTCGTGGCCAAAGCGTGTCTCCCGCGTGGGATTGAGCCGGAGTACGCGCTATGTTTCGAGGGGCGCGCGACCAAGGAGCTCCGCGCGCTCGGAGTGCCGGTGCACGTGCTCGGTGCGGTGCGCCTCCGGCAGCCGTGGAGGGTATTGCGTGCGCGACGCAAGCTCACGGAGCTGCTCGCCTCGCGTCGATTCGATCTGGTGGTCGCGCACAGCGGATGGTCGATGACGATCTTCGCCCCCGTGGTGACGGCCGCGGGTGTTCCGCTCGTCTTTCACGTGCACGACACCGTCCCGGAGAAGCTCGACTGGCTCAGCCTCCTCGCGCGCCGCACCCGCCCCGACCTACTCGTCTGCAACAGCGAGTTCACGGCGGGGACGACGCACCGACTCTTTCCTGGAGTGCCTCTCGCCATCGTTCATTATCCGCTCGAGTTTCCTCCCGCGTTGACGCCCAGCGCTCGCGCGGCCGCACGCAGATCTCTCGGCATCGACGATGACACCGTCTTCATCTTGCAGGCCAGTCGCATGCAAGCCTGGAAAGGGCACGAGCTGCACCTGAGCGCGCTCGCTCGGATCCATGCCCGGACCAAGTGGGTCTGCTTGATCGCCGGCGGAGCCCAGCGACCGGAAGAAGAAATCTACGAGGCGAGCCTGCGTCGGACAATCGAGACCACGGGCCTCGGCGATCGCGTGCGCCTCCTCGGTCAGCGCACCGACGTACCGACGCTCATGGCAGCGGCGGACATCTTCTGTCAGCCCAACAAGACGCCAGAACCTTTCGGTCTCGTCTTCCTCGAAGCGCTCGCCGCGGGGTGCCCTGTCGTCTCGGTGGCGATGGGAGGGGTCCTCGAGATGGTCGACTCGTCGTGCGGCATCCTCGCGCCGCCCGGCGACGCCGATGGAGTCGCAGCGGCGCTATCACGTCTCATCGACGATGAGCCGCTGCGCAAATCGATGAGCGCTCCAGCCATGAAGCGCGCGCACGAAATCTCCGATCCCGACAAGCAGACGAGCCTGTTTCGTCTCGCGATGGAATCGGTACTCCGCTAACGCTCGCGCCCGCTGACCAGAGCAAGCAGGTACCGGCCATAGTCATTGTTTTTCATGGGGCCGGCGAGGCGCTCGACGTGAGCCGCGTCGATGTAGCCCATACGGAACGCGATCTCTTCGGGGCAGGCCACCTTCAGCCCCTGTCGCTGCTCGAGGACTTGAATGAAGCTCGACGCTTGGTGCAACGACTCGTGCGTGCCAGTGTCGAGCCACGCATAACCGCGCGACATGACCTCGACACGGAGCTGCTCGCGGCGGAGGTACTCGTTGTTCACGTCGGTGATCTCGAGCTCACCGCGCTTCGACGGCTTTAGGTTCGCGGCGATCTCGATGACCTGGTTGTCGTAGAAGTACAGGCCCGTGACCGCATAGCTCGACTTCGGCGACGTTGGTTTCTCTTCGATGCTGAGCGCGCGGTATTGCTCGTCGAGCTCGACCACGCCATAGCGTTCGGGGTCCTTCACGTAGTAGCCGAAGATGGTCGCTCCGTTCGGGCGGCCGGCGGCGCGCTTCACGCGCTCGGTGAGGCCGTCTCCGTAGAAAATATTGTCGCCGAGAACGAGCGCCACGCGGTCACTGCCGACGAACTCGCGTCCGATAACGAAGGCTTGTGCGAGCCCGTCCGGGCTCGGCTGCACCGCGTAGCGGAAGCGCACGCCCCACTGGCTCCCGTCTCCGAGAAGCTCCTCGAAGCGCGGGGTGTCCGTGGGCGTGGAGATGATCAGAATGTCCCGAATCCCCGCCAGCATGAGCGTGGTGATCGGGTAGTAGATCATCGGCTTGTCGNNCGGATAGAGCCGCGTGCCGGAGCCACCGGCGAGGACGATCCCTTTCATTCGTTCGAGCGCTCCTTCCACACCACTCCGCCTACGATGCCGTGAACCACGACGGCATTCACGGAGTGCCCCGCTGCCCGTAGTTGCGCTCGTACCAGCTCCGGTACTCGCCTGACTTGACCGCGCGCCACCAAGGCTCGTTCGATCGATACCACGAGATGGTGGCTTCGAGGCCCTGCTCGAGAGGGCGCGTCGCGACCCATCCGAGCTCGCGCTCGATCTTGCCGTCGTCGATGGCATAGCGGCGGTCGTGGCCAGGTCGGTCAGTGACGTACCGAATCAGCGACTCGGGCTTCGCGAGTGATCCGAGGATCGCACGGACGATGTCGATGTTCGTGCGTTCGGAGCGCCCTCCGATGTTGTAGACGTTCCCCTCGGACCCTTTCTCGAGCACGGTCTCGACCGCCGCGCAGTGATCCTCGACGTGGATCCAGTCGCGCACGTTCATTCCGTCGCCGTAGACCGGCAGCGGCGTGTCGGAGAGAGCGTTGAGGATCATCAACGGGATCAGCTTCTCCGGAAACTGATAGGGGCCGTAGTTGTTCGAGCAGCGCGTGGTGAGCGTCGGAAATCCGTAAGTCGCGAAGTACGCGTGCACCAGATGATCGGAGCCCGCCTTTGACGCCGAATAGGGCGAGCGCGGAGCGAGCGCAGTGGACTCGGTGAACGGCGGATCGTTCGGACCGAGATCGCCGTAGACCTCGTCGGTCGACACATGGACGAAGCGCTTCACGCCGGCGGCGCGCGCCTTCTCGAGGAGCGTCGCCGTGCCGACCACGTTGGTCTGAACGAAAGCGGCGGGGCCGAGGATCGATCGGTCGACGTGGCTCTCGGCTGCGAAATGGACGATCGTATCCACCGCGTGATCGCGCAGCGTGGCTTCGACGAGCGGCCCGTCGCAGATGTCCCCCGTCACCAGCTCGAAGCCGGGCACGTCCGCCAGCGATTCGAGGTTGCCGGCGTAGGTGAGCACGTCGAGGACGACGAGCTTCTCATTGGGGCGGCTCGCGCGACGGCGCCGCACGAAGTTGGAACCGATGAATCCGGCGCCGCCGGTGACGAGGAGTGCCATGATGACCGAGGGATCTACGTCCGATCCGCGACTCAGTGCAACGGAATCCCGGGCGCCGCTCGGTACTCGACGAATCCGTAGCCGTAGGCCCATGCTGGAACAGGCCCGTTTGCGGAGACACGAGTGTTGCCGAAGCTCTCTGCTGCCGAATAGCCGTGAGCCTCCAGCGTCGCTCGCGACGGACCATCCGTCCCGGAAACGATGACCTGCGGTACATCGTGCTCGAGCGCGATCCGCACGGCATCGGCCAACTCCATCCGCGAGCGCGAGTCGATCACGAAGACGTCGTCGTAGTTGCTGAGCAGCGGCCAGACGTCCGGGGAGACGGCAACCGGTTTCGGGGACCGGGCGATGAGCCGATCCATGGCTCCGCGCGCAGAGCTCAGGTCGGTTCCGCGCGCGCAGAAGACGAGCAGGAGCAACGAGTAGCGAAGGAAGCCGACGCCGGTTGCGGCAAACGCAGCGCCGGCGATGGCCATGAGCCACCGCCTCGCAGTCGCGACCTGCGGCGACGCCCCGTCGAGCTCGGCCAGCCATCCGATCACAGACCAATGCAAGAGCGGCACGAACATCAGAAGGTTGTAGTTGCGCGCTGGCGCTCGAATCGAGAAGTACCAAGCACAGATACAGAACATCGCCGCGGAGGGATAAAATAGTATTGGCGAGGCAATCCTCGATCGACGCTGAATCCAGAACCGGACGCCGACGGCAACGGCCATGACGACGAACAGCCCGCTGAACGGCGTTCGTCCAGCGAGGAGAAAATAGTTGAGACCGCCCCACGCCGGAACGATGGCGTTCCGCCCGCCGCTCGTGGTTCCAGACAGTACTGCCCAGAATCCGTAGGGGCTCGCCGCCAGAACGCCGGCAAGAACGGCGAGGGCTACGACGCCAACGCCCACGAGTCGTCCTAGCGCAGGCAACGGGGGGAACCGGGCTGTGAGGTAAGCGGCGATCAACGTCGCCGAGGTCAACGCGTTCACGGGATGGGTAGCGCCCATCAGACCTAGCAAGGCTCCCAGGGGGAGCCACTGCCAGGGAAGCCGCACGTACTCCACGGCGATCATTCCAAGCAGCAGCCACACCGACGCGAGGATCTCGGGGCGACCCTCCGCGGGCAACCAACGCGAGCACTGGCTGATGAGCGCCAGGCAAACAATCACCGCCATCGGCCAAGACAATCGACCTCCGCGTGACGCGGTCTTCCAGAGGAGGTGAGCGGACATCGCGAGGCAAAGGCAGCACCAGACGGCCTGAATCACGAACGCGCCGCGAATGCTGCTGCTTGGCGTCAGCATGCCGAGCGTCCAGAAGAAGAGCGGCGGATACAAGACCCGCAGCGGGTGCCCGTCCGAAGAGGGCTCGAGCCCGGGGTAGATCGTCGTCGTGAGCCCATGCCCGCGGCTAAAGCTGATTGCGGTGCCGACGTACGATCGTGCGTCGGTGAACGGCACCGGAAACATGCAGTAGCCCATCACGAGGAGCACGGCGGCCAAAGCGACGGCTACGCCGAGCACGAATTTGCGTTGAATGATCATGGTTCGGCCTCGTCGTTACAGCTCAGCGCTCGCCTGACCACGTCCCCACAGCGAGGAGGCTCGCGCCGACGCGGTTCTCCGACCATCGGAACGCGAGCGTGCGCTCGATGTGGCAGACAGCGCGCAGACCCGCGTTCACGATCGCGCTGGGGACGCGCACGTCGGCGCGCATCAACGCGCGTTGTTCCTCGCGACTCAGGTCCGCCGCGCGCTGTTTGGCCGCTTCTCGCCGCAGCAACGATTGAACGCCGAGAGTCATCCGGAAGATCCCGCGCTCGTGCACCGACTCGACCCCCGCGCGCGCGAACAGCGCCGCGAGCTCGCCGCGTTCGTAGCGGCGCTTGTGCCCCGCCAGCTCATCCACGACCGAAAAAAGCGACGACTGCGCCGGCACCGTCGCGAGCACGAGCGCTCCCGTTCGTGCTCGCCTGCACGCGCTCGCGAGCAGATTCTCCGGAGCATCGAGGTGCTCGAGCACATCGCAGAAGCTGATGACGTCGAATTCGCGGAGCTCGCGGGGAAGCGCCGCCACATCGCCGACGTAGAACTCGGCCTCGGGGCACCGCTCGAACGCCTTTCGCACGAGAGGCTCTGCCGTGTCGACGCCGGTGACCCGATAACCCGCCGCGACGAGCGCGCGCACCACTGCCCCCCCTCCGCAGCCGACGTCGAGGATTCGGGCGCCTGGTGCCGCGCCGTGTTTTGCGAGGGCCGCGAGGATCCATTCGTTTCGCGCGGCGTGCCAAAAATGGCGATCCTCCATCTCCCAAAGCGCCGGCAGGACATCCATGTCGAGGTCGAAGTCCTCGTTGCGATGCCCCCCAGACGAGAGAACCGTCAGTGCCACGCGAAGCGTCTACCTTGCGCGGTCGCGCCGCGTCAACGGGACGCCATCGATTGTGGGCTCCTGATCGAGCCAGAAACCCACGAGCATTCCAAGGATCGAGCCGAGTATCTGAATCAAATAGGAGAGGAACACGTACGCCGCGCCCGCTGAGAGGACCTGCGCTTCCGGAAAGTACATCGCGAGCGCCGTGTACGCCGCAAGCTGATAAGCGCCGAAGAAACCGGGGCCCGCCGGGATGAGGATCCCAAGGCTGACGACGCCCATCACGACGCACGCTTCTGTACCCGACGCATGGATGCCGGAGGCCCGAAGAAGCGCCCACGTGCCCGCGACGAGGGAGAGCCAGTAGAGGGTCGTGTCGCGGAAGAACGGCGCGCTGTGGCGAACGTCCGGCAGGAACCCGAGGCCATCGGCGACGTGCTCGACGTGTTTCGTCAGCCACGAGGCTAGCGGCTTCGAGACGACGCCGACCACCGCGAGCGTCGCCCTTTCGGCGAACGCGCGACGCCAGTGGAACACGCCCATGGCGATGAACGCGGACACGAAGACGGCGAGCGTCGCGTACGTGGCCGCGGGCACACGGCTCACCGGGATGGACAGACCGCCCAGGTGGTCCGGCATCGGCGATAGCGGATGCGACGCGAAGAGGGCGACGAGCAGCATCGCCGACACGAAGAGCCCGTCGACGATGCGCTCGGCGGCGACCGTCCCCATTGCTTGCGTGAAGGTGACCGCGGCGCGCCGCGAGAGCAGGTACGGCCGCACAACCTCGCCCATCCGTAGCGGCGCGAAGAGGATCGCCGTGAACCCGATGAGCCCGATGCCAATCACGCGGCTCGCCCTCACGTCGGCGATCGGGCGCAGCAGATACACCCATCGATACGTGCGGAGCCACGTGGTCAGCGTGTACAGCGCGGCGTACCCGACCACCCACGCGACGCTCACGTTGGCGAAGGCGCTCCGCGAGGGGACGAGCGGTATGCCGCCCCGCTGGAGCATCCACGCGAAGCCGCCGAGGAGGATCAGAGACACGACCAGCTTGGCGATGTGACGGCGGGGGGCGCTGGGGGGGGCCGGCAGGGGTTGCATGAGGTTCTATTGGCTCGGCGGAGCGACGACGGCGCGGTTCACGAGGCGAAGACGCGTGGTATGTCTCGATTCCGCACGACGCGCCACAGCCGTGGCAGGCGCGACGTCTCTGGAGACATTTGGATGCGCTTGTCGATCGTCAGCACGCTCTACCGCTCGTCGCCGTTCGTCGCAGAGTTTCATCGGCGAGTCGCAGCCGCCGCCTCGCTTCTCACCGACGATTGGGAATTGGTCCTCGTCAACGACGGCTCCCCCGACGACTCACTCGACGTCGCGCTCGGGATCCAGCGTGAGGACCCACGCGTCGTCATCGTCGATCTGTCGCGCAACTTCGGGCACCACAAGGCCCTCCTGACGGGACTGGCACACGCGCGCGGCGAGTTGATTTTCCTCCTCGATTCGGATCTGGAAGAGGACCCGGAGCTTCTGGCTACGTTTCAGGATCGCCTCGCGGAGACGGAGGCCGACGTCGTCTATGGAGTACAGGCGAGACGCAAAGGCGGCAAGTTCGAACAGGCTTCGGGTGCAGCGTTCTATGTCTTGTTCAACTTGTTGTCGGATCACGCGCTCCCCCACAACATTCTGACTGTGCGCCTGATGCGTCGCCGCTACGTAGACAGTTTGCTCCGCTATGGTGAAACGGAGCTCTTCCTTGGCGGCATCATGCATTCCATCGGCTACCACCAGGTGGCGGTGCCGGTGCGGAAACACGACAAGCGTTCCACGACGTACTCGCTCGCGCGACGGATAGCGCTGCTCGTCACCGCCGTGACGTCTTTCAGCTCCAAGCCGCTGGAATACATATTCAAGCTCGGCCTCTGCATCACAGGAGTTTCGATAATCTACGGCAGCACGGTGCTATGGCAGTACTTGCACCACGGCGTCGGCATTAGCGGCTGGACGTCGGTCGTATTGTCGGTCTGGATGCTTGGCGGGCTCAACTTCATGTTTCTCGGCGTTCTCGGGATCTACGTCGCCAAGATGTTCAACGAAACGAAACACCGGCCGATGGTCATCGTACGCCAGGTCCATCGCCTAGATTCTGCGGCTCGTGCTGTGTCCCAATCGCCCGATCCACGGTTCGCGGCCCAAGCACTCGAGCAGGCGCTCCCGCCGCGATCGACCACGGCGGAACGTCCTTGAGCACGACGGAGCCCGCGCCAATCACGGCTCCCTCACCGATGGTCACGCCTGGACTGATGACGACGCCGGCGAAAATCCGCGTGTAGCTGCCGATCGCCACTTTGCCGAACAGATGGACGATGTGGTCCTTATACGCATGCTCCATCGAATAATCGTCGCGCGACGAGAAGACGCACGAGCCGGGGCCGATTCCGACGTAATCGCCGATCTCGATGCCACCCGCGGCATAGAGCACCGCGTTCTGCTCCACCCAGCAGCCCTTGCCGAAACGAAGCTTCCCCTTGCCCCCGCTCCAAGCATTGCCGCCGCAATGGATGAAGCAGCCGGCGGCAACGCGCAGACCTTCCCCGCACTCGAGCAGTTCGGGATGGATTAGCGTAACGCCGTGGCGGATCTCGATCCCGGGCGAGCGCTTACTGACTTCGTAGATTCCGCGGAGGTTTTCCAAGAGAAACTGCGCGCGTCGTTTGGCGAAACGAAGGAACCCGAGTTCGAACATATTTCCTCCTAAGCGTCGTGCTGCCTCTAACTCCGCGCTGCACCCCAGATATGCGAGCCCGCGTCCGGGCCCGTCATGAAGAGAAGATCGAGAATGGAGAGGTTCGCGTCGAAGGAGCCGTGGAGTTGCGGATACTCACGGTATTCATAGACCGCATATCCGAGTCCAATCCCTGCCTGCGCGAACTTCTCGGGCTCGATGTAGTCCCGCGCTGATGGCCCACTGATGTAGTGTGTCGCCTCGATTTTCGCGAGGACGGCGAGGAGCCGGTCGGTCTTCGTCCCGTCCACACCCAGCTCCGACGACCGCAAGAACCGCGTGTGCTCGATCCCCAGCTCACGCGCGAGCGCGATCGTCGTCTCGATCGTGAAGCTCGCGAGCCGCTCGTCATGGCGCATGTAGAACGATTCGACGAGCGGGGCGTATCGCTTGAAGTGCGGCGCTTTGCCATACACGTGTTTGATCGTCGACCAGTGCTTATGCGCCCAGTCGCGGTCCCACGAGATTGCGATCTCGTTGATGGCAGTCCCGTCGATCTGGTGACCTTTCGCGAGCACCGGGATCGTGAGCCACTGACCGCCCGGTTCGGCCGCCTTCACTTTGTTGCGATTGCGCCAGCCACGCCGATCAAACTGCACGTCGTCGTAGAAAACGAAGACGTCTGCCTGGTGAATCAGATCAAAGAAGCCGCGCCATGGAATGTACGACGGCTGAAGAATCACGGCTTTCATGGGGTCGCTCGCGCCCGCGGATTGCCCCCTCGGGCAGCAGGCGTCGCCGATCTGCCTAGAATCCGGAGCGAAGCGCAAGCCTTGGATGCACGAGCCTCGATTCTCCATTCAACCGCGACCCCCAACCTCGCCAAGGGGGCGAGCACGTGGGGCCAGTCGTTGACGTTTCCTGTTCTCCCAAGCTACAAACCCTCGGTCCCGTGATCCCCTTCAATTCGCCCTCCCTGACGCCGCTCGCGCGCACTTTTCTAGCGGAAGCCAGCTCCGCTCCGCACCACTCCGGCGACGGCCCCTTCACCAAGCGCTGCAAGGAGCTTCTCGAGCGCGCGCTCACGGCCCCGACGGCCCTCCTCACCACCTCGTGCACCCACGCGCTCGAGATGTCCGCGCTTCTCCTGAAGCTCCAACCCGGGGACGAGGTCATCGTCCCGTCGTTCAGCTTCGTCACGACCGCCAACGCGTTCGTACTTCACGGCGCACGCGCCGTCTTCTGCGACGTGCGCAAGGACACCTGCAACCTCGACGCGGCTCACCTCGAGACCCTCGTCACGCCGCGCACGCGCGCGGTGGTCCCCGTGCACTACGCGGGCGTCGGCTGTGACATGCAGCGCATCCTCGAGATCGCGCGCCAGCACCGCTTCGTCGTCGTCGAGGACAACGCGCACGGCCTTTTTGGCTCCATCGCCGGAAAGCCGCTCGGTACCTTCGGCGCACTCTCCACCAACAGCTTCCACGAGACGAAGAACTTCTCGTGCGGCGAAGGAGGGGCGCTCATCGTCAACGATCCGTCGCTGGTCGAGCGCGCGCTCGTCCTTCGCGAGAAGGGGACCGACCGCTCTCGCTTCTTTCGAGGGATGGTCGACAAGTACACGTGGCAAGACGTCGGCTCGAGCTATCTCCCGTCGGACTTGCTCGCGGCGATCCTCCTCGGCCAGCTCGAATCACGCGCGACCATCCAGTCCACGCGCGAGCGCATTTGGCTCGCGTACCACACCGAGCTCGCCTCTTGGGCCGACGCCAACGGCGTTCGCCAGCCGCACGTTCCCGCCGGTTGCGCGCAGACCTACCATCTCTATTACCTCGTCCTCCCGAGCCTCGCGGCGCGGACGGGCTTTCTGGCGCACATGAAGGAGCGCGGCATCATCGCCACGTTCCATTACCAGGCGCTCCACCTGTCACCGATGGGCGAGCGCTTTGGCGGCGCGGTTGGAGACTGTCCCGTCTCCGAGTCACTCGGGGACACGCTCGTCCGTCTCCCTATCTACAATACGATGACGGACGTCGAGACCAGCGCGGTCATCGACGCGGTGAAGGCGTTCCGAAGCTCGCGGTAGCGCCGCGATCCCTTCGTCGCTCAGCGAGCGGGCGCGCCGGTTCCCACGGAAACGGTGCTCGACGCGGGCAGCGCGAACCGGGTCAGCGGGTCGACGCCGATCCCGATCCGAAACGCGGTCCCGACGGCCTCGTCGATCGCTTTCGGATCGCTCCCGATGAGCGCGACGCTCTCGATGTCGTGCCCGAGCGTCATCAGGTTCCACGAGACCATCCCGTGACCCACGCCTGGAAAATCGGCGGTCACCTTGTACGGCAAGACGCTTCGAGTCTGCAGGAAGGCGATCAACGGATTGTCGGTCGCGTTGCCGATCAGGATCGTCGGCCCCGGGAGATTGAAGCCGATCACCGCCGGATTGTTCCGCTGCACGGCGTCGAGCGAGCCGGCAGCTTCATGACCGCACCAGGTCGCGGCCTGTTCGTCGGTGAGCGGGTGCGCTTTCCTGGCGTCGCCCAGGCTCTCGATCGTCGCCGTGACGTTGTAGGGCTTCAGGTTGTCGACGAGGCGCTGGGCCGCCTCCGCTTCGCCAGCGCCGGAGCCGGCGACGATCGTCACGGCGCGGTGGTCTCGGAAGAACCGGTACACGTTCGGCACGTCATCGTCGTGGACGATCGCCCCCGCGGTCTTTCCGGCGAGGGCGCCGCACTGGGCCGCGGGGCGGTACGCGAACGTCGCGCTTCCGTGCGTACCACTGAGCTGCTCGGTCACCGTGACCGTCCAGTTTCCGGCCGGGTCGTTTGCGGCGAGTGGGAACGCGGCGGTGACCGTGCCGTTTCGTGCGTCGCGGAAGACGTCGTAGCGATCGACGCCGCGCGGATCGGTCACGCGGAGCTCCATCGGCGCAGTCCCGGCGATGAACCTCTGCTGGACGTCCACGAGGTTGGCGGTGAGCGTGAGTCGGAGCGGCGTCTCGTCGCGCGTGTAATCGCGATCGACGACCGGCGTGCCGACCTGAACTCCGCCGATGGCGCGCGCGGGGCGCGCAAACGCGTACATCTGCCCGGGGCCGAAGGCGATCGCGGCGGCCCCGCTTCGAAATGGGATCGCTCGGCCTGTCGCGGCGTCGTAGACGGGGCGCCCGTCGTCAGGCAGCGAGATCGTCGCGACCACCGGAATGGGCACGCCGAGGCCGTTCCCGGAGGGGAGGTCGTTCCCGCTGACGGTGAAGTTGACCGCGAAATCGTATTCGATCTCGCCGCGAACCTGTTTGCCCGCGGCGATCGTCGGAACGTCGCTACCGAACGCCGGCTTGATCCCCGCGCGCGCGAGCGCCGGCCGGAGGGCCGCCGCGATGCGAGTGGAGTTCTCGATCGAGTGGTTGAATGTGGCGACGCGAAACGTCTCAGCCTTCTTCTTGGCCGGGTCGGCGAGCTTCTCCATCGCCGCGTCCGCGCGTTCCAACGCGCTCGGGTCGACCGGCACCCTGACGGCGCCCCGAATCGCCACGGCGCAGTCGCTCGTCTCGAGCACCGTCCCGCCCCCCTTGATGAAGTCCTCGAGCCCCGTGACGACCGGCGCGTCGAGATGCGCCAGGCCGGTCAGGATCACGGCCTTGTGGCTCGCCGCGAGCGACCCGTCGAGGATGTCTTCTTCGAGAATGACCTGGATCGGATACTGCAACAGCTTCGTCGCGAGATAGACCGGCCCCAGCCCCGGCTGCCCCGCCTCGAGCGCGTAGTACTGGTTTGATTTCGAATAGAGGATCGTCAGATCCTGACTCGTGTACTCGGGCACCGTGAAGATCGTTCCGAGACGCTGAAAGAGCTGATTGCGATCGGCCACGCTGGGAGCGCTCGGTGACTTGATGGTGATATCGGGGGGAACGCTCATCCCCTGGATGCCCGTGATGAACGAGAGATTGTGCTCGAGCCGGAGCTCGTCCGAGGTGATGCTGCTGTACCACTCGGGCAGGTACCAGGTTGGCTTGTCGAGCTGGCGAGGCAGCGCCATCTCCAGGAACAACGACGGGTTCATGTTCCGCAACCAGTAGTCGTCGTATCCGCCGTGCCCGCTGATGACGGGGAGGCTGCGCGCGACGTTGAAGTAGTAGCCGTCGTAGAGCGACTTCCACCCGTATTGCGACTGCGTGACCACGAGAAAGCCCGGCTTCAACCGCGCGATCGCCTCGTTCGAGGCTTTCCAGAAGGCGTCCATGAAGCCGAGCTTGAAGTCGTTCTCCTCGGTCCACTGCGCATACTGGCTCGCGTCCTTGACGTTCACGCGATCCGACCAGATGGCGTCGCGCCCGAAGACGCGCTTGTATGCCGCGCGCTGAGGCGCGATGTCGTGCGCGCTTACGGCGTGCGTGTGCGGATTCGGGAGCCAGGTCAGCCCAGGCTCGTCGTGGAGGTGCGCGCCGATCGCGTTCGGCATCGTACGGAAGCCGAACGCGCGATCGATGCCTCGTTGGATTGCGCCGATGTACACGTTGGGATCCGACCAGTCGTTGGTCGGCTTCAAGTCATGCTGATGCCCGCCTCCCATGAGCGCGTTCCCCATGATGTCGGCGCCCGCCGGAATCGATTGCTCCTGGTGGAGCACGTCACCGGTCATCAGAACGTTGAACCCCAGTCCGTTTTCGCCCTCCGGCAGCATGGCGTCGCCGCTCTTGCCGCCCCAATGCACCGTCTTGTACGTGCTCTTGCGAACCGCGCTGTAGACGGTGAGAGCCGTCGTCGCCGTGGCTCCGTCGACCGCCACATCCACCGTGTATTTCCCCGGTCGCAGAAGCCGGCCGTTCAGGTGCAAGTTCTCCGTCGTGCGCGCCTGACCGCCGACGAGCGGGACCGCGCCGACCGGGAACGAGAAGCTCATCTTGCTTCCATCCGCGCCCGTCACCGTTAGAAGGAGCGAGCCTGCCGCGAGCGCGTGTGCATCGCTGCGAACGGCGGAGACGTCGATGGTCTCGTTGGTCTGGTAGGCCGTGCGCGCCAGCGGAAGAAGCACCTGGACCTGCGCCGCGGTCGCGTGTGATGCGCCGGTGAGAACGGCGAGCACCCCCAGCACTGCGTGCAACGATCGGACGCGCAAGAGAGGCCTCAGCCGCGACGCTCACCGAGGATCAACATCTGCTTGCCGAACAGCCATTGCAGCGGCCGGACGTTCACGTACGTGCGCACGATCCAGCTCCACTGCGGGAGCGCGCTCTTCGTGGTGTAGGGGAGGAACCGCGACCTCTGCTCCTGGACGTCGAAGCCTGCGACGTTCAGCGCCTCGGCCATGCCCTTCTCGGTGAGCGGTAGCGTGTGATCGAAGAAGTCCCAGAACGCGGCGCCGACGTGGCGGATGTTCGGCTGCAGGATCATGAGGCGCCCGCCCGGCTTGAGGACCGTGCGAATGGCGGCGAGGACCTCGAGGAGAGCGTCGGGGTCGCGAAGGTGCTCGAAGACGTTGCTGGCGAACGCGAAGTCGACGCTCCCCTCGGGAACGACCTCCGCGATCCGCTCGAGGCCGGCGCGGTGCACTTCGACGCCGGGAGCCGCGTGCCGCTTCGTCTCGGGGTTGATGTCGATCGCGATTCGCTTGCGCGCGCGGACGTGGTTGATGAAGTCGCAGTAGCCCGCGCCGACGTCGAGCACGCAGTCGTTCGGTGCGACGTACTGCGAGAAGAAGGACTCGCAGAGGGTCTCCCAGAGCTCCGTCTTCGCGCGGCGCTCGGCGTCGGGGAACCGGTTCGCGTAGAGGGCGTCGATACGGCCGTTGAGCCCTTCGTCGCGCGCGCGGCCGACCTCTTTCCTCCCGTTCATCGGCCGCTCTCCTGGCGGCGGCCGAAGGGGGCGCGCGCGCGTTGCTTCAGCGCCCAGAAGTACCACTCGAGGTAATGCGGGAGCCACTTCATCAGCTTGAACCGCGACTCGCCCGCGACCCTGTCGGTCCACGTGGCCGGAACCTCTTCGACGCGCTCGCCGCCGAAGTGCGCCTTCACCGTGAGCTCGAGGCCTAGGCAGAAGCCGGCGGTGCTCTCGATCGTCGTTCGCTCGAGGAAGTCGCGACGGTATGCCTTGAAGCTGTTCGTCGGATCGGTCGTTGGAAGCCCAGCCAGCATGTGAAGGCTCACGCCCGCCGTGCGACTCATGAGCCCCTTCAACATCGGCCCGCCGACCTGCTTGCCGCCGCGCGAGTAGCGCGTCGCGCAGACGACCGCGGCGCCGCGTGAAGCACGCTCCACCATCTCTGCGAGCTTGGGAAAGTCGTCGGAGAGGTCCGCCATGCTCACGACGACGACGGGAGCTAGCGCGGCCCGCATCCCCGCCTCGATCGCGTAGCGCACCCCTTTGCCGAGTTCGTTCTTGACGGTGCGCACGACGCGCGGCCTCGCGTTCGGAGGCAGCGCGGCGAGCGCCGGGAGCGTGTCGTCTTCGTCGAAGTCGTAGGCGACGATGAGCTCGTAGTCGCCCTGGAGCTGATCCCTCGCCGCGCGGCAGTACGCGGCGATGTTCGCCCCCTCGTTGTAGACGGGGACGACGAGTGAGAATCGCGGCGCCGACGGAGCGATCTGCGGCGCCGTCATCTCAGATGCGGCCATGCTCGATCTCCTGGCGGATCCAGGGAATGACTTCGTCGAGCATCTCCGAGAGCGACGTCTTCGCTTCGAAGCCGAGCACCTTCGTCGCCTTCGTGACGTCCGGCACGCGCTTCTGCACGTCGTACGGGTACGCCTTGTCCGAGACGAAGTTGAAGGGCTTCGCCCCTTTGTGAACCTTGTTCCAGATCACTTCGGCCAGCTCGAGAACGGACGTGGCCTCGGGGGTCGAGAGGTTGAACACGTCGTTCGTCGCGGCCGGGTGCTCCAGCGTCTCGACGATCCCCTTCGCGAGGTCGCCGCCGTACGTGTAGCAACGCACCTGGTTCCCCGCGCCGAGGATGTGCAACGGATCCTGTCCGCGCACGATCTTCTGAACGAGGTCGGGGACGACGTGGCTCATCGCGAGCTTGATGTTGCCGCTGGGGATGTCCTTGTCGCCGAGGGCGCGTCGCTCGCCGATGCCGACGCAGTTGAACGGCCGACAGATCGTGTACGGGAGCTTGTACTGCTCCCAGGCCCCCTTCGCGAAGTACTCGCACGCGAGCTTCTGGAAGCCATAGGTGCTGTCCGGCGGCGGGCACTTGTGATCTTCGGGCGTCGGCCAGACCGTGGCGTTCTCGAAGACCATGCTGCTCGAGAGCACGGTGATCTTCTTGAGCTTCCCCTTGCCGCGGCCCGAGTACGCCGCGAGCGCGGCGTCGAAGCTGGCGGCGATGATGCGCTCGTTGTCCGCCAGGAGATCGTACGCGTACTCGTGAAAGTAGCTGATGCCCCCGATGCGGGCAGCGCCGGCGATGAAGTGATCGCACGACATCGCGAGCTCCGTGAGGAGCCGCGGATCGCGAGCGTCGCCCTCGACGAACGTGAAGCGCTCGTGGCTCGAGTAGCTCTTCTCGACCTTGCCGTACTTCGAGAAGTTGTCGACGCCGACGACGTGGTGACCGCGCGCGAGGAGGTCTTCGATGAGATAGCCGCCGATGAAACCAGCGGAACCGGTGACGAGAATCTTCATCTTCGATTGTTTCCTAGTCAGGAGGGGAGTCGCTCGACGTGGTTCCAGATATCGACGACCTTCGTGGTCGCTGGGATCGCGAGCTTCTTGTACGCGGCGTGCGGCGCACCGATGAAGATCAAGCTCGCCTCGGCAAGTACGCGCTCCAGGGGGACGAGGCTCGCGTCGCGAACGTGCGGGTCGGTGCACAGCACGCGCTTCGCTTCGAGCGAAACGAGCTTCTTCAATTTGTAGGAGAGCGAATCGCGGGAGTCGTCGCTCTCGGCTTTGAATGCCATCCCGAGGATGCCGACGGTCGCATCGCGCAGACTGAGGTCGTGTTTGGCGAGCGCCAGGATGTGCGCCGGCAGCCCTTCGTTCACGAGCATCGCCGCATGGCCCAGGACGAAGTTGTTCGAGCTGAACGCCGCGAGCTGCATCGTGTCTTTGACGAGGCAGGGGCCAGCCGCGAACCCGGGCCCGGGCATTCCTGCCATGCGCGGGTACTTGTAGCGACAGCCGTGGAGGATGCGGTTGAAGTCGAGCCCATGGCTCGAGGCGATCATGAAGAACTGATTGACCGTCGCGAACTGGAGATACCGCCAGGCGTTCGTCATGAGCTTGCAGAGCTCGGCCTCCATGGGGGCCATCTCCACGTACTCGATGTCGCCGAAGAGCTCGCGCGCCTGCAGGAGCGCGTCCGGATTGAACCCGCTGATGATCTGCGGCAGCTCGCGGAACTCGCGAAGACTATGCCCTTGCGCGACGCGCTCCGGGCAGAACACGACGTCGATGGCGAGGCCCTTGTCGCGCAGGAGCTGCTGGATGTGCTCCGTGATGCCCGGGTAGACCGTGCTCCGGAGCACGACCACCTGCCCATCGCGAAGAAAAGAAGAGCAGCCTTCGATGGCGCGGTGGATGGCGTTGAACGTGGGATTGAGGTGCTCGTCGACCGGGGTGCCGATGATCAGCACCAGGTGTTTGCACTGCGAGATCCCGTCGGGTTCCGACTCCACTTGGAGCGTCTTCCGCGCGAGCGTCCGCTCGAGCATCTCTTGGGCGCCGTCCTCGGCGAAGGGCATTTTCCCCGCCCGGATGCTCTCCACCACCGCGCGGTTGGTGTCGTAGATCAGCGTCTGAAGACCGCGATCCGCGAACGAGAGGGCGAGGGGGAGACCGACGTGGCCGCCCCCACCGATGACGGCGACATCCATCCGGAAGCTCGACTTCGATCCCATCTGGTCCCTCGGTAAGCGGAACTGGTGCCGCGACGGCGCGCAGCATTCAGGGGGCTGGAGACGCCCGTGAAGCACGCCAAAACCGCGCGCACCCTAGGCGGATCAACGGTGTTGCGCAAGCCCTCCCCACCGCGACCGGTGAGCGTGGTACGAGACCCGGCCGATGGTCGCCCCGTCTCGGATCAGCTTCCCGGTAAGCGGGTCACCAGCGCGCCGCGAGCTCGTCCGCGACGCGGCGATCGGACTCCTTGCGGTCCTCTTCTGGGTGCTGGTGAGGATCGCTCTCAAAGCGCCGATCATCCTCCGCCCGTGGAATCTGCCTCAGGAAGGGATGAGCCCGGGGGGAATCCTCTACATCCCGGAGGACGTGTTCTCTTATACGTCGTGGGCGGAGCAAGGCCGGCAGGGCCATCTCCTGTCTCGGCTCTTGTTCACCCTCGAGCCTCACGACGCGATTCTGTTCAACCCGTTCTTCCTCGCCATCGGCGCGCTGAGTCGACTGTGCGACATATCGACGCTCGGCGCTCTGGAGCTAGGGGGCCTCGTCCTCGGCGGCTTCCTCGTGTTTTTCGCCCGACGGGTCGTCCGGACCATCACGTCGATTCCGTACGCTGCCGATGCGGCGACGTTCGCGCTCGTGCTCGGAACCGGCTTCTCCGGATGGGTCAAGGCGCTCGCGTGGGGGGCCGACCCGGGTATGGACGCGCGGCCGCTGGACCTTTTTGGAGTCTCCGCGCTGCTCGCGTTCCCGTTTCAGACGGGGGTCGTCGCCTTCCTGGCGCTGGGTCTCTGGATCATCGACCGCGTCCTCCGAGGATCGAGCGGGCTTGTGTGGCGCGCGGGCCTCGCGGCGTGCATCGCCTTCGTCACCGCGTCCCACGTCTACGAAGGTTTGATGCTCGCGGCGGCGATTGGAACCGTCCTCGCGCTCGACGTGCTCAGGCGCCGCCGCCCTTCGCGCGACGAGCTCATTGTGAGCGCGCTCGTCTTCGCCGGCGTGTTGCCTTTCGTGGCGCTCGCGCTCTGGACCACGCGTCACCCCGTGTGGAGTCACCTCGCGACGGTGACCACGACCTGGTCGAGCACGCGGCGCGAGTGGGCGATCGGCTTCGGCTGGCTCGTACCGTCGGCGATAATGGGGGCCTGCGTGATCGGGCTCCCCCGAGCTCGGGAGCTCGCCCGGCAGGAGCCCCGAAATCCGACCTTCGTCGGGCGCGTGACCATCGCCTGGTGCGCGGTTCAGACCAGCGCGGTTCTCTTGCCGGGCGGAGTTCGGAACAAGTTCTTCTCGGGCGGCTTTCTGATGTTCGGGATCCTCGCAGGCATCGGCCTCGCGGGTCTGTGGGCCGTCTCCACCCGGCTCGCATCGCCCGCGAGTCGGGCGGGGATTCGCGCGGCGCTCGTGTTGTGGTGTGCGCTTCTACTGCCGACCTCCCTCGGAATCATCGGGTACACCTTCCGCCAGCACCCTGCGCGCGTAGACAACGAGCTCTTTCAGGCAGGCCGCCTGCTCGCGCGCGACGGCGATCGACGACAACGCCAGCTCGTCGTGCTGTGCGATGAAGAAGACGGAGCGGTGATTCCCGGGCTCGCCGGCGTTCGCGTCGTGTCGGGCAACTGGGTGATGACGCCGCATTCGAGGACGCATGTCGAGGAGCTCACGCGGCTCGGGCTGACACCGCGGGCAGGGGCGCTCGGAGGCCAAGAGCTGCGGGGCGCGGTGGATCGCGTCGGAGCTGACGCCGTGCTCGTGCGCCGCGACGCGAGCGCGTTCCGGTGGTGGACGGAGGAGTCGGGGTACGAGCGCGTGGCGGAGTGGCGCGATCGCGTTCTCTTGTTGGGTCGCTGATCGCGGGTGGGCGCCTGCGGCGGATCGTCAGGTAGCCTCGCGAAGTGTTCGAACCAACCTTCGCGCCGCGTACAGCACGTCGCGAGGTCGTGTGGCTGGTGGCAGGCGTCCTCGTCGCCAGCGTGGTTCTCGCGAGCTCGGTCCTCCGCGTCTGGCAATTCACGGTCGACGATGCGTTCATCACGCTCCGATACAGCCGGAACGTCGCCGAGGGGATCGGGCCGACGTTCAACGCCATGGGGCCCCGCGCCGAGGGGTACACGTCGTTGCTGTGGATGCTCGTGCTCGTCGTGCCGCACCGGCTTGGCGTCGACGCGCTCACCGTCGCGAAAGGGATAAGCGTCGCGGCGACGTTCGCAACTCTGAGTGTCGTGGTCCGATGGGCGTGGTCACACGTACGGGCTGCAGGGGTAGCTCGCGGCGCTGCGGCGTGGGCCGGTGCCGCCGCGGCGGTCGGTTTCGCCGCGCTACCGTCTACGGCGATTCACGCCGTCTCCGGCATGGAGACCCCGCTCTTCACACTGCTGCTGACGGCGATGCTGGCGACCGCCGCCGGCGTGGTCCGTGGTGAGGAGAAGGCCACGAATAGACTCGTCGTCTTGGCGCTGCTGGTCGGACTCACGCGCCCGGAAGGGAATCTCGCGGCGCTCGCCGCGATCGCGATGACCGCCGTGCTCGTGCCGCGCGCGCCGCGCATGACGCTCGCGCTCTGCGCGGCGGTCGTCTGGATCTTGCCGATGGGCGCCTACGAGCTGTGGCGGCGCGGCTACTACGGTCTCCTCTTCCCGCTCCCGTTCTACGTGAAGCTCAACACGCCGGGGCTCCTGCCGGGTTGGCCGAGCGTGCGCGACTACCTCTGCGGGCCCGTTCTCCACTTCGGCCTCTTGCTCGTCCCGGCGCTCGTTCGACCGGCGCGATCGCTCTGGCCGATGCTCGCTGCGCTCGCCGCGCTCATCGCCTTCTTCGTCCTCCCGCAGCACTTGATGGGCTACGAGCATCGCTACCTCGCGCCGCTCGATCCGTCGCTCGACGTGCTCGCGGGGGTCGGGCTCGCGCGCGTGGTTGCGCTCGCGACGCGCGTCCCCGCGGCGATCAAGAGTTCCGCTGCCATCGCGCTGCTCGGTGTCGGCGTGGGGCTCGAGATCGCCGATGCGCGTGGTCACCTCGCGGGCTGGGCAGCGTACGGGGACAGTCTCGCTCGCGCACACGAGCGACTTGGGCGCGATCTCCTCGCGCTCGAAATGCCCGAGGGGCGTCTCGCGATCTCGGACGCCGGCGCGGTGCCGTACCTGTCTCGCTGGTGGACGCTCGACATGATCGGTCTGAACGACGCGGCGATCGCGACGACCGGACGGCGCGACCCGGCGTCGATCCTCGGGCAACGCCCCGACGTCGTGGTCCTCGTCTCGCGTCGCGCCGATGGCTTCGAATTCGCAGAGTGGAGCCCGTGGGAGGCGCCGCTCTTCGACGCCTGCGCGGCGGCAGGGTTCGTGACGGTCGGCGCGCCGCGGCGCTTTGCGGACAACTACTGGCTCTGGGTGCTGGCTCGAGCCGGTACCAAAACGGCGCGAGGCCTCGCCGATCGCTGATGCCCGCTACCTCGCCTCACGTGCCTCCGCGAGCGCCTCGTCGAGCGCGTCGCGCACGCTCTTCTGCGGCGACCACCCCAGCGTACGCAGCTTCGACGCGTCGCCCACGAGGCACGGCAGCTCCACGGGTCGGACGCGCGCCGGGTCGACTTCGATGCGCGCGTCGACGCCGCTCGCGGAGATCATCTCTTCGACCACGCTTCGGATCGTTCGCCCGACGCCGCTGCAGACGTTGTACGCCTCACCGGCGACGCCGCGATCGAGCAGCAAGCGATACGCGGCGACGACGTCGGCGACGTGGGAGAAATCGCGCACCGGCTCCAAGTTGCCGACGGAAAGAGCGCCGCCGCCCTTCATCGCCGTGAGCTGTCGCGCGAACGACGGGATGGCGAACGTCGGCGCTTGCCCGCGCCCCAGGTGATTGAACGGACGCGCGGCGACGACGTGCAGGTCATACGCGCGATGAAACTGCATCGCCGTCACCTCGGCCGCGACCTTCGATGCCGCGTACGGGCTCGTCGGCAAGAGCGGCCACGACTCGTCCGCGCGCTCGCCTGGCGCGATCGACCCGTACATCTCGCCCGAGCCCACGAGGAGAATGCGAGCCTTCGGTGCCATCGCGCGCACGACCGCGCACAGGTTCACCGCGCCGAGCGCGTTCACGCGGAACGTCTCCAGCGGCGCATCGTGACTGCGCGCCACCGAGCTCACGCCCGCCAGGTGCACGACTGCGTCGGGCGCGAACTGCGAGAGCGCGCGCGTGATCGCCGCTTCGTCGAGCACGTCGATTGTCAGCTCGCCCGTGCGCGCCGGCGGACCTGCCAGCGCGAGCACCGTGTCGCCGCGCGAGGCGAAGTGCGCAACCAGATGACGTCCGACGAACCCGTCGGCTCCGGTCACCGCGACGCGCATCAGCCCGTCGTCCGCTTCAGCCGCGCGACATCCGCGTCGACCATCATCTCGACGAGCTCCTTGAAGCTCACCTTCGGCTCCCAACCGAGTTTCTTCTTGGCCTTCGAGTAATCGCCGATGAGCACGTCGACCTCCGCCGGCCGGATGAACTGCGGATCGATCTCGACATACTTGCTCCAGTCGAGATCGACCCGCGCGAACGCGATCTCGACGAGCTCGCGGACGCTATGCGTCTCGCCGGTGGCGATGACGAAATCGTCAGCCTCATCGTGCTGGAGCATGCGCCACATCGCTTCGACGTAGTCGCCGGCGAAACCCCAATCGCGCTTCGCGTCGAGGTTGCCGAGGCGAAGCGTCGTCGCCAGGCCGGCGCGAATTTTCGCGACGCCGTACGTGACCTTGCGCGTGACGAACTCGAGCCCGCGGCGCGGCGACTCGTGGTTGAACAAGATGCCGCTCGCCGCGAACAGACCGAACGACTCGCGGTAGTTCACGGTGATGAAGTGCCCGTACGCCTTCGCCACGCCGTAGGGCGAGCGCGGATAGAACGGCGTCTGCTCGGTCTGCGGGACCTCGCGCACGCGGCCGAACATCTCGGACGACGACGCCTGGTAGAAGCGCGTCTTGGGCGCGGCGTGGCGGACCGCTTCGAGCACTTTCGTCACGCCCAGGCCGGTGAACTCACCGGTGAGCACCGGTTGGTTCCAGCTGGTGGGGACGAACGACTGCGCCGCGAGGTTGTACACCTCGTGTGGGTCGATCTTCGTGAGGAGGGAGGCGATCGAATACTGATCGAACAGGTCCCCCTGGTGCAGCGTGACGCTGTCTCCAAGGTGCGCGATCCGCTCGGACTTCTCCTCGGACGAGCGCCGCACCATTCCGTGCACTTCGTACCCTCGCGAGAGGAGGAAGTCGGCGAGGTAACTGCCGTCTTGACCGGTGATTCCCGTGATCAACGCGCGTTTGGTCATGACCTCGCTTGAGGTCTACCACACGAGATTCGCGCCGCGCGCCCTGCGATCGCATGAACTTCAGTGGGTTGCCGGGCAACAAAACCCCAGCTATGAGTCCGCGATCATGAAGATCTGCATGGTGGGTACGGGGTACGTGGGGCTGGTCAGCGGGGCCGGGTTCGCGGAGATCGGAAACGACGTCGTCTGCGCCGACATCGCCGCAGCCAAGATCGCGCTCCTGCGCGAAGGGAAGATCCCGATCTTCGAGCCGGGCCTGGAAGACCTCGTGCACCGCAACGTCGCCGCGGGTCGCCTCTCGTTTTCGGACGACGTGCCGGCGGCGATCGCTTCGGCGCAGGTCATCTTCATCGGCGTCGGCACACCTCCGCGCAGCGACGGCGGCGCAGACCTCACGGCGGTCGACAAGGTCGCCGAAGCCGTGGCGGCGAGCGTCACGCGCGAAGTGGTGCTCGTCCTTAAGAGCACCGTCCCGGTGGGCACCAACGCGCGCGTCCGTCGCATCGTGCAGAACGCGAAGCACATGGTGCACGTCGTCTCGAACCCCGAGTTCCTGAAGGAGGGGGACGCGGTCGTCGACTTCCTGCGCCCCGATCGCGTCGTCATCGGCTGCGACGCGGACGACACGTTCGCGCGCGACTTGATGCAGCGCCTCTACCACCCGGTGAGCCTCGACTCGGATCGCCTCGTGTGGATGTCGCCGCCCAGCGCGGAGCTCACGAAGTACGTCGCCAACACGATGCTCGCCATGCGCATCTCGTTCGTGAACGAGATGGCGGCGCTCTGCGAGAAGGTCGGCGCAGACATTCACGAGGTGCGCTTCGGCGTCGGCAGCGATCAGCGCATCGGGCCGAAATTCCTGTACGCGGGTCCCGGCTATGGCGGCTCGTGCTTCCCGAAAGACGTGCAGGCGCTGGTGCACACGGCGCGCGAGCACGGCGTCGAGCTCGATCTCGCCGGTGCCACGCACCGGGTGAACGAACGCCAGAAGGGGACGCTCGCCCGGAAGCTGCGCGCGCACTTCGACGGCGACCTTCGCGGCAAGCGCATCGCCATCTGGGGCATCGCGTTCAAGCCCCGGACCGACGACATTCGCGAGTCGAGCGCGCTCACGCTCATCGACGTGCTCCTCGCCGAAGGGGCCGTCGTCGTCGCGCACGATCCGGAGGCGATGGATCAGGCGCGCGAGCTTTACGGGACGAAGATCACGTTCGTCGACGACGCGTATGAAGCGGCCCGCGGCGCCGACGCGCTCTGCCTCGTGACCGAGTGGCGCCAGTACCAGAGCCCCGATTTCGAGCGCCTCAAGACCACGATGCGCAGGCCGCTGCTGCTCGACGGGCGCAACATCTGGTCGACGTACGGGCTGCGTCGTCAGGGGTTCTTGTACGAGGCGATCGGCGCGCGGTCGGAGTAGCGGGGCACTCGCCCGCCACGGCCCGTACCCACGTGGCGGAGGGCCAGCGTGGCAGCCTCACGGGCGGGCGCCGCGGCGCGCATGCCGCAGAGAATCAGGAGCATCGACGTCGTGGGGATCCCGGCGAGCACGCCCGTGCCGACGACCGACCCCGCCCAGTAGATGAACGCGATCACGACCCCGAAGACGGTCGCCGCCGGGGTCGCGACGCGCGGCACGTTCTTGCGCGTGAAGGTCCATCCGAGGAATACGACCCACAAGACAAGTCCGATGATCCCCTCCTCTGCGAGAATTCGGCCGTATTCGTTTTCGATGCCGATGACGTGCCCCGTGACGAGAGGCTTCATGAAGAACGGGATGCTGGTCCCGAACGCGCTCGCCAACCCGTTGCCGAATGGGTACGCGCGCAGGAGATCGAAGAACGACTGATTGACACTGCCGCCGATGCGCGTCTGGACGTAGTCCGTGTCGGCGAGGCTCTCGAAGCGCTGTAGGCGCTCGTTGTGCGTGACGAGGTAGACAACGCCGGCGGCGACGATGAGGAAGCCGAAGAGTGTCGCGAAGCGCATGCGAAGCGAGAGGAGCGTGCACACTGTCGCGACGCTGAGCAGAACGACGGGCGAACGCGAACCGCACAAGAAGACGCCGATGCCCGCGGCGGCGAGACCTGCGATACAGAGTAGGCGGACGCGTTTCGTCCCTTCGAGCCCGTGAAGGATGAAGGGGATGCTGAACAGCATTGTCGCGCCGTACGCTGCCGAGTGAACGAAGCAGGACGGGATGCGGTGAAAGCTCTCGCTCCCCGACTGGATGTCTTTCGTGAGGTAAATGAGCTCCGTCGTCCGGTTCAACGGGACGACCGCGTCGACGCCGTACCTGTATTCGATTCCTGCGATCACGAGCGCGAAAAGGTTGAGGAGCGCAAGCGTCGGTGCGAGTCGGTCGAGGTCGTTCCGCTCGACGCGCGCTCCCAAGACGAAGCACGGGATCATGATCGTCCACGCGCGCAAGCCGACGAGCTGTACGGCGATCGGCTGCGAACCCTCGAGCACCGGACTGTACGCCATGCAGACCGCCGGCCAGAGCACGAGCAATCGGGTCCACATGACCGCCGCATGGCTTCGCTGCTGGATCTCGGGCGTCACGGCGCGCGGGAGGAACCCGAAGTACAGCCCGAGGAGGGCGGCGTCGAACGCGAAGTGTGTGAAGCCGTCGGGAACGCGGCCTCGGGCAAGCCCGTACAAGTAACCGACGATGAGCATCGTCTGGAGCCCTGCGGCGAGCGAACGACGCGCGGCGACGAAGGCGCCGACGAGCGCAAGGACGCAAAAGGCGGCTCCGAACATCCGTTTTCCTTGGGTCCCTTCGAGACCGACGAAGCGCCGGAAAAGGCCCGGCTTGCTCAATATCAGAACGCGGCTCGCACGCAAGGAAGGCCAAAACGAAGGAGTCGCGGTCTCCCGCAGGTGTGCGGAGCTCGCTCTCTGTTCAACTTTGCCCGCGTATCACCGGGCCCCCTCCACCAACGCGCCACGATGCCCAGACGCGTGATAGGACGCGACGGGATGAAGCTCTTCGAGCACGCACGGCCAGAATGGCCCGAGAGCTGGCGGCTGTCGCACAAGTACGATCTTCTCGAGCTCGGAGCGCCGAGCCCCGAGCACCTCGGCTACCAATACGCGTACTGGGCTCGTCGCGATGCGACGCTCTCGCTGGTCGAGCGAGCAGCCGGTCCCCCCGCGCGGGTCCTCGACGTCGCTGCGGCGCAAGGGAATTTCACGCTGGCCTTGGCCGAGCGCGGTTACAAGGTCACGTGGAACGACCTGCGCGCCGACCTGGCGGACTATACACGCATGAAGCACGAGCGAGGGGACGTGGATTACCTCGCGGGCAACCTCTTCGACCTCGCGCCCCGAGAGCCGTGGGACGTCGTCGTTGCGTGCGAAGTGATCGAGCACGTCGCCCATCCCGATCAATTTCTCGCCCAGCTCTCGGCGCTCGTGAGGCCGGGCGGCCACCTCGTCTTGACCACGCCCAATGGCAGCTACTTCCGGAACCGCCTCCCTCGCTTCGACAAATGTCCGGACCCAAGCGTGTTCGAAGCGACGCAGTTCGAGCCCGAAGCTGATGGGCACATTTTCCTCCTTCACCAGGACGAGCTCCGCACAATGGCCGCGAGATCGGGACTCGAGCTCATACACGCTGCCGTACTGGCCAATCCGTTGACCAACGGGCGGCTCGGACTGAGCAAGCTGCTCAAGTTCATCCCGCGCGGCGCGGTTTCTGCGATTGAGCGAGCGACCAGCGTGCTTCCGACATTGGTGACGTCGCGGATCATGGCGACGACCGTTGCGCTACTCCGGCGGCCGATCCAGCGAGCGTGAGGGATGCGCCTCCTTCTGTGCACTCCGCAGTCCGTTCTCGAGTCCGTCGGCATCTCGCGCATCTTGATCCGTCTTGCGGATGAACTGCGTGCGACGGGGCACGACGCGCGGATCCTCGGCGCGGAGGAGATGGGATGCAGGCCCGAAAATGGCGGCGGCAGTCCCGGAGCACCATACGCTGCAGCGCTGCGCTCATACCTGATGGCGCGCGCGAACGAATACGACGTCGTCGAGTACGACCACGAACACCTCCCGTGGGAGCGGAGAGAGTTCGACGCGCCGCGCACCTTGTTCGTCGCGCGTTCGGTGCTCCTCGTACAGCACTTGGGGGCAATTCGCATCCCGACGAAGCAAACACTTCGCGCCATCGCCAGCGAGATCGTGCGCGGTCCCGAGAGAAAGCGCCGCCTCCGCAATCGCATCGCCATCGCCGACACGACCGTTCGCAACGCCGACCTCGTGAACCTCGCCAACCCACGCGATCGCGACGAGCTCGTGCGGCGCGGGATCGACCCTTCGCGGATCGCGGTCATTCCGTACGCCCTCGCTGCAGAAGTTCGCGCCGCGCTCGGCGCCGCGACCAACGACGCGCCGCCACGCGATCCGATCGTCGCGTTCATCGGCACATTCGACTACCGCAAAGGGGCAACGCATTTCGGCCCGATGCTCGAGCAGCTCGTGCGCGACGTGCCCAACGTGCGTCTGCGCCTCCTCGGCTGCAAAGGTCTCTTCGCCGACGAACGGACGGTTCGCTCGTTCTTCCCACGATCGCTGAGGTCTCGCGTCGAGGTCGTCATGACCTTCCCGCGCGAGAGGCTCGCCGAGCTGCTCTCCGATTGCAGCGTGGGGGTGTTTCCTTCGTATCTCGAATCATTCGGGCTAGGCGTCCTCGAGATGATGAGCGCTCGCCTTCCGGTCGTCGCCTTCGATGCGCCCGGACCGCCCGTGATGGTGCCACCCGATTTGCTCGTACCGCCGGGAGACGCGCGCAAGATGGCCTCGATCGTCGCCGCGCTGCTCCTCGACAGGGAGCGACTCGCGCGCGAGCGGTCCCGCGCGAGGACGATCGCCGAGACATTCACTTGGGAAGCCGTGGCGCGTCGCACGGCCGATGCGTACGAAGCCGCGCGCGAACGGCTGCTCGCCTCCGCGCGGACGTGAGCCACGCGCAAAGGCGCGTTCACGGCGGGACGTGCTGGAAGAGAGACACTTTCTCCCGCTCCGCGGCGGCTTCCCACTTGGGATCCGAGGTCAGGGCCTGAAGCTTCCGGTACGCTTCGAGCGCCTGAGCGTGCATGCCAAGCATCGACGACAAGCCGGCCCAGTGTTCGAGGATCTCTTGGCGATCGGGCTGCCTCTCGTGGGCGCGCTGGTAGTACCCGACGGCCTTGCGCGGGTTGCCGCGCCGCTCCTCGAGCCACGCGATCCAGATCAGGTTGTTCGCGCACTCCGTGTCGCTATCGCAACCCGTGCGCCCGACCTCGTCTTCAGCGATTTGAAGGTAGACGTCGTTCTTGGAAAGCAACGCGAGCTCGCCCAGCCCGCGCCAGCAATCGGCCGGATTCGTTGACGTCTGCGCCCCATCGCGCAGCGCGTGGAGGCCGTCGGCTGCCTTGTTCGCTGCGATCAGCAGGCGCGCGGAGGCGATCAGCGGGTCGCACGACCCGGGCTCCATCGCCTTCAGGTGCTCCGCGATCGCCAGGCCCTTCTCCACGCACGAGTACTCCCCGTCGCACCACGGCGCGGCGTGGCCCGCTTCGAGATCGGCCAACGTGTCGTGCAGCGATCGGTCGAGCACCTTCCGCGAATTCGGGTCCGCCTTACGCAACATCTCGTCGAGGCGCTCGCTCGTTGCGGGGAGGCGCGAGGCGACCGTCGTCACGAGGTTCTCGAGCACGTCGCCGCGAATCGGGAACTTCTCCGGGAGGAGTTCGAGCGCATCGTCGTAACCACTCACGAGCTGCGACTCCAGCATCAGCGCGCGTGCCTGCACCGTGGGCGGCGCCCCCTGCTCGACGGTGAGGCGGTATTCGAGGCGCGCCTGCGACGGCGAGAGCGGCGTGAGCTGCTCGGCCAAGACGAAGTGCGCGGGCGCATAGATGGGGGCGAGCGCGAGAGTGCGCTCAATCCATGGCAGCACGCTCCGCCCTCCGCGCGAGGCGCCGACCGACGCGATGAACGGGATGTACGGCTCCGACGGGTGGCGCATCAGCGCGGCGCGGGTGACGTTCGCGAAGTCGTCGCGGAGCTCGGGCTGGGTGACGTCGTGGTAGAGCGAGAAGCGATCTTCGTCGAGCTCGTGCGGCCAAGCGACGAGCGTGATGGCGATCAGGAGCGCGGTCGCCCCGGCAACGGCGACTCCCACCTGGCGAGGGTGCATTCCCCAGTTGTGAATCGCGCTCTTTCGCTCGGCGCCGTGTCCCGCGACGACCATTGCCCCGCAGGTCGCGAGCGCGATTCCGATCGCCGGAACCTCGGAGTTGAAGTCGACGAGGTTGTGCACGACCGTCGTGGCGATGGCGCACCAGGCGCCGATGGCCGGCGACTGGCTCGTGAGAAGCACGCGCGGCCGCAGCGCGATCGCCATGGCGACGAACGCCGCCAGCGAAACCGGCACGCCCCACTCCGTCACCCACTGCACCGGGAGGTTCTCCGGGTGCGTCGCGACACTGAACCCGGGATCGCTTTGCACGAAGGGGAACGCCACCTCGTAGGCACCGCGTCCGACGCCGAAGAGGGCGTGATGCGGCACGAGGCGCAGTCCCTCCATCGCCAGTCGCAGCTTCGAGGTGTCGCCCGAGTTGAGCTCCGTCACGACCTCCGGCGACGAGCCGACGACCACCATCGCCAGCCCTGCGGCGACGACGAGGACCGGGAGGAGGACGGGCGCGCTGCTCTTGAGAGACGTCCGACGCGAGCTTCGCGACATGAGAAGCGTGCATCCTGCACCGAAGACGAGCGCCATCATTCCGCCGCGCGACGCGACCCAGAGCTGCGTCGACGCCAGCAGGAGCGCGATGGCGACGGCGATCGGGCGAAGGCGCTCCGTTCGACGATCGAGGGCCATGCCCAGAGCCAGGCAGAAGCCGATATTGAGATACGCCGCCATGTGGTTCGGGTTGAGAAGCGGCGCGATGTGCCGCTCGGCGATCAGCTCTTGCGGGCGATAGATACCGAAGACGCGCTGCGCGCCGAACATCGGGTGGAGCGCCGCGGCGATGGCGAGACCGAGCGCTGTGAGCACGATGACCGACGAGAGGAAGCGCGCTCCACCGCGGCGATCGCAGATGCGCAAAGCCGTCAAGAACGCGGACAGGTAAGCGATGCCGCGTAGCACTTGAACGCGCGTGGACGTCGGCTCGAGCGAAAGCGTGGTCCACGCCGGCCCCGCTTCGCGGAGCGGAGCGAGCGCGCGCGACCAAACGTCGGCCGTCGTCGGCGAGAGCAGGCGAACGAACGCCGCGGGGAGCGGCAACGCCTGCAGCGCCGTGAACGCCGTGAGCGCGACGCCGGTGACGAGGAGGATCGTCGCCGGGAGACGCGAGCGAGCAGGCTCCGCCGGATACCACGCGAACATGGCGGCGACCGCCAAGAGCGCGGCGACGACGCAGAGCACGGGGGTGTGGAGCGCGCCGAGCGCGAACGCCGACGCCGGGACAGCGAGCGCGACGGCGGCGCGACTCACGTTGCCATGAGACCGAAACCCGGCGGACGATATCGAAAAGGGCATCGCGCGGAGGCGGCGAGCTTACGCGAGGAGCACGCGGGGGCGCGCCGAAATTACCGGGGCTTCACGCCGAAACGCGCGCGCTCGAGGGGATCGCCGTCGACTGCGCTTTGCGAGCCGCGGTCGCCTCGTCTTCGCGCGGCGGCTCTTGCATCGGGCGCGGACCGAGCGAGCTGCGCGCGCGGCCCAGCGCTTCGGCCAGCCCATCGACGGTGAGCTGCAGGAGGATCTCGCTCTGCGGGTTGACCTTGTTCTCTTGCGCGCGCCAGCGGAACACGATCGTCCCTCGCGCCACGCTGTCGTTGCCGATCGGGAAGCGCGCCGAGACGAGCTCGTCGCGGGGCGCGTCTTCCTCGTTCGCGAAGGCGTGAACGATGGCGTCGCCCTCCGTCCGCACCTCGGCGTTGGCCAGCTCCGACGCGCGCAGCATTTCTTCGAGCGACGACCACACCTGCTCTTCGGTTCGCGCGGAGGCCAGCGACGCGAGCGTTCGAGGCACCGATCGCAGGAGCGCCTGCGTATCGGCGCAGCGGACGCGCTCCTTCTGCTGATTGAATCGAAGGATGTAGTCGAAGTACCCGACGGAGCGGAACAACCCGATGGCGACGATGCTGGCGAACGCGATCGCGACCCCGACCTGCCAGCTTCGTCCGATGGCGATCGCGATCGACGTGATCGTGAACACGATGCTCACGCCATAGAGCGTGAGCACGGCGCGCTTGTGCGTGAGCCCCATGTCGAGCAAGCGGTGGTGAATGTGACCACGGTCCGGCGAAAACAGCGGGCGCCGCTCGAGGAAACGGCGGACCATCGTGAAGAGCGTGTCGAAGATGGGCACGCCTAGTGCGAGCATCGGCACGAGCAGGGCCACCGTGGTGGACGCCTTGTACCCGATCGATGTCGTACCGATCAGGAACCCCAGAAAGTAGCTCCCCGAGTCGCCCATGAAGATGCGCGCCGGGTTGAAGTTGAAGAAGAGGAAGCCGACGATCGCGCCGAGCATGGTCGCCATCACGACGGCCAGGAACGCATTGCCGCCCATGTACGCCACGACGAAATTCGTGAGCCCGGCGAAGAAGACGATTCCGGCGGCGAGGCCGTCGAGCCCGTCGATGAGATTGATCGCGTTCACGATGCCGACGATCCAGAGGACGGTGATCGGAAGGGCGAAGATCCCCATCGAGATGGCTCCGCCGAACGGGAGCGAGATGGCGTCGATGCGGAAGCCGCACTCGTACGCGCCCGAGGCTGCAGCGACCTGCACCATCAGCTTGTAGAGCGCCCGAACGCGGCGCGTGTCGTCGAGGACGCCGACGCCGAACACGAGGAGCGCGCCGCCCAGGAGCCCTACGACGAAGCGCGGCTCCTGCTGAACACTGAGACCGACGCTCGACTCGAGCCGCAGAAGCATCGCCAGCGTGCACGCCGTAGCTAGCGCGATCGCGATTCCTCCGAGGCGCGGCACCGAGCGTGCGTTGACGTTGCGACCACCCGGGTTCGACACGGCTCCGATGCGCATCGCGGCGAGCCGCACGATCGGCGTGAGCACGGCGGCGAGGACCGCTGTCACGACGAACGAGAAGAGGTAGGTCCGCATGGGTTGGTCGGGGCAGTATCCGGGCGCCTCGAGCGCCTGGTTGGAGCTTGGTTGCGCGGAGTGGAGCCGCAATTCGTAACCCGTTCTCCGTTTCCGTGCACGCCGTCTTCTCACGGTAGAGTCGGAAAGAGGCGTTACCCGGCTAGCCCCGCGGATCCTCCGGCCATTTGTGCCGCGGATACTTCCTCGCCAACTCCTTCCGAATGCTCGGGTAATGCCGCTCCCAGAACCCGGCGAGGTCGGTCGTCACCTGAACCGCTCGCCGGTTGGGCGCGAGCAGGTGAACCACGAGCGCGACCCGTCCGCCCGCGACGCGCGGTGTCTCGTTCCGCCCGAAGAAATCCTGCAAGTGCGACTCGATCCACGGCGGCTTCCCGTCCTCGTAGTGAACACGCGCTCCCCGTGTCGCCGTGAGCTTCACGCTCTCCGGCGCGAGCGACTCGATCTTCGCGCACGCCGCCGGCCCCAGCGAGTCGCGCACCACATCGAGCAGCGAGCGCGCGCGTAGATCCGCGAAGCTCGAGAGCCCCACGCACGCTTGAACCAGCGCGGCGCGCACGTCGGCGTCGTTGGGGGCCGGCGGACCGCCATGCGGTGCGGCGAACCGCGCGCGGGCCAGCCAGGCGTCGAAGGCGTCGGCGCTCTTGGCGTCGGGCGAGAGGACGCGGGCTCCGGCCGCGAGCGCGGCGTCGGCCAGAACGCGCGCGGCCTCTTCGTCGAGCTTCGCGTCGCCGAACGGCGCGAACGATCGCGACTCGTGCAGCGCGAGCCCGGCGTACGACATGCGCGCGACGCGCTCGACCCGCTCCTTCGCCTCGTCCCAGCGGATCTCGTCGTGCTCTTCGACCGCACCGGGGAACAGATCGATGAGCCACTCCGGCTCGATGGAGCTCGCGAGGCGAACGATGGGGCGCGAGGACGACCCTGCGCGGATCGCCGAGCGATCGTTCGGTGACGCGGGGGCGCGCGCTTCGGCGTCGATGGCCACGAGGAACATCGCGTCGCGGACGACGCTCGACTCGGCGAGCTCGGCGATGCCGCCGCCGGCGATGGCGAGATCGCGCGAGCCCGGTTTCTTTCGCTTGGCGACGCGATCGGGGTACCCGGCGAGGATGGAGGCGAGCAGCGCTTGCTCCGGATCGTGCGGCTCGTCCTTCAATCGTTCGCGCGAAGAGATGCGCGCGATCTGTTTGCGTGCGCGGTCGACGGCGAACGTCGCGGCAGGGTCGAGGCCGATGGCGCGCAGGGCTCCGTCCGAGAACCGCGACTCTTCGGCCTCGCGGAACAGATCGAGCATCGCGATCAGATCGGAGCGCTCGGTCGCCGCGTCGCGCGCGCCGCCGCGCGAGGCGTTGAACCCGCCGCCGCGCGCGCTCGTACGAATGTCCCGCTCCGCCACGAGCGACGCGAGGATCGCTCCATCACGCGCGACGCCGCGCGCCTCGGCTTCGACGACGACGCGCGCGAGGCGCGGGTGCAACGGGAAGGCGAGCATCCGCTTGCCGATCGGCGTGAGCCTGCCGTCGCTCTCCGTGGCGCCGAGCCGCACGAGGAGCTCGTCGGCGGCGCGAAGGGCCGGCTCCGGGGGCGCTTCGAGCCACGCGATCGATCTCGCGTCGCCGCGCGCGGCGAGCTCGAGGCACGTCTGCGCGAGATCGAGCCGGCGAATCTCGGGGACGTCGTGCGCCTCGCGCGCGTCGTGGTCGGCCTTCGTGTAGAGGCGGAGGCATCGCCCGGCGCGCGTTCGCCCGGCGCGTCCTGCGCGCTGCGCGGCCGACGCGCGGCTGATCTTCTGCACGCGGAGCATCGGGAGCCCCGACCACGCGGCAAAGCTGGCCGTGCGCGCGAGACCGCTGTCGATGACGGCGACGACGCCGTCGATCGTGACCGACGACTCGGCGACGTTGGTCGACAGGATCAGCTTCCGTCGCGACGCCGGCCGCACCGCGCGATCTTGCTCCTCGGGCGGCAAGTCCCCGTGCAGCGGTACGACCATGAGATCCGCTTCGCGTGCGATCGCTTCGCACGACTCGCGCGCGCGACGGATCTCGGCCGCTCCTGGAAGGAACACGAGCACGTCACCGTCGAGGCCGTCGTTCACCAGTGATCGCACGGCCGACGCGACCTGCGAGCCGAGCGGGCGATCGTCGGGCGCGCGAAGATGATCGAGCGTCACCTCGAAGCGACGCCCTTCGGCGCGGAGCGTCGGCGCCTCGAGGAACTCGGCGATCGGGCCGGCGTCGAGCGTGGCCGACATGACGACGATGCGAAGGTCGGGGCGCGCGCCGCGCTGAAGCCCGCGAAGGAACGCGAGCGCGACGTCGGCGTGAAGATGCCGCTCGTGGAACTCGTCGAGGATGACGGCGCGCACGCCGCGCAGCTCGGGATCGACGAGCATGCGGCGCGTGAGCACCCCTTCGGTCACGAAGCGAATCCGCGTCCTGGCGCTCGACACGTCCTCGAAGCGAACGACGTAGCCGACGCGCCCGCCCACGTCTTCGCCCAGCTCCTCGGCCACGCGACGCGCCGCGAGCCTGGCCGCGAGACGGCGCGGCTCGAGCACGATGATCTCGCCGTCGCTCCATGCATCGAGCAGCGCGCGAGGGACGCGCGTGGTCTTGCCCGCGCCGGGGGGCGCTTCGAGCACGAGGGTCGGCCCGTCGGCGAGCGTGCGCACGACGTCCGGCAAAATCGGGTCGATCGGGAGCGGCGCGGGCATCTTCGGGACGGCCTCGCTTAGCACGTGGAGCCGTGCGAAAAGTGGAAGCGATGCGCATTCGCGAAGACGTCCCGCTGGCGCCGATGACGTCGCTCCGCGTGGGAGGGGGGGCGAAGAGGTTCGTCGAGGCGACCGACGCGAACGAGATCGTACGCGCCGTGGCCGACGCCGACGCGCGCGGCGAACGGGTGCTCGTGCTCGGCGGAGGGAGCAACCTCGTCGTCGGCGACGCGGGGTTCGACGGGCTCGTGGTGCGCGTGGCGTCGCGCGGCGTGACGGCGAAGCGGCTGGCGGGGCAAGCGGACCGCGTGCAGGTCGACGTCGAAGCGGGAGAGCCGTGGGACGACTTCGTCGCGCGGTGCGTGAGCGAGGGGTGGAGCGGCGTCGAGTGCCTGTCGGGCATTCCTGGCCTCGCCGGCGCCACGCCGATCCAGAACGTGGGCGCGTACGGGCAAGAAGTGAAAGAGACGATCACGAGCGTGCGCGTGCTCGATCGCCAAACGCACGACGAGCGCGACCTGGCGGCGAGCGAGTGCGGCTTCGCCTACCGCGCGAGCATGTTCAAATGCGACGCGCGCTTCGTCGTCACGCGCGTCACGTTCGAGCTCGACGTGCGCCCCGATGGCGCCCCCGTTCGCTACGCCGAGCTGGCGCGCGCGCTCGGCGTGTCGGCGGGCTCGCGCGCGCCGCTCGAAGAGACGCGACGCACGGTCATCGCGCTCCGACGCGTGAAGGGGATGGTCCTCGACGCGGCCGATCCCGACTCGGTCAGCGCGGGCTCGTTCTTCGTGAACCCGGTGCTCGACGACGCGCAGCTCGCGTCGTTCATCGGGCGTGCGCTCGCGCGCGGGATCGAAGACGCGGCGATTCCGAGGTTCCCGAACGACGACGGGCGGACCAAGCTATCGGCAGGCTGGCTCATCGAGCGCAGCGGATTCGCGAAGGGATGGGGTCCGTCTCCGGAGGCGCGCGTGGGCATCTCGCGAAAGCACGCGCTCGCGCTGGTGAACCGCGGAGGCGCGACGTGCGCCGAGCTGCTCGACGTGGCGCGCGCGATTCAGCGCGGCGTGGAGAGCGCGTTCGGCGTGGCGCTGGTGATGGAGCCGGTGATGGTTGGCGAATAGCCAGGCACATGGCTATCTCTCTCGACATCGCCAACTTCATGGCCATACTTGAGTCATGCCTCGCAAAGTCTCCCTCGCCGAAGCTCGCGATCACCTGACCGGCCTCGTCCGCGACGTCGAACGCGGCCACAGCGTCGAGCTGACTCGTCGGGGTAAACCCGTCGCGGTTCTCGTCTCGCTCGAGGAGTACGATCGCCTGCGCGCCAAGCGTCTGTCGCCTGCCGCAGCCCTCCGCCTGTGGCGTGAGGGCGCGCCCAGCGGTTACGACGGATTCGAGCTACCCGAGCGGGACCCTTCCCCGGGACGCGACGTCCGTCTCTGACCAGACCCCATGACGACCTTCCTTCTCGACACGAACGTCTTCGCGGCGCTCGCCCAGCCCGCGCCCAATCGTCGGGTCGTTCGAGCGTTCGAAAAGCATGAAGGCGTGCTCGTGACCGCCTCCCTCGTGCTGCACGAGATGTGGTTCGGAATCCTGCGCTTGCCCCCGTCGAAGAAGCGCGACCACCTCGAGAAATTCATGACCGAGGTCGTCGGCGGTATCCGAGTCCTTCCCTACGGCGAGCGCGCGGCGCGCTGGCACGCTATCGAACGAGCTCGCCTCACTGCCGCAGGACGGCCGCCACCGTTCCTTGACGGCCAGATCGCGGCCGTCGCCGCCATCCAAGATGCGACCGTCGTCACGGCGAATGTTGCGCACTTCGAGCTGTTCGAGGGGATTCGCGTCGAGAACTGGCTGGCTCCCTAAGGCAGCAACACCCCCTGCGCGAAGATCAACGCGGCGGCGACGACCACGCCTCCCGCGAGCACCCGCGCGACGCGTTCGGGATCGCTCCCCGCCGCCTTCCACGCGATCAACGCCGCCATCCCGCCCGAATACGAGACGATCCACGCGCGCCAGAAGTACCCCGCGTGCGCGCTCCAGATCACCGTCGCCGGGTTCGGCTCGGGGAAGATCACGAGCTGAAGGCCGCGCACGATCGCGTAGAGCGCGACGGCGACCACGCACCCGGCCATCGCTCCCAGCGCGAGGCGGATCACGCGAGCGCTCCCGGCGCGGATGGAGCCGCGTCGCGCGTGGACTCGGCGTCGCGATGCGCGCGGACGCGCGGGCACTCCGGATCGGGGCCGTGCGCGCCGTCGACGAACCGCGCCACGACCTTGCACCCTCCGCGGCACACGCTTCGAAGCGCGCACGACGCGCACGGCTCGGCGGGCGAGGCGTTCCACGCGCGCCACGTCGCGAGCTCGGCGTCCTCGCCGCGTGATTCGAGATCCGTGGCGCCGAGCGTCGTGGGGCCGGCGAAGCTGCACGGCGCGATCTTCCCATCGACCCGCAGCGCGACGAGCTTGTCGCCCGCTTCGCAGCCGAGCACGCCGAAGCGCGCCAGCGTCGCCGCGTCGATTGACGGATCGGCGGAGAAGAACGGGACGAGCGCACAGTCGATCCGGACGCGAAACTCGGGCGTCATGCGCGAGGCGATCGCGCGGAGCTTCGGGCCCAGGGCGCGCGCCTGATCGGGCGTGAGCCGTTGGGCGAGGTAGTCGAGCGACGCGGCGCGCCCGGCCGGCTTGTAGCGGAGGAGCTGAGCTTCGCGCGCGCCAAGGCTCCGCGCGCGATCGAGCGTGGCGTCGAGCGACGCCCACGTCGCCTGCGTGAGGACGATGTTCACGCCGACCGGGATGCCTGCGGCGACGAGCGCTTCGATGGCGGCTTCGGCGTGGCGAGCGCCGTCGAAGCCGCGAACGCGCTCGTAGTCTTCGCGCGCGCCGTCGTAGCTCACGTTGATCTGCGCGAATGCGCGGAGGCGATCGATCCGCGCCGGCGTGAGACCGAGCCCGCTCGTCGTGAGCACCGGCGACAGGCCGCGCGCGCGCGCGAAGTCCGCCAGCACGTCGAGGTCGTCGCGCGTCGTCGGCTCTCCGCCACCGAAGGCCACCGTGAACACGCCCGCGCGGGCCAGCGCGTCGAGCGCCGCCTCCATCGTCTCGCGCGGCGGCTCTTCGCCGTCGGGGCGGGCGTCGAGGTAGCAGCCTTTGCACCCCGCGGCGCATCGGCTGGTCACCGCGACGTGCGCTTCGAGCGGCGCGCTCTCACGCGGCGGACCGGTCCACACTTCGCCGCCCTCGAGACCGAGCGCGCGGACCGCGTCGCGATCGAGCGCGACGAGTGCCGGCGGCGAATCGATCTTCGCCCACGCGCCCCACGATTCGTAGCGAAGGATCACGTGCGCGGCTCCTCGCCAGAGCGCGCTGCGTTGGGCGCGCTCTTCTCGTTCGTTGCGGGAGAGGCCTCTCGCGAGCCGACGACGCGCACCTTCTCCTTCGCCATCGCCGCAGCGACCGCCGCCATCACCGCGCCGCCGACGAGCGCCGCCGCGAACAGCGTGTCGATCACGCTGCCGATGCTCGAGCAGTTCGCCCCGTGCCCTTCGCGAACAACGCGAATGCCGCGCGCGATCCGCGCGAGGCGATCGTCTTCCGTCTCGGTCGCGGCTTCGGTCATAGCTTGAACCCCTCCAGGTACTGCACGTTCACCGCTTCGAGCACGAGGAACGCCGCGGCCACGACGGCCGACGCGCAAACCACGGCCCGCGCCGCACGCGCCCATCCCGCGCTCGACCCCGCCGCTCCCCACGCGCGCGCTGCGACCACGATCGGTGCCAGTGCCGCGCCGAAGATGAGGAACGGCGCCGCGTTCCCCGTCTCGTACGCCGACGCCAGCGCGCCGCCGGCCAGCGCGACGTACACGGCAAACGCGAGCGCGAACCCCGTACCGCCTCGGAGCGCGCGTCGGACGTCGCTCCACGCGCCGCGCGCCGCTGCGCGTGCGACGGCGATCGCTGCAAGTATGGAAAATAGAGCGAGCTCCGCGATCGATGCATGATGCAACCACCGCCGCCGCGCAGCGACCGCCACGCGCCGGATCATCCGAGCGTCGAGCAGCTTCGCCATCGTCTGCGAGGTCTCGCGCGCGGCCTCGAGGTCGCCGTCGTCGAGGAGCGCGTTCAGAAGCGTGCTCGCGGCCTGCCGCTGGAGGAGCGCGTCGGCCTTGGGGTCGCCCGTGACTCGTCGAAGCGCGGCCTCGCCGTCGGCGCGTCGCTGGAGGCGCGAGAGGTAAGCGTCGGCGCAGACCATCCACGCCTCGCTCCGCGTCGGCCCCGGCGGAAACGTGTCTGCGTCGCGCGCCAGCGCATCGATCGACGCCGCGTCGTCGCTCGCCTTCGGATCGCGCCGCACCGACTCGAGTCGCGCGTACGGCCGGAAGTCCCCCTCGGAGTGCGCCTGGAGCACCGCCGCGCGCGTCATCGCCTTCGGCGCGTACCTGAAAGACGGCAGACGGTCGACCGACGCGCGGTAATGCTGGATGGCGTACGCGTACGCGCCCGCGGCGTCTTCGGCTTCCGCCAGGCGGTAAAGGGCGTCGGCGGCCACCATCGGATCGCTCGACTGCGCCGCGTCCTCGAGCGACGCGCCGTCGGCCCGCGCGCCCGTCGCGATCGCAATCCACGCGGCACAAGCGAACGCGAACGCGAGCCACTTCGTCACGGCGACGGGGACAATCCCACGCGCGGCGGCGACTTGTCCATGCGCCGCTCGCAGGCGCTCACTGACGCTTGCGCGCTTGCGGCGCGGGGCGGCGTCGTGGTGCTCTCCGGCGTCGATGCCGTCCACCCGCCGCGCCGCTGGTCTCCTCGCGCTCGCGCTGGCGACGACCGGATGCAGAGCGTGCAAGGACGATCACCCGTACGTGCCGTACAGCATCGACGAAGCGTCGGCGCCGTCGGCCACGGTCGCTGCGGTCGACGCCGCCTCTGAAGAAGACGCCGGCTCGTTCCACGCGCGCGAGGCGATCGCCGCGCCCAAGAACGCGACGCGATGGACGATCGACGGCCTCGATCTCGTCGCCCCCGCCGATCGCGTCTTCACCCTCGGCCTCACCGGCGACTTCGATGGCGACGGCGCGCTCGACGCCGCGACGCTCGTGAGCCCGACGTCGACCGACCTCGACGCCGGACCGCGTGCCGCCGACCTCCTCCTCTTCCGGGGTGCGCGCGGAGCGCCCTTGGGCGCATCGCAGGCGATCGCGTCGCCTCCGCCGTTCACGTTTGCTCCGACCTGCGCGCCGAAGAATCGCCTCGCGCAGACCGGACGGCACACGCTCTTCGTCGAGACCGGCGCGACGTGCGAGCACGACGATCACGCGACCGCCTCGCGCTGGGTCGCGGCCGTCGTCGTCGGCGCCGACGCGAAGACGCACTTCCGCGCCACGCTGATCGATCCGCCGAACGCGCCCCTCCTTTCGCTCGACGTCGATGGAACGGATCGCGACGGCGACGGGCTCGACGACGTGGCCATTCGCGTGACGATCGAAGGGGGCTCTCCGCCGTTCGAGCCGGGACCGCGCGTGAGCGCCGTCGCGCGGTGGTTCGATCGATCGGCGGGGATGAGCCGCGATCCCGACGAGCCGGAGAGCTCGCTTCGCGCGCTGGCGTCGATGGCCGCCGTGCGTGCGCCGAAGCCCAAGGACGCGCCGTCCGTCCCGCGCTTCGTGGAGCAGGTGCGCGCGCTTCACCGCGCGATGTGCCTCGAAGGGGGCGCGCCGCGCATGGTCGAGTTGATGACCGGGCCGGCGTTGCAGTGCGGCGTGAGCAAGGGGCTCGAAGAGGCCGGGCTCGCCGAGGTGCGCGCGTACGCGGTGTCCGGCGATGCGCTGCGGGCGATCGCGGCGCTCGATCGCGCGCAGATCTCTCCGGCGACGCACACGTCGTCGCGCACCACCGACGCGCAGGCGTGGGTCGCGCAGCTCGCGCCGATCCTCCCGGCGCCGTCGGTGCTTCGCGCGGCGGGGGCGGTGCCGCAGATCGAGCGCGGTCGCGGGCCGTCGTGGGGCGCGCTCGCGTTCGACGCCGGCGGCAAGCTGCTGGTGCGGACGGCGGCGGGGGTCGTGCGCCTCGATCCGGCGCAAGGGGACGAAGCCGCCGCCGACGACGTGACGACATGGCGCGCAGGGGTCGTGTCGCCCGACGGCGCGTACCGATGGATCGAAGCGTACGACGCGTGCGACGGCGTCGCCCTGCACGCCACGTTCGCCCCCACGGGGAACGGCGACGCGCGCGACATCGCGCTCCCGATCGCGCCGCCGCTCGGCGCGCACTGCGCGACACGCGACGCGAACGATCACGCGGGCGCACGCGGAGAACCCGCGCAGACGCTCGCCGTCGCCTGGGGCACCCGCGGCCTGGAAGCGATCGTCGCCGGCGAACCGATCCTCGTCTCGCCCGATCTCGTCCGTGCCACGCCTTCGCAGTCGTCGCTCGATCAACCGACGACGCTCGGCGCGCCGCGTTCTCCGAACGGCCGCGTCCTCGTCACTCCGACCTCGATGGGTCTCCTCGTGCGCGGCGCCCACACGCGACTGTTCCGCGCGCGCGAGCTCGAAGGGGGCTACCTCGACGTCCGCGACTGTACCGTGTCGGACGATGCGTCGCGCGTGGCGTGCGTCCGTGGTGGGCGCGCGTTCGTGGGGATCTGGGCGCCCGAGTAGCGAGCGTCAGCGGTGCCGCGGCGCCGTCGTGCAAAGCACGTCGGTCGGGTCGCGTGTACTTTGCAAGCACTGCGTCCGCGCGTCGTTGCACCGCACGACGAGCACGCCGTGCCCCAGCAGCGTCGAGAGAGGCGTTCCGGCGCGGGTCACCACAGCGCGCGCCGGCGTCTCGGCGTCGCACCCGCCCGCCATCAGCAGATCGATCCGCCGACCGCCGCCGATGATCTCGACGCGATCGAGCTTCTCCTTCTCGTCGGCCGGCCCCTTGTCGAGCGAGCGCGTGATCGGGCGCAGCTTGTCGGCGAAGGTCGCGGTCCAATCAGGATCGGCGTTGGCGTCGTCGAACCGCGGCTGCCCCATCGCCGTCATGTACGCGATGGCTTCCATCTGCACCTCGGCCGACATCCCCGAGCCGACCGTGGGGCTCGTCTTCGGCACGGGGCGCGGCGGCATCGAGCCGTCCCACGTCGGTGCCGGAGCCGGCGTGGTGCTGGCCGTCGGGGGAGGAGGCGGAAGAGACGAGGGGACGCTCGTCGCGATCGAAGGCGCGGGGCGCGCGGCATCGATCGCCGTCGACGCGTCGTCCTTGTCGCAGCCCGGCGCGATCACGACGAGCCCGGCGACCCCCAACGCAGACCAGAACGTGCGACGCATGAATGGATCGGATACCACGGAGCGAGGTGCGTTTCCCGGTTCCCACTCGCGTCGCCGTCGTCGTCGCTGCGCTGGTCGCGCTCGGCGTTGCTTCGCCCTCGCCGTCGGTCGCCGACGAACCACGAGCGACCGCGGCGATCACGTGTCCGCGCGCGCCTGAGCCGGGTCGCGTGCGATGTGAGGTCGAGGCCAAACCGCCGCCCGGCGGCGCGATCGTCAAATGGGCCGACGCCGTGCTCGTCTCGGCGCCCGCGTTCGTGACGCCGCTGCGCGCGCGCGTCGGCCCTTCGGACGCGACGACGCACGAGGACAGCGTGTGGCGCTGGGCGATCGCGCTGGCCGCCCGCACGCGCGGATCGGGAGAGATCGAGGCGCGCGTCCGGGTCGTCACGTGTATCCACGAGGCGTGCGTCCGGACCGAGATCGCCGTGCATGCGACGCTCGTGGTCGGCGACTAGGCGGCTCGGGCCGACGCGAGGTCACGCGCGGCTCACCCGAAGTCTCCTCGCGACCCGGCGATGGCGCGTTGCGACCCGCGCGAAGTCTCCCCAGGAAACAGGATGGCGAGGGGCGCCTTCGTGAAGTCCCGCGACGCCAAGGCGAAGGCGCGCCGAGCCCACGCCCGTTCCGCGGAGGGCGTTCCGATGGTCGCGTGCGCCAAGGCGACGGCACCTTCCGCCGAGCCCATGGCGGCTTGCGCCAGCGCGATGGCCGCCTGCGCCACGGTGATGGCAGCCGAGGGCGAGGAGTCGGCGCGCGAGGCCACCACGTTCGTTCGCGCCGCCAACGCGGTGGCCGACGAGGACCATCTCGTGGCCGGGCGAGCCGACGCCAAGGCGTGCGCGGGGAACGGGCTGTCCACGCGGGGCGACGCGAGGGGGGACGCCGCCATCGTGCTGGCGCGGACGGCCGGTGCGGCGGCGGACGCGGGCGACGCCGTGGCGCACGCAGGAGTCGGCATGGCGGCGCGGGCCATCGCGACGGCGCGAGCGAGAAGCGCCGTGGCGGCGCCGGCCAACGCGATGGCGCAAGAGGCCGTCGGCGTGGCATCGCGCGCCAGCGCCATGGCGCAAGCGGGAAGGCGCTTGGCGTGGCGGGCCAACGCGATGGCGCAAGCGGCCACGACGTTCGCATCGCGCTACGAGCGCCCCCGGCAAGTGCCTGGAATTTGGCCACGGTCGCGTCGGGTCGTTACTCGTGGAAGACGATGCAACTTCCGGGGCGGCTTCGAACGACGACCCTCGGCGATTTGCTGGGGACTCTCCACCGCTCCCGCGCCACGGGGACGCTGGAGCTGGCCGAGTTTCACGGCCGCATGCATCGCATTCACCTCTCGCGCGGCCTCGTGGTCGCCGTCGAGCTGGATGGTCCGGTGCCGTCGCTGGCCGAAGAGCTACGGCGCGCCGAGGCCGTCGGCGACGACGTGTTGAAGCGATCGCTCCTGCGCGCGATCGCCTCGCGACGCTTGCACGGCGAGGTCCTCGTCCGCGACTTCAAGCTGTCGCCAACGCTGATCGACACGGCGCTCCGCCGTCAGCTCACCACGCGCCTCAGCGTCCTCGAGCGCCTCGCCGACGCGCAGATCCTATTTCGTGTGACGGTTCGCCCGCCGCGCGGCGCGCTCCTCGACGATCCGCTCCGCCCGCCGGAGTTCCTCAGCGGTCGTCGCCGCGCCCGCGATCGCGGCGTCTCCGCCAACGGAACCCCGCCGCCTTCGCCTGCCCAACGCCGCACCTCGCACGAGCACGCGCCGTCCGTCGACCCGCGCCAGGTCGCGGCCTTCCGCATCCTCGGTGTCCCGCTCGGCGCCGATCCTCTCGCCATCAAGCGCGCCTACCGCCAGCTCGCCCGCAACTACCACCCGGATTTGCATCCGGGTGCGACGGATGAAGAGCGCCGCTTGCTCGCTGAGCGCTTCGTCGAAGTGACCGCGGCGTACCAGACGCTCGTCGCGTAAGCGCGTCGCGAACCCTCACCCCGAGTCCCCGCGAACCCTCACCCCCCAGCCCCCTCTCCCGCAAGGGGAGAGGGGGAGGAGCCAACGCGTGATCTCTCCTCCCCTCTCCCCTTGCGGGAGAGGGGCCGGGGGTGAGGGTCAGTGCAGCGAGAGGGGCCGCGGGTGAGGGTCAGTGCAGCGAGAGGGGCCG